>JAFUXG010000024.1 GCA_017470935.1 Lachnospiraceae bacterium
AGTGCTTCATACATAATGATCCCCTCCTTCATACCTGTACTGTGGCAGCTTCCTTGTACAAAGTACATTGTACCGCTTTATAAGATCAGTGAACGCATATATACCGCACAGCGCACTTAAAAATATTGCCAGATACATCACCGCAGCCTCCACAGGAAGCCAGAACACAATAAATGGTCCCAACACACCTGCAAGCGTAACAAGATAGCCTAAGAATCTACCCTTGGCTGTTATGCGCAGCATACGCCTCAATCCTATAACAGATGTGCTCAAAAGTCCTGATATCAGACTTAGTCCAAACAACAGAAAAATTATGTTATAACCACCTATTGTGTATCCTGACAATGGAGAAAGTCCAATTGCAATAACCCCAATAAAACAAACAGCGCCTATTATCCATGCAGTGCTGCTTATTGCATTATCCAGCTTCTCCTTTTTCAGAATACCTCTCCATTTCATCGCGAACGAGTAAGCACCCTTCTGTACATAATCCTTTCCAAGGTCACCATAACGGTTTTCTCTTTCCCATATCCAATACATATCATTGGTATATATGCTCATAACGATAACCGCAAGCCATGCTACAATATAACCCAGTGCCTGAATTCCAAGCTCCGAAAACGTTGTGTGTTCCGTAGCAGTCAGCACCCATTTAATTAACGCAAATACAGGAAGCGAAAATATAAATGAACTTATTATGTATTTGGGAGGACTGATTGGCATATCGGCTGCAATCTTACCTGTCAATCCATTGACAGCAATATATGCTATACGGTTGCCCTTTCGATATGAAAGCAGCCACACGGGAAGCATTACAAGATCCGCCTTAACCATCCTCGTCTTGAAGTCAAATTCTTCTGACGGATCCTCACCCACAATATATCCATGAAGCATAGGGTGCTGCTTGAGATTTTCAACCGTCACCTGTTCAATGACTCGCGCGATATATCTATTATATACATCAGGATCCACATCCGCAATATCCGCATAAAATCCACTCAGATATGCCGGTGAAAACTTCTGAAATCTGTCAAGATCATAGGGCAGCAGCTGTTCACCTATATCATCCTCCAATGCACCCGATGCATCATGTAATGCTCCATAATAATCACAGTCGAGAATTCCTGATACTTTATATGTATATTTCATCTTCCCACGGAATTCATCTTTATACTGAACAGCCTGAAATGACACCAAATCATCCTGCTTTGCCTTATATACCCAGAAAGGCACATATATTCCGCGAAAGCTTTCTATAGAATTCTCATCCCGAAACTCCTTAGGGATAAATTTCTTTTGCTTAATATAATTCCTATATATATCTACACACCTGTTTTTTGTAATACGGAATGGCACAATATACTTAGGACGAACAACATTCTCCAGTCTGCTGTTAAGTACTGTAGCCGCACCACAATAACTGCAAAAGCCCGCTGCCTGAGTATCCATACTGTATATCCTTCCACCACACTGGGGACAGGTAAACATAGTCACTTCATATTCTTCGTCAAATTCCTCATCAAGCTCATCGGCTCTCCGCTCATCAGCCATACCTCTGTCATCCTCAAGCTTATATATATCAATAAGCGTAGAGCAGCTGTCGCATTTCATCTTCTGCGTCTGTATGTCAAATTTTAAACTTCCCGCACAGTTCGGACAATCGTACATAACCTTTTCCTTTCCAAATAAGTATACTCCATGATCTACATCTTGAGTTTAAGTCCCGTTGATTAGATGTATTAATTTTACAATCCCTCACATAACACAATTATATAATTATAATGGTGTAAATACTCTTAACAAGAAGAATTCTAGCATATAAATATATATATAATCAACCAAAACATTCCTATTAGACTATGAAAGCAAAAAGCCCATGTGACATAATCATCACATGGGCTTAACATTTACAATTAATATGATACATTCATCCCTGCAGCACCTTCAAGCCACAGCCTGAATATATATCTTACAGCTGGGGACCTGCTGAAACAAGTGCCTTACCTGCCTCATTAGTCTCATACTTCTTGAAGTTCTTGATGAATCTCTGGGCAAGATCCTTAGCCTTCTCTTCCCACTCTGAAGCATCAGCATATGTATCTCTGGGATCAAGAATCTCTGTGCTGACTCCCGGAAGCTCTGTAGGAACCTCGAAATCAAAGTAAGGAATCTTCTTGGTAGGAGCGTTCTTGATGTCACCGTTAAGGATTGCATCAATGATTCCACGGGTATCAGGAATTGAGATACGCTTGCCTGT
Source organism: Lachnospiraceae bacterium (assembly GCA_017470935.1). Lineage (GTDB taxonomy): Bacteria > Bacillota > Clostridia > Lachnospirales > Lachnospiraceae > CAG-590. The sequence goes on from JAFUXG010000024.1 coordinate 2,258, forward strand.
TCCGTTCCAGCCTGTGTTAACAAGGTAAGCCTTTGCTCCGCTCTTCTCCATCTTCTTAACAAGCTCCTCAGCATACTTTGTAGGATGAAGCTCAAGGAATGCCTGTCCGAAGCAGGCTGAGAATGTAGGTGTAGGCTCTGTGATTCCACGCTCTGTACCTGCAAGCTTAGCAGTAAAGCCTGAAAGGAAGTAGTACTTTGTCTGCTCCGGTGTAAGGATTGATACAGGAGGAAGTACACCAAATGCATCTGCTGAAAGGAAGATAACATTCTGCGCATCCGGACCTGAGGAAATTCCATTAACATTCTTCGCAATATTCTTAATATGCTCAATAGGGTAAGAAACACGGGTATTCTCTGTTACGCTCTTATCCTTGAAATCGATCTTTCCTGCACCATCAACTGTAACGTTCTCTAAGAGTGCGTCACGCTTGATTGCATTGTAGATATCAGGCTCATTCTCCTTAGAAAGGTCGATAACCTTAGCATAGCATCCACCCTCGAAGTTGAATACGCCGTTGTCATCCCAGCCGTGCTCGTCATCACCGATAAGAAGTCTCTTAGGATCTGTAGAAAGAGTAGTCTTACCCGTTCCTGAAAGACCGAAGAAGATTGCTGTGTTCTTACCATCCATATCAGTGTTAGCTGAACAGTGCATTGAAGCCATGCCCTTAAGAGGCAGGTAGTAGTTCATCATAGAGAACATACCCTTCTTCATCTCTCCGCCGTACCATGTATTGATGATAACCTGCTCGCGGCTTGTGATGTTGAATACAACCGCTGTCTCTGAGTTAAGACCAAGCTCCTTATAATTCTCTACCTTAGCCTTAGAAGCATTATATACGATGAAATCAGGCTCGAAGTTCTCAAGCTCGGATGCTTCCGGCTGGATGAACATGTTCTTAACAAAATGTGCCTGCCATGCAACCTCCATAATAAAACGAACAGCCATTCTTGTATCCTTGTTAGCACCACAGAAAGCATCTACAACATAAAGCTTCTTGTCAGAAAGCTCCTTCTTGGCAATTTCCTTAACCGCATCCCATGCTTCCTTAGTTGCTACATGGTTGTCGTTAGGATACTCATCAGATGTCCACCATACAGTGTCCTTGGAATTCTCATCCATAACGATGAATTTATCCTTAGGAGAACGTCCTGTATAGATACCAGTCATAACGTTGACAGCTCCGAGCTCTGTCTCCTGACCCTTCTCATAACCCTCAAGCTCAGGCTTCATCTCCTCTGTGTAGAGATCCTCAAAGCTGGGGTTGTACACGATCTCAGTTGTTCCTGTGATACCATACTTTGTCAAATCAATGTTTGCCATCTTTCACATACCTCTTTCTTTATATATTTTTTCAAAGTCCTGTAAGTATTATCTGTACTCTCACAGCCATCGTTGTTATCGCCATAGCATAACGGGTATCACCATAGTTTCAGGCTTACCATCATCGCATACGGACTTCACCATAGCATTGGAATCATCATAATCATTCTCATCAGGACTTTGCAAAGTGCTTTATTGTTCCTTATATATGTATCCGACCGAACCATTCAATATGATATTAAATTATATCAAATCTTATATATTCCGCACAAAACCGCACAACACTAATAGTATAATTATAAATGCGTTATAAGTCAAGACGATAGTATTTTAATTTATCAAGGTTTTTCCATAGATGTCATTTATTTTAAGTGATTGTGAAACTCAATATCTTCCTTAAATCCCTGTTACCGATCGATCATTTATCCTTTGAAAGATATACGAAGAAATATCCCATACCCACAATGCAGGCACCGCCCACCACATTGCCAAGGGTAACGGGGAGCAGGTTATTCACGAAAAATGATCCCCACGTAAGACCATCCACTTCCAATCCATATTCATGGGAAGCTAAAATTCCCGCCGGAATGAAATACATATTGGCAACACAGTGTTCGTATCCTGAGATTACAAAGAGCATGATAGGAAGAAAAAGTCCGATTATCTTCCCTGCTGCCTCCTTGGCGGAAAATGATATCCATACGGATATACATACCAGTACGTTACACAGAATTCCCCGCAAAAACGCGTCCGAAAATGACAGCGATACCTTTGAGGCAGCGGTATTGACAACTGACACCGCCACAGCCTTGTCAAACAGATTAAAGCTGTGGCTGTATGTAAGCAATAACGCTATTAATATACTTCCGAGCAAATTGCCGATATACACAACAACCCAGTTCTTTAACATTCCCTTGACGGTCGCTTCCTTTGCCAATACCGGAATAACAAGCAGACTGTTACCCGTGAAAAGCTCTGCTCCTGCCATAAGCACCATCATAAGTCCTACCGGAAACACTAACGCAGACAGGAATTTCCCAAGTGAAGCACTGTCAATGCTCGCTCCTGCCACCTGACTGCCAAATGCACCAAAGGCAATAAAAATGCCTGCAAACAATGCAAGCACAAACATCTTTGCCACAGGAAGCCTTGTCTTATTAGCTCCTGCCTCTTTATAACGCTCTGCTATCTCTGCCGGTGAATACATATATCTAACTCTCCTTATCACTTAGTATTATATCATTTACACTTTCTCATTGTAACACAGCACAAAATCATTTACAATAATTAATTGATATGTTAAAAATATAAACATCAAGGATGATATACCAATGTGATATAAGCATATTAAGGAGACAGACGATATACCATATTGCTCCATCATTATACAGATGAATAATCCCTTACCGGCTGTAAGGGTATTAACCATAAATATATTGCAGCAGAAAGGAGCCCACCCATGTCCATATCATATGAATACTATAAGATTTTTTACTATGTTGCCCAGTACAAGAGTTTTTCCACAGCTTCCAAGATACTCTCCAACAGCCAGCCCAACATCACACGAATCATCAATAATCTGGAATCCGAGTTAGATTGCAGGCTGTTCGTGCGTTCTAACCGTGGTGTGGCTTTAACAGAGGCGGGAGAAAAGCTTTTTGAGCACGTTCAGAATGCGCACAAGCATTTTCAGATGGGCGAATCAGAAATAGTCCAATTAAAGGAAAACCACAGGGAACATTTATCCATAGGCTTCTCCATCGGTATCAATGAGGTACTTCTGCATGACAAGATATTACCTGTCCTGCATGACTATCACACCCTATACCCCAACGTGCGGATCCGAATAATAAATGATTCCACCCCACAACTGATTTCCAATATTAACGAAGGATTGACAGACATGGCAATAATCACATCTGTTGAAGGTGATAAAGCCCACCCCAAAGAGATTGTACTTAATTCTTTCAGGGACGTATTAGCCGGAGGTCCATCCTATGCGAAGCTCACCAGAAAAAAGCTCCATTTATCCGACCTTATTGATTATCCGATAATCAATCTTTGGCAGGGAACCGAGACCTATTCCTTGTACAGTCATCTGTTTATGGAACATGGTCTGTCCTTTGAACCAGAAATCGAGACTGCCACTACTAATCAGGTTTTATCATTTATTGCAGGCGATATGGGTATCGGATTTATGTCTCCGGCATATGCCAAAACAGCAATGAAGGAAAAGAAAATATACCGAATCCCCCTCGCAGAGGAGCTCCCCACACGACAGATACGGCTTATTCAGAATCCAAAAAGCAAAAATGACTCCAACACCGCAATCCTTTCTGAGATGATATGCCGGGAAAGCAAGTAATCACTTTGCTGTATCATATCATCTGCATGGGCATGAGTCGGGGTACTAATATCTTGCGGAGATACAATATTATAACCCAGGTTCGCCATACCATAATAGTATAGCAGTATATTAAATATATCTTTTACAATCTGTCATAATATATATATAATTATATACATATATAATATGGGTCATAAGATCAAACTATCCCTCTCCGTTTATTTAATAACAGGCAGTCGCGAGATGTCTTAATATATTCAAAGCCTATAGCAAATAACGCAGAGTTGATATCTGACACTTACGTGACCATATCACAAAAGTATAAGGAGGATAACCATAATGAATTCAAGCGAGAAAGGGTCTTCGGCAAGCATATCACGCCGACTGCTTTTACTTACCTTTGGCCTGATGCTGCTTACATGTATCATATTAGGCGGAATCAGCATTTACTTTCTAAGAAGCACCATGAACAGCAGCATTGATATTTACGAAAATGCCATGTATGAGGGCTATCGCACAGAGATCAAATCCCAGGTACAGTCTTCAATCGCCATTGTTCAGTCATTCTATGACAGAAGCGCTGCAGGCGAGCTGTCAGAGGCTGATGCAAAAAAGGCCGCGGCAGAAGCTGTACGGGCATTGAGATACCGTGATGACGCCTCAGGCTACATGTGGATTGATGCAACAGATTACACCCTGGTAATGCATCCTATCCTGCCGGACCAGGAGGGCAATAACCGATATGACCTTACCGACCAGAACGGTGTCAAGATCATTCAGAATATCATGAAGGAGGCTCAGGCAGGCGGTGGATATAACGAATTCTACTTCACAAAGGCAGATGGTGTGACAGTGGCACCTAAGCTTGCATACTCAGAGCTTTTCGAGCCTTGGGGCTGGGTAATAACCACAGGTAATTATACAGACGACATGGATGCAGAGATGGAGGAACAGGAGAAGGGCATTACATCCCGTTTCGGCAGTATGTTCACAGCATTTATCATCTGTGTCATTATTCTTCTCGTAGCCGGAGGATTTCTTGCAGTCATCTTTGGTAACAGAATTGCAGGCGGAATCAAGAAGCTGGCAAATGTACTTTCCGGTATGTCAGACGGTGATCTTTCTGTATCCATTCCTGACTCAGAGGCAAACCGCAGGGATGAGGTCGGAATGATAGCACGCTCCGTTCTTTCTCTCAGGGAGAAAATGAACTCCATATTATCAGATATCAACGAACAGAGCCGGCATATCTCTTTGACTAATGATGATTTCACACAGCGTTTTGCAGATATCACAGAGAACGTCCAGAATGTCAACAATGCGGTTGAGGATATTGCCAACGGAAGTACCTCCCTGGCAAATGAAGCTACCAGCGCAGGTGCACAGGCTGTGGCAATTGGAAAGGTAATCGAGGAGAACTCACAGAGCATCCAGCGCCTTGAGGAGACAGTACAGCGCATGAACAACGAAGTGTCAGCTGTTAATGATGTGCTTGAGAATCTTCTTAGCAGTAATGAGAAATCAACAGAGAATATTGGTATGGTTTCTGAAAAGACCATTTCCACCAATGATTCCGCAATTAAGATCAAAGAAGCAGTTGCCCTTATTCAAGGTATAGCATCACAGACCAATCTGCTTTCCTTAAATGCTTCAATAGAGGCAGCCCGTGCAGGTGAGGCAGGGCGCGGATTTGCGGTTGTGGCAGAGGAGATTCGTAACCTTGCCGATGAATCATCATCAAGCGCCAAGACCATTAACGAAATTGTGGAAGAGCTTATTAAGAATTCCAATGAATCCGTTTCCAAGATGCAGGAGGTTTCCGAGGGTGCCAATGACCAGAGAACTAAGCTGGAGCAGACTGTCAACAGCTTCGCTTCTCTAAAGGACGGCGTCAGCGAGGTATCTGCTGTTTCCGACAGCATATTGGAACAGATTGACAGACTTGAGCACCAGAAGGACGCAATCACCTCCGTTGTGGAATCTCTTGCTGCCATATCTGAAGAAAATGCCGCAAGCACTGAGGAGACATCCTCAAGCATGCAGCTTCTCACCAGTGTTGTTGACGGCTGCAAGGCTGATACAGAGGAATTAAATGAGCTTTCAAGTGCACTGCACAGAGATGTGGAGATATTCAGATTCTGATAAGTCCGATTGACAGTTAAAAATCAAATAATCATTAAAGCAGGAAGCCTATGAATACATAACTTATTCATAGGCTTCCTTTTTCCCGTTATCTTATGTTTAGCTCTGTCACAGCTTATGTTTTCTTGTGAAAAGAAAGCACCCACATCAATATGAATGCTTTATTAATCTCTAAACAGATCATCAAGAACAACTTCCTTCCCTACTATGCTCCGATATTTATTATTTTTGACTCCGTAGGTAGTAATCTTTTTTTCGTAAAATGAGTATTTTCTTAGAAAACCGGAATCAACCAGATCTTGTAAAACCACTCCTTTTTTCATTGATAGTCTCAACTATTTGAATATATTTCTGCTCTCAAGATATTGCTCAACTTCATATAGATTAAATGGTTTCAAATATATTAACAATGACCATAAAGCATAGATATAAAAACAGAAAGAATTCAACATAAACAAAAATTGCAATTTTCGCATATAATATTATGAACATCAAAATGGGTGCCAATACATAATATGCCAAAACAATATCCGTTAAATATAGCCGCCGAAATTGAATATGCCGCCAAATGGGCATACTCCAGAAATCCCCGTTATTATAACTTTGACGGGCTTGGAGGGGACTGTACCAATTTCATATCCCAGTGCATATATGCAGGCGGAGCGGCAATGAACTACACAAAGGATACAGGCTGGTACTACAGCTCACCGGAAAGCCGTGCTGCCGCCTGGACCGGAGTGGAATATTTCTATAAATTCATGATCCGTAATAAAGGTATCGGCCCCTTCGGAATAAACATTCCGCTCAAGGAAGTAAGAGTCGGTGATGTCATACAGCTTGGAAACCATAATTACTTCTATCACACACTGCTGGTAGTAAATATTATGGGCGGCATACCATTTGTTGCCGCCCACACCATTGATACATTTAATACGCCCCTTACCGCCTATCAGTATGAGCGTGCCCGCTGCATACATATTGTGGGGAGCAGGAGATGAATACTGAAATACATTACTTAGTCTATCATAGACACATGTGTTAATAAAGATTCGACGACAATATTAATATTATCCATCAATATACATAAACTATTACTATATATATAATCTAGTTTTCGGCAATTTTGCATTTATCCGCATTTTTTGCGATTACATATTGACTTTGTTACTAATTAGTGAAATAATCACATTAGATAATTTTGCGTTTATCCGCATTTTTACCGATTGGAGATGATATAATGATAGAACGACCGAAATATCTGGACAAGTTGATTCGAAAAAAAGAAAACGGACTTGTGAAGGTCATAACAGGAATACGCCGCTGCGGAAAGTCATACCTGCTTTTTGAGATTTACCATAAGTATCTTAATTCCATTGGTGTTGACGATTCACACATAATCGAACTCGCATTAGATGATGATGAAAATATCAGATACCGTAATCCATTGGAGCTTGGAAAACACATCCGTGAAATAATAACCGACAAGAACAATATGTACTATATCTTTTTGGACGAGATACAAAAAGTCTCAGAAATCAATAATCCATATCTGCCTGATGGCAGTGAAAAGGTAGGCTTTGTTGATGTTGTTCTTGGACTTATGAAAATCAAAAACGCTGATATATATGTTACCGGCAGCAACTCAAAAATGCTCTCATCTGACATACTTACAGAATTTCGTGGAAGAGGCGATGAGATCCGTGTCAATCCTCTGTCTTATTCTGAATACTACTGCGCCTATCAGGGTGATAAGAGCGATGCATGGAAGGAATATTTCACCTATGGCGGTATGCCTTTAGTTCTGATGCAGAAGACCCATGAAGACAAGAGCCGGTATCTTAATGATCTTTTTAACAAAATATATATCGACGATATAATGGCACGCAACAGCATCGGTTACGACAAAAGCATATTAGAAGACCTGCTTAATATCATTTCCTCTTCGGTGGGATCGCTGACAAACCCGTCGAAGCTTTCCAAAACATTCAAAAGTGTCAGGAATACATCTGTCAGCGATGAAACGATTGCAAAATATCTGGATTATTTCATCGATGCATTTATGATCTATAAATCAATGCGTTACGATGTCAAAGGACGAAAATATATAGGATCTCCCCTCAAATATTATTTCTCGGATATCGGACTTAGAAACGCACGGCTGAATTTCCGCCAGCAGGAGGAGAATCATATCATGGAAAATATCATTTACAACGAACTGCTATATCGGGAGTTTGACGTTGATGTGGGTATTGTGGAGTACAACCACAAAAATACCGAGAACAAAAATGTCCGCACACAGCTTGAGATCGACTTTGTGGCAAACAAGGGTAGTGTACGATATTATATCCAGTCTGCTCTTAATGTTTCCAGTGAAGAGAAGCGTCTGCAGGAAACCAATTCCCTGCGGCGTGTAAATGATTCATTTAAAAAAATTGTCGTTGTAAAGGATGATATTATTCCTTGGTATGATGACACCGGAATATATTATATCGGAATCGAAAAGTTTCTGTTAGAGGAAACGCTTTGAACACCCTGTTATTAATTATGATAGAGTTCTACTTTGCATGCTTGGGTATGAATTCAAGCCTTAATATCATATCCATACCTTCTGCCAATCGCTTTAATGTGGATAAAGAGGGGTTTGCATTTCCTGTTTCTATCTTACTGATATCCGACTGATCGATCCCGGTTCTCTCAGAGAGTTCCTTCTGCGTCATATTCATGCTTTTTCTTGCATCAATGATTGCCTGAATCGCATTGAATTCCGGCTCTGATTGATCCCATTCCTTCTTGAATTCCGGATCTTTCATCTGCTCATTCAAATAATCTCTAAAATCACTCATCCTCATCATCCTTTCTTTTACTTCTACTTAAATAATCTTCCCTATATTTCTTAGCCAGCTGTATTTCGCCCGTAGGTGTCTTCATTGTTTTCTTAACAAAACCGTTAGTCAGTATAATCTTTTGTCCAATCATGAAAAAATATAATACTCTCGTTATGTTTGTTCCCTGTTTAATTCTTAATTCATAAATACCATCCTCTAAATGCTTAGAATACGGCTCACGTAATTCATTACCATTCTGCTCTAACAAATGCACCATTCTCAGTACTTTCGTACGCATTTTAATATTCAGAGAGTCAAGAAATTCTATAATCGGACAACTCTTGTCCTCCGTCCTGTAAAATTCCACATCATATCTCAATTCATATGTTCTCCTTGCTTATTATAGGGTATATATCCCATACTGTCAATCTAAAAAATTTAGAAATTTTTTGCAAAATATATTCTATAAATAGGGAAAAATCGGAATTAGAAAAATAATGACATCATGCGTGTGTTTCAAACTTACAGCCGGCATATATAATTGTCAATATCATATATCTAATTTATTGTCAATTATTAAAAAATATAACAGGCAAAATCAAACGAAAAAGAATCTGAAAATGTTGCATGACATCCCTTAAAAATTCGGATTTATACTTTTTGCTTGTGCTATTATGATAAATGATTTATTATCATTCAAACCCATAATGCCTATGTTTGTTATTAACATGCATATACCGAAAATAATACAAAAATTCCGGCTCACAATCTGAGCCGGAATCTAATTTTTATACATTTTAAATTTTTCAGTTTATACAATGTCAAGGGATTCTATATTGTGTATCTTTTTCTATCGGTGCAAAATATCCCTTTATACAATTGGGATTTACTATACATATCTGTGTATGCGTTTTTTCAATAAATCCTGCACCCGGATATACTTCGTCACCTTCCGTAAACACTCCACGAATTGAATCATAAGGTTCATAACCCATCTCGGCATTATATCTGTGTATCTGTTGTATTACGGCACAATCCAGATTCCGAAGCAATAAATCAGTCTTCGATCTTCCATTTTTGTTTTCAGGCATTGCAGTTCCGGATAACATATTATAAGTCTCTAACAAAGAATATCCTAATTTCAATACCTGTGTACTTTTATAGTCTGTCATATTCAAGCAATATCCCAAATCTAAAACTGCCCCTATTACCTTTGCCTCATCTCCATATTTTGCACTCGCCCAATCATATGCCCGCTCGTAACTATTTTCCCAAAAATATATACCATTACCAAGCCAATCATAATCATTCTCACTAGGTTTTAAATGCCTGCCTTCTGTTACGACCATGTTATATATGCTTTTGTGGCACCCATGAAAACCAAATACAAGGTTTGGCAATTTCGCATACATTTCATTAGTAATATCTGCCATATACATCTCCTACCACCCAAAAAAATCTCCAGTCACAATGTTTTCCTTAGTATTGCCATTTTCATCTAAAACACCCGTTTGTTTTAGTGCATCAATTGAAATCTTTTTTGCCTCTTCAGGATCCATATTTTTCAATTTTTCAATGTATTCCTTTATTCCTGAGGAGAATTCCTCAATAGTAGGTCTTTTTGTTGTTGTCATGCAATCACCCTCACTTCTATTTATAAGCCTATTCAATGCTTATGTATTTTCGCATTATGCCGGTTCGTACAAACATGACCATTACTATGCTCATTTTCATAAACCTCTTATCACTATCAAATTATTAAAAACAGTATAACTTATATTTGACAATTTGTCATCAGATATCTGTTATTATTTCTGTATGTGACAAAATATATCATACGATCATATTTACCCATTATAGATTCTTAAGCTTTGAAAGAAATGTCGTATAGAACTCCCGCTCCCGCTGTGCCGTCGTCTCATAGATCTCCTGATCCGCTCTCGGAATCTCCCGTATCGGATTGTCAATTCTATCAAGAATCTTTCTTGTCGCCTCAATAGCACTTTCCACTGAATCCCCAAACAACTGGTCATTTCCTCCGGTGGCAAAATCCTGCTCCACTGCCATCAAAGCAAGTGTGTTACCGTATTTGTTGACAAAGGGATTTGCTCCTGTTTCCTCTAATGTTTCATTCCAAAGATTCTTCACCTCATCCGGAACGGACTGAAGATAGTATCTGCTTTTATACCGGACTTCCTTTTGGGTACGATCATCAGCAAGAGAATATGTACGATTATTAGCGATCTGCATCTCGTATGCTGTTTTCGCATCTGATTCACGCTGAGATATTAATCGTCCGTCATTTCCTCTTATAAACTTCATACCATTAAATGTGAAGTCTTTTGTAATATCAATTCCATATTTAGATAATATCTTTGTAATATTAGATTCCCATTTGCTGTAATCTCTTAAATTGTATGATATTTCTGATATAGTATCTTTTTCAGCATTTTTTAACAACCTGTTCATAGCGCCACGCATAACGCAAGCTTCCTCGAAATATCTTTCATCCCCCAGCTCACCGGATAATTGAAATCCTGTTTCTGCAGATAATACTAACCTGTATCCACCATTTAAACTAATCGTCGAACCTGCTGCGAAACTTATGGAGTTATTTGAACGATCCACAAAACTTGAACTCGGAAGGCTCTTAAATGCTCCCGTCAGGCTTTCCACAGGGCGTAGCTTTTGTGACATTGCCTTCAATGCCTCTCTGTCAAAAGGAATCGAGTTTTTATTATTAGATGTTGCCTGCCCTGTATTGGGGTTAAAATAATATCCGGTCGCAGCTGCATTTATAGTATTATTCATATCCATAATCGTATCCTCCGTTCTAACAATCATTTTTAATATCCTGCAATATTTTCTTATGCTTAATCAGTTTCTAAACACATATATTATTTTCCCAATCTACTCATATTCAAAAATAACATTGTGATAAACATTTATTTTTTCGTAATATCCTTAAATTATCATTGCAGCTCCTCTGTCGTTCAGAACTGCACCGCTCTCCTGTCAGGTCCAAGCGTATTATTTCCTCTTTTGTCGTTGAAAATAATTTCTCCTTTTTAATAATATCCACGATCTTACCAACCGTGGATATTATACATTTTGAAGTATCTTTACACATTAAAGTAATTTCACAATTATAATTTCACTTTTTACAATTATCTTATCTTTATCTCAGATGAATTTCTTCATCTGAATGTCACCCGCTTATCTTCTCCACATCACCCCCTGAAATTATACCGGTTGCCCGCATTGTAATAACTTTTGCCTGTGGCACCGTACTGGGTGGACACACTGTTAAGGTTCGCAGATGCATTGTCCGCCACATGCTCTGAGATAAATGACAGCTTATTCGCAATCGGCTGTAACTTTTCCTTAAGCTCCTCCACTGTCAGATCCTTCTTCATCTTGTCGGCATCAAATGACAGTGTACCCGACTTAGAAAGAGTCAAGCCCAGATCCTTCGCACCGTCCTTTATCGCCTTTGTAAGTTCCTGGCGATAGAACTGATTCATGGTGTTCGCATCCTTTAATAATGCATTACTTGTTTCATTGTAGGCTTTTGCAAGCTGTTCTAAGACGGAAGCAACTTCCTTTCTTGCAGCGGTGTCAAGTACTGTCTTAACTGTTTTTGAAGCATCCTCTGCCACCATAGAATCTGCTGTTCCTGACTTCTCTGTCGTCGCTAAAGCCTCTGCATTCTTATCATTCTTTGACGTATCAGTTGAAGACGTTGCTTCTGATGACTTCTTCCCATCCTCCACATTTGATTCTATCGATGATTTCTTATCCTTGTCCTCGATTACTTTCTTGTCTTCTATGGCTTCCTTGGCAATCTTCTCCTCCGCAGTCTTTGCCAGACTGTCATACCACGAATCCTCAGATACCTTTTCCGCACTGTCCATCAGCTTCTCAGCCGCCTTTTTCAGATTCCCATATCCTGTGGTCTTCATGATCTGATTTCTTGACTTTAATGCATTTGTCATCAGATCATTACTGTCATTGTTTAAATGATCCAGCAGACTTGAATGTGTCAGCGGAAGTCCTGATGAAAGACTTGCCTGCTTTAACATTGTATTAGTTATCCGCATCTGATTCCTCCCTTCACTCCTAATTTTCATGTGTGATTATTCCAATTCACAACAATTCAGATTTCACTTGCAACTGCTTCACTGTACACAAAGCTTCTATATCTTTTCTTATGGTCGTGTCATATCAATACGGAATATGCACCCTTGCAAAGCTCTGTGTGATCTGAACTTTACTCATCATGCTCATTACGATACTTCCGATATATCTCATCAAAAGCATGAAACCTGTACTTGGAGATCAGTACTGTGTCTCCTCCTGTCATACATACACCTTTCCTGTCATAGCTTTCCACGCAGCTGAGATTTACAAGAAATCCTCTGTGTGTACGGAAGAAATCATTTCCTAGCATACGTTCCAGATCTTCAATCTTATCGTAGTACTCAATCTCTTCCTTTGCAGTATGCAGCGCAACCTTGCGGTTACGACTCTCTACATATATGATACTGTCAATCCTGACCGGAATCTCCCGCTTTCCAATTGACACCATCAGATTCTCCTCCATGATCCTGCTCTTTGACCGCACATCCCTTTGCTGTCCATCATGGATCTCATCAATCAATACGCGTTCCCCCTGTCCTATTATGTGCATAAGTAATCAAACCATCCGATACAAAGCCTTCCGAACTGCACATATGCACCAGTCAGACATACTCACACAATCCTTTACAACATCTTAATATCAATTGTGTTGATGAAGATGTTCGCCTCTTACCGGATAATTTCATATACTCTACACATCTTGTATCGGCATTTTACAAAAGAAATTATCCTAAATGTAGCCAATAGCCACCTAATTGTAGCGAATAGACACAAAAAGGGCTGTGGTCATTGCCACAGCCCATACATCAACATACTCTTGGAAATTATTCTCTTTTATTATGTCTTTTTCATAGTCTTTCTATAATTGCAGCATTAGTTTGAATATTATCTATAACTCTTATATAACTTAAAAATCTTATATAGCTTTGCTAAGAATTTTCCTCTCACACTGTCACCCGTCCAGCAAGAATATCCTTATAATCCTCCAGGTTCTTCCTTAGCAGTTCCGGAGTCTTCAGCTCATAAGGGCAATGCTTCATGCACGCCCCACAGTTGATACAATTCTCTATCTTCATCATCTCTGCCTGCCACTGTTCGGACAGCCAGTTAGCAGAGGGGCTTCTACGGATAAGCTGTGCCATTCTTGCACATTGATTGATCTGGATTCCCACGGCACAAGGCATGCAGTAACCGCAGCCCCGGCAGAAATCTCCAAGAAGCTCTGCTCTGTCCTTATCTATGATGGCTTGAAGCTCCGGCGTCATAGCTATACCCTTCTCAGATTCTGCCACATCCTCAGTAGTATTATTTAAACCATCCACGTCACTTGATGAAGCTTGTGTATTATCAAAAAACGCCAGCCACTCATCAAGTTCCTCTTCACTCTGAATTCCCCATATAGGAAGTACATCATACTGGCTCATAAATGCCATACAGGCTTTTGAATTATTAAGCAAACCACCCGAAAGCCCCTTCATAGCAATAAATCCCATGCCTGCATCAGCACACGCCTTCACCAACGCAATATCCCTGTCGGTTGCAAGATATGAAAATGGAAACTGCAAAGTCTCATACAGATTACTTTCCACAATCTCCTCTGCAATACCAATCTTATGTGCGGTAATTCCAATGTGACGGATCTTCCCCTGAGCCTTCGCCTTAAGCATCGCCTCATACATACCTGTTCCATCTCCCGGGCGGTAGCACTGGTTGACACAGTGGAACTGATATAAGTCCAGGTAATCCGTCCTAAGATTATTCAATGTCGTCTCGAGATCCTTCTCAAATGCTTCCGGTGTCTTTGCCATAGTCTTTGACGCTATGTATATCTTGTCCCTCATTCCATCAAAAGCTGCTCCCAGCTTCTCCTCGCTGTCTGAGTATGCCCTAGCCGTATCGAAAAATGTCATGCCACCCTCATATGCCTTGTGCAGTATCTTAACCGCTGTCTCCATATCAACTCTCTGAATCGGAAGAGCGCCAAATGCGTTCTGTGGCGTTGTGATTCCTGTTTTACCTAATGTGATCGTTCTCATGGATGTCCTCCTTTATATTATCCTTAAATACTCATATTATTATACACGGACGTATATATAGCATAAGCGAGCGGGTTTTTGCGCCACAGATGGCGCATTTGTGAAGCTTATGCTATAATATCGGCAACAAACTTGGGCGTAACAATATCCACTCCCTCAAATGGCAGTCTATATCTGTGCCACATACCATACATATTCCTGATCAGCGCAAACAATTTTTCTTCTGCCCTTCTTCCGAACACCCATATATTCTCCACCATTTCCTTCCCCTATCAGTTAATATATTCCTCAACACATCCTTTCAAAATATCAATAAGCTCCTCATCCATATATTCGAAATCGTCCGGTATATTCAGACATACAATCCGCTTACCCTCTGCCTCTTCCGCATACTTATCTCTTATTCTCCGCACATGCTTCTTCTCCATACAGAAAATAATATCTGCCCATCCGATCATCCCGGCAGTAATCTTAACTCTGGAATTCGATTCTGTTCCCGCAGAGCGTGCCTCACATCCATTATAGCCCTGAAAGATTTTTTCCGCAGTCAAACTTCTTCTTCGATTTTGACTGCAGATAAATAATAATTTCATATCAATCCCTAATCCTACCATTTTAATCTCTAATCAGTTTGTATTCATATCCCCCATATCACAAACCGCTCATACTCCTCAAAGCACTCCTCGGCCCAGGGTTTAAGTTCGGCAAATAATTCCTTCACCTGCCCGCCCGTTTCATATGCTCTGTTGAATATCTGTTGCCATTGTTCCCTTTCCACATATGTGATCCCGTAATAATCAAATTCGGGTACAGCATCTTTAATATAATCAGGAATCTTCAAGTCATCAAATATATCCATGTTAAGCAGAAGCGAATCATCCTTCCAGCATTTATCTGCGGTATCTCCTTTTTGAAACTCAAAATAGCAGCTTCCCCCAATCATTTTTCGTTCTTCCTCTGTGATAAAATATTTCATTGTCATAAGCATTTTACTCCGAAAGTCCTCTATCATTTCTTCAGGAATACGCAGCCCGTCACGGATATAATTCTCCATGCCGCCATATTCCTTATCAATTGCCGCAAATGCCGCATTCAGATATTCCTCCTTTGCAAGAAATGCATCCTTCACAGAAAGTGCCACTTCCTCTGGCTGTCCTGATTCCAGCACCTTATTATAATACATCTCTGCTTTGGGACCATTTACCTCATTGGTAAGCAGATAATCTTCCATGATTATATTTTTATCCACAGATAAAATTGCAAGAATAAATGCTGCCACCAGTCCACAGCGGTCCTTCCCCTCGGTACAGTGCCATAATACACTGCCGCTGTTGTAATCATGGGTAAGTATAAGCCGTATTGCCTTGCCTAGATTATCACGGCACGCCTCCTCTATCACCATTCTTTTGTATAGATTTCCCATAACGGGTATTATATCCGCAGGATTTTCACCCGCAGAAGAAAGACCGGAATCTGTCTGCTTTTCATGAGAAATTCCAATCATTCTTTCGTCAAATATAGGATTATGTATATACTCCACCCCATCGATCTTCACATCCGGCTTTTGTTCCCTTTCCATTGTGGTACGCAGGTCAATTATCTTCTTAAGATGATAATACTCCTTAAGTTTGACTATATCCGATTCCGCAGCCTCAGAGAGATTTGCTGAGCGAAGCAGTCTCTTGCGACGGATATATCGCCCATCACTTGTTGCTATACTACCCAGATCTCTGCAATTTTGTATTTTCTCAAATGTTATTTTTCTTGTATTATTCATAGAGCATACCACCATCAACTAAAGTATATTTATCAGAATCTTCAAATGCAAAACCGGAAACACTTATAAATCCTATATTAGAAACCTTAATCTCATTAACCTTCTTTATCTGTTCTTCTTCCTGAATACATTCATCCAAGGTCATTTTCCTGTCATAAAATTTGCATTCATAGAATTCATATTTGCCACCGTTTTTCTTCAAAACACAGTCAAACTCACCATTAGTCTTTGTGGAAGGATCATCATACCAATAACTGCCAAAATCTTCTATCCCGTTTAATTTACCGCTGATTGCCCTTCTATGAAAAAACTGAAGGGCTATGTCCTCAAATCTGTGACTAATAAATTCACGAAGCTGTTCATCCATATTATTTCTAAAATATTGTTCCGGACCTATCCTTGTAATTCTCCCTGCATTTCCAAATATAAAAGCAAAATAGAAACGCATAAGATTATCCACGATCTCATAGAATTGTTTTTTCTTATCGCCCTGCCGATTAATTGGTTCCACCTTCCTGACAGCCTCCATATCAAGCAGTATCTTGAGCTGTTTATCAAGAAGCCCATTTTCAGTTCCTTTCATCCAATTACTGATCTCACTATACCGTTTCTTTCCATTACCCAATGCTTCCAGTATTCGCGAATCAAAAGATTTCTGTATCTCTTTAATCATTATATTTTCTACATGTGTCCTTATTATTCCTGTTTCAGGCATTAACTGTTTTATAATATTGTCTCTTAGGGAGATTGATGTATCAATATTTTCCAAAACATACGGAGATCCGCCAAAGACAGCATACATACTTACCTTGTCACGAGGTGAAAGATTCGGATAGAATTTGGATGAGTCATAATAATCGAATTCCCTGATGTGCAATATAAGTGAAAACCTTCCAAAAAGGGGATTACTTTCTTCAAGCAACTCTTTCATTACAGTAATATATGAACCACACAAAATTATCTTAACATTATCCGGAAGTCTGTCTATTACTGCCTGAAATACCGAGTCCACCTCTCCCTGCTTTTTCGTCTGCTTTAGATATGGATATTCGTCCAGAATCAGAAGAATTTTTTTATCCAAAGTGCCAAGATAATCCATCATTGCGTATATAGACTCAAAACTCATTAATGGAAGCGACAATGCAGTTGCAACACTCTTATAAATCATTTCAAGATTGCCTTCAAACGAACTTGAAACACATAAGTGATTGACAACAATCCCATCAAATGAATCAGCGGCTTTATTAACAAGAGTGGATTTGCCTACTCTTCGTTTGCCATATACAAGAACAGCCGTCTTATGACTCCAGTTCAACAACTCCCTCTCAAGTTCGATTAATTCTTTCTCACGTCCTACAAACATAAAAGTCTCCTTTACTGAAAATATTTTCTCTGAAATTAATTTCAGTATTATTGTCTATTATAATTATTATGTAATAAAACGTCAAGAAAAATGCTCATGGTTTTTTGACCTTGATTCTCATCCTCTTCTTTTAATAGCTGTTTTACAATGCTGCACTATTAACACCCTGGGCATCGAATTGCGCCGAATCCTCATTATAGCTGAAAATCACTTCAAGCTCTGCTTACACTCTTACAAACCCATTCTGCCAAAGCATCTCCCCGATTTTATACCGGGATGTCGTCCACTCTTTTCTCTCAATCACCTTTTCCATCGCCCCTTGAACAATTTTAGCAGCGGTGTGATCTGTATATAAATCGCTTTCCCATATATCCACTTCATCCATATATTCATTCTCATTCCAGCCACAAATCAATGACACAGAATTAGATTCGTCTAATTCTCCTATCACTTCTTTTGCAATAATTTCATATTCGCATGGATAATCCTATAAATGATACATATGATGACAACATTCAATTGACGATCAACGATATTACAGAAACAATGATACGCACAGGGAACACAGAAAATGGATACAGCATTATTCCTGCCTGGGTATTTTCAGGGAATGTATATCGGGAAAATGAGTTTTTAACCGCAGATAAATTTGCGGTAGTCAATGCACTTGACGGAACAATAATTTCCGAAAGCCAATCGGATAATTCTATTGAATAAAAGGCTTTATCAATATACATAAGTTCCAAAAAGCACTGTTCTTAACACTATACCTGGCAAAACCATGCGAATAGAAAAGGGGCATGCATGCCCCTTTTCTAACAATATTCTTTAGAACAGTTTCTTTATCGCATCCACAGCACCGCCGACCTTATCGCCTGCAACCTTCGCTTTAACTCCAGCAACCACCTGGTCTACTGCTCCATCCGGAATATCCACCCCAAGCACCCCTTCTACTGCTTTTTCAGGATTGCTCTGAAACTCCTTCATAAATGCAGGATCATTCTTTACCTTGTTGACAATACTCTCAATACTTGATTTGATATCCATAATGTGCCTCCTTATTAATTAGTTTTTTTCGGATATGTGTACTCATAATCCGTATGATTTTTCAAATAACATATAGAATTATAACACAACTTTTTTCAATCGTGCAACAATGTCATTATACCAATACTGTTATACCCATATACCTGTGTCCTTCTATTAATTACTAACCACATCATGAAGCTCAAACCGTATCACCTTTGCAACATCCCCGGGCGCCATCTCCACCTGATAACCCACCTTCCCTGCACTGAAGAAAATGGTATCGTAATTCATGGCAGTCTCATGTATCACTGTCGCAAACTGTTTCTTCATTCCGATGGGTGAACACCCTCCGTGAACATATCCCGTAAGCGGAAGCAGCTCCTTCTGCTTGATCATTTCAATTGATTTCTCACCCACAGCCTTTGCGGCCTTCTTAAGATCCAGCTCGCACTCCACGGGTATTACAAACACATAGTTTGTCCCGGTCTTACCCTTAGTTACCAGCGTCTTGAAAACCCTCTTCGGATCCTCTCCGAGAATCCTTGCTATCTCATCACCTGGTGTTGTTGCATCCTGAGTATATGTGTGGGGCGTGTAGGACACCTTCTTCTGTTCCAGTACACGCATAACATTAGTCTTTTCTTTCTTGTCCATTTCTTTAATCTCCTTTGTTGTCTGCAAATATTTTTATCAATTTCCCTCTAACAATCCTTTAGAAGTATGTCACCGGTATTTCTTTTCTTCACAGTATTTATAAATGCATTTTGAAGATTCACAATATCCAAACTATTCCCATATAAGTTATAAAACTTATATAAATCATAATAATCTCTTATTCTTGTTGTAGCAACATTTCTACTTATAATTGTTTCAAATTTTTCTGAAATAATTGTTTCAATGTTGTATGCCATTACATGTATAGTCTTCTCATCAAGAAAGCTCTTATAGTAATACTTTATTGCCGACGGAGTTATAACATCTCCGGTTGTTATATCTATTTTCATCGGATTATTAATCTTTTCAAATCTAGCATAGAAATATACTCTGAAATTATTATAATCGTCATTTTCATGAATTGGCTCAATCTTATCAAAAACAAATTCAATACCATCATTAACATTAATTGATAATATTTTCTTTATAGCATTAACGATTTCCTCTTCATTCATATCAAGTCCTGTTACTGTTGTGTCCATATCCATGGTCGTTCTTTCAGAAATACCAAACATAGATGATATAAGCATACCACCCTTTAATATAAAATTCATTACATAATCCGATAAGGCAAGTCTTTCAAGAACGCGTTCAAACATATACATTTGCAATACTTCCTGTGGCATTAATCCTTTTTTCTTTGCAAATACCCGTATCTTTCCTTTCAATTGTTCGGCTGTCCTATATCCCATCACATCACCTCCATGTACACCCTGACCTTATCCTCAATATTAAAAATCTTTGCATATTTCAATAATTTTCTATGATCATAGCTTCCGTAAAAATATTCCTTTATTGCCTGAACATAAATCTGCTTATCAATATTTTTCCTGTTTTTGATAATGTCACAAATGCAACGTTCTTTATCATAAGCATTAACCTTAAATCCTTGTGGTGTGGTAACAGTGGTAAGTCCCAAGTCCCACAAATCCTTCTTACAGTAATGAAAATTAATCTCCGAATGGTCTCGTTTGATCCTCGAAACATTGTCACCCTGAGGAACAGTAACATCTAATATATGCGGGACACGATCACACATTCCATGAAAAAACAATGCAGTGGCATAAGAAAAAATAATCTTTTCCGACCTGCACTGAATACTCTTGTATTCGTCAATACATATTTCAGGAAGTGTGTATGTTCCCCATTTCTCCCTTATAAGAAAGCCTTTCTGAACATAATCCTCAATCTGCATTTTGTTATATCCAAGCTCTAATAACTGCTTTGTTAAAATGATTCCATCCTGTTTTTCTACTATATTAGAAACATTTTTATCTCTCTTCATTACGAGCACCTCCTCGTATAACAATAGGATATATGATTTTTCTTTCTTATAATATATCAGATTAAAGAACGATTGTAAATACTTTTGTTCTTTAATTCTCGAAAACAAAAGTATGTTAAAAAGGCAGAATCATACTGACTCTGCCCGTTACCATTTCTTATACTATTATGTTTTTCCCATAAGATACAACCGGTGGAATAAATGAGAAATAAGAAATCATCATATATAATCCTTAATCCCTTTCATCCGTTTCTGACTTTTCCTTAATAATTGCCTAACCCTTTTCCATTATTACACGCAATATTAGAATTATACTAGCATACCATTTTTTCAAAACAATAGATTGTATCTGGAATTAAGATTACTTTAAGATTTGTATATCACGCCGCACCCAAGCTTGGTTCCCGCATCCCCTGAAGGCTGTGTCGTGAAGTCATCCCTGCCATCATGAATGATGACTGATCTGCCAAGAATCTCTTCTACGGATATCCTGTCATCATAAAAAGCAAGCCATGCATATCCATCATTGCTTATAAGCGGCGGCATATCTCCCGCATGCCCGGGATGTGCTGCGCCCTTCGGATTATAGTGCATGCCTGTATTTTCAAATGCACCTTCGCAATCCCCAACCTCATGAATATGCATGGCATAGAAATTAGATACCACGCTGTCATTTTCAATTGTCTGTTCATCTTCATCGGGAAGCCCGAATATCTCTGCGTTTACCAGCACTCCTCCCATAGACATGGAGAAAAATCTAATGATACCATTTAACTCAGGATGCTCTGCATTGCCTCTTATCCATGCGATCGCATCCGGTGAGTCCTCTTTAAGTCTTTCTGCAAATAACGGTGTATAACAATTCATATCAAAAACCTTTTTCTTTTATAATATACACATAATCCGTTAATTGTGCAGGTATATATAATATGCAGAATAACGTTACCAACCATGCACTTGTGATAAAGAATAAGCCTATGTGACATACATAATCACATAGGCTCATTTTATTAACTCTATAATACATCTCAATCCGATCAAACCTGATCATAACAACCCCATCTGTTAGGAATAAACACAAAATATCATTTTCAGACCTTTCTCACATAGCGAATTCGGAATTCTGTTCCTTTGTCAAGCTGGGATTCCACCGTGATATATCCATTGTCCGCCTCCACTATGCACTTGGCAAGGGACAGTCCAATTCCTATGCTTTCAGCGCCTGCATTTTTTGCCCTGTAGAAACGCTCAAAGATATGCTTTATGTCTTCCTCGGACATACCTTCTCCTTCGTCACGGACAACAATCTCGGTATAGACATCATTCTTTGAGGCGCTTATCCAAACACGTCCTTCGTCATGGCTGTGCTCTACTGCATTTTTAATAATATTGGCGACTGCCTCAAGCTGCCAGTTGTAGTCACCGTGAAACATTATTTTATTAATTCTATCAGCTTTTTCATTTCTATCAATCAACTCGTCTTTTGAGACAAACTTTATTCTCTCGTCTTTACCAATCCCATCTTCATCTGTATATTGTTTACCCTCTACATTATCAATATCACCATGGCTGTCGGATACTTCGTTTTGTTGCTTTATATTGTCAGTCTCCTTCCAGCCATCATACGCTCTGCCCTGCCCCTTCTCTAGCACAATCTCCACATTCCTAAGCTCAATGATCACTGACAGCTTATTAAGCGCATCAGCAATCAGCTTATCCACATCAATCTCCTCGTCCTGCAGCTTGATGGTTCCCGCGTCGAACTTGGCAAGCTTCAGCATACTGTTGATAAGCGAGCTCATCCAGCTTATCTGCATACTTATGGAATGTATGAAATCCTGACGCATATCCGCCGGCATATCCGGATCGTCATAAATGTTATCAAGCATTATAGTAATGGACGCAAGAGGTGTCCGAAGCTGATGGGAAATGTCCTCCATGGAACGCTGTAAATTCGCATTTAACTGCGCCTCATACTCCGAGGTCTCACGAAGGAGCACTGTGGTCTTATATATCTCATTTCGAAGCAAAGACAGCTCATCCTCCGCATTATCGTCAAGCTTCAATGAATAATCCTTATTGTTAAGCTCATGGAGATATGCGGCAATCTCATCAAGTCTTTCCCGCTGCCTTCTTCTCTGAATCAAAAAAAGGCACAATACCACTGCCATCGCAGCGATCATGACCGCACCGTTCCAGACAAGGAACATAAGCCTGCCCTTACTCATATTAAGCTTATAATACTCATCATCATAGCCGTACTTCTCAAGAAGCTCATGCCCCACAGAAGAGTCCCCAAGCTTTCCCTGAAGGCCCTCCACTATCTCTGTTTCCGAAAGCTCCGGACACCTTTCACGGAGAAAGCCCACAAGACTTTCAAGCTCCCGGCTTCTCTCTTCTGCCAGCCTGTGACTTATATAAATGTTACCGCATGCCATGATGGCAATGCCTATGACTATAACAATGATAACTGAAATTATTGTATGTCTTTTTCTGTTTTTTCTCATAACCACACCGCATACTGCCTATTTGTTTTTCCGCTGTATTGAAATCTTTTCACCATGTCGCCTGACGACTCTATGTGCTCATTCGCAAAAGTGTTGATTATTCGTGCATGCCCGAAATCAACACCTTTGCTCATTACAACATATTATTACTACGTTGACCACTTACACAATTTTCTTCAATCCAACATATGAAGCAACAACACTTTCCAGTTCACTCCACCCGGTACCCCACGCCCTTAACAGTCTTGATCACATCCGCCTCACCAAGCTTCTTCCTGATACGCTTGATATAAACCGTCAAAGTATTATCCTCTACAAAATTACCCGCCATATCCCATATCTTATCAAGTATCTGCTGCCTTGTGACGGTACGCCCCTGATTCTGAAACAGCATGAGCAAAATCCTGTACTCAAGCGCAGTAAATATTACCTCTTTATCATTTACAGTGACGATGTCCTTTTCAGTATCCACAGATATCTCACCGACGGTTATAATCTTCTGCGTCTTGCCTGTGCGCCGCATAACATTGTTGATACGGGATATGAGCTCACGGTTTCTAAAGGGCTTGATAATATAATCATCTGCCCCCATATCAAGTCCCTGCACCACATCACTTTCTTCATCCTTTGCCGTCAGAAAAATCACCGGAATATTCCTCTCCTCCTTAAGAATCCGGCATATATTCCGCCCGTCCCCATCCGGCAGCATAATATCAAGTATCGCCAGGTCGAAATCCTGCCCCTCGTAAATTATATCCTCTGCCATAGCATAGCTCATGGCACTTGTAACATCAAACTGCTCCTGCTCCAAGGTATATACCAGTCCCTTCACGATCATGGGACTGTCCTCAACAAGTAAGACCTTCATTTTCATGCAGCTTCACCCCTCCAATTATAAGATAGTGACTTTAATACGTCTGCTTCCTTATCGTCTCAATTATATTCTGCCGTTTAATCTTTGACAGTGACAGATGCATCGTCATCCAGACAATGATCATAACAAAAACCACAGATATCAGCAACGCCGTCACAGGAATATTATAACCGAGCTCAATCTCTTTTGAAATCGTTTTATATATAGCATATGATAATATCACACCAAGTGGAAGTCCGATCACAAGGGACTTTGAGCCATACATAATGCTTTCAAGCCTGATCATACGGTTGAATTCCCTGCCAGTCATTCCCACGGATTTGAGCATTGCGAATTCCCTTGCACGCAGATTCATGTTAGTGTGAATCGTGTTGAAAATGTTGGTCACTCCAATAAGAGTTGTTACAATGATAAATCCATATAAGAATATGGAGATCATAAGTATAATTCTTCTCATCTGCTCTCTGTCCTCTGCAATATTCTGAACAGAAAAATCACTTCGCATACCATCATTTTCAAGCACATCATTAATTGCTTCACACAGCTCATCCGGCTTATCCGTATTAATATATAGTCCATTAGCGGTCAATAAAACATCCTGGTCAAAATAGTCGTCACACACAATAATATAAGCCTCCGGATACCAGTTATGCCCCACAAGTCCAACCGGTCTTTCATCGCTTATCTCGGTTATCTTCACATCTATATCGAATAGCAGCGCATCTGTGTCAACAGCTCCTGTATCCATTGAGCCGCCGGACACCCTGCTGTCCTTCTCGCCATAGACCTTGACAGGAATGGTATCCCCCTTACTGACATTTAAGTATCTCAACTTTTCATAACTGTTATCTTCCTTCATGGAAAGAAAATCATCCTCTAATATTGCAACCTTGGAAAGATCATCTGCCTTAACACCAATCTCATCAAGAAACCTTGCAAAATATTCCCTGTCATATACTACAAAAGAACCGTACCATTCATTATTCGCATAACCTTCTTCTGAATATTCACGGACGACCTTCTCATCAATATAATCCTTGGATATTGTGGCATTTGCCAGCTTTAATAATGTACATTCATTTATACCATCAAGGGAGGCCAGCTTCTCATACTCCTGGTAATGCTTTGCCATTTCTTCCGGCGTACCGCCCACATCATCAACCACAATATCGCACTTTGAATCTTCATACATGAATCCGGAAATATCCTTTCCATATTCGATAAATGATGACACTGCAATGAATGTTGCCACTCCGATAACAAGGGACACCACTGTTGTTCGATAACTTCTCCTGCTTCTCTTTAAGTTCTTTGCCGCAATCACCCCGCCTATACCGAACAGCTTCCTCGTAATACACGCAGTCTTCAATTTACTGCCTTTAAGCCTGATCTCCTGATTGCCCCGTATAGCCTCAACAGGGGAGATCCTTGCTGCCGCCCGGGCCGGGATAATACATGCAAAATAAATGGTAACTGCCGACATCAGGATTACTACAACACTGACCCACCAGGGAAAAACAAAACGAAAGTCGATATTAAGCACATCTCCCACAAGTCTCTGGACAATGACAGTCAAAACAGCCACCACAAAAAGCCCAAGGAGTATTCCCAGAGCCGTTCCCACTGCCCAAATATACATCCCTTCCTTAAGCACTATCTTCTTGATCTGTCTCTTTGTCGCGCCCACACTTGACAGCATACCAAACTGAATCTTTTTCTCTGCAACAGATATACGGAAGCTGTTACTGATTACAAACACGCTGGTAACAACAATAATTGCAATGATAATACCTGCAAGGGCTTCTACCACCGTTGCGGCAACATCACCTAAGCCCCCAAGAAATTTGACAAGATCATTTTTCACTGTTTCTACTTCTGGGCGGAATCTGTGCATATTATCTGACAGATATTCTTCGGTGTCACCGTTATAATCAACATTTTCTACATATCCGTAACTGCTATTCCTATCATTTGCAGCACCTTCTTCATCAGAAGTATTAGCAGTCTCTTCTTTATTGGATCTGCTCAATTCTTCCTTGATCGCATCTGTATAATTCCCGTAATTTCTAGCGCTGTCATAAGTGTAATATACATTTGCGGTAAATGCATCAGTATCCCTATAAGCAGAAAATATACTTGTATCCTTCATTCTTGTAAGACATACACATCCGCCTGTCCCGTACTCCTGTACCATATCATTAGGATTTTCCATAATACCAACTATTGTGTACTCTCGAGACTCCTTATCCTCAATCTGTTCACTGAATGTATCACTATCTGCAACATCATTTTCTCCGTCTTCTGAAAATCCCAGGTAATTCTTAATCTCCTCTGGGGAATCATATCCGCCATCACATGCAACATCCGCACCGAACAGTACCCTATGCCCCAGATTAAGGGTTATTCTATCTCCGATCTTCCAGTCTTTCGGCATTAGTCTTTCATTTACCAATAGTTCCGTATCATTTTCCGGCAGCCTTCCGGAAACAACCTTCAGACTCACATCCTCAAACGCCACATCATCAAACGCCCGCAGTTCAATATAAGGCTCATCCAGATACTTGTCACGATAAGCACCAGCCTCATCAACGAGCGCTGTTCCCACAGGCATGGACACCCCCGCCCTTACAACATGCGCATTATCTGTAACTATAGACAATTTATCCATGGGCAAATTTGCCATCCTGCCATAAAATGAACCATAATATGTCTCATAATAATTGATCATGCCGTCACGAAATGTTGCCGCCATACCTGCCACAGCACACATCAGTGCCGCCGACAGCATTACCCCAATTATAGTCACAATGGTACGCTTCCTATTCCGTCCCATGCTCCTCTTGGTAAAATTCTTTATCACATCCATATCCTATATCCTCACTTACCATTTTCATTATTGATATCTAATTGCGAAACTCTCCTGTAAACGTATATAATGTTGTGAATATTGTATAGATTCCATAAGCAGGTGCCTTACGGTGTATATTTAGTTTCGCACATTATATCAATTTTCCATCACGCATAGTCAGCACCCTGTCTGCCTGCTTAGCAATCTCTAAGTCATGGGTTATCATGATTATTGTCTGTCCCTGCAACGTATTTGCCTCTTTAAGCAGCTCAATGATCTCATCACTTGCCTTCTTATCCAGATTACCCGTAAGCTCATCCGCCAGTATGATGGCAGGATTATTGATAAGTGCCCTGCCTATTGCCACCCTCTGCTGCTGACCGCCGGATAACTGGTTTGGAAGATGCTCCTCCCTGCCCTCAAGTCCTAGCTGGTCGATTATCTCCTTAACCCTGTCAGGGTCAATTTTCTGCCCGTCAAGATCCATAGGCAATGTAATGTTCTCCTCCGCCGTAAGCACCGGCAACAGATTGTAGAACTGATATATGATCCCCACCTGTCTTCTCCTGAACACCGCCAAAGTATCATCATTCATTTTGAATATGTCCTCACCGTCAATATACACACTTCCGGATGTGGGTCTGTCCACACCGCCTATCAGATGCATGAGGGTCGACTTTCCGCTTCCGCTGGCACCGATAATACACAAGAACTCACCTTTTTCCACAGTAAATGATATATCATCCACCGCACGTACCTGTGTATCACCCTCACCATAGGTTTTTACAAGATGTTCCACCTTAACTATCTCCACTTTCATTTCCTCCACAATTTTAACATTTTCATTCCCGATCAATGCTTTTGACATAAGCATTAACTCTTGTATTCCTTCAAGCTAACAATACAATACCACACCAAAATGACTTTAAAGTGACTTATCATTTTTATATAATTAGGAAATTCAATAGATTTTTCTAATTATATAAATAAGCCTCTGTGACACAAACTCATCACAGAGGCATTTATAATTCCTATAAATATTTATAAGTTTCTTTTTAATATTTCATTATCATTTAATGCATTCTCCAATATTCTGCTTAAAACACTTGTATAACCCTTCCCCAACGACTTCGCTTTCTGTAAAGCCTGCGGGGACAATCTAAGTGTAACAGTCTGCTTTCTTCGTTTCATACGTTTCTCGTCAGATATTCTCTTAAATTCCTTTAACTCATCCGCTGTAAGTTCAGGACAATCTTCGTCAAACTGTATTGGTCTATTCGCAGCAACTTGTAACATCTTTATTTGTTCATCTGTTGGTTTCTGTTTTGGATCAGCCTCTACTCTTACCATAATAATATTCCTCCTTTTCAAGCTTTGTTGCCAATCTGGCTGAAATGATTCTGATAATCTCATTTCGTTCCGTATATACCACCATTATTACTGCTACTATGTCACCTATCTCACCAATAGTAATATATCTGTCTTCATATATACTATGCTTCTTATCATATTTCTCTATACGATTGTCATCACCAAAAACCAGTAAGGCTGTATTAAAATCTATACCATGATCAATTATATTCTTCTTTTCCTTATTCTCATCCCATTCAAATAGCATATTCTTCTCCTTTAGTATAACAAATTGTGTTACTTTTCGCAATACATATAACACTATATTCCATTGACATATTTTATGTTATAATAGACTATCCCAATGGAATTGTCAAGAAAATTATTATCATATTTATATTTTACTTAATAATTAACAATAATCATTTAAAAAAGAGGCATCCGACCACATGTCAAAATGCCTCTTTCATCCTACTTAATATCTATCCAAAACTTAATCTGCATATTACCCTTTTTCAACACCAGATACTGATACATTTCATCTTCGTCATAATAATCATTATAATCATCATATGTATAAACAGACCTTGGAATTTTCTTAGAGATTGTTATCTCCTTCTTCTTTTTGTTATATTTCAAATAATTTGACTTACTATAAACCTTATAGCCTTTGCCAATAAAATTCTTAAGCTTTATCTTAGCTCCCCGCTTTGCCTCATATAATATATAGACATACCCATTTTTTGTTTTAATTTGAGAAAAATCGCATTTCTTAAGCTTACTTCCGTAATAACATATTGAAAATAGATTCTTATTCTTTGAAAAATCCGCCTTGCTTACCAAGGTATTATGGAAATCAACCGTGGAAAGCTCTTTGTTCTTACTGGTGTCAAGCTTCTTGATCCTCGTATTACTGATATTCAACTCTGATAATCGCTTTTGCTTTGAGATATCTATTTTCGAAAGCTTTTTGTTTCCCGCCAGACTAAGTTCAATCAGTTTTTTGCATTTTCTTACATCAATAGATGTAAGCTTATTATTATCAACATATAAATAACATAGAGGCTTACACTTTGAAACATCCAGCTTCCTTATCATATTGTTCTTCACAGAAAGGGAATCCAGCTTTTTGCATTTACTCACATCAAGAGATGTAAGCTTATTATTATCAACATATAAATAAGATAGATTTCTGCAGCCACTTACATCAACAGCCTTCAGATTACAACGGTCGAGGGATAGTCGGTCAATACTGCCAGGCAGCTTAACATCACTAAGATTAGTACAGCCATCGCAAAAAAGCCTCTCCAGCTTACTGTTACCGGAAACATCAAGACTTGTAATGCCCAACTCATATAAATCCAGATAATTAAGCTCCGTAAACCTGCTTACATCCAGACTTGCAAGCTTTCCGTTCTGAATCACCAATTCCTGAAGCGTTTCCAGCCCTGACACTTCAATAGTCTCTCCCGGATAATCTGCCAAACACAGGCTCTTAAGCTTCACAAGAGATGAAAGTCCCTTAACTTCATTGATGGAGTCATCATAAAATATGTCCAAGTCCTCCACATTACCTGTCTTCGTCAGATCAACTGATCTGACCTTTCCGTTACCGTACACGTTCAACACGGTAATAAATGGAGCATCAATTATAAGCTCCTCCTTATCTCCTCCAATGGAAAGCTCCTGCAATCCGTCGTTCTGCAGTGAAATCTCTGTTCCTGTATAATGCATCAGCGTCAGATAATGCAGGTTGGAAAACACCGAAAGACCTGTAATATCCACCACTTCGTCCTCAAAAAACAGGTATTCCACATCCTCCGGATTGATATAGACCTTGCAGTCATCATCCATATAGACATATTCCCTAATTGCCTTCCTGATCTGTGCATCCGGAAATGTGGTTTCCGTAACCTCTATGGCATTGGGAAAGGGAAGCTCTTTATTCTCTTCACCCTCTGCTCCCACTGTAATACCTGATGTCATCACAATAAGGATGACTGCACATACTCCGGCAAAGGCCAAAGTCCTTGTCCTCATCTTTGCAATGAACCCTCCCATATATATCCCCTCCTCATATGGTAATAATTACATTTTATTACTGTTTCCACAAAACTTCAACTTAACTATTCTTAAGATTTCCTTACATCTTCATCCTTGACATATTGTAGAATGCCAGCACCGCATTTACCACAAGAACAATTCCTATAATTCGGACTATCATATTGGGAATGTCAAAAGGATTGGCTATTATGAACAGCCCAAGGACAACCACAATAATTGAGAAGATTAAGGAATTCTTCCAGCCTGTATCAAGCTTTCTTACCACCGTAACTGAATCATACAGGTTATGGATTCCGTGGATCAGTATAATCACACCGAACAGCTTGCTTGACACTGCTATGAACCATTCCGGATTCAGGAACAGGTAAAGTCCGAGCACTGCACCTGCTATATCGATTATCAAGGTCACGATTGCAGATGCTCCCTTATTGCCAAAGGCAAAGTTGATGATTCCAGCCACCGCATACACCATTAGGAAAAAGCCTGCCACTTTGGCAAGGGTTGCCAGTGCGCTGGTAGGCCAAAGCACAAGCGCCACCCCAAGGCACAGCAGAAGCACTCCTGTTATCATCTTATTTCTTCGTAGTGTTTTGATCATATCCATTTCCATACTTGTCACCTCGTTACTTTCTCAATTACTGATTATCATTATTGCATTTTAAACCAATCTCCGCATATGCTTCTTTAAAAAAATGCATATTCATCCATATCTTAAGATTTAATAGTTTCTGTCACAGGTTTTCCATCTCTCCATATATTGAGAGTAAATGTTCTCTCGAAAGATCCGCCTCATTCAATATGGTATATCTTTCAGGTCTTGTTGCCGATGCCTGCTGCCATGCTCCCACAAAGATATCCTCTGTGATCTTCCACTCTGAAGGATGCACCGGTATCTTGTACTCTTTAAGAAGCCTTGTTATCTTTCCTATATTCCTTCCCTGGAACTTACAGGCTCCGTAGCTTCCCATGGCAACGGCTATTCCATGAGGGACATTTACACTATCCGCAAAGTTCTCCTCTAAGGCATGGCAGAACAGATGCTCAGAACCGCTTGAGGGTCTTGAGGAGCCTGCTATCTCCATGGCAAGTCCTCCCATAACAAGAGCCTGAGTCAGACGCTTGATGAAGTCCTTGCTCTTTAACTCCTTCATATCATTATAGCAGATTGAATTAAATGCCATCTTAGATATCATATATGCGAAATCGTGAACATTCTCCCTGCCTTCCTCCGCAGCAATTCTCCAGTCATTAAGTGCCGTATATTTGCTTATTGTATCACCGATTCCCGAAAGCAGCTGCCTTTCCGGCGCGCTCATAATGATGTTAACATCCACAAATATTGCGTCGGGAATAGTACACTTAAATGTTTTTCTTGCACGCCCCTCGGTACCAAGCACAGCCACCGGTGAAGCCAGGCTGTCATTTGAAAGAGTTGTTGGCAGGCAAATATATGAAGCCTTGCTCACAAAGGACGCAAACTTGGCAAGGTCAAGCACAGTGCCTCCTCCAAAGCCTATCACCAGCCCAAACTCATGCATGGTGATATATTTTGCAAGATCCACAGCCTCATCATAGGTGGCAGCATTTATCAGGTAGTATTCGCAGTTCCCAAAACTGCCGCTGATAGTTGACAGTGTATCCTCAAAAAGCTCCTTTAATGCCTTCTCCGTCACAATAATCGTCTTCTTGTACTCCAGGTCCGGAACCACATCCTCCATCATGTCAGGAATGTATGAGAAACATCCCTCCTCCACACGAAGGTGATCCGGCAGTCTGAATTGATGCATGGATATATCCCTCCAATCAAATTTTTATTATTTCTAATTCCCTATTAGTTCTCTTGCCGACTTCTATACCCAGCCCGGCTTCTTATTCACTAAGGCTTAGATAATACCTTGAACAAAAACATCAAATCTTGGCAAAGTAATTGAAAGCATGCCATACCCCACAGATTCTACTATTCCCTTTTTTATAAGCCTGTTTCGATATACCGTAAATGTATTGGAATCATAACCGATACTATCCCTTATATCCTTTACCTTCATTGCTTCTGCTCCTGAAAGCTTTTCCACAACCTGCCGCTCCTTAACTGATAACTCATCCCATATTTTCTCGTAAACATACTCCTGAAGCATCTGGTCATATTCCGGCATTATAGTTTCACATAAGCTTCTGTAATCAATATCTGCTTTCTTTTCCCTGCGTTTCCAAACAAGATATCCCAAAACCTGAAACGCAAAAGGGTATCCCTTTGTCAATCCCGCCATGTACCTGGCATCCTCTTCTGTGGCTTTGAAAACACGTTTGTAAGTTCCTGTGATTGCAGATATATTCAGAGCTTCAAGTACCACCTTAGGAGTTCTGTATAAAAAAGTAAGTGATTTATCATTTTGTATAGAATTAATATTCTCATACAGACCTGTCATTATCAGAAATAAGGGATACTCACTTCTGATAAATATTTGAAAAGCACTGGCAAACTCTCTCACATATTGATTGATGGTCACTTCATCTATTGTTACTAAAACCCTTTTTTTCTTTTTTTTAATAACTTCCATCATTGATGAAATAGCCTGCTCTACATCCGATATTTTAACCCCTTTTTCAATCGTTACGCCCATTCCCAAAAGAGACAGGTCAAGCTTTGCATCTATAAATAACCTATTCATTTCCGGAAGAGCATATAGCTTTGCGGCAAAGCTTTCCAGAATATCTCTTGTAGGGTTAAGCTCCATTACTATCCAATCAGCATCTTCCCTAAGTTCTTTTGATATATTACTGAGCATAACTGTTTTCCCGGCTCCTCTGACCCCCACCACCATATAGGCTTGCGTTGATGGTCTTTCAGAATTGAACATCTCTGTAATTTCCTGCGTAATGCTGATTCTTGATATATATTGTTCCGGTTTCTTTCCAAAGGAAATAGTAAATGGATTCTGCATTATTTCACTCTCCTGCATGTTATATCATATCTTCCTTTAAACCTATTTACAACTTTTCTTTCCGTTTACAACTGTTTACAACTTTTAAATTATTTTACAACTGTTTACAACTTTTTTCAAGACTGAAATATTATTGCCTCATTCTGTCAAAATGCTGCCATCTCTTCCATATCATATCCCACATCTTCTCTCTGTATCTATTTGATATAATTCCCTCAAGACCCTCAAACAATTCAGATTCGCTATTCCGGTCAAGATTTCCTATCTGTCTCATGATTTTAACGGGCACCAGAGACAGATTATCATTAGCTGAACATCCGGCTACAAATGATTGTATCTTTACATCCCTCATTATATCAAACTCCTCAAGCTCACGCTCTTTCTTACATTCGCAAACCAATGATAAACCATGATCATATAATGGCGCAAGACGGACCTTATGGGTATTCCTGTTATATAGCACTTCCACATTAGCCCCATGTCTGTCCCGATTAAGGATTATATAGTCCACAATAAACATCTTATATATGGTCTGTGCCCATCCCATGCGAATGCAGAACTCCAAAGGCTCTTCCTTCTCTCTATGGTTATCTCTATAATAAGTCTCCATGGATATGGCAGACTCTCCCTCCTTCTTGTAGTCCTTCGAGGAACAAAGATACGTCTTATATTCCTTATTTCCGATCTTCACCCTTGCATGTATAAGATTATAGTCAAGATGTTCGATTCCCAACACACCCATCAGCCTTGCCGCCAATATCTCATTTACACACTCATGACCTATAAAGCCGTGAACACTGCTGTAATCCGATAGCTTGTAGTATATTTTTGTGTTATCCATGATTCGATATGATTTCAAAATGGAGCCACCCATTCCTGATGAATGTGTTAACTTGGACCATTCCAAATGTCTATAATCCTGCAATCTGTGTATTACCTTAGCCAATGCACATCCTCCCTCGCACAATTCTTTTGATTGAAAAAAGGTGTAATGCCTCGCAAATATATTGAGACATTACACCCTATCTAATAATTACTTAGCTCCTAATTATTTCTTCTTTTTGAACTTGTACTTAACATTCTTAGCTCCGGACTTCTTGATAAGCTTAACAACCTTGTTGTAGGTCTTCTTATCCTTTGCATTAACTGTTATAGTAGCATTCTTCTTAACTCCCTTGAATGCATTCTTTCCTACCTTAGTCAAGCTGTTACCATTGATCTTAATTGTCTTAAGCTTCTTATCACCGTTAAATGCATTCTTGCCAATAGTCTTAACCTTGCTCTTTGAAAGGTCAATAGATGTAAGTGCCTTATCACCCTTGAATGCTGATTCAGCAACCGTTGTTATCTTGCTGCCTGATGCCGTTACCTTCTTAAGCTTTGAACATCCCGCAAATGCATTCTTGTCAATAGTAGTAACATTGTTACCTAATTTGACCGTGGTCAATTTCGTTGCATTCTGGAATGCACCCTCACCTATCTCAACAATGTTGTTACCGACTGTCACTTCCTTAACTGTTGTGTTGCCTTTAAGTGCATTATCAGCAATCTTGGTAACCTCATAAGTTACTCCATCACTTCCTGTAATGGTATCAGGGATTGTAACGCTTGTTGCCGTACTTCCTGCACTCTCACCGGAATATGTAACTTCTCCGGCATCACCCGCGCCTGTTGACTTATCACTTACAGTATATGTTGATGTAGAAGCTGCACCTGCGCTGCTTGTATCTGTTACTGTTGCTCCAACCTCTTTAGGTGCCTCTGTTGTCTTTGGAGCTTCTGTTGTGGCAGGAGCCTCCGTTGTGGCAGGTGCCTCTGTTGTTTTAGGTGCCTCTGTTGTTGCAGGCTTGGCAGCTACAGTAATTGACTGTGTGGCAGTTTTTCCAAGGTAAGAGATAGATACTGTCTTATCGGTTGCTGCAAGCTTTGCATCAGCTTTCTTACTTCCAATTGTAATCGTATAATCCTTAGAATCAACAGCGAATGTCTTTTCATCTTTGTATTTTGCCTCAACAACAAGTCCGGAAGCATCAAATGTATCTCCCTCTGTATACTTCACTTTAGTTGGAGCAGCTTTAATAGAAATGCTGTCTATAGGTATACATTCAACGCCAATATCATTTATATCATCATCAAGATCTTCGCCGACCCTCTCACCGATCATTCGAAGTGTGAAATCCCTGTCAATTTTATCTGTAAATATAAGCTTATAACCAATTAT
This sequence comes from Lachnospiraceae bacterium, assembly GCA_017470935.1. Taxonomy (GTDB): domain Bacteria; phylum Bacillota; class Clostridia; order Lachnospirales; family Lachnospiraceae; genus CAG-590. Next base: position 38,048 of record JAFUXG010000024.1, read on the forward strand.
GTTTTCATCTTTTTTAACAGGCGAATCTTTATCCAGCTTAATAAATCCATCAATTTCATCATAGGTCTCATCAACCCATCCATCATCACCCCAATAGCTGTCCTTATAATTTTCGATTGACTTAACCTGAACCTGCCCCGGTTTTATAGAATTTGGATTATCATCAGCAACATCTAAAAGAACATACCCTTCCTGTTCACGTCCCTGATAAACTCTTGTACCAAGAAGATAATTATCCAACGCCTCTCCCAGTTCCGGTCTTTCTGATGTACTGAATAGTGCTGTAGCCGGAAGCGCAAACATAACACTTATATCCTGCGAACCGTCACTGAGCACATATACTCCTTCACGATAACCCGTCAAGCTTAAGATTCCTTCTTCAGAATTTTCAATGTTGAAAGCCGCAATATCAGGATCAGCCTCCTCGTCAGTTTTTGCCAATATTGTGTGCTCTGTTGTAGTGTACAATTTGAAATTATTTAACGCATTACCTGTAATAGGCTTCAAATCCTTTTCATCTGAATCCCACTTAAATATCTGGAATTCGTATGGTACAATCACTCCTACCAATCCCCAGTACTCGTCTCCATCAGTTCCCTTAACAATATAGTCATCTGCACGATCTAAAATACTAACATTTAAAAATCCGCCATATTCATATGGACCATCCGTATCTACGAAAATCTCAAAACTGTTATAATTCGTATCGTCAATAACAAACTCATACCAATTTGTATTACCAACTTTACTTATATATGGATCTGCCTCAATCTTATCTGCTGTAACATCATCCACTCTCTCAGCATCCCCTTCTTTTGGATATAAGGCATAACCACAAGATCCAAAGGAATAATTTTGTCCATCGTCCTCACATTCTTCGTTGATATAGAAATAGACTGTCTGCTCACCATTCTTCCTGACCAAATAATAATTATTGTCTTTAATTAATTCATTATTCGATTGTGCACTAAAGAAGTTCACCGGTGATGCCATAACTGAAACAATCACAGCATACTTTGCAGTATACCCATCGCCTGTATAAATTATATATTCACCAATCTGATTAAATCTGTATGAAAGTACTCCGCCTTCCAAAGTTTGTGTACTAGTGCTTTCATCCGGCTCTATAATGGTAACCGTCTCATCATCCAAAGGATTCATACTCTCCATTGTTCTATCGAAAAACTTTAATTCTGTGTCACCAAACAAATTAACCCATATATCCAACTTCTTATCCGACCAGTCATCATTTGTGACATCTTGATTTGCAGTTAGACCTGTTAACGGTTTTGCCAAAGAAACATAAGGTTGTTCATCCCACGTCTCTCTGGTTTTCCCTTGTCCGTCCTCCTCATATGTCTCTGTCTTCTTAATAGATGCATTAACAAATATATCTTCTTCAAGAATATTGCCAGGTATAGTTATCTTCCATACCTTATATTGGGGCTCTCCGCCGGCATTCAAAGCAGTCTCTTCCTCTGTATCCTCGACACATGATGCCGTTGGATATTCAGCAAATAATGATACATAACTCTCTTCATCATTTTCCCAACGGCTAATATATAATCCCATTCCCTCTACGCCTGTACGATCATCAACCTGTGGGTTATTATCTTCATCTATATATTCATCATGCATCTCCCATCTTTCAAATGTAGAATTTGCATCTCCCGGCTGAAAATCCAAAGTAACGCCATCATCTCTTTCAGGTTCATAGATTAAGTATGCAACTCTGTCTTCAGTATCATTATAATAATCAAATGTTATCCGACGATAATAATTATCTTCTCCATCATCGTTCAATCCCCAATACTGATTGTATACAAATGCAAATTTACCAAGTTTATCCGCTTCATTTGTGTTTTCATCAGCCAAAGTATAAAAAGCCGGTGTATATGGTTGTTCACCATTATTCTCTCTAGCCCCAATTTCTGTTGCTTTGACTACACCCACATTGTTAGAAAAAAATCCTCCTGCAGGCAATGCCATAGCAACTGTAAGCAGCCATGCCAACCCACGTTTCAAACCTCGCCTTCCAGTTCTCATTTTCCTCATATAACATCCTCCTTAACTAAATCGTACAGTGCAACTGCTGCACTGCCATAAACCTCTTGATGGATGTTTACTATTCTAACATTATTTGTTTCAGTTTGCAACAGTATTTGTGCTAGTCTGTGGTGAAAAATAACAGTATTACTTTCTTTTTATCGTACAGAATATAACAGACAATATATAAAAGTAAAAGCACAGATCATGGAGGCATCTTATGGAATTAGACTACAAGACAATAGGACACAGAATACAGAATCAGAGAAGATTGAAGGGGATTACCCAGGAGAAGCTGGCGGAAGCCCTTGATTTTTCTGTGGGCTTTATAAGCCAAGCAGAAAGGGGAGTCACAAAGCTTTCTTTGGACTCCCTCTATAGTATCACACAATATTTGGACTGCCGTGTGGCAGACATTATAGATGATGCAAATGTTGAACCTTCCCCCTATCATTTTGCTGAATTTGAAGCATTATACCGCAGGCTCTCATCTACGGATCAGAGACTGTTCTTCTCAATGCTCAAAGAATATGTCAGAAACCGGGAGGAAAATGTATAGCCTGCATCCCATATCATACACTGACCACATTATATATACCTAAGCAACCGGTTGGAAAACCTGATATGCACCACCTCAAGGTGTTTCTCCCGTGCCTTGTATATTGTCATCATTTTTTCTTCTTATACTTGTATCTGACGTTTTTCACTCCGGATTTCTTAATGAGCTTGACCGCCTTGTTATATACCTTTCTGTTCTTTGCATATATTGTTATCAGAGCATTCTTCCTGATCCCCTTAAATGCGTTCCTGCCTACCTTCTTAAGCTTATTGCCGTTAATCTTAATGCTCTTAAGCTTCTTATCACCGTTAAATGCATTCTTGCCGATCGTCATAATGCTGCTATTAGAAAAATCTGCTGTCTTAAGAGCCTTATCTCCCTTAAATGCTGCATTTCCTATGATTTCCAGGCTCGTTCCTGATTTGACCGTGGTCAATTTTGCCGCATTTTGAAAAGCACTTGTTCCAATCTCTTTAATATTATCATCAATTGTCACAATTTTTATCTTATTATTATTTTTAAATGCATTATCAGCAATCTTAGTGACCTGATACGTCACTCCGTCATCTCCTGTAATGGTACCAGAGATTATGACACATGCCTCATTACCGCCACCTGTTTCACTGGTGTATATGACCTCATTTGCAGCCTTAGATTCTGCCTTCTTCGCATTCTCTAAAGCAGTCTTGGCAGCACTTAATGTATTATTAGCTGTTGCAAGCTCTGCTTCCGTACTGCCAATCTTATTATTAATCTCAGCCAAGTCACTTTGTGCCTTAGTCACAGCAGCTGTCACTTTATTATAATATGCTATGAAATCCTTCTCGTAGCTGTCAACATCAACACCTGTTCCGGTCCTGCCATAGGAATCAAATTCCTGGGCGTGAACCTTTACAGAGGAATTAACAGCGTAGCCTGTAACCGGGGTTTCGCTGACAATAATATTGAGATAATGTCCAACCTGATGATAGAAATCAGGATAACTCTGCGACAGCTGATAGGCTGACAGAGAGGAAGCCCCATCATAATTTCCTACATTATTCTGGTAAATAGTTTTCTCTTCCGTATACCATCCCACATAAGGATCAGCGATCCTCCCGGTGCCTCCGTACTTCACATTATATCCCTTGGCTAAATTCTCTGCCACATTATAATAACTGGCATGTCCCCATTTATTAGCAGAATAATTGGCATCTGTCTGAGCCATGGCCATTGCCACATCATTGACAGTACATGGATTCAAGCCTTCATTTACTCGGATCTGATTGCACTCCTTGATCCAGTCAAGGGTAAGCTTCATATTCTCAAGGCTTGTGGCATCCCCCTCCTGTCCGATATTAGTGTATCCAATGAAACCGTCAGGAGCGGTTGTGCCCCTAAGATAAGAGCTCTTCACATTAGTACCTGTCAGAATATTCATGGCATCAGTGGAATTCTTGGATTTGAAATACCCGTAGCTTCCCAGAGAAACCACTGCAACAGCCGCTGTAACAGCAGCCTCCTTTGTGACAGCTTCCGCCTTATATTCTTCAAGCTGTTTCTTCAAAATGTCCACATTACTCTGTGCTGCATCCACCGCATTCTGGCATCTTATAACATCATCGCTTTCGCCAGATGCATTCACGTCTTGAACTGCTATACTATTTGTTAAATTCTCTGCCGCATATATAACATTGGGATTGTGACCTGTAACCACAGGGGCACTCAGTACAGCACACATTATTCCGGCTATAATCTTTCTAGTTATTCTCATATGTAACACTCCCTTCTGCTGCCTATTCAAATTCTCCAAGTACAAGAAAATTAACCCATGTATATTATAAAGCCATTCCAGAGGTTTGTCATTATTTTATTTATATAAATTCGACCTATAAAGCTTTAGCCAATAGCATTATTAAATAGCTGTCCCCATAATAAAACAGGCGGAAAGATCTAAAATCTATGATCCCTCCGCCTGTCTGATTCCTGATATTTTATAGCTATATTCTACCCTTACTTTTTCTTCTTGTACTTATACTTAACGCTGCTTGCCCCTGACTTCTTAATGAGCTTAACAACCTTGTTATAGGTCTTTTTATCCTTCGCATATATGGTTATGGTCGCTTTCTTCTTAATGTTCTTGAAGGCTCCCTTGCCAACCTTTGTGATGGCATTACCATTAAGCTTAATAGTATTTAACTTCTTATCACCGTTAAATGCATTCTTGCCTATGGTCTTGACCCTGCTCTTTGAGAAATCCACTGATGTAAGAGCCTTATCACCCTTAAATGCAGACTCGCCAATCGATGTCACTGCACTGCCTGATGATATGACCTTCTTGAGCTTTGTACAGCCTGCAAATGAGTTCTTGTCTAGCTTAGCCACACTCTTGCCTAATTTGACCGTAGTCAAATTTGTTGCATTCTGGAAAGCGCCATCCCCTATCATTTTGATGTTAGCACCTATTGTAACATTCTTAAGAGCTGCGCCCTTAAATGCATCCTTAGGAATCTGTGTTACAGCCACATCCTGTCCATCAATCTTAACTATTGCAGGAATCACAACACTTTCACTATTCTTTGCCAACTCAGATGGTGTATAGACAGCCTCTGTTGCACTTACTGCAGTATATGTGCCCTGCTCAGCAACTGCTGTTTCACCTGCTTCTACAACACCATTGTTATTAGAATTGCCATCCTTTGCAACAGTCACAACAGGTTCAGCTGTTTTCTTTTCATCTTCCTTTTTCCGATCATCCTTCTTTTGATCATCCTTCTTTTGATCATCCTTCTTGGCATCTTCAGCAGCCTTATCAGCTACAGCCTTTGCATCCTTATATGCCTGCTTTGCATCAGTAAGCTTCTTAACAACACCCTTATCTACTAATGCCTTCTGACCATCTGTCAAAGCGTCATATGCCTTATCAGCTGTATCAATCTTTGCCTTACATGCCTCTGTGGCATTAACCTTACCGATCGCATTGATCAATTTAGCTACTGCATCTGCTGCATCCTTGTCTGTAGTATCCTCCACAGGTTCCTCATCTAATACCTTTTCCAGCTTAGGCTCAGATATTGTAATTGTTCCCGGTGCATTTTTGCCGCTTTCCATCTTACCCATCGAGATATAGAATGAAGTCATTGTATCATCATCCGGCATAGTAAAAGTATCTGTCACAACCTTTTCACCTGATGTTATACCAATCTCCTCACCACCGCAATATCCTGTATAATCATTTGATCCGTCCAATCCTCCATTATGCTGGATTCCCCACATAATGTTGCGGTCAGTTGTTGAGCTGATCTTAAATGAAACCTGATATTTCTCTCCCTTCTTTAATACTACAGGTGACTGTTTTATCTGGACATGCCATACGTCTGAACCTACATCTTCTATTTCAAATGCAGCCTTGCCATCATTAAAAGCAATATCCGCAGCTGCTGTCTGCCCCTCATCGGGATTCCAATTGGCTACCGTTGTTTCCCAATCTGGCACAACATCCTCCTGTTTTTCAAAGGATGCATTCTTCAAAAGATTTACCCCGACAGGATTTGCCGGAACTGCCTGATTCTCAGGAATATCCGCCTCAGCCTCATCAATTTCCTCAAGTGAAATATTATCTATAAATATACGGTGCTGTGTTGTTATCCGCTCATCAATCTTACCCATTGCAAATCCGAATCTTGCCACCGGGTCTGAATCACTCTTCATCTTGAAGTCTTTGGTAAATGTCTTCCACTCACTTGTAAGATCCGCCTTTATGGCACTGAAATATGGTGTCCAGTCATCATCAGCACTGCCATTTCTCTGGATCACACATGTAATATTTCTGTCCAGAAGAGGTGACTTTGCATCAAATTTCAATCTGTAGCACTTATCCTTCTCAAGACTTATTCCATCTTGGTATAACTGCACATGCCAGTCCTCTGTTCCTGTATCCTTAATGGTAATATCAAAAGCATTATCTTCCTGCTGGCTGTCAATTGTATATTCTGAAACTGCCGTATCATAGGTGTACTGGGTAAATCCTGCAAGTCCTGCATCAAATGATCCGTTCTTGATCATTGCATCCTCACATATCATAATGTCATCAACATAATAGGTTCCGGGAGCAGTGAAGCTCATTGTAAATGTTGTGGCATCATTTTCACTATACCCGAACTTGCTGTCATAAGCTTTTTCTTCTTCTGTAATCACATCATTTACCATCACCTTACCTACAGTTATAACAAGTGATCGGTCGTCTTCTGAAGCATTTTCCTTGTACGCTTTATATGATAACGAATATTTTCCTGTAACAAGCGGGAGATTACTCTGCTTAACAACCACAGGATTTTCTGCTGTTGTTCCTTCAGGAGCAACAATCTTAAGTCTTCTCTCATTGTTGGCATTAGTTACAGATATCTTCGTCTTATCATCATCGGAAATCTCCCAATATCCAAGACGTCCTGCACCCTCCTGAAACGAGCCATTATACACATAATTACCATCTGCACGAACCTCATGAAGCTTACTCTCATCAACCTTGCCACTTTCATCCTTCACCTTAAGCGAAACATTACTGATAGTTACCGGTGTTGTGGAATCCTGCTTACCTAAGTTAAATTCCAATGAACAGTTTGCATCTGTTGCTGCATCCATTGTAAAATCATATGTAAATAAATGGTTTTCTGTAGTAAGGTCTACCGTTGTGTCCTTAAAATATCTGGTCCAGTTCTTGTCCGGTCCCTCAATATCTACTACCATTGTTCTAGCTGCATCAGCCTTTGCATTAAATGAAAGAGTATATTCTACTCCCCTATAGAGAGGAAGACCTGCCTGCTTAAGCTGAATACTATGTGTCTGGGCACCTGCTGATGCCGAAGTAATCTTAATAGAATTATCAGCGACAGCACATGTGGTGCCCTCAGCATCGCTCTCCAGATGAAGTGTCCAGTCATTTTCACTGTCAATCTCTGCTGCAAAATTACCATTTGTCACATAATTTCCATTAGCATCTGCTTCCTTATATGTAACGATCTTTTCCGGTTTTACGGCATTTGCTTCCTTTTCTTCATAATATGAAGCTTCTTTCTGATAAACCCTTACCGAATCAATTACAAATGCGCTGTCCTCACCATATGTAGTTGTTTCGTCCGGATAACCAACCCAGCTTCCACCTACCGCAAGGTTCAATATCATATAGAACGGCTGGTCAAATGGTGCGGGGTACGCAACCTCACCACCGCCCTCAACTGCTGAAAACCAGTCATTTGCTTCATGATACTTAACACCATCCACATACCATGAGATATGATCAGGCTCCCACTCAACAGAAAATGTATGAAAATTATCAGCAAAGCTGTCCACATTTGTAAATGTGTAATTACCATTAATATCATTCCCTGAATCACTGTCAACCTTTACATATCCACTGTTATTGATAACTACTGTCCCCTGTTTCTGTCCATGTGGAGCGCCATAATGGATTGTTCCGTACAGCTTATTGGTATTCTGACCCATAACCTCCATAGCATCAATCTCACCACACTTAGGCCACTGACCATACAGATTCTCATTGGTGGGCATCATCCAGAATGCAGGCAGATATCCCATGCCTTTCGGAACTTTTACCTTTGCCTCAAACAGACCATACTTAAAATCATGCTTATTCTGTGTATTCACACGTCCTGATGTATAATGAGCATCTTTTCCCTCACCCTCTTTAATCGGAATAAGATAAAGCTTCCCATCCTTAACCACAATATTCTTATTACTATCATTGTTTTCCGAATCAACATACTCCTGAAGCTCTGCATTTACCCAGCCGGGTTCATGTAATTCTACATTCCAGTCATTACGGCTTAATGAAGTTCCATTGAATTCATCCTCCCATTTCATTGTATAACCGGCGTAGGATAATTCTACCGGTGTTTTAACAGCCGGAGTGTCACCACCTGCTGCCTCAGCAGTTGTTGCCGGAACCATCGTTCCCATAGCCATAGCCAGCGAAAGCATTACCGCACACGCTCTCTTTGCAATCTTCTTGTTCTTGATTGTCATTTTCAAATTTCTCCTTTCTTAATCCGAACCATACTTTTTCTTCAATCTAATTTGTTATTATTGCGGGGGCATCTTCTTTTATCTATAACGGCACTATTACTTGCCGTTCCATGTTCTTATCAGTTCATCCCTGATGCTGTCGTAGTGTGCATCTGCAATCCCGAAATCCTTCTCCTTGTAATTCCATACACAGTAACGGATATCGTACTTTGAGAACACCTCATTTACATCATCGAACCATCTCTTTGTATCTTCAACGGGTGCACGGTCTATAACGCCAAACTCTCCACAGTAGAGACCTACACCCGCATTCTTTGCTGCATTTATGGCATCCTGTACCAGATCATCAATCAGCTGCTTTCCTATGTAATCAAGTCCACACTCATATACTGCCTTGCCCTGGTCACCAATAGTCTTGGACTTATCCATGTATTCCCCCATTGTTCCCGGATATGCAATATCCCAGCCAGGATCCATGGCAGGTACCCAATAGGCCTTCTGATGGGTGAACAGTAGCGGCTCATAGAAATGAAATGTGAATATGATCTTATCATCATTAGGCTTTTCCAGAAGCTTTAATGTCCTGGCACTGTTCCACTGAATGCCGCCGTAAATGATATATGCCTCAGGTGCATTCTTTCTTATGGCACCCACCGCCTTCCTGATCAAGGCATTCCACGCATCAGCATTGTCTTCCTCTACCACCTCATTTAACAGCTCAAATGCTACATTTTCATGACCTTTGAAGCTTGAAGAAATCTTATCCCAAAGTGCTACAAATCTGTCCTTTAACTTTTCATTCTGAAAGAGATTATTCTTGTCAGAGTCTCCTGCGTCATTGAAGTCGTACCCATAAGCCTTGTGAAGGTCAAGCACCACATTAAGCCCAAGCTCCTTGCACCAGCCTATCACACGCTCTACAATGGAATAACCCTCCTGCCGGGGATAGCCTCCGTCGTCTTCCAGTACCTCATAATCTATAGGAAGTCTGATATGGTCAAATCCCCATCCTGCTATCCTTGAGATATCTTCCCTCCCTATAAATGATTCATAATGCTCCTTGCTGTGCTCACACTGTGAAAGGTAACCTCCAAGATTGATTCCTCTGTTAAGCTTCATAATTATGCTCCTCCTTTCTGCAGATAACCGGTACTGTCCACCAGCTAAAATATCTGCGTGATCTCTTGCTGTTAAGGGGAGTATATAAAATTCCCTGCCCAGATTATATCTTTTTCATTTCACTTTTATCGTTTTTATGATATTATTAAATTACTGTTTAGTTAAGTTTTGAAACCGTACGCGTAATGCCATCGATATGCCCGAATATGTATGGCTGTTTGGACAGGCTTGAACTTCTAAGCCCTTTCCAATATGCCATACATATCCGGGCATATTCGACTGGCATTTACGCTGTTCGTTGGCAAAAGATACTGATCAAACGTAAGTATCAGACAATCATTTGTATGATTAGAATTTATAAAGTATATTGTGTTATAGTTTCGGTATCCACGTACAGCAGGTAAGCTGACAGTATGGTGCGTTTTGTATGACATCTGGGAGGTGATTAGAGTTTCTTAGTATCCCTAAAATCACCAGCGGATGCGAGGCATGGATGCCGAGCAGGTGCGCCGGAGCCATGGATGGCGACTAAGCACCTTGCCGCGTACGTCATCATAGCTTTAACGGGATACTTAGAAACTCTTATCACCGTACAGAAAGTCATACAAAACGCACCATGCTGCCAGCTTACCTGCGTCCGCCATACAAAAACAAAAGTTAACTAAACAGTAATATA
>JAFUXG010000068.1 GCA_017470935.1 Lachnospiraceae bacterium
TGAAGGTGATCTCAGCAAGCTTATAAGCGTCACCATGGAATATGACGCAGCCAACCGTCTGACAAAGTATAACGGTGAGGATGTCATCTATGACGTCAAGGGCAACATGACATACGGCCCTGTTGACGGGGAGATGACAGAGTTTACCTATGACGTAAGAAACCGTCTTGTTAAAGCAGGCAAAGTAAGCTATACTTATGACTGTGAGAATACACGAATCGCCACCACAGAGGATGGCATTACAACTGAATATGTAACCGATACGGGAGGATCATTAAGCCGACTTCTGATAGCTTATGAGAATATAGGAACGGCAAACACATCTGAAACACATTACTACTATGGAGCAGAGGGATTAGCTGCGCAGAACAATGACACTACCGAACAATACTTTGCCTACCACTACGATAACATAGGCTCAACAACCCTGATAACCACAAAGGATGGCAGGGTGGCAGAACGCTTTGCATATGGTACTTATGGTGAACTATTAACAGAGGTAGTGAACAACATCCGCTTCCTCTATAACGGAAGCTATGGGGTAGTTACCGACAGCAACGGTCTCTATTACATGCGTGCCCGCTACTACAACTCTGATATCAAGAGATTCATTAACCAAGATATCAAGGTAGGAGACATAAGCAACGGACAAGGACTTAACAGATATGCCTATTGTGAAGGTAACCCTGTAAACATGGTAGATCCTTTTGGTCTGTGTGGGGAGAATGCAGGAGACCAGGGCGATGTAAGCAAGTATCAGTGGCTTCATACTGCACTGGATATGGCAGGATTGTTCTTTGACGGAGCTGACATAATCAATGCTGGAGTATGGGCGCTTGAAGGTAAGTGGGGACAGGCAGCTGTATCTCTTGCCTGTGCACTTCCTGCAATCGGAACATTTGTGTCAGGTGTGACCAGAGCTACCAAGCTTGCCAAGGCAGGAACAGTTATCGGAAAGACAATGCAGTATGCAGGAAAGGCATACATGACAGTGCAGACGGCAACCCAGGCGCTAGAGCTTGCCGGAGATGCAAGGATGCAGTACGCTATTAACGGCGGAGAAGTAACACCAGGAATGGCGCTTAAGGTGGCAGGAGCAGCAGCATTAGGAGCCCTTTCAATAATGTCAGCCGGAAATCTTATGATGGATGTCAAGAGTCTTACGAAGGTGGCAGAAATCAAGATGGAGACAACTGTTAAGGATGTGGCAGACAGTACGTCCGGCAGGAATGTAAGCGAAGAATTTGCAGTTGGTGATGCAACCTTTATGGATACGGATGATGTATTTTTAAATTATATTAACAAAAGAAAGGATATAGACCCAGATGGATATTTTGATATAATTGCACATGGTTCTAGCAAGACTATAAAAATTAGACATAATGGTAATCATGTTGAGATAAATGCAAAGACTGCAGTGCATTATATTCAAAATTTGAAGGGATATAATGGACAACCAATTCGTTTATTATCTTGTAATACTGGAGCTATAGATAATGGATTTGCACAGAGCCTTGCGGATAGACTTAAAGTGAATGTATTAGCACCAACTAAATATTTATGGGGTAAATCAAACGGAGAATACTTTGTTGCAGGTATGATTGATCCACAAACGCCAGATCTTAGCGATATAGGTTTTTTTAAATTATTTAAACCAGGAGGATATAAATGATTTGTGAACAATGTGATATAGTGATGGAGTCATTTTCCGATAATTCCGTAATAGGTTGGAGATGTCCTAAATGTGGTTGGGCCATTGTTACAAGTAATTTAGGCAAAATACATAATGATATAGTAGAATATAGTATATATATTACTAACCCAATAAATGCAAGTGTAGATAGAATAAAACTTGTAGCTAAAATAACAAATACTAATTACTTGAATGCAAAAAAATTATTAGAAGAAGGAAATTGTTGTATTTATAAAGGAAAGGCGGTAGATGTAAAAAATATCATAGAGGAGTTAATAAAAGTTGAAATAAACTATGATGTATGTCCATCATTTGAATATTGATTTAAAAACTGCTAAGTATGTTGCTCGAATATAGCGTAAGGATACAGGAAGGTATTACAGACCTTTGTCAATGAGAAGCATACCCTTGTGCATGTCTACATAGAGGATGAGGAGATAGTAACAACAGACGGACATCCATTCTATGTAGAGGGGACGGGCTTCATACCATCAGAGGAACTAAAACCCGGAGACCTTGTAAGACTTGCAGACGGAAGAACAGTACCTGTCATATCCATAGAGATCGAATATGTTGATGAGCCTGTACTGGTCTACAATTTCGAGGTGGAAAATTCGCATACCTACTACGTATCAGAACTGGGAGTTTTGGTGCATAATACAGGATGTCCGAAAGATACACCTGCTGAAGTTGAGACGATAGCAATGCCGTCGAAGGTCAGTGGAAGTGGAAAAGTAGATTTTTATGTAGGATCAAAAGGTGCAGCAACAAGTTTAGAAGCGTATGATGCATTTAGTATATCAATTAATAACTTACAGCCAGATAAGGGATACGCATTATTTGATGATCTAAAGATAGCTATAGGAAGTGCGGGAAAAAACAGGGATTGGCACCATATTGTCGAACAGTCACAAATAAAAAAATCAGGATTTACCCCTGAATTAATACATAATACAAATAATATAATATCTATTGATCGAGCAACTCATAGAAAAATTTCTGGATACTATAGTACTAAAAGTTTTGATTTTACTAATGGACTATCGGTAAGAGATTGGCTTGCAGGTCAAAGTTATGAAGAACAATATAAATTTGGTATAGAAGTATTAAGAAAGTTTGGGGTGATTAAATGAAAAAATATACAGTTGATGAGATAATTACAATATTTGAAAAATCTGGAAATTTAATGTATGTTGCAACTTTATCAGGTGATTACAAAACTAATAATAAAGAAGGTAAACGCCTTACAGAGCTATTTAAAATTTTCGAAAAAGAAACAGAGTTTGGATATCATTGTATAGATAAACTTATTAAAAGTAATAATGTTGTAATTGTGACAAAAGCTGCAGCTTATTGTTTGGCTCTTGGGTATAATGTTGATTATGCTGTTTCTGTATTGCAAAATATTGCAAATGATTCTGATAATGGGATATTTGGTTTTAATGCTGAAATGACATTAAAGGTATGGGAAAAAAATGGATATTTAAAAATATACCAATGATGATATTGCCAATTCATTATATAGACTGTATTGTATATAGCTGCTATTAAGAATAAAAGAGTAAGAAGATATTTAATTTGCAGAATTATATATTATCATTATCAGAACGGAGTAATTACTATCAAGAAAAAGATGAATAAAAATATATGGAATAGTCAATATCCATATGATACAATAATGCCATCAATCATATTTGATAAAACAGCCTTTAAGCCAACTCTCGTATAACCGCACACCACATCATATCGGCGTAAGGGATCATTTACTTCAAAAGAGGATGAAGCCGTTATGACCTACGATGAAGCCGGCAACATGCTCACCATGACAAACAGAAGCGGCGAGAACATGGAATTTACCTACTACGATAACGGGCAGATACATACAGTCAAGGTCAGACAGTGGACGCCAAGGGAATGGTAACTGAGAATATCTACAATTCCTTAGGTCAGATAGAGAAGGTGAACACAGGAAAGAAGGGTGATAAGAAGGAAGATGGATGCTATTCAATAGATGGGGAGGTACACACAGAGGAATATGCCTATGATGACCTTGGACGCACCGACAAGATAACAGACGCAGAGGGTGGCGTATCATCAGTGGTATTTGACAGCCTGGGACGTATTGTGTCACTTAAGGACCCTAACCAGAATGCGGCAGATGCAGAGGGCAAGACGTGGAGCCTTAACAGTGGCAACACCTATACGTATGTATATAATGATAAGGGGCTTCTCTATAAGGAGACCAATGCACTTAATAACACAACCACATATGAATACAATGCAAAGCTCCTATTAGAGCAGATGACCGACAGCGCGGAGGAGACCACAAA
>JAFUXG010000069.1 GCA_017470935.1 Lachnospiraceae bacterium
AAACTCTCTGGTTTGAATAGACAATGCCCTCCTGCTTATCTATTCCTCCTCTATCATTCTTATATCCTGTTATTACTGCCGATGGTAATGTTGTATCAATATGAATCCATCTTTTTATCTCCGTCTGCTCTCCCGACAGACCATCCACCACTACTTTCACACATACACCGGAAGAATCCACCGAGGATTCTTCCACCTCAATGTACTTTTCAACATCCTTTGTGCAGTCCTCTTCCTTATCCGGTACCTTATCCTTTTCTCCCGGCTCTTCTGCTTTGCCGGCAGCACCTTCTTCATCTCCCTCTGAGCCATCCTCCTCATCAGCCTCCTTCTTCTCTTCCTTTCTTACAGAATATTCAGTAATCTCCTCTTTACCTTCACCCACCTTAACACTTACCCGTTCTATACCATTATCATCATGAATATTAAGTCTCAGCTTAACACCCTCTGCCGTCCATGCCCCAGAAGCATCCTCGCCTTCAAAAACATAAGCCTGCTGCTTTTCATCATCTGCAGCAAGAGTTATCAGCACACTATTTTCCTTATCCGCAGCATCGTTTTTATCTGAAGCATCCTCCCCCAGATCCACATTTATATTTGATTCTTCACTCTGCAGATTAATATTATCAGATGAAGCAGCGTTCTCCGAATCAGCATTTACATTCTGGGAATCCTCTGCTTCAACCGCCGAATACCTTTCATGCTTTACATTTTCTATAACATATAACTCACTGGCATTTTCATCTCCCCCTGCCCTGTCTGTGTCTTCACGTCGACTATCGTCTCCGCGAAGACATTCGCAAAATGATACATCCTTACATCCCTCCATCAGTGTAACTGCACTTACCGCCATAACACCCATACAGGCAAACGCCAAAACATATAATTTGAATATGGTCCTTACACATTCCCCCACATCCTTTTTAAAAAAAATGTATATTGAACTAATCAGGCTTACAACAAAGCCCAACAATCCTGCATAAAACATAAAATAATACATCGCTTCAACTCCCTTCCTTTGTATCAAACAAGGGCTTAAGCTTCACCGCAAGCCGCCTCCAGCGCTGATCCTCCTCTATACCTGCAATTCTGCTGCCCCGTTCATATACACCATACAACAGATCATAATCCCACATTTCCACATCTGTGGTTTTTGCTTCCTCAATGCTGCATAGCAGGCCTAAATGCTCCACATATATCTCCAATGAATCATCTCCGTATTCCTCCTCACAAGCCTCATATATCTGACACGCCTCATCCATTCTTGATAGCTTCACTAAAAGCTCTGCCTTTTTACACAGCATTGATTTCCTGTAATCCCCCGATTCAATCATCCCTATCATCATGTTGTCATCCTTAGAAACCATTTGAAGAATATCATCACAGCACTCCAGAGCACGTTCATAATTAAGGCTATCCTCATTAAGTCCCTCATATCCACTTATCAGATACCTGTCAAATGCGATATGATAATACCTCTTTGTATCTTCATCCTCATATCCATCAAGTGCACCCAGCCCCTTCCTTGCCAGAGAAATGATCCTTTCATATGCATTTTCAAGCCTGCTGCAATTCTTAACATAGACATCACATATAAGCTCATAAGACAGCAGCTTTTCATCAGATAATGTCTTAGAATCCACACTGTTCTCAAGCATAATAAGAGCCTCTGAAAGCTCCTCGCAATTCACATCAAGTCTGCACATGGATAATGCGATGGCCTTATATGCTTTTGCCTCCGGACATTCCTCGTCATCTACAAGTCCAAAATAATACGCACTCTTCTCATAATCCTTTTCCTGCCTAAAATATTCCAGGCCTACCTCCATCAAAAGCTCTGTATTCTTATCCTTATGGTCCTTCTCCTTAATAATGCCCCTATATCCGTTAATCGCTGCTGCTCCAAATAACAATGCCAGCAGCAACGAGGCTGCAAAGCTATATAGCGCCTTTCTACATTTACTCTCAAATGCTCCTTCCATTCTCTTATAATTGTGTAAATGATATAGCAGCTCCTTACAGCTTTGATATCTTCTTTTTGGATCATTCTCCATGCATTTAAGAACTATCCTGTCAAGACCGTCAGAAAGCCTATGATTCCATACCCTTATAGATTTCACACAGCCATTATCTATTTCAGGCAGCACTCCGGTAAGCAGGGTATACATGGTTGCTCCCAGGCTGTATATATCCGTTCTTGTATCTATAACATTATATCCACCCTCATATTGCTCAGGAGCTGCATATCCCCTTGTCCCAAAGGCACATCCGCCACCATTCCTTCTTTGCGTTATTTCCAATGCTGCTCCAAAATCTATAAGCTTTATATCTCCATCCGGCTTCAATATGATGTTGGAGGGCTTCATATCCCTATAGATAACCTGTGGACTCATGCCATGAAGATAGCAGAGAGCCTCACACAGACACACAGACCATTTCACCACAAGCTCCGGCTTGACAGTGCCCTGCTCCTTAAGTAATTGATTTAACGGCTTACCTTCAATGTAATCCATAACTATGTAAGCACCCTCACCGGAGTAAATGACATCAACAATTCTTGGCAATACCGGATGATCCAATTTTTTAACAACCTCTATCTCGCTTCTTATTCCCTCATAATATGCACCTGAACTATCATTCCCCACAATCACTTCCTTAACTGCCCACATTTTATTCAGCCTCATATCCACAGCAAGATACACAACGGACATGCCACCCCTGCCAATTTCTCTAATAATTCTATATTTGCCATCTAATACATCTCCCGCTGTTATCATGCCTATGCTCCCCTTGTATTTTCACAATCCACCAGGAAAACCATGCTTACTACGCATACTTTTTTCGACAAAAATCGAAATAGCCACAAGCGCAGCCCTGTGCATCAAAAAAGAGCCCCTAAAAAGGAGCTCTTTTCATCATAATCAAATGCGCTATGATTACTCAACACTATTGTAATTTGAAGATAAACTCTTCATCTCCCAGAACAATCTTGCATCCGTCTGTAAGCTTTACATTTTCACCCTCTTCTACATTCTTTCCATCTACAAAGGTGTGGTTTGTTGACTTATTGTCCTTAATGAAATATTCTCCATCCTTTCCAGTAATAATAGCATGCACTCTGCTTATTGCACCGTTACCACTGATTGTGTAGTCAACACCCATTCCAGCCTTACCTATCTTAAAGGTCTGCTTCATTATCATTATGCGTTCATCCGTATTCACTCTTATAAGATATGGATTAACCTTAGGCACACCGCCACCTATTATACTATTAGCAGCATTACCAATGGTCTGGGAAAGAATTGAGCCTGCGCCTTCCTCCTTCCCATTATCCTCTTTATCTGTATCCTTACTGTTCTTATCAGCCTTTTCAGTCTTATCCTTCTTTGTTCTGCCCTTCTTTTTTGAGGCACCCTGCTCCTCCTTATCAGAAGCGTCTTGTTCCTCCTTCTCCTCAGGCTGTTCAGAAGAAGCTTCCGCAAGCTCCTCCTCTTGAGCCTTAAGCTCCTCCTGGGTGTTCTTGAGAAGCCCTGCACGATTGACCTTCACATCCTTTCTAATCTTAATGCCCTGGTCATCATTCGCTGCATCAGCCTCTTCCTTCTCCTTCTCGGCCATAAATGCCTCAAAATCATCTTCTATAACAACACCTACTGCACCGGTATTCTCCTTAGTCCTAAAGAGTGCTCGCTTTTGCTCACCCTGTTCGACCGCCGTCTCATCTTCATCAGCTTCATCTGACGCATCTCCACCTTCATCATCATCCGGCTTGCCGCCAATCTCTGCAGTCTCCTCTTCAGTCTCTTCCTGTTCAGGCTTAGCCAGCTCAGCTTCAGTTAAGTCAGGGGCATCTGCATCATTATCCTTGAGCACCGGCTCAGCTTCATCCGCTGCCTGCTCTTCGAACACCGGCTTCTCATCAGCTTTGGCAGGCTCCTCATGTATCGGTTCTTCTTCAGCCTGTACCGATTCTTCCATCGGTTCTTCTTCAGCCTGTACCGGCTTTTCCATCGGTTCTTCTTCAGCCTGTACCGGTTCCTCTATCGGTTCTTCTTCAGCTTGTACCGGTTCCTCGTATACAGTTTCATCCGCTGCCTGTACCGGCTCTTCATAAGAGGCTTCAGCAGCATCCTCACTTCCCGCCTGCTCCTCGCTGAAGGCTTCTAAGTCATCATCTGAATTACCTTCGTTAATTATACTGTCTAACATAGCATCATTAGCCTTGCTATCTTCATCATAGTCAGCCTTCTCTGGTGCATCCTCCACCTCGGTGTATTCACCATATATCTCATTGGAGTCTCCATCCGGAATCTCGATTCCGAAATTCTCCATATGCTCTTCAACCAGCTCAAGCAAATTATGAAGATTAAAAAGCTCTCTGTCATTAACATATGTCAAAAGCTTTGCAACATAATCTCCATTCTCAGAAGGATCAAATCTAAGACTTGCTATAAAATTCCTGAAAAAATTGGTAAGATCAGCTTCTTCCTTCATATCCTCTAACGGAATACAAACAAACTCAACCTTGTAGTCGGAATCTATATATATATACTGCCTGTTAAGCACAAGGTATGAAAGCGGAATTCTATACTCCGACATATTCATCAGGCTTAACACCAAACCTCTCAATACCATAAGCACCATCTCTGCATTGATCTCCTGGTTAGAAAGCTCGCACAGATGGATCTTATCCGTTATATCATATGAAAATGTATCAAACTCATCTTGTTCTTCGAAAATCACCGGAACAATTCCCTCAGGCTCCTCATCCTCAAGAAAGTCCAATAATTCCTCATCCAGCTCTGCATCATTGTCAATATCAAATGTCAGAAACTGCTCTTTATCAAAACTTCTTAATCTAAAGCTAATCTTTTTCATAGTAACTACCCCTTCCGACCATAGAAATACATACCTATTTGTATTATAGTGGATTCCCGTTGGATAAGCAAGTAGTTTCTTTTTTAATAGCCCTCCTTTTTATGTCAGAATATTTGCATCAGCTGATACATTTATTCTATGTCAAAAAATTATGAACTTCAATGTAAATTCAATGAAAAATTATATAAATTCAGTGAAAAATTATGTAATTTTAAAGTTTATTATGAATTTTTGATGTAAATTGTGAAAAAAAATACATAAAGTTGACTTTTTAATGAAAATTCTTTATCATTTAACTGGTGCTCATTGCCAATCCTTCCATTAATAAAGGTTATAGAACGCATGCAGCACCCTGTCACAAATATAGCAATATGAAAGGAATCAGATCAAATGGCAAATCCAATAGTTACTATCACAATGGAAAATGGTGACATTATGAAGGCAGAGCTTTATCCCGATATAGCTCCCAACACAGTAAACAATTTTATTTCTCTTGTTAAGAGGGGCTTTTATGACGGATTGATATTCCACAGAGTCATCAAGGGCTTTATGATCCAGGGAGGCTGTCCTGAAGGAACAGGAATGGGCGGTCCCGGATACAGCATCAAGGGAGAATTTGCTTCCAATGGTTTTGAGAACAATTTAAAGCACACCCCGGGAGTGTTGTCAATGGCCCGTTCCATGATGCCTGACTCAGCAGGCTCCCAGATTTTTATCATGCACAAGACATCTCCGCATCTTGACGGAGAATATGCTGCTTTTGGCAAGGTCATAGAAGGTCTTGATATAGTTGACAAGATTGCCTGCGTGGAGACTGACTACTACGATAAGCCCCTTACAGAGCAGAAGATCAAGTCCATGACTGTTGATACTCTCGGAGAGGATTATCCTGAACCCATCAAATGCTGACAGCAAGCCCTTATAATCCAGCAGGGAAGATGAGATCAGCCCCTAAAAAAATATCAAAAGCCTGGCAATAGCAGTAATCTGCATTGCCAGGCTTAATATTTTGCAAACATTGCTTGTAAGCTCTCAATTAATAACCTTATCTATTTTACCTTTACCGTCACTGACGTTCTGACTCCATTATGTGCCAATATATATATAACACATTTTCCCTTAGACACTCCTGAAACTCTTCCTGCCGCATCAACCGTTGCCACAGCCTTGTTAGAGCTGTAATAGTTCAGCTTCTTACCGCTGCTGTTAGATAGAAGCTTCCTTGAAGATTTCTGCTTCTTGTATTTTGTCTGAAGTTTTTTCCGTTTGCCCTTCTTCACTGTAACAGTTTTCTTAGATGGCTTAAGGTTTTTAACATTCGTATAGGTCTTATTGCCGTCTCCTGCAGCATACAGCACCCTGCTGGCACCTATGTAATCCTTAGTTTTATTAACTACCCTGTAAGCCCTGACCACAAAGGAATATACCTTCCTCTTGTCCACTGCGCTTCCGCCTATTGTGGAGATAAATGCTCTATTGGAATCATTTCCTGCAATCTGCACATAATTACTGCCTGATGGAGTTGCTTGTCCCTGGCATGCATACACATCATATCCATCAGCCCCGGCCACCTTATTCCATGTGACCTTCCAAGACGTTCCATTCCATTTAACCTTTGCAGACAGATCCAGCACCATGGAATTATTCAATATTGTTTCATTAGGAAGAGGTGTGGCCACAGCTGTTGTACCTCCCGAAGAGCTGCCCCCTCCCGTTGATGCATTACCTGTGTCACCGCCAGCCGGCGTTACAGCTGCATTACCGGAACTGCTACTTGAACTGCTGCCAGAATTGTTATCAGACGCCCCGCCAGATGTATTCCCACTATCAGCTGAAGCTCCATCAGAATAGCAGGCTTCAACCTCCACTGTCCTGGCTGGCATAACAAAGGATGTGGTTTTTGCTTTTGCATTTAACAGGGTTACATCACCCGAATTCACCTTCCAGCCGGTAAATGTAAGACCTGATTTATCAGCTGCAGTAATATCAACAGCTGTTCCTGCCACATAGCTTTCGGTTCCTGTACCATTTATCACAGTAGCCTTGTACAATGGTGTATTCACATCTATAGCTTCATCCAATGTGATGATCGTATCATCCGTCGGCGTTCCCTTAACCGTAAGCATTGTGGCGCCGCTTCTCACCACACGGACTCCATTGACAGGTTTTACCTTATAACTTGAGGGGAAGTAATATCCCGCATCTGCATAATAGTTCACATTCTGCATGGCTCCGGTTATTCCGGTCTGTCGGTATAAATTCTCCGATTCTGTACCAATAGTTATATGGCTTCCCTTAGGAGTTTCAATCATAACGGTATATCCTCCAACAGGAGTTTTATTACCACTACCAGGATCTTCCTCCACGATCACAGTTGCCACGCTGCTGGCATTTGCCGTATCTGTTTCCTTATATCTCACGTACTTCGTGCCGGCAGCTTCCACAGGAGTTTCTCCGTTCAAGCAGGGATTCCATGTATCGGGAGTCTCTGCATCAGCATATTCCATCTTATCAGTGGTTCCTGTGATCTTCATCTTATCACCAGCCACCGATGCCGGCTTTGCAGGATTGGTCTTCCTTTTCGTAGCAGGAGTTATGTCGAAGGTTACATTTCCACCATTAGGCTTTCCCGAGATCTTTATCTGGGATTCGCTCATGACCTGTAATGTGACACCATTCTTTGACTGATTTCTATATGTATCTGGAAAATAATATCCGTTATTAGCGTTAAGTATTACCGGCTCCATGTCACTGGTAAGACCATACTGGTAAAGCATGCCTCCGCTGGTATCCCTTGTTATATGTGAGTCCTCCGGCAGATTAATAAGAACATAGTGTGCATCTGAGGATGATACAACAGCCACCTGTGTGGCACTGCTTGGCTGCTTTTCATCTGTGCCGGCATATCTTACATACCACACACCTGCCGCTACTGATGTACTGCCTGCTGTACACGGTGTCCATGATGTAGCTCCTGCAGAGGCTGCATACTCCATGGTCGTATCTGTGCCCTGAAGCTTTTCCACTCCTGTTGTTACAGCAGTGGGGGGATTTTGGACTGCCTTAGTGGCAGGATTAGCCAAAGTTACCTTTGCAGAGGTCTGTGTAGGAGTACCCGAAACCGTAATCTGATATAGACCGTTACGCGTCACAGTGATACCATTAGTCAGTCCAAGCGACACATAATTCTCAGGAAAATAATATACACTTGTATCAGAAACCGTGAACACTACCGGCTCCATAGCTCCCGTAAGATTTGTCTGCTGAAGCGTACCACCGCTTAAACGTGTTATAGGCGGAGTATTAAAGTCAAAGGTTACTGACTTAAGCTCAGCGGTACTTTTCACCGTTACAGTATATTCTGTTGTTACTCTAAATGCCTGATCCACGCTGCCTCCAGTGTTAAATCTTTCAAGAAGAAGCAGCATCTGATATTCTCCAGCACTCATACCTGTAGGTATGTTAATAGTCTTAGCACCAAGAGTTCCATCTCCTATTTTTCCATAGGCCTCAACCTGATTTGTGTTGCTGTTATAAAACAGAACGGAGGTCTGGTCAAAGGATTCACCATTCAACGATCCTGATAGCACTAATTTAATAGAATCACCCGGAAATACATTGTTAAGATTAACTCCGGAATTAATTGTTGAATCAACCCTTGCTGCTGACGTTGTTAAGGATGTCACTGGGTTCCAGCTTCCGGGACTGCTGCTATAGTTGCTGTCATCCGTAAGCTTAAGAGACGCACTTTTATTAACGCTTATATCCCTTGCAAACATAAGCTTTGAGCTTGAGAAATCAGAACTCCAGCCTGTAGACGGCGCAGTAATACCCGCCATGCTGCGCACGACATTCTTCACTGTGCCCGCTGCACTCACACTCTTGACATTACCTGGCAGTACAGGAAGTAACCCTACAAGCATGATAAATGAAAGCACCAAAGCCGCCAATCCCTTATGTTTCATAACCCTGATCCTCCTTTGTCCAAACATCATAACATCTTCTTCCGCTTCAAAACGGCAAGAACTATCACGCACACAATAAATGTTGCAAAGCATATAATTCCAAATCCGTAGGGTGTTCTGTATAGGGGCACCCATTCCCCTGCCACATTCATTCCGTAAAACCCTGAAACTATATTGGGAATCGCCATAACAATTGTGATGGCCGCAAGATATTTCATCACATTGTTAAGCCGTATATCGATCATATTAGAAAGCAGCTCTCTTGTACCATGTATGATGTCACGGTAGATAATAGTCATTTCGATAGCCTGTCCATTCTCCACCTTAACATCATCCAAAAGCTCCCTGTCCTCAGGGAACTGCCTCACCCGGCTGTAACGTGAAAGCCTGTCGATGACAGCACCATTTGCTCTTAAAGATGTTGCGAAATATACCAGGTTGGATTCTAACTCATGAAGCATTACAAGATCCTCTTCCTTCACATCCTCCTGGGCACGCTCCTCTATCTCAGTACGGTTGCTGTCAATGGTACGCAGATATAACTGATATACCATACAGGTGCGGTATAATATCTGGTACACAAATTTCATCTGCTTCTTTGTAGAAAATTCCCTGACTGTAGAGTTTACAAAGTACTGAAGCACCGGTGTCTCCTCGGCACAGATTGTGATCAGAAAATCATCTAACAGCAGGATACCAAGAGGAATTGCCGTATAAGCCCTCTGGTCATTACGAATCTCAATTACAGGTATATCTACCAATATCAATGTATAGTCATCCTCAATATCCACACGGGAGCTCTCATCCGCATCCATAGCGGCACGGACATCAGCAATGTCGATATCGAATCGTTCAGAAATCATAGTCATCTCATCAAGGGAAGGATCCGTAAGCTGAATCCAGGAGCCCTGTTCAAAGGTATGTAATTCTCCAATTTTTCTGTCATCTGTTCTGTATATTTTGATCACGATACATACCCTCCTATTCCAGATTCTTTATTCCGGTTCCGTATCTTTGCTCAGTCTCCTTTTGCCGCCGTCTCAAAGATACTGTTTTTATTCCGGTTCCGAATCATCACATTATGTAACCTGCCAACCCTCAGTGTAAATGTTTTTCCACCGCTTGTCAATGTTTATGCTAATTATTACCAAGTCTTATACCGATCATTTTTCAGCCACGATCATTTCACAAGGACTGTAGCTTCATATATTATTCTCAATTAAAATAGCTTCAGTCCGCTTAGTACTCCTGCACTTACAAGTCCCATAATAATACCCGCAAGTATAACGCCTAACAACACAGCAATTACACTCTCCTTAAAATCCATGTCAAGAATGCTGGCAGCCAGCGTTCCCGTCCACGCACCTGTTCCCGGAAGGGGAATACCTACAAAGAGAAGAAGTGCTACGAACAGTCCTCTTCCTGCAGAAGATTTCAGCTTCTCGCCGCCCTTATGTCCTTTTTCAAGACAAAATGTAAAGAATTTGCCTATATATTTCTTATCCTTCCCCCACTCCAGAACCCTTCTGGCAAACAGAAAGATTATGGGAACCGGTATCATATTGCCCACAATACATACAATATATGCCTGTAGTGTAGGCAGACCCATAGTTATTGAATATGGAATGGCACCCCTCAACTCAATAAGAGGAACCATGGAAATGAAAAATGCAATAAGATATTTTTTTAACATATGATCTGAACTCCTTAAACCTTTTTATTACATATATAACATTTTAACCGCAGTTAAATTATTGGCATTATTTCGCCTATTCTCTTTCAGCTTTATTAAGCCTCAACGCTTTCCGAGTATAACAGGACTCCTTCATC
Source organism: Lachnospiraceae bacterium (assembly GCA_017470935.1). GTDB lineage: Bacteria > Bacillota > Clostridia > Lachnospirales > Lachnospiraceae > CAG-590. Next base: position 10,674 of record JAFUXG010000069.1, read on the forward strand.
AAGTGCTCTGTTATTAAGCTCATGGAATTTCTCCGGAACCTTTTCCCTGATAGCAGCACGTATCTCCTCCATTGTAATATCTATCTCTTCACTGGCAATGGCAGCCCCTAACAAGACCACATTGAGCACCTTAGAGGAACCCAGCTTGGATGTGGCTTTCTCTCCGTCCACCATCACCAGGCGGTCAACCCTCTTCTCCAGGTAATCAAGCATATCCTTACCCTCATATACCTTC
>JAFUXG010000025.1 GCA_017470935.1 Lachnospiraceae bacterium
CTTACTTACTTACTTACTTACTTAGGGCATTCTCTGCCCTTTTTTGCGTACATTCAAGATATATACACTCAATATGGAACGGGTTAAACAATAACCTGTTCTATATTGGGTGTTTTTTATTTCCAAAGCCCATTCATATAAACCGAATGTGTGAAAGCGGTTAGCAGCTCTATTTCATACATTTACTTTCACATCATAGGAGGTTTATGAGGATAATGAAGATATTTGCAATAGACGATGAAGCGATACTGTTAAGAATGATAGAGGCTTCGCTAAAAAGGATATGTTCTGAGAAAGATGAAATAACTGCCATAAAAAGCATAAGAGAATTTGACACCATACCGGATAAGCGGTTTGATGTAGCATTTGTGGATGTAAATATAGGCAAATTAAGCGGAGTTGCCTTTGCCGGCAAACTGCGGGGATACAATAAAAGGTGCAACATTATCTATGTATCATCTGAGTATATGTGCAATGCTGACATGTTTGACACAAGACCAAGCGGCTATGTGCTTAAGCCTTATAGCGATGATGATATAAGGAAAGAGCTTGCCGATCTTCGCTACCCGGTTGATACATCTTAACCCATATCTTTCATGGAGAAAGCTATGTGAAATCAATCTGACATGAATATCAACAAATGATGCATGTCATTTATATAGATACAATGACCATTTGTTTAATCAGGACAAATGGGACAAGAACAGGAGGATATATGAAATGAAGCAGAAAAAGAAATTAGGGAGGAAAATACTGAGTGCCCTGCTCACCCTTGTGCTGGTGCTTTCGCTGATGCCGGGGATGAGCTTGACGGCGTATGCTCTTGAGAGTGCTGAAGCGAACGGTGGCTGGACGGACTTTTTTCCCGAAACCGGTGAGTATGTGCTTGTATGCAGCACGGATCCCTCAAAGGTGTTGTTATATGATTACGGGTTTAAATTTGGTGCGTTTACCGGCGCAGACAGTCAGAAATGGCATATTCAGCGTGAAGAAGGCAAGCCGTACTATAGAATTACCTTTGGCGATCATGCAATGGATGTCCCTGCATGGGAACAACATATGAACTATGGAGATAATTTGTCCTCTGTATCGTATTCAAGTTACAGTGCTTTCAGTGAAAATGAGACGAATGTTTTCCGTTTCAGCAAACGCACGGATGCAACAGGCAAAGATACATTTGTGATCCGTGTGGTAAGCGAAGCACAAAACAAACTGGATTATGTTTTGCAGGGAAATGTCACTGGCGGTGGCGTGACGGTTCAAAAATACAGTGATGACAATACAGCGCAGCAGTGGTCATTTGTTGGAGTTGAAGAATACTCTGGCCACGAGCACCATTTCACCTATGCCGACAGTGGGAATACTGTTACTGCCACCTGCGACAATGATGCGGGCATCTGCTTGCTGGCCAACAGACAGGCGGTACTGAAAATCACGCCTCCCACCAATCTTGCCCAGGGAGGAAGCTCATCTGATGCTGACAAGCAGGCGCAGCTTACTGGAAAAGACGGCAAAGTATTTACTGACAGTAATACAAGTGCAATATCCTACTATGCCGCTACGCTGAACGGCACAACATACACAAAGAAAGACACCGCCCTTGCAGGTGCACCGACCACTGTCGGTGACTATGTTGCGGAAGTGACAGTAACAGTAAACGGACAGACTTATACTGCAAGTATTGGTTATTCACTGCTTGATCTTACTGTGATAGGAACTGATTCGGGTAATAATATTTATCTTCCAACATATACAAATTATAATTATGCGTGGAGCCAGCAGATCTATACAAAAAATGAGGTTGGCAAATCGGGCAATATACTTGCTGTTGATTTCTTTAACGCCGGCAATCAGAAAATGAGAAATCTTGAAGTTTACATGGTAGAAACTGACAAGGATTCTTTCAACGGTGGCAATGATTGGGTTTCAATTAGTACGAATAACAAGGTGTTTTCAGGAAATGTTACGTTTACACCGAATGTATGGACCTCGATCGTGTTAGATACTCCTTATGTATACAGCGGCACAAAGAATCTTCTGTTGTGCGTCCGGGATATGACGGGAAGTTATAATGGTAGTATGTCCTGTCGTGTCAGCAATGCCAATCAGAAAGCAATTTATGTTTACAGAGATGACGGATCTTACGATATTTCAAATCCCGGAGTCAACGGAACAGTGCTTGATATCCGGAATAATATCAGACTTGCAATCGTTGAGGCAGAATCCACAATTATTCCTGAAAGTGTGACAGCGCAGCTGAAGGAAGGGGAGACTATTATATATAATGGAAGTCCACAAACACCAGCTATTACTGTAAAGAATGGAGATGAAGAATTAAACGAAACGGATTATACTGTGGAATACGTTGGTGTATCTCCAACAGAGTATGGACCGAGCAGCACTGCACCTACAAATGCAGGAAGCTATAAGGCGGTTATTACATTTAAAAATTATACAGGATCTAAGGAGGTTGAATTCACAATCGACAAGGCTCCTGCACTGGATAAATCATCGCTTACGGATAACCAGAAGCCGAAGGGCAAGGAAGGACTTACATATACAGGCGATGAGCAGCTGTTAGTTACTGCACAGACAGAACTGCCGGCCGGATATGACAAGGTTCAGTACAGTACAGATGGTGGAGAAACCTGGAGTGATAAGATATCTGCAGGAACGGATGCAAGTGATTATACCATAAAGGTCAGATATTCAGACAGTAAAGGAAACCGTGAGAGCTTTGATGCAGATGATATTATGGTAACCATATCAAAGGGAGCACAGGAAAAACCAGATGCAGCTTCATTTACCGTAAAGAATGCTTCTGATGCGGTAACGAAGGATGGAGAGATATCCGGTGCAGATGACACGATGCAATACAGCACAGATGATGGGGAAACATGGAACGATGCAGTGAAAGATTCTCCAATCACCGGTCTGCCGGCAGGAGATGTTCTTGTACGTTACAAAGAGACGGCGAATCTGAACGCAAGTGAAGCAGTTACTATTAATGTCAAGAATCAATTGGAAGAGGACAATACAGAAGCCGTTAATTCCGTAAGGGCTCTAATTAACGCTATCCCTGATGATCCGACGACAGAAGACGGAAGGAAGGCGGTTGAAGATGCGAGAAAAGCATACGAAGACAATCTGACAGAAGACCAGAAGAAACTGATCGGGGATGATACTCTTAAGAAGCTGACCGATGCAGAGAATGCGATTGCAAAAGCAGACCTTGACAAAGCACTCACAGAAGCAGAGAATAAGCAGAAGGAAGAGGACGAGAAGAAAGCTAATGCAGTAACGGATGCTATTAATAAACTTCCTGCAAGCAACAAGGTTACCATCGCTGATAAGGCAGCCATTGAATCCGCAAGAAAGGCTTATACTGACCTTACAGCAGACCAGAGAAAGAAGGTATCTGCTGACATATTGAAGAAGCTTACTGATGCAGAGACGGCCCTTGCAGCGGCAGAGAAGAAGGCGGCAGAGGATGAAGCGGCTAAGAAGAAAGAAGAGGCAGATAAAGCGGCAGCTAATAAAGCGGCTGGTGTAATCAATGCTCTTCCGGTGGCAAGCAAGATAGCAGCAACTGATAAAGCTTCTATTGGGGAAGCAAGAAAGGTATACAATTCCCTTACAGCAGACCAGAAAAAGAAGGTGTCTGCTGACACATTGAAGAAGCTTACTGATGCAGAGGCAGCCCTTGCAGCAACAGAAAAGGAAGCAGCTGCAACAGTTGCTAAAAAGAATGAATTATCAATTAATGAAGCATTTAAAGTAACACAGAAAGACTCTAAGATCACGGTCAAATGGGGCAAGGTTGAAGGTGCCACAGGCTATGAGGTGTATGTGGCATATTGCGGTAAGAGCTTTTCTAAGACACCTGCAAAGCGTACCACCACCATGACCTCTGCAGTAGTAACCAAGATCGGCGGCAAGAAGATAAATCTTAAGAGGAATTTCAAGGTATATGTTGTGGCGGTCAAGAAGGAAGGAGGCAAAACCATACGGCTTGCCAAGAGCATAACAGGACATATCGTTGGAAGCAAGAATACAAAGTACACTAATGTCAAATCAATAACTCTTAAGACCAAGACATTAAGTATAGCTATAGGTAAGACATCTAAGATCAAAGCAAAGGCTGTTCTTGTGGATAAGAGCAAGAAACAGCTCGGTAACGGACATGCAGCAGAATTCAGATACGCAAGTTCAGATAAATCTATCGCAACTGTTGACAAGAACGGTAAGGTGACAGGTGTCAGTGCAGGAACAACAACAGTCTATGTATATGCAAGGAATGGACTTGCCAAGGCGGTTAAAGTAACGGTCAAGTAATGTCCGGTAATCGGATAGTATTATTGATATAAATACTGTTAAGATTGCAATGACATACAATTAAAGAGATAATATGATATCCTTTTCAAATTCTCCGGTATTCGATCATGAGTACCGGAGAATTCTTCTATTACAACTGCTGCCGAACGAATGTTTTGTGTGACATTCTGACACACTCCCTTGTATTAAAGATATTAATTTGATAAATTGTCAAATAGCACATACAATAGAGTTGGTCATTATGTAATACCGGCTTATATCCTTTCCTTGGGAAAAGCATTCACCCGTATGGTATTAAAATCCATGATCGTGACCGACAATATTGTATGTGTTTTTAGAAAATGCGGCTTATAATTATCAGGTGAAATTATAGGGTGGTAATTCAATAATAACAGCTTCCGGATAAAAGCTGCCATACTATGCATATTCTTATTATACGAGGAATACGATAATGGATAAAGACATTAAAATATTAGATTCGGGCTTTACAGAAGGAGATAAACGGGATATTGCCAAGTGGATCACTGATGTTAAGGATGAATTATGTTATATGAGAGAAGAGTTTCAGGAGACACAGACTGATCCGGCAAGTAATTTCTCCTCGGAAAATTCTATTGAAGGCTCCGGGTATTATATTGATATGACAGTTGCATTGAAGAAAAGTATTGATATAATCGATACGGGAACATTTAAGGAATTATCAGATTCCCTGAAGGAATTAGATAATGCTGTGAATATATATTATTCAAAGCGTGAAGGACTTACACTTCCAAAAGAGTACGAGTATGTCGAAATCAGTCTTGATACAGCTATGACAGCACAGATAATATTGCTTAATATACTGGAATATATGAGAGAAATGGAAGAGAAATACCCTGAATTATTTACAGAGTAAGGGACTAAAGTACGTTCCATTGTGGAAGAAGATATCGATATCGTCATTAGCCTCACTGTTCAAGCAAGTACCATTACCAGTTGATAGGGAATCGAGCCAAACGGATGTTTTATGTGACATTCTGACACATCACCTTGAATTCAAGATATTATTTTGATAAAGTTATCAGATAGCGCATACAATAGAGTCGGTCATTATATAATACTAGCTTATATCCTATCCTTGGGAAAAAGCATTCACCCATATGGTATTAAAATCCCCAACTGTGACCGACAATATTGTATGTGTTTTTAGGAAATGCGGCTTATAATTATCAGGTGTAATCATAATTATAAAAGGAGAAGCAGAACATGAGAAATACTAAGAGAAAATCACTAAAAAGTTTACTGCTTAGTGAGGTGGTTGCATTTGTTGCAATCATAATTATTGTTATCACGGCATTTAATGTTAAGATGCAGTCCGATAAGATCAAGGAGCTTACAGAGTCAGTCCTTGCTAAGGAATCAGTGTCTTATTCCAGCGAGGTATATAACTGGTGGAGCAGTATAGAGGAGAGGGTCAGACAGACGGCTGATATATATAAGAATATTCCTGAGCTGTCACATGATGATGCTCTTTCCATGCTGTTGAAGCTTACAGAGCAGGATCCGGATTCCCAGGATATATATATCGGGTATGGTGATGAATCAGTGTTTCTCGACGGCTCGGGATGGGTGCCGGATGATACCTTTGTCTTTACTGACAGGGCGTGGTATATAGGAGCGCTTGAAAAGAAGGGTGATATCTATACATCTGAGCCGTATGTAGATGCTTCCACAGGTAAAACATGTCTTGCATGTGCGGTAATGCTCAAGGATAATGTCGTACTTAGCAGTGATATCAATTTTGATAAGGTCTCGGAGAAGCTTAACGGCTTCAAGTCAAGCTCGGATGAAGCTGTATTCTACATAATCAACAAGGACACTAAGGATATCCTTGTGAGCAGCAATGCGGATATTGTTGGTGAGACTGTAGATGAAAGCAGTGATTCAATTATCCGGGGACTAAGCAAAGTGTTTGATGAGCTCAATACAGTTAATGATATAGGTGCTGATAAGGTGAAGACTGCCAAAACTGCTTCAGGTAAAATGATGTACGCAGCAACAGAGATCAATGAGACTTCATGGGTGGTTGTAAGTGCAGTGCCATATACATTTCTTAGCGGAAGCATCATGAGGACAGTTGCAGTTACATCCATTATTGCAGCAGTATTGCTGATAATCCTTGCAGTTGTTCTCTATATTATCATTAACAAATATATCAATCCGGTTTCAACGGTAACAGACCGTATCAATGACATCAGCAACGGTGATTTCACTGTAACACTGGTTCCTGAAGGAAACAACGAGATTACCACATTAAGTGAAAGGCTGAATGAATACATAGCCAATATGCGGAGTATGCTTGTCTCTCTATCAGGTATCTCAAATGATATGAATGCCAATGCAGGTGAATGTTACGATATTTCACATAATCTCTCTGCATCTAACCAATCACAGGAAGAATCCATCGAGAAACTGAATGCTACACTTAATTCCATGAACGAGGCGATTGATGATGTTGCAAAAGCGGCAACGGATCTGGCAGATACATCAAGCCGTCTCACGCATAAAGCTGATGATGTGAAGAAGCTGTGTGCGGAATCCCTGGAATCCTCTACGGCAGGTAAAGAAGAAATGACTACCATGACGAATAATGTAACAGTCTTAAATGATACCATCAATGATCTGACGGGTATTATTGGAGCGGCAGCCGAATCTATAGAGAAAATCACAGGAATTACAGACACCATCAATGCTATTTCAGAGCAGACCAATCTGCTGGCACTTAACGCTTCCATAGAGGCAGCCAGAGCCGGTGATATGGGTAAGGGCTTTGCAGTCGTTGCGTCTGAAGTCGGGACTTTGGCAACACAGTCTACGGAAGCAACTGATACAATAAGACAGTTGATTGCCGGGATCACTAAGAATATAGAAGATATCAAAAGTAAGGCGGATATATGCGTGGAGGATATGAAGGCATGTATGGAGGGCGTTGGCAGTGCCAATAAGTCATTTGATCTGATATATGACGATGTTGCAAAGGCAACAGAAGGTATTACCGAGATTGCCGATGGTATCGAAAGAATCAATGATGTTGCCATGAGCAACGCCGCTTCTACGCAGGAGCAGGCAAGCTCAATTACAGAGATACTGGCACTTTCCGGTATGATAGTTGATGAGGGCAATAAACTGGTTGCAGAGACGGAAAGCATCTCTAATATTTCTGAGAATCTGAACCAGTTCTCAGATGCCATCAAGGCTGATCTTTCAAAATATGAGTTATAACGACAAAAGGCTTACCTATATTATTAAATGGAGGAAACATTATGAATCATGTATTAGAAATGTACATACAGACAATACCGGTGATCAAGGATGCGTTAGGCATGGATATAATGATGAGCATAACAGATGGACATGAGTTTCTTGCTTATTGGCGGGGAGATAAGATGGTAGCGGATATTCATGTTGGCGATCCTCTTTCCCATGAGGACCCCATGTGGACAAGCTTCACTACGGGAAAGAAGCTTGAACAGATCTGTCCTGCTGATGTATATGGTTTTGCATTCAGGGCTATCACAATCGCCATTAAGGATGGAGCACAGATTGTAGGTACTATGGGAATTGCAATCAGTCTGGAAACGGAGACATTTACCACCAATGCATCTAATAAACTTCTTGAATCGGTTGATTTTGTTCAGAGTGAAATGGACCGTATCAATGAGTATGGTGATGTGATAAAGGAAAGTTCCGGGAATATCAAGGAATGTGCTGAGGAGATTCTTAATAATGTGTCCGAGGTACAGATATTTGCCAATGAGATTCAGAAAATATCCAATAATACCAATATGCTTTCGCTTAACGCATCCATAGAAGCGGCAAGATCCGGTGAGCAGGGGCGTGGATTTGCTGTTGTTGCAGAGCAGATGCGCAAGCTTGCCAATGATACTAAGGTAGCGTCAGGGAAGATACTTGATATCCTTACAAAATTCACTGCGGATATAGATGAAATGAAGAAAAGTCTGGACAAGCAGGAAAGTTCTCAGAGTGAACAGACCGGACTGTCTGAACAGATGGTGGATGAGGTCAGGAAGATTGATGAGATTACCCGTCAGGTAATTGAAAAGATTAATTCGTGAAAGTTCTGTAATACAATATTAAAGGGAGAAGGCATAATGCACCGGCAGTTTCCCGGCAGTAAAAGAATGAAAAGGTGAGGACAAGAACAGAGAAAAATACAGTAGTAAGGAGGTAACTTCCTTGATGTATTTCGGACTAGAACATCAGAAAAAATCACATTTTCCGTTATTTTTATTGATTTTTATCAGCTTTCTTTTGTCAACGGTGATCTCCCTGTGGTCACTGAACCTGATGGCAAAGGACAATTTGCGTGAGATGGAGACTCTGCTCACGGCGCGGGTATATGATATCATTGGCAGTGAACTGAGTGAACCGATCATGGTATCGAAAACGATGGCAAATAATTACTTTTTGATCGACACGCTTAAAACTGAGGATAGCCTTGGAGAAGCGCAGGCGGTTACGCTCATGCAAGATTATCTGCGTAATCTCAAGAACGGACTTGGCTATGATTCCGCATTTGTAGTTTCAGACAGAAGCCGCCGATATTACACCTATGACGGGCTTAACAAGATCGTGGATCCTGAGCACGATGAACATGACATCTGGTATTCACTGTTTCTGGAGGAAAGGAAGCCGTACGATCTGGATGTAGACAGCGATGAGATGAACCGGAACCAATGGACGGTATTCGTCAATGCAAGAATCGAGGATACGGACGGGAATTATCTTGGTGTCTGCGGTGTTGGTGTGCAGATGACCAATCTGCAGAAACTGTTCGGGGATTTTGAGCAGGAGTATCATGTCAAGATCAATCTGGTTGACCGCAATGGGCTTGTACAGGTCGATACTGACGAGATCAATATCGAAAATGCGTACCTTGATGCCGGGATAATCGACGGCAGGGAAAATGCGGAATATGTCTACACAAAAAACGGACGTCATGAATATACTGTGACAAAGTATGTGGAAAATCTCGGATGGTATCTGGTGGTAAGCAGCAGCGAAACAGACAGAAATCTGGGATTTATGAAGCTGATCGGAATGAACGTATTGTTCTGCCTGATCGTGATGGTGGTGCTGTTTATTTCCATGAAGGTCATATCTGCCAGGACACAGGCTCTTGACAAGGCATCCCATTATGACTCTTTGACCGGACTTTGTAACAGGCGTTCGTATGAGGAGACTAAGCACAGATTACAAAAAGCACCTCTGGCAGATGATCTGGTTTGTATCACAGCTGATCTGAACCATTTGAAACCGGTCAATGACGAGAGCGGACACGAGGCAGGGGATGAATTGCTGCAAGCCGCCGCTGCCTGTATGACAGAGTGCTTTGCACAGTTTGGAACGCTGTACCGGATCGGCGGTGATGAATTTGTGGCAATTCTGCATTTGACAAAAACACAGCTCGATACAGCAATAAACAAATTTGAAGAATGTGTATCTGCATGGAAAGGCAGCAAAATTACGAGTATGTCGATCTCCTATGGAATTGCTTCCAGACAGGAATTTCCGCAGGAGAATATCACCGATTTGATCCGCATCTCCGATAAGAGGATGTACGAACAGAAGGAGGCCTATTATCGAAACACCGGCAAAGGCAGAAGAAGGACTGACAGCAAATGAGTGAAAATGATGAAAATGATAAATTGTCAAATAGCACATACATTAGATGCGGGCTTTACAGAAGGAGATAAACGGTATATTGCCAAGTGGATCTTTTTCAAGCTGCATATTCACCATAAGAAGATAGGAGTTGATTATGCTGAGATGTGATATCTGCCGGTGTCCTTGCGGATGCCGGTGGATTTTTTATTGTTGCATAACCACGCAAAGCGTAGTATAATAAAATCAGTAACAATTATCTGTTTGAAAGAGGATCATTATGGAAGTCAGAGATATATTAAAATCCATGCGAAAAGAAGCAAATATGACACAGAAGGACTTTGCCGAATATTTTGGTATCCCTATACGCACGGTTGAGGACTGGGAGCGGGGAGTAAGGCACATGCCGGATTATGTTCTGCGGCTTTTCGTATATAAGATGGAGATGGAAAAACTGATCTCTGCTCACCCGGAATGGACGGAGTATCAAAGTTCCAAAGAACAGTAATTGTTACAAAAGTGGTCTGCTCACATAGGAATATGTTTCGGTTTTGCGTTGTTAAGGTGAGCTGTCGGCATGAAAATATTTATGAAAGGCGGCGGTGATTATGAAAGGAAAGGTATCAAGGAATAATTTAAGGAATTGGATGGAAGAATGGAAAGGTGACAGGAGATTATCAGTGAATTGTCTGCTTCTTGTGGCAGTGGTGATTGTGGCATTTTACATTTTATCTGTTACTGAGGTCGAAGCAAAGAGTAAGAAAAAGTACAAACTATCCTATACCTCTAAGACTATGGAGCAGGGCGAGTTATATAACATTTCCCTGAAAGGCGTTCCGAGGTCTGTTAAGGCGAAGAAAATCAAATGGAAGAGTAGCAACAAAAAGGTCGTTTCCATTCGGTCAAAAAAGAAGAACAATGCTGTACTCATGGCAAAGAAGAAAGGTACTGCGAAGATTACAGCTACCTACAAGGGGAAGAAATACACCTGCAAGGTAAGTGTTGTCTCTGATACGGAGACGGATAAGAAAGAAGATAATCCCGTACTCAATGCAGCGAGTGTTGAGCTGCATTATATCCCGGACTATGCCGTGGCTTATATTGGGAAAAATCCCTCTTATCAATATTCATTTCAGTTCAAGGTATCCGGTACGGAAGCGGATGTAAGGAGCTGGAGCATTGAGGGAGATAAAGAGGCACAGATCAGGTATCGTATTAACGACAGCGGTAACATTTATATGTTCTGTGGAAACAGTTACAGTGATGAATATACGGAGTGTACCGTCAAGGCGACATTAACAAACGGCAAGGTGGTGACGGCAAGTGTCAAGGGTTACGACGATACCGGTATTTATGTACGAAGTGTCATTGATAATTTCAAGAAAGCCTATATCAATGACAGCATGACAGAGTATGAGAAGATGGAAAAGGTAGCTTGGTACCTGAGTGCGGAATATGACTATGAATTGTATCAGGACGACTGGATCAGATATATCGTAACCGGAAGCGGTGACTGTATGGCAAGCCGATATGCGGTGATGGTATTCTGCCGTGAGGTCGGACTGAAAGCGGCAGCCTGCCGGAGCCTTGATGCACATGGACAGACGATCGTTCGTGCCGGTGACAAGGTGTATATGGTGATAACCGGATTCGATGAACCGAAGCCGAGGGAGTACATGATCTATGAGATAAGCAGAGAGACATTTGACAAGCTCAACGGGGAGAACAAGATAGATCCGGAGTATATGTGGGGAGAGTAAAAATAATTTAAGTAAAATCCGTAAAAGATGAAAAATTACGGATTTTATTTAATTTTGACTTGAATTATTACTGAATCAATGGTATCATTTATGTAAAATCCGTAAAAATGAACGAATTACGGAATTTATATAAAAATGAGGTGGTTTCATGCTATATTCATATAAAGAATGCAAACAAAGATATCATACAGATTATGCTTTGCGAAACGCCCTTGTGTCCGGTGAACTTATAAAAATATCAAGGGGTGTCTATTCGGATAATGGGAAAGAACATGATCTGTCAGTTATCGGGAAAACATATCCTTATGCAGTATTTACGATGAACAGTGCATTTTATTATCATGGATTGACAGATACGATTCCAAGGAAGTATTATCTTATCACAGATAAGGATTCCTCGAAGATAAAAGATTCAAGGATAGTACAGTATTTTGATAACAGTGACAGCCTTGGTCTTGGGACAGAGCAGAAAGAGTATAATGGTTCGACTATAAAGATATTTAATCGTGAGAGAATGCTTGTTGAACTGATAAGGCATAAGAAAAAGCTGCCCTTTGATTATTACAAAGAGATAATTGCAAATTACAGAAAACTATTGTATCAGTTGGATATACAGGCTGTTGAGGAATATGCCGAGAAGCTTCCAAAGACAAGACTTGTAATGGAAACACTACGGATGGAGGTATTTTGATGAATTTATATGATCTTACGGAAGAAATGATGAAAATCGGGTATGAGCCGGATGATGCCAGAGCCCGCGTTTGTCAGGACATTGTTCTTAAAGCTTTATCATTAAGCTCGCTTTCACGCAATGCCACAATCAAGGGCGGCGTTGTCATGAGAAGCATAACCGACAATGTGCGCCGTGCCACGCAGGATATGGATATAGATTTTATAAAGTATTCTCTGGCAGATGAATCCATAGATCTGTTTATAGAAAAATTGAACACGATTGACGGAATTACCATCACAAGGGTAGGGGAGATAACAGAGCTAAGCCAGCAGGATTATAACGGAAAAAGGGTATTCATACACATTAAGGATAATTTCAATAATACGATAGAAAGCAAGATAGATTTGGGAGTGCATAAGCATTTTGATATCGAACAGGAGGAATACTGTTTTGATATAGCATTTGATAATGAGGGTGCTTCACTATTGATAAATTCAAGGGAGCAGATGTTCTCTGAAAAACTGAGATCATTACTTAAATTCGGCACATTCAGTACAAGATATAAGGATATTTATGATATGTTTTACCAGTGCGGAAAGCTGAATGAAAAGAATCTGATGAACTGCTTCCAGATCCTGATCTTTGGAGATTCCGGGATGCGTGAAAATAGTATGAGGGACATCGTGAGAAGAGTTGAAAAGGTATTCGGTGATACAGGATATAAAGGAAGAGTAGACAGCAGCGATAAGCGGTGGCTCGATAATGATATTGATGAAGTATTTGACGGGATACTCACTTATCTGTCGTATCTGCAATTAAAAGAGAAAGTATAAATGGTAACAGGTGAAAATTGTAATACCCTTAGCCGATAAGTGGTTAAGGGTATTATTTTTATGGGTATCAATAAACGCAAATGAGTTGTTCATCGTGTTAGATGCATTGAAAATAAGGCGATTCGGGAGAGTTTGGAAGAAATTAAAAATGTAAGCAAAAGTGGTTGACAACCGGAAATAAATGGATTATAATGTAAACACAGATTGCTTACAATGCGTGCATGTATTACACCTATGAATAAGAAATATAATTTGATGATATCCTTAAGTTATATTTTGTTTTGTAAGCAATTTTAATAATGCAACTCATTGATTATGAGTTTAGAAAGGAATTAGGATATCGTGGATCTAAAAAAATTAATGAAGTCACCAAATGTTGATAAAAACACTTTCGGAGCATTTGTGAGGGAATGCCGGGAACAGAAAGGGTTGTCGGTTCGTGCATTTGCTAAGATTTTAGGCTGTTCTGCCGCGTATTTGAGTGACATCGAAAAGGGAAACCGGTATGCGCCGAAGAAATATCTGGATAAGATATTTGAAGCATTAGGGCTGCCGGAAGAAGACAGACAGGATTTTGAAGATTTAGCAGGTGCAACAAGAGGATTCCTATATGAAGATATCAATTCATATATGGGACAGCAGCCTTTAGCGAGAGTTGCCATGCGTACGGCTATGGAATCTAATGCATCAGATGAAGACTGGCAGGCTTTCATTGATGGGTTAAGGAAGAAGTAGGGGTAAATTTCTGATCGCAGTCTGTTACAAACTATAGGTAGGAAGGAGACTTGTGAAGAATGAAATTAGAATACCCCATGAAGCGCAACGGGATGTATCTACTGAAGAAAAAGGATTTTGATGACATTGCTGCTTTAGTCCTATCGAATTATATGCCAAGGGTTTTGGAATACCCAAAGCCGCTTGACATTGAGAGCTTGGCTCAGGATGAATTTTATTTGGATATACGGTATGATAATATTGAACCGGATGGAAGGATACTTGGTATGATGGCTTTCGCAGATACTGAGTATTATTCAAGAGGCTATTCGGCAGAGAGGGGAGCTATTGAACTTGCAGAGGGGACAATGCTCATAGACTATAGCCTCTGCGGTAAAGATAACAGAGCCCGGCGGAGATATACGCAGGCACATGAACTGTCACATTGGATATGCCACAGAGGATATCATTCACCGACTAACCAGCAGTATGAGTTCAGAAGGAATAGATATGTGGCTTGCAGGACAGAGAATATCGAAAGCTACAGACGCAATGATTTTTCTGAAAGAACAGATAATGATTGGGAAGAATGGCAGGCTGACAGTCTGGCGGCAGCATTATTGATGCCGAAGAAAACATTTGTAGAAGCTGTTGAAACATTATTCAGAGAATATGGTGTGCGCAGATATCTTCTTCCTGGCAGGGATAACAAGATTGCAAGAGACATTATTTCAGAAGTGGCAAGAACATTTGACACTTCATACAGAGCAACACAGATCAGGATGATTCACTTGGGATTTATCGCAAGAGATTGAAATGCATAAAAAAGGATGGGGATCCGTCCTTTTTTTAGGGATAAAGTGTAAGCAAAAAAAGCGACGGTGTTAACACAAATAACTATGGATTATAAATCTTAGAGGCGAATAAATTACAAGGAGGATCAAATGATGGAGTTTGAGGATTATGGAAGCTATGAAGATTTTTCTAAGGAAAAGGCATATTTGATAGAGCGCAAGGGAGAGCATTATGCGGATATAGCTATCAAATGCAAGAGATGTAATCAGTTTTTGCTTGGATATGATCTGATGCATGATGATAACAAGCGAATACTGGAACACATTACACTGCCGCCGTGCAGATGTAAGAGAGTAGTGAGGTTGATAAAATATACGGAAGGGATTCTTCGTAAACAGGCAAAGGACAATATTGTAAAACTATGAATACTTATGAAAAAGTGGCTGTGGTGGTCGGCGGGCAGCCACAAGCATTTGAACATTAAAAAGTAAATTAGGGCACTACCTGTAAGGGCGGTATCCATAAGTCTGTAAGGACGGATATTGAGCACCAGAGACACAGGGGAACAGTTCAGTATGGGAATACTGGAGCTTCCTTGTGGCTGGTGCTCTTTTTTTGTCCATATTTTTTGCAATAAATTTTCCATATATCCATGTAGAGAGAAATGTACTGAGACTTTTCTTGTGAAAATATTTAGGAAATCAAATTTGATATCATATTAGGAAAGGTAATTTGAAAAAATCAATGCCTAAACCGAACAGATAATTATGATTAGGTTTATTAAGAAAAAAATTAGTATCTTGCATACTTAATGTAGAGGGAAATTTTTCTGCAAAAATTGAGTTGAAATTTAATTTGATATTGTATGAATGAGCGGAGTTATTTTGTTCTCTGAATCGTTTACCCGGAGGGAATGATACAAGAATGTTTCTTCGGATTAACGATTGAGCGAACAAGGATGTTCCTCATGTAACTTATTGACCAGGGTTGCGCTTGGTAGCGCATTTGTCGGCAAAAATGAGACTGATCATCTCTAACCCTTTTTGACTTATTTAAGTCAGAAGGGAGCAGACTATGAAAACTGCAAATAGTATTTCAAATTCACAAAAGAATGTAGCACGGTTCACGGATTCGGAACTTGAGGCTATGGGTAGGAGGATCAGAGAGGCAAGAGAGAAGAAAGGTATAAAGCAGATTGACCTTGCACTGCAGCTTGCTATCGGAAAGAACCAGATGTACCGGATTGAGAGCGGGCAGGTGCCTTGTAAGGTGGAATATCTGTATGAGATCGCACAGGTACTTGATGTATCACTTGATTATCTGTTTTTTGGCAACAAAGATAGTGAGACTTCATCAGAGAATGATAAGACGGTGCAGGAGATTGTGACATTGTGCGTCGGAAAAGATGCAGGCGCATTACATAAAGCACTTTGTATTCTCAGGGCGTTCTTTGCCTGATATACAGGGCTTATTGGAGTGCGCACAGTTTCAGATGATAAGAAACAACCATATCTAAGAGGCATATGAAAAAGTCGCCCTGCAAAGGAGACAAGCATTTCAAAGTGCATCTTTGCAGGGCGACGATTTGGGCAGACGATGATATATGATAAAACTGTCGAACAAAGCAGGGGTTCGGTAAAGATAAAGCAAGGAAGGAGAATGCCACAATGAGCAGTAGGTCAGGGCAGTATGGGACAAATAATCATTATGTATGCAGCACCTTAAAGCAGGGCGATATTATCCTGGTGAACTTCGGAAACCGCTGTGAGGGAAGCAGGAACCTTTACGGCAAGAGACCGGTATATGTGCTGAGCAATAACGCAGACGATAAATCGGTGGGTGTACTTATGGTAGTACCGATGTTCCGCACAAAGTCACGAGATAATGCAGGAAATGATGTAGAGATCAGACCGATCGACTGTCCCGGACTTCGGTATCCGGAGTATGCGCAGACAGTAAACATACAAAAGATAAGAAAGCACCAGATCATAAAGCGGATTGGTCGTGTGAAGAATGGTGCGGTCCATAGTGAACTGCTTGCTTCCATGTGGGAACAGGTAGGACAAAAAGATGGAAGATAAGGATATTACATCGAAATGCTTTGATGATTTTTTCGACCACAGGCTTACTTATGAGAATGTGGATTACATCATACATGAGAACGGAACGACCGTGTATGACAGCAATAATAACATTATAGGAGAGTACCCGACGGAATCGGAGGCAGTAGAAGCCATACGGGAAATGATAGACGGGTACTATGGATAAGATTGGAGGAGATGAAGATGAGACAGATTTACAGAATATCACATGATGATACAAAGATGTACGGAGATTCATGGTCAGCATTGCGAAGACCATATTATAACTGGATGGATATAGTTCTTGTAGATTTTGGACAGGATTACAGTAATTGTGTAATAGGGGATTATCGCCCAGCTGTTGTTATAAGCAATACGGAGTATAACAGACATTCTCCGGTAATGCAGGTGGTTCCTCTGACAAAGCAGCTTAAAGCTATAGATATGGATTATCATGTATTTTTGGATCGCAATGATTGTGAGGGCTTGGAGGAATCTGGAATGTGTCTGTTGGAGCAGATTACCACGGTTGACAGGCGACAGGTAAGACGAAAAATAGCCAGTGTCAAACTTGATTCCATGAAGCTAAAGATTGAGATTGAATTGATGCGTCACCTTGGGTTTTATGGGGAGGCGGATTGATGGAAACACATAATCAAAGCATTAAAAATAAACAGTTATCCAGAAAGTTTGTCAGGTATAAGGAAGGAGCAGAGATGTATGGTATGGGGTTGAGTAAGTTTCAAGAGATTGCAAAGGAAGCCCGTGCAACATATAAAATAAATCAGCTTGTTCTTGTAAATACTGAAATACTTGATGAGTTTCTTGAATTATATCGTGAATAAAAAGTGGAAAGATTTTGCATTTTAGGGGTTGACTAAATAGGCACCAAAAAGTATAATAGACTTTGAAAGGAAGAAATGCTATGGCTAAAATTGGTAGACCTCCTGTCGATGAAGCCAGAAATCAAAGAGTTAATCTAAGGCTTACTGAGGCAGAGTACAACAGGCTAAAGGCATACGCTTCAAAGTGTAATACTACAATGACTAAGGTTATCCTAAAAAAACTGGAGGATATAATATCCGACAAGTAATGCAAAGTCTTTCCTTATTTATATAAGGAGGAAATGCAGATGGCTAAGTCAAGAAGAGACAACATGGGACATGCTCTGAAAAGAGGTGAGTTTCAGCGTTCGCAAGATGGGAGATATGCATATTCGTATACTGATCCTTTGGGACAAAGGCGGACTGTATATGCAAACAATCTTCGGGAATTGCGGATAAAGGAAGATGAATTAACTAAGAATCAATTAGATGGGCTGGATTTATATACGGCAGAAAAGACAACACTTGATATGTTGTTTGATCGCTATATTAAGGCAAAGCGCAATCTAAGAGAGACCACAAGAACTAATTACATTTACAATTATGATCGTTATGTTAGAAATGGATTTGGTAAGAAACGGATATGTGATATCAAATATTCCGATGTGCTGTTTTTCTATCAGTCATTGATTGATGAAAGAGGTTTAAGTGTGCATACAGTAGATGGAGTGCATGGATTATTGCATCCGGCATTTGAGATGGCTGTAAGGGATGATATCATTCGTAGAAATCCAACAGATAATGTAATGGCTGAACTGAAAAAGAAGATAGGCAAAAATAAAGGTGTTCGTCATGCGTTGACAGTTGAGCAGCAAAAAGCATTTCTCAATTATATCGCAGACAGCGATACCTACTCACATTGGTATTCGTTATTTACATTTTTACTTGGAACCGGATGCAGAATTGGTGAAGCAATCGGAATCAGATGGAAAGATGTGGATTTTGAGAAACGGGTGATAAGTGTGAATCATAGTGTGAGTTACTTTGCAGAGAAAGTGAATGGAGTTAGTAAATGCGGATATAGGGTTTTTCTTCCGAAAACTGATTCCGGGATCAGGCAGATTCCAATGTTAGATGAAGTGTATGAGACCTTGAAAGTGGAATATGAGTATCAGAAGTCAAACGGATTCAATAAGATCGAAGTTGACGGAATGAATGGCTTTATATTCGCAAACCGTTTCGGTTCACTATATAATGGACAATCAGTGAACAGAGCAATTAAGCGTATATGTGAAGCATACAACTCAGAAATCATTGAAAAGGCGAAGAAAGCACATAACGAACCTTTGTTGCTGCCAGATTTTTCGGCGCACCATCTGAGACATACATTCGCTACAAGGTTGTGTGAAAATGTATCCAATCTGAAAGTGATTCAGTCTGTGATGGGGCATGCTTCCATAGAGACTACTATGGATATATACGCAGAGGCAACAGAGGGGAAGAAGCAAGAGGTTTTCAAAGAATTAAATATCATGGGTGGAATTATATAACCCTTATGAGTATTCTTTGACTATGTAGCAAAAAAGATGTTTTGTAGCAAATTTGTAGCAAAATTTCGGTTTTATACAATGTAATACAAGTCAATATAAAGAACTGATTATTTTGAAATTATATTGGAAAAGGAGCATGAAATCGTTGATTTTAGTGAGTTTTAGCAATGAATTAGTGGATGAAGTTTCAAAAATTCCGACAATGAAGACACTTAACCAGTGATTTTGATAATACTTTTCTGGCTTATGATGATTTTGATTGACATGAGTACCAAATGCCAGCTGAATGAAAAACAGCTGGCATTTTTGCATCCTTATTAATAATAACAGAAACTATCTATACAACATGGGAGATTGCATAACAATTATATTAAGATAAGACATTAAGTTAAAACTTCTCATGAAAATGGTATGTATCGGCAAGGTACATATCTTTTATATTATTTCTGTGCCTGTTTGTTGAAATAGTTATTGACATGGCATATTGCGAAAAATATAATAATCAAGAAAAACCCTTGCTCTTGAGCAACAAAGCAGATTTTTTAAATGAAAGCTTTTATCTTCTGTGGTCGCTTTGAGAAATTGCTTATTCAATAGAGTGGGGTTACGATAGATATTTGATATAATACCAAGGAGGAAATAACATGTACTATAATCAGGTGTTTAGTGCACAGAAAAAAGCTGAAGGAATATATAATTATGATTCAGATAATCTTGCA
>JAFUXG010000026.1 GCA_017470935.1 Lachnospiraceae bacterium
TCAGAGGATTCTGAGGACATGAATAAGAAAAAGAAGAAAAAGAAGAAGGAAAAGACCACTGAGGTGGAGGGCTATACAGGAACTGAGGAGCCTACAGAGGCACCGACGGAAGCACCTACAGAGGCTCCAACAGAAGCGCCAACAGAAGCACCTACCGAAGCACCTGCTACAGACGTGCCGGTGGTGGATGCAGGGTGAGACTTGAGCGTTATATAATGGACATAACAAAAGACCTCTATGTAAAGCAGATTTACATAGAGGTCCTTTTTAACTTAATAATTCTCACGTATTGTGTGGGACTGTCTGTACTCATTAATGCGGTCTGTGATACGATCGTTTGGATCGAGTATATCTGAGATGGATACATCATGGTTTAAGTGGTCGATCAAGAGTGCAATGTACTTGCTCATATCAGCAGTGATATACCAGTCACGGCTAAGAAGCTCCTCGTTGCGGTATGTAAGGTTTGTTGTAATAACCTTCTCAATTGTACCGTCTGCCTTTGCTTCATCGAATACATCCAAACCGTTTGTAAATAGTCCAAATGTGCATACGCAGTACACTCTCTTGGCCTTTCTTGCCTTCAGCTGCTTTGCCACATCTATCATGCTTTCTCCAGAGGAGATCATGTCATCGATTATAATAACATCCTTGCCCTCAACTGAGTCACCTAAGAATTCATGGGCAACAATAGGGTTACGTCCATTTACAACACGGCTGTAATCACGCCTCTTATAGAACATTCCCACATCGACCCCTAACACATTGGCGAAGTAGATAGCTCTGTTCATGGCTCCCTCATCAGGACTGATTACCATAAGGCTTTCCTTGGAAAGCTCAAGATCCGGAGTGCTCTTTAACAGTGCCTTTAGGAACTGGTATGTGGGACGGATGTTCTCAAAGCCGTGCCTTGGAATTGCCATCTGAACACGTGGGTCATGGGCATCAAATGTGATAATGTTATTGACCCCCAGGGACGCAAGCTCCTGAAGGCATAAGGCACAGTCTAAGGATTCCCTGCCGTTTCTCTTGTGCTGTCTGCTCTCGTAAAGGAAGGGCATAATGACTGTGAGCTGCCTTGCCTTTCCTGCTGCGGCAGCGATGACACGCTTTAAGTCGGCGTAGTGGTCATCCGGGGACATGGGACATTCAATTCCATACATTGAATATTTGATATTGTAGTTGGTAACATCTACCATAAGATAAAGATCCTTACCGCGTACGGATTCAAGAAGCTCTCCCTTGGCCTCGCCTGAGGCAAAACGTGGACAGTGGGATTTCACAAGATAGGAATCCTTTGCATATCCATTAAATGCAGTGGTGTTCTTCTCAGAAAACTGACGCTCATTTCTCCATTTAGCCAGATAGAAATTGACCCGTTCTCCAAGCTCGGTGCAGCTGTCCATGGCTACAATTCCTAAGGGACCAATTGGGATTGTTGATAATAAGTGGCTGTCTTTTGGCATGATATTGCCTCCTTTGTCTTTTTTGCGGCCAGGCACTGAAAGACTTTGCATAGCCTTATGGGGTGTACCGGCTGCATAGTGTTATAAAGCTACTTGTTAATTTCATTTCTTCTCTTGGCAAGCCTGATGTTGCTGCCATAGAAGTTATAAACCTTGTATTCCGCAAAAATGCGCGTAGTGATCCTGTCGGAATACCTGTCGTTAAGCTCCTTGAGACTTAAGTTGGTGGAAATGACAGTGGACTTTTTGTTGCGCATCCGCGTGTTTAATATATCATAAAGCATAGAAGATACAAAGGAATTTGTAAATTCTGTGCCAAGGTCATCGATTATTAACAGATCACAGGTGAAAAGAAAATCGTATAATTCAGTGTCCTTGGAATTGGCATTTTTCTTCATTACAGCGTCTCCGCACACATCCTCAAATAAATGGATGGCGGTCTGATAAAGCACTGTATGTCTGGTGTCCAGAAGAGCCTTTGCAATGCAGTTTGACAGGAAGGACTTGCCAAGGCCTGTCTCGCCGTAAAAGAGCATGCTTCCCCCTGCCGTATCGAAATCCTCCACGAAGCTTTTGGCCTTACTTAATATGTTAGACATATTATCGTATGGAGTGTAGGGCTGGTTTTTGTAAGTCTCCTTTGGATAGTAATCAAGGTTGAAATTATCAAAATTTTCAGTCTCTAATATTTTCTCTAAGGTGGACTGCTTGTACAGCATTGTGATCGTTGCCTGCTTGAAGCAGGAGCAGTAATCTGTCCCCGCCTTCCCTGTATCCTGGCATATGGGACAGGTGTAAATGGGCTTAAGATAATCTATCGGGTAGCCCCCTGCCTTAAGGATATCTTCCTTTTCCTTTATAAGCTCCCGGTTGCTGCTTCTGACATTATCCATATTATCATCAATGCCCTTGAGCCTGTTCCTTGTGGCGTCGATGCTGGACATGGCTATTTTCTGGTCTATCTCATGTATCCGGGGATATTTTTCATATATCTCTTTCCTGCGGAGCTCCTCTGTGGCACGATTTTCAATTTGATGATCATAATAAACCTTCATGATCTCGTCATAATGCTCTTCACTTAATAACATTTCTATCTCCTTAGGTATCTGAATAGGTATCTGAAGCCTTGTTAGTTTCCTTTAAAAACAGCTGGGCAAATTCATCTACAACAGAATCGTCCGTTGAGCCTTGGTAATTATTAAACTGGTTATTAGAAGAGGCTCTTCCTGTCTGCTTTTTCTTTTTGTTGGCAGCCCACTGTTCATCCAGCTTCTGAATATCAGAAAGGGTGTGGACATTCTGCTTATACCAGCTCTCCAAAATACCATTTACATAGTTGAAATTAGCAGACTGGGGATTGTTAAGTATAGCTCGTCTGCATGCCTCAATAATAATATTTTTATTAAATGAATATGTATTATACCATGTATCTATAAACCTTGTCTCGTCAGGCGTTGGAACGCGATTGGGTATTCCAAGCTGCTTTAATACCGACATATATATTGAATTGTAATTCTTTGAGGCTATCTTTGCATCCTCCACTGTGGTAATTCCATTCTTAAACCACTCTATGGCAACAGCCTCAATATAACGGCAGCTCTTCTTGCCGATTGACACACAGTACTCCACCAGGTATTCCAAAAGCTCCGGAGTGAAATTAAGCTCCTCATAAATATAAAGAAGCTTTTCGGCGTCTGACTGGGTAAGAGGCTTTCCGAAATAGGTTTCTGTCTGGTACAGGATGTTTCCAAAATCATCATCCTCCTGCTTTTCATTTATATATGCAGGAGTATATTTCACCTTTTTGGGAACAGTAATTGCCTCAGGCTTTTCCTCAGTGCTATCTGTGTCAGTCTCCGTTTCGCTGTTATCAAGAGTTCTGCTTCTGCTGCCTGCTGATATACTGGTATTCCTCTTTTTTGATGAGGCTTTTGTTGAAGCCGCATCAGTATAAGAAGCAGTGTCATCAGAGTCCTCTGCAATATCTGCTGTAGTGTCGACTCCAAGCATTGACAAAAGAGTTTCGGAGTCATTCTTCGTTGCCCTGGCAGTTAAGGGCAGCAGCGTAATGCCGGTGAGCACCTTGTCAGAGGTGTATTCCAGCTTGATAGCCTTCTGCTTGATCCAGTATTTGATCGCTCTGCATATATCCTTTTCTGTGGAGTCAAAATGATCCGCAATCTCAGCAACTGTAACTGCTCTGTTGCTGTTAAGTAAGCGGACAAGATAAAGATATACCTTGACATATTCTCCGTTTGCCTCGGTCATATAGTAGTCGATGAAAAAGTTAGAAACAGACGAGTAGGTTTCGTGATTCTTAGTAGATATTGTGATTGTTTCCATGCCTGTCCCGCCCCTTTCATAATAAGTCATTAATTATTGCAAAACTCAATTATGTATGTTCTTGTTGTGAATATCTATTGAAGAGTTTTGCAAATGCACGTTGTTTTACAGGTGCAAGAGGGATTATAACACATCGATTTCAAAAAGAAAATAGAACGGATGTTTTGTGGCAGGAGTGGATGGTAAATGTGGAAAATGTGGGTTATGTGGATTGGCTGTTGACATAAAAATAATGTCATTGTCAATGGAGAAAACAAATAATATATTTGCAATGCTTAGGGGCTGCGTTCAGGGGAAATTGGGCTTTGGTATCAATAAATTATGTAAATAAAAATATCCACAGCCTATCCCTGTCAAGAGGGAATTTTGCGGCTGTGGATAATGTGTATAATTACATGCCGAGCATCTCTTCTCCAATTAAATACACGTCTCCGGCTCCCATAGTTATCAACAGATCATTTTTTTTGCAATTTTTTAATAAATAATTTTCAACTGCGGCGAAGGTGCTGAAATATCGTGCATCTGTGCCAAGCTCCTTGATCCTATCAGCAAGGTCCTTAGCGTGAACAAGCCCGGTGTCCTTCTCCCTTGCAGCATATATATCCACAATTATTACATGGTCAAAGCCCTTAAGGGCGTCGGCAAATTCCTCAAACAGTGCCTTAGTCCTTGTGTAGGTGTGTGGCTGAAATACCACCCAGAGTTCATGGTGTGGAGTGTGGGCTGCGGTTGTCAGGGTTGCCTTGATCTCTGTAGGATGGTGTGCATAGTCATCGATCACTGTTACATTTCCAAGAGTTCCCTTAAGCTCAAAGCGTCTGTGGGCACCGCCAAAGGATGCAAGGCCGGCAAGTACATATTCGTGATCAATGCCAAGTATATCGGCAGCAGCAATTGCAGAAAGGGAATTAGTCACGTTATGGGTGCCCCCAATGTTAAGATGAATGCGCTCCCGGACTTCCCCCTTAACCATCAGGGTGTAATTCATGTGTCCCTTATCATCTGCTTCTATATCAGCGGGATAGTATGTGTTACTTTCATTCATTCCAAAGGTGATTATGTTACAGGAAAGCTTTCTTGTAACCCTGTCAAGGCATTCCATGTCGCCGTTGATTATCAAATGGCCGTTATCCGGCAGGTTAGCTGCAAAGGTGTGGAAGCTTTCTATAATCTCGTCTATGCCACTGAAGAAGTCTAAGTGGTCTGCGTCCACATTTAATATTATACTAATATAAGGAAACAATGCATGATAGCTGTTGGTGTACTCGCAGGCCTCTGTCACGAAATATTCAGACTGCCCTACACGTACATTGCCGCCGATGGAATCAAGCATTCCTCCAACGGAGATGGTTGGGTTGGTGTCCGCCTCCATGAATATCTGGGATAGCATGGAGGTTGTGGTTGTCTTTCCATGGGTTCCTGACACTGCAATAGAGTACTTGTAGTTGTTCATTATCTGTCCTAGCAGCTGCGCCCTTGTAAGCATTGGAATATTACGCCTTACACACTCTGCATATTCCGGATTATCCTCATGGACTGCAGCGGTGTATACCACCAGGTCTATACCGTCAGTGATATTCTCTGCAGACTGGCCGATATTGACAATGGCGCCCATGGATATAAGATTATCAATTATGTCGGAGCTCTTTGCATCCGAGCCGCTTATCTTGAACTTTTCTTTAAGTAGGATTTCTGCCAGGCCACTCATGCTTATTCCACCGATTCCGATGAAATGAACGTGGATAGGCTTGCTAAAGTCAAGTTGATACATGCTAAACACCTCTTTATTAATTATTGTTAAGGCGAAACTCATATAAAGAGCTTCGCCTATGGGTTAATGATATTATTTAATAAGTTATTCTGAAGCTCCGCTATCTGAAGCATCTGTTTCGCTGTCATTTGATTCTTCATCCAAGGTCTCTGCTTCTTCGCCAGTCTCCTCCATGCCAGCCGTAGTCTCGGTTGTGGTGGGATTCTCCCGAATGTAGAGAATGTCCCTGTCGATGGTCAGGAAATCTTCATCGGTAATATAATAGTAATCGTCGGAGGGCTTAATAGGTATTTGCAAAGTTACGGGATCCATGTAGCCCGGATTATCCACTGTTGCTTTCAAAATATCGATTATTCCCTGGGCAAACTCTGTCTCATACTCAACCTCTGTGGTATTATTGTAATCACCTTCATCAACTCTGGCATTAAAGCCTTCGATGTACTCCACTACCTTATCATAGCAGGTTTCCAATGTGTCTAATGGATATACCGTAAGCTCTAATGTATAGCTGTCAGAGGAGGAGTCGTGGCTGACACCAGTGACCTCATACTTTGCATTGGCAAAAATAGATTGGGCCAGGTAATAGAACTCAGAAAGGATAGTTCCGTCATCTACCTCCTTGATGCCGTAGTAGTTCATAAGGTTGTGTGCCTGATAGTCCATGTTGGCAACATATACTGCCTCTGCATCCTTCTGTGAAACTCCGGTAAGTGTCATATAGTCCTTTGACACGTTTTTGTAATTGATGTCAAGAAGACTTATAATATATCTTGAATATACCTTTGATTTGCTGTCAAACAGGGAACAGCCTGTAAGGGATAATGTCATAATAAGTACCATTGATATGATAATCCCACGCTTTACTCTTATATCAGTTTTCATAAATTGAAATCTTCCTTTCTGAATCGTCTAAAGTAACTGGTAAATCTGACACATATGACATGCCAGTACGCATAATTAAATTAATTTTAACACATTTATGTTGTGATGTCTAGATTGCGATGCATTATAAATATGTAAATATATTTTGGTAAATGCTGAAAGATGATGCAATTAATGATGCTGTTCAAACATAAGAAAGTGTGGTATTATGAGTGGAAAAAATGGAGACGAAATGCTATGAAAATATTTGATACCCATGCCCATTATGATGATGAGGCATTTGATGATGACAGAGAAGAGCTTTTAAAAAGTGTTAGGGCTTCCGGCGTAGAAGCCATAGTTGATATAGCCTGTTCGATGGAAACCTCACGCCTTATGCCTGCATTTATCAGCAGGTATGATTTTATGTATGGAACGGTGGGAGTACATCCTGATGATGTCTGCGGATTGACTGTGGCAGACATGGATGAGCTTGCCAGGCTTTCCGAAGAGGACAAGATAATCGCCATTGGCGAGATCGGGCTTGATCATAGCCGTGATGATGTTAACAAAGAGCTTCAGAAAAAATGGTTTGCTGCCCAGCTTGACCTTGCACGTGAGCTTGATCTGCCAATCTCTATACATAGCCGTGATGCGGCTAAGGATACACTTGACGTGATGAGGGCAGAGCATGCCGAAAATATCGGCGGGGTAATGCACTGCTTTGGATATGGCGTGGAGATGGCAAGGCAGTTTCTTGACATGGGATATTATCTCGGCATAGGCGGCGTAGTGACCTTCAAGAACGGAAGGAAGCTCAAAGAGGTGGTGGAGTATGCGCCCCTTGACAGAATCGTGCTTGAGACAGACTGTCCCTATCTGTCGCCGGTACCCTTCCGCGGTAAGCGCAACCATTCGGGAAACCTCACCTATGTTGTTTCAGAGATAGCAAGTCTCAAGGGCTTGTCTGAGGAGCAGGTGTGCGAGACTGCCTACAAGAATGCGCAGGCGCTGTATCGCATATGAATTAATGTTTAGAAAGAGGATATAGCATGGAGAAATTAAGCAACCCACAGGTTACGATTGCAACAATTAAGAAGTATGACTTTGCCTTTCAGAAGAAGTTCGGACAGAATTTTCTTATAGATGAGCACGTTCTTAATAAGATAATAGGTGCAGCGGGAGTGACCAAGGATGATATGGTGTTAGAGATTGGACCCGGGTTTGGTACGCTTACCCAGTATCTTGCAGAGAGTGCAAGAGAGGTGGTTGCGGTTGAGATTGATAAGGCGCTTATACCGGTGCTTAATGAGACCCTTGCTGATTATGATAATGTCACCGTCATAAATGATGACATTTTGAAGGTTGATATTGAAGGGCTTGTAAATGAAAGAAATGATGGAAAGCCTGTGAAGGTGGTGGCAAACCTTCCCTATTATATCACCACACCTATTATTATGGGTCTTTTGGAGAATCATGTTCCGGTGGATAATATAACGGTTATGGTACAGAAAGAGGTTGCAGAGAGGATGCAGGCTGGACCGGGAACAAAGGATTATGGTGCTCTGTCCCTGGCTGTCCAGTATTACGCAAAGCCTTATATTGCCGCCAATGTGCCTCCTAATTGCTTTATCCCAAGGCCTAATGTGGGGTCGGCGGTGATACGTCTTGAGCTTTTTGATGCTCCTCCTGTTAAGGTTATTGATGAGAGGCTTATGTTTCAGATGATCAGAGCATCCTTTAATCAGCGTAGAAAGACACTTCAAAACAGCATTGTCAATGGGGGTGTGTCTGTTACTAAGGATAGGATCGTTGCGGCACTTAAGAGGATGGAGCTTTCTGAAACCATAAGAGGAGAGGCGCTGACACTTTCGCAGTTCGCAGAGCTTGCAAACCTGCTAAGTGAGGAGAGGGATAGTTGATGCCGGATGATGGGGGGAAATTATACATGGTTAAAATGTTATAAAAAGGCTTTTGTGGTGGAATATTTCACATTTCTTCTGCATAGAATTATAGACAGATAATACAGCTTGCAGGATTGACAAGCTGATAGAAGTTAAATGCGCAGAAGGAGTGTGGACAAGTGGAAAGATATAAGAGAAATGTTACATATTTCTATCAATTTCATAACGGTGTTGTAGGTGCTACGGCAGGCTTTCTCAAAATGGAGCTAAGAGGCGATGATGTGAAAATTACTATCAATATTCAGGAGCCTTACAGAAGCTCTAAGAGTAAGCCTGTTTTGTGTTTGTATCATGAGATGGGAGATATTTTGTCCGCGGTCAAAATCTGCGAGGTTGACAGGCAGGGCGGGGTGCTCACAATGCAGACAAAGACTCCCTGGAGACAAATGTTTAATACCGGACGGGATTTGTATACCTTTGATGGTGCCTTGGTTATGTATAGCAACAATGATTACTATATTGGGGATTTTGCGGATCGTGACAGGAGTACATACGATATTAAGATAGATGAAGAGAGGGAGAGTAAGAAGGAGGCTTACGATAGAACGGATGCAAGAGGTGGAGAGCCGGAGAAGAAAAGCGGAGCGTTGGAAGGAGAGCCAGAGAAGAAAAGAGGAGCGTTAGAAGGAGAGCAGGAAAAGGAAAGCAAGGCGCTAGAAGGAGAGCCGGAGAAGGGAATCAGAGCGTTAGAAGGAGAATCGGAGAAGAAAAAAGGAGCGTTAAAAGGAGAGTCAGAAAAGGAAAGCAGAACCTTAGAAGGCGAGAGAATCGGGACAGAACATGAAAAAACAAAATGGGAAAAGAGTAAAAATGAAACAGATGGAGAGGATATAGAACAGAAGACCAGAGAATATGAAACAAATGAAGAGCGTGGAAAACAGGAGCTTCAGGAAAGGGCTGGCGTAATGACAGATTTTGCTGGCAGGGATAGGTGTGAGGACTGTCCTTATAAGGAATCAAGTGCTAACTCCTTTGATGGAATGATTGCAGAGTACCCAAAGCTTCCCATGTATAATGTGGATGAGCTGTTTGACTGTGTCCGTATCAATCCTAAGGATATTGGAAAGCTAGACATTGGAAATTGGAAGCTGGGCTCTAACAGCTTTCTGACGCACGGGTATTATACATATAAATATTTAATGCTGGGCAGGATGAGGTTTGATGACGGCACCAGACATGCTGTATTAGGAGTTCCTGGTGTGTATAGCAATAGAGAAAGGTACTTGGCCAATATGTTTGGCTTTGATACATTTATTCCAGTGAAAAAGACCGGACAAAAGACCGGTCAGTTTGGATATTGGATAGCTGAAATTAACTGCGGATAAATTTATGTATGGTGGTCGGCGTTAAGCAATGAGTATCGTAAATGATCCCTGAACTCACCCTGTACATGAACGCTCTTATATTCCACTCCCTCATAGGTGAAGCCTAGTCGTTCCAAAACATGAATTGAGCGTATATTATCGGGGGCAACCTTTGCGTCTATCCTGTGGGTGTTGTAGTTGGAAAACATGACTGAAATTGCGGCAAGGCAGCTTTCGGTGGCATAGCCATTACCCCAGAAATCATGGTGGAGCTTGTAGCCGATAGAGGCAGTAGAAAAGGGCATGGGTCTTATTCTGAACAGGTTAATGCTTCCTATTATTTGATCAGGATTGTTTTTCAGATAGATATAATAACGCAGTGAATGTCCCTTGACTGTTTCCTTGTATTCAAATTCTGCAGCGGCCTGCTGGTAATCCAATGTATAGAATGTATCAGGTCTTGTGGGCTCGAAGCGGTCAAAGTATTCTCTGTTTTCATCATAAAAGATCAAAGCCTTTTCTGCAATTGACGAATCTTCCACTTGTAGAATGAGCCTTGGTGTATTGACAACGAAGGACATATCATTTTCTCCTTGCAAAAACTATTGATTCTATTTATTATGAAATAGGTGTCAAAGGTTGTTTTATCGTTATTATTCAGAGCCGGTTTCAAAAACTGTCTTGCTCTGAACGGTTACATTTTATCATAGTTTGTGGGAGAGATACAATGGAAAATGATAAAAATAATGCACACACAAAGCTGGATGAACGTTTTATGAGGGAGGCGATAAAGCAGGCGAAGAAGGCTGTTGCAAATGGTGATGTGCCTATTGGATGTGTGATCGTCCGGGACGGGAAAATTATCGCAAGGGGATACAATAAGCGCAATGCCAGAAAGACAACGCTGGCTCACGCTGAGCTTATTGCAATAGAAAAAGCGTCAAAGAAGGTAGGGGATTGGAGACTGGAGGATTGTGTTATGTACATAACCCTGGAGCCATGCCAGATGTGTGCCGGAGCTATTGTTCAAGCCAGAATTCCCAAGGTTGTTGTGGGCGCAATGAATAAGAAGGCAGGGTGCGCAGGTTCAATACTCAATCTTTTTCAGGTGGAGGCATTTAATCATCAGGTGGAGTTTGAGCATGGGGTTCTGGAGTCGGAATGCTCCGGGATGCTGTCAGAATTTTTTAAGAAGCTTCGTGTCAGAAACAAGGAATGCAAGGAATTGTGAAGAGCAGAGCATGTACAGAGTCTGTAAAACGATGTAAAGATCAGAACCATGTATAGAGCCTGTAAAACAATGTGAAGGTTGACAGAAATATTTCTTTCCTGTATACTAACGAAAGCTTTTTGTATATAAGGTCAATTGATCATCATTTTGTATTGCTGACAAAGACTGTGTTAAGCCTGTGGCCTTATTAATCAAACATGACTACATGTACAACAATGTCATATCTTTCCATGCAGCCGGGGCATTAGCACTGCCTTGCTTCCTGTGGCTATAGCAGGGGTGTTGGTCTGTGGAGGGTTTTGCATTTAATGCTGCCCATGGTAAGTGGCGTTGACGTGCGGGTCTTGCGCAATGGAAACCTATGAACCGTGTCAGGTCGGGAACGAAGCAGCACTAAGTAGGAGCTTTCATGTGCCGTGAGGGTGCCTGGCTGAGTTAACTGCTATGGTAACAGATTGGGTGCGGATTCGAAGCAGACCGCATGGATTTATAATATATATGCAGTCCTTTTATAGGGTGCATTTTTATTTTTGTAAATTTTTTTAAGTTATGGGTGGAATAATTTATAAAATGGTGTTACAATATATTAGATTGTAAGTTTTTTGTTCAATCAATAACCATCATTTAATTAACTTGCAATAATGATATTGTATAGTATTGTGTAATACTCTTATTACATAATAGTATTGCAGCAAGAATATAACATAGGAATGGGAGCTAGTAGCATGAACTATGCAAATGTGATTGAGTTTGTTAAGGAGAAGATTGCTGTTAATGGACGACCGCCTAATTATCCGTTCCGTGACCGCTTTGAACATACGATGCGTGTATACCGCTGGGCGATCAAGCTGCAGGCTAAGGTTGGCGGAGATTTGGAGATTATCGCTTTGGCTGCGCTGCTTCATGATGTGGGCTGGGAAGAAGGCCGAGAACATGGAGAGGTCGGGGCTGAGATAGCGGTTGAATACTTGGACAGCATCGGACTTGATCCTGTCAAGATCGGAAGAATCGGTGAGATAATCCGAATACATGAGGACAAAGACACAACAGACGAATTGTCACTTGAATGTCAGGTTGTCATGGATGCGGATCTGCTGGACGAGGTTGGAGCAGTAAGTGTTTTGTGGGACTCTATGGCAACAGCCTGTGAGGATGATGCCAATTATAAGAAGGCATATTACAGAATCAAGGAGTATTTCAAGGGTAATAAGCCTAAGATACGCAGATGTAAGACTGAAGCCGCTAGACTGGAATTTGACAAGAGAATGAAAATGCTAGAGGATTTTCTGTTCCAGTTAGAAAGAGAGCTATTTTAGGTAATATTAATTTAAACATATTGTAGGAGGAATATAATATTATGAAGCAATTTTTAAAGGTTGTATTTGGTATTGTTATTTTAGCAGGAGTATTATATGGAATATATATTGTTGTACCAGAGTATCCACATAATATGATCAAATCTTTTATTCAACCTATTACTGATGCCCACGCAAAGATGAGAATTGAACAGGTTCAGAATATGTCAGTGGGTATAAAGGAGCTTGAGGGCTTAACATACAAGATGGCTGTAGAGAAGAACACCGGTATGAGCTGCTGGGTATATGAGCAGGATGAATTGACAGGTAATGAAGTGGTGAAGTATTATGGCAAGGGCGCCGCTATTAATTTGAAGGATTTCCCGGATTATAACGGAAAGCTATATACAGGTGCTGTTGTAAAATTTGAATTTGTTATCAGTGGTAATAATGTGGAGATTTTGCCATATGTGGATGGCGTAAAGATGAATATTACTGGTGGTGCAAGTAAGGAAAGAAACAAAGAGATTCTCAAATCTATTGTAAGCCAGATGTATAGTGGCATGCAGCCGGATCAATGATGACTCATCAATAGAATAGATAATTACTAAAGGACATTCCCATAAAGCAAGTTGCTTTTGGAATGTCCTTTTTGTTTATCACAGAGCCGCTAACATGAGGAATGTCAGCTTATTCTGTATTGCCTTTATAATGAGGTAATCAAATTCATTATTGTTCCTATGGAGTCAGACATTTCACTTTCTTCCATAGCCTTGATATATTGCTCCTTGTGGGCTGCTACATCCCTTATTGCGTTGAGCAGAGAAGCCTTAGACAGCTCCTCCTCTTCAATAACATAGCTATAGCCGCTCTTTTTGAAGGATTTGGCGTTAAGGATCTGGTCGCCACGGCTTGCTGCACGTGAAAGTGGAATAAGAATGTTAGGCTTCTTTAAGGCCAGAAGCTCGCATATTGCATTGGCGCCGGCTCTTGAGATGACTAAGTCGCATAATGCAAATAGATCCCGAAGCTCCTTGGATATGTATTCGAATTGTACATATCCCTTCTTATCATTCAGTGTCTCGTCTAAATGGTCCTTGCCGCAAAGGTGGATCACCTGAAAGTTAGGAAGGATATCATCAAGACTTTCACGTATTATATTGTTAATGACTACGCTTCCGCTGCTGCCGCCAATTATAAGAATCGCCTTCTTGTTTGGATCAAGATGACAGAACTCAGCCGCCTTATTCCTGCTGCCCTCAAATAATTCCTTTCTTATTGGTGTGCCTGTAAGTACAGCCTTTCCCTCAGGAAGAAGGTCAAAGGTTTCCTTGAAGTTGCAGCATACCTTGGTGGCAGCGGGAATGCATATCTTGTTTGCCAGTCCGGGTGTCATGTCTGATTCATGTATTATAGCCGGGACGTGATTTCTTTTTGCCGCCAATACAACAGGAACAGATACAAAGCCCCCCTTTGAAAAAACCACATCAGGCTGCAGCTTTTTAATTAGATGATTGGCCTCTGATAATCCTTTGATCACCCTGAAGGGGTCGGAAAAATTCTTGATATCAAAATATCTTCTAAGCTTTCCTGAGGAAATGCCGTAGTAGGGAATACCTATATCCTCAATTAATTTCTTTTCTATGCCATTG
The DNA here is from genome assembly GCA_017470935.1 of Lachnospiraceae bacterium. GTDB lineage: Bacteria > Bacillota > Clostridia > Lachnospirales > Lachnospiraceae > CAG-590. The sequence continues at coordinate 13,888 of JAFUXG010000026.1, forward strand.
TATGATCCGATATAGTGTACCTCGTAGCCTGCTTCCTTGAGACTTGGAAGTAAGGCAATATTGGGTGTAACATGTCCGGCGGTTCCTCCGCCTGTCATAACTATCTTTTTCATTATTTGTTCCTCTTTTTTGTTGTTATTTAGTTTTCAACACTTTTACTCACCTCGCCTGCGGCTCGGTGTATACGCTCGCATTATACCACTCTTTGTGCAAGCACAAGGGTGGTACATTGCTCGCTTGCTCATTTTATCATAATTCTTAATAAATGCAAAGTGCATATATTTGTCGAACCCTATTACATTTGGTTGATAATTGATGATTGTTATACCAATTAATAGAAATTATACGATGGACATGTGTTGTGTTTGTGTTTTTACACCTGTAAACTGATAAGGAATAAACAGGTGATGTGGAACTGGAGGAAATAAACAAAATGATAGTAGAATTATTAAAGCATAACTTATTCATGACAGGAATTATATCTGTGGCAGTGTTGAGTATTTTTCTTCAATGGCTGATGACCCTCTCGTTAAAAGCATATGTTAAGGCCTCTGCAAATATGAAAACAACAAAGAAAAAGGTTATGATTAATCTTAAGAATCAATTTGAAGCAATGCATGAATTGAATTCTCAGGTGAGAAATATGGATGCATATGTGGACAAGTATCTGTTAAAGCTCAAGTTCATGGGTGTTACATATTCGGGTTGGGAGAAAATGCCTTTTCTGACTGCTGGTATAATTGCATTGACAGCATGTGCCGGAGGGTTTTATGGATATAGTATAAATGAGGAGGAATCATTTTATGCTGAGGTTTTGTTTGCATCAGGCATTTCCCTGGCATGTTTGTTTGTTTTCTTTCATATATTTGGAATAAAAGCAAGAAAGCAGCAAATTCACATTCAGCTTGTAGATTATCTGGATAATTATCTTGCCAACCGTCTTAACCGTAAGGCTTCAGAGAAGGAGCAATGGCAGAACGTAGATGAGGAAATGGATAAGGCCTTTTTAGAGGGTAAGCGTGAAGCGTTGCAGGAGGCAATAGAGGCTGCCAAGACTTCCGGTGAGTCTGTAAATGGGGATGAACCTGTTGAGGGTGAAGATGGCAGAAGTGAAGATAACAGGCAACGGGTCGAGGAAGACATGGAAATGCTTAAACGTCTCATAAGGGAGATGGATTCAAAGCATGAGGAGGAGCAGGAAAGTGTAAGACACGAGGTTGCTGCTTCGGTGGAACAGCAGGATAGTTCAGGACACGATGCTTCTGCTTCGGTGGAGCAGCAGGGAAATTCGAGATACGAGACTGCTGTGGCTTTAAAGGAGCAGTCAGATATAGAATTGCTGGAGGAATTTGTGCAAAGCTTTCTTTCATAGAAAGAGGCATTTGATTGAAGAATCATAAGAGACTATGGTGTGCAGCAGGAATATTGATAGCAATATGTATTCTGTGCTTTGCAACAGGAAGAAAACAAGGACTGCTTAAGAATGGTAAAGCTGATCTTCCATGGAATAAAAAGGAAGAAAGGGCATTATCAGATAATAAGGATGGTAAAGAAGAAAAATTAACCGCAGATAAAAATGAGAAGACCTATGAGGACTATTTGTCGGAGAATAATACTGCTGAGCTTTCAAGACTCGTGAGGCAACAACGTAATATAGTTGAAGATACTGATTATGATGCTATAAGCAATAAGCTTTATGCCTGGTGGTTCAAAAGGAATGACTCCCATGAAAAGTCAGGGTGCCAGGAGGATTTTGATATCACCATGTATGATGCCCATTATACTGTGCCAGTATCAGATAAGCGAATATACATAACCTTTGACTGCGGATATGAAAACGGCTTTACACCGGATATGCTTGATGTTTTAAAGGAAGAAAATGTTACCGCAGCATTTTTTGTGACCCAGACATTTATCAGAGATAATGTGGAGCTGGCAAAAAGAATGAAGGAGGAGGGACATCTGGTTTGCAACCACACAGTCACCCACCCATCCATGCCTTCAAAGTCCATAGAGGAGCAGAAAAATGAGCTGTTAACGTGCGAGAATTATATGAAAGAGGCAACAGGCTACGATATGGACCTGTTCTTCAGGCCGCCCCGGGGTGAGTATAGTGAGCGTACATTACAGATGGCAAAGGATCTGGGATACACCACCATTTTCTGGTCTATGGCTTATCTGGACTATGATGTTAATAATCAGCCCAGTGCCTCCTATGTGGTGGAGCATTTTAATAAGTATTATCATCCGGGGGCTATTCCCCTTATCCATAATGTATCCCAGGCTAATCATGACGCTTTAAGAGACGTGATTACCCTGTTAAAGAATGAGGGTTATTCCTTCGGCAGCCTGTATGAGCTGAAAAACAATAATAAATGACAAACGATTATAGACATAATAGTGAAATATCGTTGGAATATTTGTAATTTTTGTAAAAGTACTTAATAATAATTAAATAAAATATTGATATTTATACTTCGTTTTGATAAAATATATTCTGTTCGTAATTTGTATTGCTATGAAATGTATTATCGAACAAGTTGGGATGAATAATTGTTAGAAATGGTCATCCAATCCTAAGAAATAACGTATAAAATAATACGAAGGAGAGCGGGAATATGGCAGAGAGTATTAGCTTTGATTACAGCAATGCGATGTTCATGGTGACAGAGGATGAGATCGCAGCAATGAAGGAAAGAGTATTAGAGGCAAAGAAGACCTTAGTGGAGAAGACTGGAGAGGGTAATGATTTCCTTGGCTGGTTAGATCTTCCGGTTAATTACGACAGAGATGAGTTTTCAAGGATTAAGGCTGCGGCAAAGAAGATCCAGAACGATTCGGATATACTTATTGTGATCGGAATAGGCGGTTCCTATCTTGGGGCAAGAGCAGCTATAGAAGCTCTTAGACATACATTTTACAATGTGATCGACAGGGATATGAGAAAGGGAACACCTGAGATATATTTCTGCGGTAATAATATAAGCTCTACATATCTTGAGCATTTATTGGAGGTTGTGGGAGACAGGGATTTCTCTGTCAACATTATCTCTAAGTCAGGAACAACAACGGAGCCTGCTATTGCATTTCGTATTTTCAAGAACCTTTTGATCGACAAGTACGGCAAGGAAGAGGCAGCTAAGAGAATATATGCTACTACTGATAAGGAAAAGGGAGCTTTGAAGCATCTTGCTGATTCAGAGGGCTATGAGACCTTCGTAGTGCCTGATGATGTGGGTGGACGTTTCTCAGTACTCACAGCAGTCGGACTTCTTCCTATTGCGGTAAGCGGTGCGGATATCAAGCAGCTTATGGTTGGTGCAGCTTCTGCAAGAACCACATGCTTAGAGGCTGACTTTGAGAACAATGATGCTCTTAAGTATGCGGCACTTCGTAACATCTTAAGAGAAAAGGGCAAGACCATGGAGATTCTTGCAAATTATACACCATCTGTTCACTATATCGGTGAGTGGTGGAAGCAGCTGTTTGGTGAGTCAGAGGGTAAGGACGGTAAGGGAATCTACCCTACAGCCTGTGACTTTACAACAGACCTTCATTCACTTGGCCAGTTCATTCAGGATGGTACCAAGAATCATATTGAGACTGTTATCAATATCGGTTCTCCAAGACGTAAGATCATAATGGAGGCTGAGGATGACGATTTAGATGGACTTAATTATCTTGCAGGAAGAACAGTTGATTACATCAACAAGCAGGCTATGAACGGTACAGTTCTTGCCCATGTTGACGGTGAGATTCCTAACCTTATGATCACACTTCCTTATATGTCAGAATTTAACCTTGGTGAGCTGTTCTACTTCTTCGAGTTTGCCTGCGGTGTTTCAGGCTATGTGCTTGGTGTTAATCCATTTAACCAGCCAGGTGTTGAGAGCTACAAGAAGAACATGTTTGCACTTCTTGGCAAGCCGGGCTATGAGGAGCAGAGAGCAAAGCTTATGGAACGTATGAAAAAGTGAATGGCTCTAGGCCATGTTACTTTGAGGAGACTATGGTAATCAATAATACAATGTAATATTGTAATAATGTAATAATGTAATGCGATTATGACAGGCAATCTATACTATAGGTTGCCTGTTTTTTGGTAATCTTTTGTTGTTTATTTGTGTTGCTTTTTTGCATGATTGCAATTATAATATTGATTTATGAGTGAATTGCGGTTGAGGACTTCTATATAACGCAATTAAGTAATACATTAGAATGTAAATGCTGGTACGTTCATTTCAAGTATTATAATACAGCAGGTATTTGCGGAACGAGTCGCTTGATCATATAGCCATGCTCAAATAATACAGAGAGTAACGGGCGTACTGACACGAAAAAGTACATAATGAAGGAGAGCATATCATGGAAGATAATTCAGCATTGGGAATGGACTATGACAAATATGCAGGAATACTCGCACATCCCACATCATTTCCAGGTAATTATGGTATAGGAGATCTGGGACCGGGTGCATATGCATTTGTGGATTTCATGGAGAAATCAGGACTTAATCTATGGCAGGTACTGCCCCTTGGACATACAGGCTTTGGCGATTCGCCATACCAGCCCTTTTCATCCTTTGCAGGACAGCCGCTTATTATTGCCATTGATCCACTTAGAGAGAAGGGGCTTTTGTGGAACGAGGATTTTAACGAGATGCCCCAATGGGATCCGGTTAAGGTGGAGTACGGCAAGGTCATAGAGTTTAAGACAGGCTTGTTGAAGAAGGCATTTGAGCGTTTTGAGGATTCTAATATTAAGGATGGCTGCTCTACTGATGAGGAGTTTACCACAGCATATCAGGAGTTTAAGGATAGTACAGAGTGGCTGGATGACTATGCTCTTTTCATGGCTGCAAAGGATCATTTTGGGGGAATGCCATGGTATATGTGGGAGGATTCCATTAAGAAGCCAACTGAGAAGCAGAAGGCTGAGTGGATAGAAAAGCTTCATGATAAGGTTGAGTACTATCGCTTTATACAGTTCCTGTTCCATAAGCAGTGGTTTGAACTTAAGGATTACGCCAATGAAAAAGGAATCAAGATTGTTGGTGACATTCCTATCTTTGTTGCCTGGGACAGTGTTGATGTATGGGCTAACAAGAAGCTGTTTGACCTGGATTCTAAGGGCTATCCAAAGACTGTTGCGGGAGTACCCCCCGACTATTTCTCAGAGACAGGACAGCTCTGGGGTAATCCCTTGTATAAATGGAGCGAGCACACCAAGACAGGCTATGAGTGGTGGATAGCAAGGCTTCGCCATCAGTTAAAGCTTGCTGACTTTGTAAGACTTGACCACTTCCGTGGCTTTGATAAATATTGGGCAGTGCCCTACGGTGAGGAGACTGCTGTTAACGGTAAATGGATGAAGGCTCCTGGAGTGAATTTTTTTACGCACCTTGAGGCCACCCTTGGCTATCATATGCCAATTATTGCCGAGGATCTCGGACAGATCGACCAGTCAGTTATAGATCTCCGTGATAAGTTCGGACTTCCGGGAATGAAGATCCTTCAGTTCGGCTTTGAAAATCCTGATGAGAACAGCTTCCTTCCTCATAACTTTGTGAGAAACTGTGTCTGCTATACAGGTACTCATGATAATGACACCACCCTTGGCTGGTATCAGAAGTGTTACGAGCAGTCAAGAGATAAGCTTAGAAGATATTATAATACTGACGGTGGGGATGTGTGCTGGACACTTATCCGCGCATGCTTCTCTTCAGTTGCCAACATGGCACTTGTTCCGATGCAGGACGTGCTTTGCCTGGATTCATGGGCAAGACTTAACACTCCCGGTGTGGGTGAAGGCAACTGGGCCTGGAGATTCCGCTATGAGGATATGACACCACAGCTTGAAGCAAGACTGTACGAGACTGCCAAGCTATACGGAAGATAGATTGCTGTTTAGCGAAATACCCCAACTAATGCAAAGGCTTCACCCTGGGGGAAGGCTTTCAGCGAAGCTGACTGATGAGGGGTATAAACTGCACATAACAGTGATTATATAGAAGAGGATCAAAGCATGAGAAACATATTGGTATTAGGATTTTTGTTTCTGTATTTGGTATTACTAATACCGGTGCATCTGATAATAAGAATTATCGGCATATGGAATCCGGAGCTTCGGTATAAGATAGGCAATGCCTTTGTGTATCATGCCTTTCGCTGGGAGCTGTTTCAGGCAGGTGCCCACATAACGGTTGAGGGTAAAGACAACATACCGGATGTACCGGTTCTGTTTGTGTCAAACCACAGAAGCTATTTTGACATACTGCTGCTTCACACAACAACTGGAAAGAGACCTGGCTTTGTGGCAAAATCAGAGATGGACAAGTTTCCTCTCCTTAACTGGTGGATGAGGGATATATGCTGTCTGTTCCTTGACCGTAAGGATTTAAGATCCGGTGTGCAGATGATCAAGGATGGCGCAGAGCTTATTAAGAAAGGACATTCTATGGTGATATGTCCTGAAGGCACAAGGAATCAGAATAAGGAAATGCTGCCATTTAAAGAGGGCAGCCTGAAGATGGCTGACAAAGCAGATTGTCCGGTTGTTCCGGTTGCCATAATAGACAGCGACCAGATGTTAGAGATCCGGCCGGGCTTTCACATAAGAAGCGGACATCCTAAGGTTATATATGGCAAGCCCTTTTACCTAAAGGATCTGGATAAAGAAAGCAAGAAGCATGCAGGAAGCTATGTGCAGGGGATCATCAAGGAAATGATAGACTCCGCAGGCGGACAGACTGCAAAAGAATAATAATTTTCGCAGCAAGGATGCGGAACTAGGATAGGAGGAACAGTTCATGAGTCCATGGATAATAACATTAATTATTGTATTGGTAGTGGTGGGCGCACTTGTTGCACTTTACTTTGTAGGTAACAACATGCAGAAGAAGCAGCTTGCACAGAAGGAACAGATCAAAGAGGCAGCACAGATGACATCTATGCTTATCATCGACAAAAAAATGATGAAGCTGAAGGATGCGGGATTACCCAAGATGGTTATGGATCAGACACCAAAGCGCTACCAGAATGCAAAGATGCCTATAGTTAAGGCAAAGGTTGGACCTCAGACGGTAAACCTTATCTGTGATGACGGGATTTTCGATGATCTGCCAACAAAGTGTGAGGTTAAGGCCATGGTCAGCGGTATATATCTCACTGAGATCAAGAGCGTAAGAGGTAAGCGCAAGAATAATCAGCAGGAGGAGCCTAAGAAGAAGAGCTTTGCCCAGAAGATGCGTAAGAAGCAGAGTGAGCTTCAGGCTGAATATGCGAAGGAAGAGAAGGCAAAGGAAGCCAAGAAGGCTGCTAAGGAAGCTGAGAAGAAGAAAAAAGAGCAGGCTAAGAAGATCACAAACTAGAACATATATTGTATTACAAGAATCGGAGCATGCAAATGCATGCTCCGATTCTTGCGTGATATAACCAGGCTATAATGCGTTATGCCTTAATCTTTGTAAGAAGTGCTTCTTGTAGTGTTTGGGAAAAATTGATGTTTTTCTCTAGTGCAGCATTGTTCAGCCATGCAGGGATTGTAAGTGTTTTTCTGACAGATTTTTCGAAATGTTCTTTGGCGTATGCTTTGACGTCTATTGAGATCAAATTGACAAAAGCTTCACCAACAGAACTTTCGGGGTCTATATCGCTGGCTATTTTTTGTGGGTCTATATCATTAAGCTTAGAAGGCTTGGGGAGGATATCACCATCATTTTGACATGTGTATATATATCCTGCCAGACAGTCTATTGCCATCTCCATTGCATCGTCTAAACTATCACCACAAGTCGATAGATAATTCAAATCTGGAAATATTACTGAATAACCACCATTATGTTCTTGAAAAAAGCATGCTGGATAAACGGTTAACATTGTAGGCACCTCCTAATTATTATATTCCTGCTTGTTTACGAATGCTGTTTTCTGTTTTTTTTGTTAAATCCTTATTGTGGAAGGGGATTGTTACTTTTCCGGGTTTGGTTGGATGTGTGTAATGACGATGAGAACCCTGTGGATTCTTAAATTGCCATCCATCAGCCAATATTTCTTTTTCCATATCGATTGGTTTCTTTGGCATAATAGTATTCCCTCCCATACAAATAATATACAATATAATATGCATAAAGTCAATATGCATATTTTATATACGTGTAATGCGTTCTACATAACTTATTAAGTAATTGAAAATTTCTTCCGACATAGTATATAGATGTTTGCAAAAAAAAGTGATAGAATAAAATTTATATGAAATGGAAACGAGGTGTGATATTGTCATGAACTATCAGATTGATAACACTCTTTTTGGAAATACAAATTATGCAGGTGGCGGGGTTGTTGCTGGTAATAGCAATGGTGCCCCTAACAGCATACTTAAGGGCAACAGCGTAGGTGATCTTCTAGCGTGTACCTTGGTACAGGGAGGCAAGGAGCCTATACTTGATCTTAATGGTGTGCAGTTGAAGACTAAGGCAACGGCAGAGCTAGAGCAGGCAAGGCCTGGTGACACCATTTACTTGAAGATACAGGGGGCTGACTCGAAGCAGGTTTCCCTTAAGGTGGTGGGAGTTAAGCCGGCAGAACAGGGTGAGGCCTTAGGTGCGGCTACAAGCGCTCAGGTTATGACAAACACAGAACAGTTTTCTGAAATGATTAAGGATAATCTTGATGGCGCCCTTGACGAGAAGGAGGCAAAGGAGAATCAGAAGGAGATTTTGAGAAGCCTTTCTACTGAGGAGATTGCAAAGCTCCGGATGATGCAGATTGATGTGACCAATTCTACACTCTCAGATCTTCTGGGTATGGTTGTCACCATAAGGTCAGGGGAGCATCAGCAGAAGGTCAATGACCAGATAGGGGATATTGTCAGGGAGACCATCGGTAAGCTTAGAAATGATGTTGTGGCAGGAGGTGCTATTCCACAGGCATCAGGATTTACAACAGCCGGTGACAGCATAGGTACCGGGGAGGGTGTCTCCTCTGAGAATGATATTGCTGAAATGCCGGGGGTTAACAGACTTAACAGCGAGGGCTATGTGGTAAAGGTGCCGGTGAATAAGGTGATGCGGTCTACCCAGAGTAATGTGAACAATCAGAATAGTCCTGGAGCTATTGATGGTGGTAGTGGGATTGTTGATGATTTCAAGGTTACAGATGAGCAGATGATCTATCTTATTAAGAATAATCTTAATATGACAATAGAAAATCTTGATATAGCAAAGAATAGTGTCAATGAAGGAAGTCCATCTAAGGAGCTTCCCCTTGACGACAAGGTCTGGAGTGATATATATCCCCAGGTTACAGGAATAATAGAGTCTGCAGGAATGTCAGTGACAGATCAGAGCATTTCCGGAGCCCAGTTCATGCTAAAGCATGAGCTTCCTGTGACGGTGGATTCACTAAGGCTTTATATGTCAGTTAATAATGTAAATCAGAGGGGACTTCAGGAAGCCCAGGCGGCGGCTAATATTGCAGAACAGATTTCCATGGGCAATACTCCTGAGGCTGCACGTATTGCTGGAAGCACCATGCATGAGAGGGCGCAGCAGCTGGTTGAAAAGGTGCAGTCTATCACAGCCCGTACAGTGGATATGGCTGTTAACCAGGGCAAGCCCCTTACAATTTCATATCTATACAACACATCCATGCGTAATGTTGATGTGAAGCGTATGAGGACGGCTGTTAATACCGGCGTTGAGGGTGCAAGCCTTTCCTTAAGTGCTGTGGATCTAAATGGTGAGGCTGAGGGAGCAGGAGTGCCGCTGTCAACTAATCCGGCGGCTATAACAGCCAGACGGCAACTAGAGGAGATTCGTTTGTCTATGACAATTGAGGCTGCTAACAGGCTTGTGAGACAGGATATCAATATTGATGCAAGACCTTTATCCCAGATAGTTGACGTGCTTAGAAATCAGGAAAACACTTACTATGAGAATGTGGTGTCATCCCATGATCTGCATGATATACCTGAAGGGATAGATCTTCTTAAAGAAACGCTTAAAGAGACTGACAGTCTGAAGAATCTCCCTGCATATGCCTTGGGAGAGGCTGTAAGGAGACCATCCATTACAGTGGGAGGACTCTATGAGAGTGCCAACCGAATGAAGATGACCTTCGCAGGACAGGCATATGAGACAATGATGACGAAGCCTAGACGTGATATGGGTGATTCCATTAATGAGGCCTTTAGAAATGTGGATGATATCTTGATGGATATGAATCTTGACAGAAACCAGGAGAACCAGCGTGCAATCCGTATTCTGGCTCATAACGAAATGGAGCTGTCGCCGGAGAATATCGCAAATGTCAAAGCAGTGGATGCTAAGGTGCAGCAGATGTTTGAAACCCTTACGCCACAGATAGTACTTAATCTTATTAGAGAGAACAAAAATCCTCTTAATATGACAATAGATGGTCTTAACCAGGAGATAAGTGAACAACGGGATATACGAGGAGTCACAGATGAGCAGAGATTTTCTGAATTTCTCTATCAGCTTGATAAGACCGGAGGGATTACAAAGGAAGAAAGAACAAGCTTTATCGGCATTTACCGTCTGCTTGATAAGATTGAGAAATCTCACGGTAAGGACATTGGAGCAGTTGTGAGGAACGGACAGGAGGTAACTCTTAATAATCTGTTTGCTGCAGATAAGAGCAGGCGCGTCAGAGGGCTTGATGTGGCAGTGGATGACAGCTTTGGAGAGAGGGTGAATGTTCCTACGGACCAGAGAGGAATTCTTGACCAGATCAATACAGCATATAATGAGACTCTTGCCGGAAGCATACTTCGCCATATACATCCTGAGACCTTAAAGAGCCTGCAGGGAATGAATTTTGGGGACATGAGCTTCGAGGAGCTTAATGGCATTATTAAGGCAGGCGACACTGAGGAAGGCCAGATGGACATCAGTGAGGAGATAATGAACAGACTTTCAGACGCTCTCTCCTATGAAGAGGATGTTGCCACCATGCTTGAAGCCAATGACATGCAAAGTACCATGACCAATATTATTGCAGCCCATCAGGTTATGTATGGGCAGGATGGAATATTTGGCATGATGCATGATCTTAAGAATGGTCTTTCAAAGGACGTTAAGGACAGGGTTACAAGACAGGAGGAGAGGATCATTGATAATCTTTCGGGCAAAGAGGATGTGATGTACGGCATAGAAGGACTTAGAGCGGTGCTTTCTGAGGCAGTACATGCTAAAGAGACGGACGGAACTATTACGGCTAAGGATATCCAGTCCTTGAAATATCTCAATGCAGGCATGCCTATTGCCCTTCGCGCGGTTGAGCAGGATGTATTCCAGGTTCCCCTGGTGGTGGGGGATGAGGTGAGCATTATGAAGGTTTCCATTCTCCGGGGTGGAGATTCCACAGGCGAGGTGCGAGCCACAATGAACACTGAAGACTACGGTGAGTTAGAGGCATACATTCATGTGTCAGGGAATCAGGCGGAAGGATATATTGTTACAGATGAGGAGTCAGGACAGCGTAAGCTGGAGGATAACGAGCTGACACTTCGTTCTGCCCTTGCAAAGGCAGGTCTTGAGGTGAGAGATGTGAGGTTAGATGGCTCAAAACCCGTTCAGTATGCAGATGAAGGCAGGGAGAGCGTGGAGACCTCCAGGTTATACAGAGTGGCAAAACAACTTCTAACAGCTATTAAGTTGATGGGGGTTGTGGCCGATAATTAAAATAGACATTTTTATAATTGGGAATATGGAGATTCCTATAATTACAGTCAGTGCGAAAATGGAGGTTTGCATAGGTAGGACTGAGTGATATAATATAAAGGATGAGGTGAAGAATATGAGACTTAATCATAATGCACTGGCTTACACAGCTAACAATAATCTGAACACTATTAACAACAATCTTACGAAATCAATGGAGAGATTATCATCGGGTTATAAGATCAACAAATCCTCTGATGATCCCGCTTCAAAGGCTATATCTCAGAGAATGAGGGCACAGATTAGAGGTCTTGAGAGGGCTACAGATAATGCTAATGATGGTATCTCCCTTATTCAGACGGCAGAGGGTGCGTTAGATGAAGTGCACTCAATACTTGCAAGAATGAGAGAGCTTTCTGTGCAGGCTGCTAATGATACCTTTGATGAGACTGACAGGGATGCTATACAGGCAGAGATCAATCAGCTTCGGGATGAGCTTGACAGGGTTTCTGAGACCACAGAATTTAACGGCAGAAAGCTATTAAATGGTGAGCTTAACAAGAAAGGCTATGTAGATCCTGCGAACTCAGATAAGATTTCTATCTTTGAGATTGGCGGAGATATAGAGCCAGGTGTTTATGGCATTTCAATTAATAGTAATGGAACACAGGCTTCTGCTTCCATGACAGTATTAGGCTCTGGTACAACAATAACTAGCCAGCAGGCAGGAACAGTTGTGATTAATGGACTCCAAGTAAGTATTAGTGAAGGCATGACAGGTGATGAGGTTAATCAAAAAATAAGAGATGCTGCTGCTAAGGTGGGTGTAGACCTTGATTTTACCAATGGTGAATTGAAAAGTCAGGAATATGGAAGTGATCATTATATAAGTATAAGTGCCTCTAATCCACAGCTTGAAGCTCTTTTGGGCGTTGATGGAACGGAATACAGAGGTACTGATGCAGAGGTTGATTTTGCTGATAATAGCGGAAGCCGTGTCGGGTTTAAGGATACTGCCACCATTTCTGCAGATGGTAACCGTATAACAGTTACAGACAAGAATGGCTTTAAGATGGTGTACGATGCTGCTCCTGACAGTGGTGCCGTTGATCCTGTTGAGATTACCGTGCTGTCGGCTGGACCTATGGTATTGCAGGTGGGTAATAATGAAGGACAGACTTTTAACGTGAATATTAATAAGACTACAGCGGAATCTTTGGAACTATCTCATATAAATATTTATACGCATGACTACGCAAATAAGGCTATTGAAAAGATTGATGCTGCAATATCAAAGATTTCGGGTGTGCGTTCATCCCTTGGTGCATATCAGAATAGATTAGATTATACAATAGGAAATCTTCAAACATCAAATGAAAATATGACTGGTGCGGTTTCACGTATTCAGGATACAGATATGGCAGAGGAGATTACAGAATACACTCAACAAAATGTATTGAGCCAAAGTGCTTTACAGATGCTTACCAAATCTAATGCGAGACCTGAGGGCTTATTACAGCTGTTCCAAAGATAGTTGTTAATAATTATTATTTAAAAGGAGAAGGAATATGACAAGTGAAGAGATGAATGTGTACAAAATGAGAATTACGCAGGCAGGAGTTGGAGAGCTAACTGTTATTATGTTAGAGATGGAAATGCAGTGGATCAGGGAAGCCTTGGAGGCCTATGAAAAGGGGGATATGGATACATATATTTCTTATGTGGAGAAGGCTCAGGCAACTCAGGTGGAGCTTATGAATGGTCTTAATTTGGACAATGAGGTTTCGAAGGATGTATATTCTGTATATGTATTTTTCAATAAGCAGCTTATTAATTCCAAGATAAAGAAAGCTCCGCAGGATCTTGACAGAATAGTAGATATGCTTGCTGAGTATCACGAAAGCTTTAAAGCCATAGCAAACACTGATGATGGGAAGCCTGTTATGGACCAGAGTGAGAAGGTGTATGCGGGTCTTACATATGGCAGTGGCGGTCTGGTTGAGAATAGCACAGGTGGAACTGAGTACAAGGCATGATTTATCGGAGGTATATATATTATGAAAAAGGATGACTGCTTGTTTTGCAAGATCGCGAATGGTGAGATACCATCGATTACTATTTATGAGGATGAGTTTCACAGAGTATTTTTTGACATTAATCCTGCAAGTAAAGGACATTGTCTTATTGTGCCAAAGGATCATTATGATGACATATTTGACATTGACGAGGCTGCAGGTGGAAGATTATTCTCCCTTGCAACAAGAGTATCGAAGGCTCTTAAGAAGGAGCTTGATTTAGAGGGTATGAATATTGTCCAGAACAATGGGACTATAGCCGGCCAGACAGTATTTCATTTTCATATGCATTTAATCCCAAGATATCAGGGTGATACAGTTAATGTGGGCTGGAAGCCTGGAGAGGCTGATATGGATGCGCTTTCAGAGCTTGCGAAGAAGGTTGGAGATTCCATCTGATCTGATACGCTATCTTATGTATAGGCTATCAGGTGAATGTGATATTAGTAAAGCATTGCTATAATGTTATAGAATTCAGACCATATATATATTAACAGCATATAGAATTAACAGGTGCAGTGGGTAGAAGAAGTAGAATAGCCACTGCGCTTTGTTATATCCACGTTTTCCATTATATAGATTGACAAGAATTATTGCTACGAGTCCGGGAAGCTCCTGTGGTCCATAAAAGATATAGAAAATGAGACCTGAAAGGATGAGCTGCATCCAGAAGCTATCCCTAAAGCTTCCGGTAAAATAGAACATACAGATAAGCAGGACTCCGCCTGTACTATAGTCGCAGTTGATAATATATGAGATTCCCATTAACATGAATAGAAAAACCGCGAACCATTTTCTGGTTTTCATTTCTTCAAGGCAGAAAAGGCATGCAAGACCAAGTGCCAATGTGAAAAAGACGTTTTGATGCTGCCAGGTCAACCGGGTATTAAAAAATGCCAGATCAAAGGGAACCTCTGAAATAAGGGCAAATAATAGTAAACGTATGAGATAATTAATCGGACTTTTTGTGTGGTGAAAGCCCTCGACTATAAGAAAACAAAAGATTGGAAAAGCGATTCTTCCAATACCGCGAAAAAGAAGATACATGGTTGTATCTCTTTGGATAAATATATATCCAACATGATCTATTGTCATTGCAATAATGGCTATTAGCTTAAGTGTAAAATTATCAAGATATCCGTTTCTATGTTCCTGCATTATCCCGCCTCTTTTTATAGATAATAATATTTTTTACGTTATAAAGTGTTTCATAAACACTGTATGGTAACAAAAGTATAACAAAATACAGGATTTAGCACAATATTTTTTAATAAATATTTTGTGTAGCAATTACACAGAATAATTGGTATAATACTATATATTAGTGTGTAAATTTAAGAGATTATTAATATAAAACATAATGTGATGTTATAGTAACGGAAAGGGGTTTGTTGTAATGGCAAGAGAAGAGAGATTTAAGACTGTATCCTTTGGAGGGTATGAAAAGGCGGCGGTGGATACCTATATTGAGAATATGAAGAGGACTCATGAACAGGATATATCGGATCTGAAGCAGACTATCAGCAAGCTTTCTGAAACGGTAAAGAGTCTTCAGCTTGTAAAGGACAGCATGAGCTCTGAGTCTAATCAGGCTATTGAGAATATGCAGAAGTATAATGAATCTCTTCAGAAGGAGCTGGATAAGGCCAACCGGAAGCTTGCCGAGAAGGAGGAAAGCTCTAAGGATTATTCTGATAAGCTTGAGGTGATTTCAAGAACCTTAGTTGAAACCAATGAGCGCTGCGATAAGATGCTTAAGGAAGCTGAAGAAAAAAGCAGGAAGATGATGGATGAGGCTGAAAGCAGCAGCAAGACCATGCTTATTAAGGCTAAGGAGGAGAGTGATAAGCTCATATCTGATGCCAAGAGCCAGAGTAATTACATGATCACTGACGCTGAGAAGCGCAGCAGGAATCTTATAGATGATTCTGAGAAGCAGAGTGCTAATATGATGAGGCGTGCCGAGGAGGAGAGGGATTCTCTTAGGGTGCGTGCTGAGGAGGAATATAAGCAGATGACTGCCAGAACGGCAGAGGAATGTAAGAAGATGATCGAGGAGGCTGACCAGGAAAGCGATAAGATGCTTTCTGAGGCAAGACAGAAGGTCACAACAATACGTGGCTCCATGAAGAGGGAATGTGAGAATGTAAGCACTTATATGGCAAGCCTCATGGAATCGGTGGAGGGTGTTGTTAAGGCATGTAATGAGACGAAGAACATTACTGACAAGGCGTTTAAGGGAATAGGCGGATCTTCGGAGAGGCCTGCTCTTCCTGATGAGGATTCTGAGGAGATTCCGCAGATCAAATTTCAGAGCTGACCGGCCGTTGTTTTGAGGGATGCAGGCTTTTGGAATATGTTATCGGATGTGCCTGAAGAGCGACTGATAGAAACAGATGCTGTCAAAAATGAGCGTACTATATTAATAATAGGGTTAATTACATCTTTTATAGATAGGTAATGGGGGAAGGAATCTATGGAGCTTTCAAGGGATAATAATCAAAGAATAGATATATTTAAGGAATTTGCGTCGTATATAGAATATCCTATGGTGGTGTTTGAGGCAGAGTCGGGTAAGGTGATTCATGTTAATTATGAGGCGGAGGTTTTGCTTGGAAAGGGTGTGGATACCATCCGCATAGAGCCAGGGAGGTCATTTACAAAGGCTGATTTCTGGAATGTACTTAAGACCAAGAAAAGTCTTATATGGCATAGAATACGCATGTCTGCAGGTGATAAGGAGCATCTGGTAAGCGGTCTTGTGAACGAGGCTACAGTGGATGGAAGGCTCATTTACACTGTTCTTTTTGAAATGAGAGCGGATATGAATATCGGTAGTCTTACCCTTGAAAGAATTGTCAATCACGGAAGAATTATAGCGATGCATGTGAGTGTTGACAGCTCAGGGGAGAGGCATGTGGAGTATGCCTCCCAGAATATTAATCAATACGGCTATACTAGGGCTCAGCTGTATGAGGATAAGATTAAGGTTGAGGATCTGGTGTGCCCTGATGACTTAGAGGGCCTGGTTGAAGATGTTAATCATGCTATAGAGCAGCAGTGGGATGAAAGCTCATATGAATGCAGGCTTTTGACAGAGGAGAGAGAGCTTATTCCTGTAAGGCTTCTATTTCACTATGACTATGATGAACAGGGCAGGGTGCTGGATTATGAGGTGCTGGCCTTCGACCGCAAGGAGGAGCTTAAGAAGCTTGATGAGAATCAGTATCTAAGCAATGCCATGTTTAAGATGAAGAGCGTGGTGATTGTAAAGTCCTTCTGTGCAGGCAAGAGAAGGCTTAAATATATCTCTCCCAATGCTGGTATGCTGGGCATGAATGTGGAGGCACTTACACAGGGGAACAAGCTTACTGAGGATTATATACATCCTGAGGACAGAGATGGGATTATAGATTCTGTGTACCAGGCGGTTGCTAACGGAATTGCAGAATATGAACAGAACTATCGTATTGTCCGTGATGATGGAAGGATGATATGGGTGGCTGGCCATGTGACCATCAACCGTATATCAGATGGAGAGGCAGAGGCTTTGTTTCTGCTGACAGATGTTACTGAGCAGAAGGAGCTGGAGCATGAGCTTGCTGAGATGGCTAAGAGCAGCGAGGGAACAGGCACTGCTGCCAAATCAGTGGCAAGCGAATCTGTCAGTGCTTCTAAAGGATACAGCTTTGATGATATTTCAGGACAGCTTCAGCTTATGGCTCAGGCTCTTGGCAGACATTCCAGGTATTATTGCGTTGCCCTTTCTGAAGAGGGCAGGATCATGACTAATCCTGTGGGACCTGCTGACAACCTGGGGCTTTTCTATGATCTGTTTGAAAGACCAGAGATAAGGGACAGGCTTAATGAGATTGCAGAGCAGGCAAGATTGCAGCTTATGCCTAAGAGTATTGATATTGCTGTTGATGGGATTCCTGTGCATATAACATTTGCTCCCTTACTGTCAGATGGGCAGGTAAAGGCATTCTGGGTGCTGGCAGCATTTAACAGTGACGGAGTGGAGGAGCTTGGCTCAGTCGTTGAGGCCCAGTGGCAGCTTGCCAATTCTATTGTGGATAGCTATTATGCAAAGGATATGGTTTCTGAGGCTGTTAAGAATAAAAAGCTTACAGAATTTAAATTGAAACGGGAGAAGCAGGAACGAAGGGTATTGCAGGAGATGCTGAACATCTCAGCTACAGGAGGGGAGACGGGACTTGGAGAGATGTGCCAGAGAATGAGCTCATATCTGTCAGTTTCTTATATTGGTATATATACTGAGGATAAGGAAACGGGTAATGCAGCCAGATATTACACATGGAGTGGCAGTGATGAGGATGGTGCCTTCTTTGACAGGGCAGAGTTTTCGGTGTCTGAATTTAATGAGATTGCAAAGATACTTGCCTCAGGTAATAAGGTTATGGCAACCGGAAGAACAAAGGATCCGTTCCTGAGAGAGCTTTTGATGAACAGCAGCATGAAGCTTATTGCATTAGAGCCTATGGTTCCGGGAGTTGGAGCAAGAGGATATATCATATTTGGAGATAAGAAGCGTGATGAAGAGTTTGACAAGAATGAACAGCATTTTGTGGCAACAGCCGCTAAGATTGTCCAGGGAGTTGTGTTCAGGGATAAGGCAGTTGTCAGGAGAGATATAATACGGGAGGGCTTCTTAGAGACATATGATCATATAAAGGATGCCATATTTGTCAAGAATAATGAAACCGGTGAAATAATTTTTGCCAATAAGGCGATGGACAAGCTCTTTGGCTACAGTATTGTGGGAATGCAGGCTCAGGATATTGTAAATGACCAGATGGAGCAGTACCGGATGATAACAGGTGGTATGAGAAAGAGAGTTATTGCCAATAATAAGGTATCTAAGTGGCAGAGCTATCTTAAGGAGCTTGACCAGATAATGAATGTGGTTGAGATAAGACTTAATATATTTACAGCAACAGATCTTAGTCTTGTTATACTTAAAAAGAACAAGAATAAGTAACAGAATAATAAAGATGTTGTTCAGATTCCGTCATGAGTCTGGATGATTTCAAAATAATTCGTCCATATTTGTTAAGAAATAGTTGATTGTGGGCGATATATATATGAAAGGGGCACTAAAATGGCAAGTTCAGATATTGGAATTGATTTGGGTACAGCCAGTATCCTCGTATATGTTAAGGGAAAGGGAGTAGTTCTTAAAGAGCCTTCGGTGGTGGCTTTTGATCGGGATACCAATAAGATCAAGGCTATCGGAGAAGAGGCAAGACTTATGCTTGGAAGAACTCCCGGTAATATTGTTGCAGTAAGACCGCTAAGGCAGGGTGTCATTTCTGACTACAGGATTACTGAGAAGATGCTTAAGTACTTTATCCAGAAGGCTGTAGGCAAGAGCTTCTTTGGAAGAAGACCGAGGATATCTGTATGTGTACCGAGTGGTGTTACAGAGGTCGAGAAGAAGGCGGTTGAGGATGCAACCTATCAGGCAGGAGCAAGGGATGTATCTATTATAGAGGAGCCTGTGGCAGCAGCCATTGGAGCCGGCATTGATATTTCAAGACCCTGTGGTAACATGATAGTGGATATAGGCGGAGGAACTGCTGACATTGCAGTTATTTCCCTTGGAGGAACGGTGGTAAGCACTTCTATTAAGACTGCTGGAGATGATTTTGACGAGGCCATTGTCCGTTTTATGAGAAAGAAGCACAATCTTCTTATCGGTGAGAGAACTGCTGAGGAGATAAAGATAAAGATAGGAACCTGTTATAGAAGACCAGAGAATCTTATGCTGGATATAAGGGGAAGGAATCTTGTGACAGGACTTCCGAGAACTGTAACTGTAACCTCTGAAGAGACAGTAGAAGCTTTAGAGGAGGTTACTGAGGAGATTATTGAGGCTGTACATTCAGTGCTGGAGAAGACGCCGCCAGAGCTTGCAGCAGATATTGCTGACAGGGGAATAGTTCTCACAGGAGGTGGTGCAATGCTTCATGGACTGGAGGAGCTGATTGAGGAAGAGACGGGCATAACCACAATGACCGCAGAGGATCCTATGACCTGTGTGGCTATCGGTACCGGTAAGTATATTGAATTCCTGAGCGGAGCTATGGAAGAGGAGTAGATTGTTGAGTTATAAAAAGTCTTAAGAAAAGGAGTGACAAGCTGATATGGTAAGAGGACTTTACACAGGGTGGACCGGCATGGTTAACGAGCAGAAGCGTTTGGATGTTATATCTAACAATATGGCCAATTCTGATACCACCGGTTACAAAAAGCAGGGTGTAACCTCCCAGTCCTTTGATGATGAGCTGACCTTAAGGATTCATACCGATAATGAATACAGCGGTGTTCATTATAAGATAGGTGACATGAATCTGGGAGTTAAGATAGGTGAGACCTATCATGACTTTTCACAGGGCAGTCTCAGAGAGACGGGGAACCCTTATGATCTGGCACTTAGTGGAGAGGGGTTCTTTACCATTGAATTCACCAACAAGCAGGGTGAGACCAGTACGAAATATACCCGTGATGGTTCATTTACTGTAAACACGGAGGGTTATCTTGTTACCAAGGATGGAGATTATGTGTTGGATTCGAATGGTGGAAGGATACAGATTCCCGGCGCCCAGACAGCAGTGAATGTTGCTATTGACAGCAAAGGCAACATTATAGTTGACGGTAACAATGTGGCAACACTTGGTATTGCAAGATTTGATGATCCCCAGGCACTGCTTCTTTATGGAGAGAATATGTATGATGCCACTGCTGCAGCGGGACTGCAGGCAGATAATGAAACTCTTGTACACCAGGGGTATTTGGAGATGTCCAATACCAATGTTATCAAAGAGATGGTGGATATGATAACTATAACAAGGGCATATGAGGCAGGACAGAAGATTGTTCAGACTATGGATGGAACTCTGGACAAAGCAGTTAATGAGATAGGAAAAGTATAATTAGTATAAGGAGGTTTACAGTTATGATGAGGTCATTGTGGTCTGCAGCGTCCGGCATGATAGCACAGCAGACAAATCTTGATAATATTGCAAATAATTTATCCAATGTTAATACAGCCGGATACAAGAAGGATAGTATAGAATTCAAATCCTTGCTTTATCAGGAGCTTCAATCAAAATCTACTAATAACACAGGAGCCAACAAACCAATTCCGGCTCAGGTTGGGCTTGGTACCAGGACTGCATCTATTACCACAGTTTTTACCCAGGGCAATCTTCAGTCAGTGGATAACAATAATTACATGGCTATTGAAGGTGATGGATTGTTCAAGGTCAGGGATGAGAATGGTGATGTGTGTTACACAAGAGATGGAAGCTTTAATCTTATGCCGACTAATGACGGAGGTGTAATGCTCTGCACATCAGACGGACATCCGGTGCTTGACCAGAATAATAATAATATAATTATTCCGGCTACATATAATGCAGATGGGAATGAGTATAAGACAACAGGGGAGATCTTCGTTGACAGAGAGGGTAATATTTCCATGGCATATATTGATACGGCCAATAATGCCGAAAGAAGGATACCCCTTACATTTACTCCTGAGGGACAGGAGGCGTATGAACAGAAGATAGGTCTGGTACAGTTTAACAATCCTGCAGGACTTGATCAGGCGGGAAGCAATCTCTACAAGGAAACTGCAGTTTCAGGAGCACCTATTGAGGAGAGTACAGCCCAAGGACTTAAGGTAAGCCTTGTACATCAAGGGTACTTGGAGATGTCCAATGTCCAGGTTGCGGATGAAATGGTTAACATGATAGTTGCGCAGAGGGCCTATGAAATGAATTCTAAAGCTATTCAGGCGACAGATGAGATGCTTCAGCAGGCTAATAATTTGCGTAGATAGTTTGATATGTGTATTGACAACCATGGTAGTTATGTAATAAACTATACAGGTAGATTAGGAGGTTTTATATGGCCATTACAGGTGTTGATCCTAGTAGTTACTATAGTGACTATTATGCAAATGCATCTAACGCTTCTAAGGATGCTTTGGAAAAAACCTTATCTGGAGTTGACGGTAGTACTTCAGAGGAAGAACTAATGAAGGCGTGTAAGGAGTTTGAAGCCTATTTTGTAGAGCAGATATTTAAGGGCATGGAAAAGACTGTCATTAAGGCTGATGACGGGGACTCTGATGTGTCAAGCTATACAGAATACTTTAAGGATATGCAGACTCAGGAATACGCCAGGGCTGCCACGGAGCAGAATAATGGAATTGGACTTGCTAATCAGCTTTATCAGCAGATGAAGCGTAATTATGGATTATAAGAGAGGTGCAGGTTATGAAGGTAGAGAAGCTAACTGAGAGCGAAGAACTCGTTATGAAGGCAATCTGGGATTGCAAGAAGGAGCCAGTGTTGTCTGATGTGGTTGACAGGGTTAATGGGTTTTATGGTAAGGACTGGAAACCCCAGACGGTTTCAACATTTTTATCAAAGCTTGTTCGCAAGGATTATTTGAAGCTCATTAGAAATGGCAAGATATATACATACAAGGTGTTAGTGCCTGAAGCTGTATATAGACGTAAGCTTTACAAGCAGCATATTAGTTTCTGGAATCATAATGATGTTGTTGAGTTTGTGAAAGAGATGATTGATAATGAGGATCTTACACTTGAAGATATAGAGGAAGCAACAAAGTAAGTGGAAGAGAGCAATAACGATCTTTAGGTGAATATGATCATGATGCATATTACCGTGATGCATTTGATAAAGAATTGTATAATAAGATCAAGATGTATAAAAGGGCAAAGTGGTATGTACTTTGCCCTTTAAAACTCTTTGTTCATTGCCATTTTATGATCATTTCATGGATACACTTTTGCCCGGTGTGGGAAAGGGTTCGAAAAAGTATTTCAGGGGAACCTTTAATTCCCTGCTTATATTGAATAATAATTCCAGTGAAAAGGATTGGCTGGAATTGGGAGTTTCTATTCTGCTCAGATATGCACGTGTTATGTTCACACGGTCAGCCAATGCCTGCTGGGTGAGGTTTGCCCGTTTTCTGTAAAAGGCGATATGCTCTCCGAGATCCACGAATAGGTCTCTGTTTTCAAAGGAAGGATATCCGTGTTCTACATCAATATTCATAATAATACCTCCATAAGTTTGTTTTGTGAATTAGTTCTACATGCTTTTGTGAGTATAGAAGAATTCATATTCGAATAACACAAACGATAACTTATAGGTATATTTTGATAACAAATAGTTAACAATATTCTTTTGCTTAAGGAGAAAATAATGGAAAAACAAGGAATTATTTCCAAAATCATATTTAGAAGTCCTGATAGTCAGTTTGTTGTGTTTGCCATAGAGACGGATGAAGGGGATGATGAGACAATGACTGGGTACCTTTCTGGAATTGAGGAGGGTATGTATGTAAATGTAAAGGGCGAATACAAAGAAAATCGTCAATATGGTATGCAGTTTGTTGTGGAGGAATATGAAGCTGCTATGCCGGATGACTTATACAGCATGGAAAGATACCTGGGCTCCGGCGCCATTAAGGGCGTGGGAGAGATAATGGCAAAGCGCATAATCAAGAGGTTTGGAATGGATACCTTCAGGATAATAGAGGAGGAGCCGGAAAGGTTAGCAGAGATTAAAGGTATATCTGAGCGGAAGGCTAATGAGATAGGTGTGCAGTTCGCTGAAAAGCAGGAGATGCGGGAGGCATTGATTTTTCTTTCTAAGTATGGTATTTCCTCTACGCTGGCGGTGAAAATATATACGGAGTATGGCGGAAAGCTTTACACGGTGGTGAAGGAAAATCCGTATAAAATAGCTGAGGATATAAGCGGGGTAGGTTTTAAGACGGCAGATTCCATAGCAAGGCGGAGTGGAATAGGTGCCCTTTCTGAATTCAGAATAAGGGCGGCATTGGTTTATACCTTGAACAGAGCTACGGGCTTGGGGCACATTTATCTTCCTAGAAGGCTGCTTGTGAGCTGGACCTTCCAGCTATTGGGACAGAAGGATAACCCCTCTGATGATCATTCGTATATGTATGATGACGAAATGGCAGTTACTAATGATGTGATAGAGGTGCAGATTAACAATCTCAACGTGGATAAGAAAATTGTAATGTGCGAGGTGAATGGGGAGGAGGCAGTATATTCTCCTTATAATTACAGGCAGGAGATTAATACTGCTGGAAGATTGCTGGAAACCTGTGCCACAATTGATGCGCGGGATATTACTTTTCCATCTGTGGAAAAGGAACTGCAAAAGATAGAAAAAGATATCGATATAACTCTTGATGATATTCAAAAGGAGGCAGTATTTCAGGCAGCAAGGAACGGTGTTACTGTAATAACCGGTGGACCGGGGACAGGAAAGACCACTACTATCAATGCCATAATCAGATATTTTGAAATGGAGGGCGACTCCCTTTTGCTGGCTGCTCCTACGGGAAGAGCTGCCAAGAGAATGACTGAGGCTACAGGTCATGCTGCCCAGACCATTCACAGATTGTTGGAATTGTCAGGCGGGGTATCGGATGATTCTGTTGGGGAGACCGCCCGTTTTGAGAGAAACTCTTCGAATCCTTTAGAAGCGGATGTAATAATTATTGACGAGATGTCCATGGTGGATCAGTCCCTTATGCATGCACTTATGCAGGCTGTTCCCTTTGGGGCTCATCTGATATTAGTTGGTGATCAGGATCAGCTTCCATCTGTTGGTGCAGGTAATGTGCTTAAGGATATTATACGTTCCGGCCGTATTCCTGTTGTCTCATTAAAGCGCATATTCCGTCAGGAAAAGGGAAGTGCCATTGTTGAAAATGCTCATAAGATCAACAATGGTGAGCCTATCCTTCTTGATAATAAGAGCAGTGATTTTTTCTTCATCCCAAGGGATAATGTGAAGGATATTTTGGGAGAGGTGGGTGAGCTTGTGTCTAGAAAGCTGCCGGGCTTTGTGAAATGTGATTCTTCAGAGATACAGGTGCTAACCCCAATGCGTAACGGTCCTCTTGGCGTAAATGAGATCAACAAGAAGCTGCAACAGGTTCTTAACAAGGAAAAGCCTGGGAAGAAGGAGAAGGAGCTGCATGACGGAACCGTCATAAGAGAAGGTGATAAGGTTATGCAGACTAAGAATAACTACAAGCTTGAGTGGACCATTTACAGTGGGAAGGGGCGGTTTAAGGTTGAAGAGGGCATGGGGATATTCAATGGTGATATGGGAATGGTTAAGGAGATAGATGAGTATAATGAGGAGGTTGTTGTGCTCTTTGATGACGATAAGGAGGTTAGATATCCTTATAATCTGTTGGATGAGCTTCAGCTTTCCTACGCAATTACCATTCACAAATCCCAGGGCAGTGAATATCCTGCAGTAATATTGCCGCTGCTTACCGGTCCCCATATTTTGATGAACAGAAACCTGTTATATACTGCAATTACCAGAGCCAAGAAGTGTGTTGTTATTGTAGGTGACGGATATATGGTGGGGAAGATGATAAAGAATAATGACGAGCAGAAGAGATATTCCTCGTTAGACATAAGACTTAAGGAGCTGTGAAGTGTAAATGATAGGCGAAAGGATTATAGATATTGTATTTCCTGTAAGATGTCCCCTGTGCGGGGAGGTAAGGCCCTTTGGAGATGCCGGCGTTTGCATAGAGTGTGAGAAGGAGCTTTCTTATGTGAAGGAGCCAACATGCCTTAAATGTGGGAAGACCATAGAATCCTCCTTGGATGAGTATTGTGCAGACTGTATGCGGCTTCCTAAGAGCTTTGAAAAATGTTTTCCTGCATTTAATTATGAGGGACAGATCAAGGATTCCTTATATGAGTTCAAGTATAAGAATCAGCGGGGTTATGCCGGTTTTTACTGCGAGGGTATAATGAAAAGGCATGGAAAGGAGCTTAAGACCATTCCCTTTGACGGAATAGTGCCCGTTCCTGTGCATCCGCATAAGAAAAGGATCAGAGGCTATAATCAGGCAGAGCTTATAGCAAATCAATTATCCAAGGCCATTAATGTTCCGGTATATCCTGATTATCTCGTTAGAAGTGAGGACACAAATCCCCAGAAGGAGCTTGATGACAGGGAGAGGATGAAAAATCTAAAAAATGCTTTTATTATTTCGGAAAATGTAGTAAAATTAAATACAGTATTATTGGTGGATGATATATATACCAGCGGAGCCACCATGGAAGCCTGTACGGAGGCGCTTTTTAAGGCAGGAGTCAGCAAGGCCTACTGCACCAGCGTCGCCATCGGAAGAGGCTATTGAGGACAATAGGAGCCGCAGTAATGATACGGAACTTAAATAGGAGGATGTGTATATGGAGGTAAGAACTTGTAGACAATGTAAGAGGATTTTTAATTATCTGTCAGGACCTAATATCTGTCCCAGCTGTAGAGAGGCATTGGAGAAGAAGTTTCAAGAGGTTAAGCAGTATGTTGAGGAACATCCTAATGAGGGAATTACTCAGGTGGCTGAGGCTAACGAGGTTACGGCTAAGCAGATTCAGCGCTGGATACGTGAGGAGAGGCTTGCATTTGCTGAGGGCTCAGGAGTAGGGATTGAGTGTGAGAGCTGTGGTGCTATGATCCGCTCAGGAAGGCTCTGCCAGAAGTGTAAGGACGCGCTTATTGGAGCTGCTAACGATATGTATAAGACGGATAATTCTGTTGTGGCCAGGAAGCATAGAGAAGCAGCAAGAATGCGTTTCCTTGACAAATAGAGTTTGAATTTTGCTGATTAATGGCTGCCGGGATATGATGATTCCGGCAGCTTTTAAATCTTTATAAAAATTTACTTTATCTATTAAATTTTTTTGTGTGCAGCCCGATATAAATAATGAGTTTATCAAATAGGATTTCTTTATTTCAAGGAGGAAGGTGTAACCATGAGAGTTGGAGCATACAACCAGGTTTCCCAGATCTATGGAAGCCAGAAAATTTCAAAAGGATATAATACTAATGCGGTCGGTGCTGCATCAACATTGGATAAGATATCATTTTCTAATGTGGGCAAGGACATGCAGGTGGCTAAGAATGCACTTAAGAATGTTCCTGATGTGAGAGAAGATAAGGTTAACGAGATTAAGACAAGCATCGCTAATGGAACATATCAGGTAAGTCCAGAGAGCTTTGCTGATAAGCTTGTAGCTGCATTTGCCGCAAAGTCTATTTGAATGATAATAGATTATAGTTATATTAGAATAGGAGAATAAGATGGCAAGCTTAATTGAAAATCTTATTACAGTTTTGGAAGAGGAGAGCCAGCTGTATGAAGCTCTAACAGAGGAATCTATGGCTAAGACTCCTGTAATTGTAGCAAATGATCTTACCCGACTTGCAGATGCAAATGCCAGAGAACAGAAGATTGTGGATGATATAACAGCGGTGTCTCATAGGAGAGATAAGGCACTTACAGAGATTGCAACAGTATTAGGAAAGGATGCGAAAACCATTACTGTTTCAGAAGTCATTCATGCGATGGAGAAACAGCCGGAATTTCAGCATCCTTTAATTGCTGTAAAGGATAGACTGGTCAAACAGGTTGAAACACTTAAGCAGGTCAACCTTCACAATCAGGAGCTCCTGAAAGAAGCGTTAGAGATGACAGAGTATTCGATCAATCTGGTACAGTCACTTAACCAGGCACCAGAGACGGCGAACTACAGTGGGGCATCCTACAGCGGAGCCACCCTTGGAAGCTCCAGATCATCATTTGATACAAAGCAGTGATGTCGGGTGATAGCAGAACTTAGATGTACATTTTGCAATTTGTGAATATTGTATAGTTCCAACGCAATATACATTAATGATGAGTTTCGCAATCACCTATGTAAGTAATGATAACAGAGAGGAGAGACGTATATGGCAACTACACTGGGTAATTTCTATGTGGGAGCATCGGGGATGCAGGCAAGCCAATATGCACTTAACACAACTGCACATAACATTACCAATGCGGGAACAGAGGGCTACTCCAGACAGCAGGTGCTCCTGACGGATCTCACCTATACTAATATTGGTAATACACCTCTTGGAAAGAAGCAGGAGGGGCTTGGAACAAGAATAGCAGACGTTCGGCTTGTAAGGGATAGATTCGTGGATAAGGCTTACCGCAATGAGCTTGGAAGAGAGCAGTTCTACCAGTCAAAGTATGATGTAGTGTCTGAGGTAGAGAATTATTTTGGAGAACTGGAAAGCAGTGATTTTCGTACATATATGCAGAATCTGTGGTCTTCAGCACAGGAGCTTCAGAAGGAGTCTAACAGTATCGTCACAAGAAGCTCATATATTGCCAGCGCAGTAACCTTTGTGGATCAGGCCAATGAGATATATAAGGAGCTTACCACATATCAGAAGAATCTTAATAAAGAGATCAAGGATCAGGTGGATCATATCAATGAAATAGCTGCACAGCTTTACGATTTGAATGATAAGATAGTGAAGGTGGAGGCATCTGGAATAGAGAGCGCCAATGATTACAGAGACCAGAGAGATGCTCTCTTAGATGAGCTTTCAGGAATGGTTTCGGTAAGCTACAAGGAAAATGCAGATTCCAGTGTTGATGTATATGTGGAGCACAGATGTCTTGTCAGTATGGATAAGGTATACGAGCTGGATGTAAGGCCTGCAAGTGATACATGTGAGTACTATGTGCCGATCTGGAATGACGGCGGTGATAAGAAGCTGGCAGATACACTATTTAATGTACATGAGGGTGATCACATTAGATCTGACGACCCTATATGGGAGGATCCCAATGCGACAATCAAGCTTGCAAGGATTCCTGACGCTGACGCAGGAACTGATGTGGGTTCTCTTAAGGGAATAATAATGTCACGTGGCGATTATGTTGCCAACTATACGGATATCCCAGTTGCACCAGAGATGCCGCTTCGGCCTGTCAGATCCGATTATGCCACGGATGCGGAGTACCAGGATGCGGTGACACAGTATCAAAGTGATTACCAGGATTACCAGGATGAATACGCAGTTTTTTCGAGAAAGCGCGATTATTATAATTCATACCTGGAGCCTTATACAGTTAATAATATCATAGCACAGTTCGACCAGCTGATTCATGGTATTGTCACAAAGATCAATGACATACTGTGTCCTAACAAGGAGATAACTCTTGATGATGGCTCTACCATGACAGTCCTCGACTGGGAAAAAGCCGGATACGGCATGGGTGAGAAGAACCAGATACAGGGGACAGAATTATTCGTACGTAATAATGTTCCAAGATATAAGGATGAGGTTACGGTCACATTGGCAGATGGAACGACACAGACAGTCAGAGAATATATCCCTGAGAATCCGAGTGATTACGTATCAATGTATACTCTTGGAAATCTTCAGGTTAATGATGAGATGATCAAGAATCCAAGCCTGATGCCTCTTACAAACCTCCAGAATGAAGAGCTTCAGAGTGTTGCAGACCAGCTTATACATGT
Source organism: Lachnospiraceae bacterium (assembly GCA_017470935.1). Taxonomy (GTDB): domain Bacteria; phylum Bacillota; class Clostridia; order Lachnospirales; family Lachnospiraceae; genus CAG-590. The sequence continues at coordinate 43,097 of JAFUXG010000026.1, forward strand.
ATGGGATGAGGATTTCTCAACTATTGGTCCCAATAGCCTGGTGACCAATAACTTCATGGGATATTACAAGGAATTCATTGCTGACTTTGCCAATAAGGGCAAGACATATAATGGGATTGCTGAATCCCAGAACAAATCAGTACAGGAATTAGAGAACCAGCGCCAGACGGTGGTTGGAGTATCAACAGATGAGGAGCTCAGCAATATGATCAAGTTCCAGCAGGGCTTCAACGCAGCTTCAAGATATTTTACAGTTGTTTCAGAGATGGTAGAGCATTTGATAACAAGATTAGGAGGATGATATTATGCCGTCAACATTTTTAGGATTAAATACGGGTATGTCGGGGCTTAATTATTACCAGGCCACCCTTAATACAACAGCACATAATATATCCAATGCAGATACAAAGGGATATTCAAGACAGACAGTCAATTCGACGGCCTCTGTACCTATTCGCGTTCATAGTGCCTATGGTATGATGGGAACAGGTGTTGCGATGACGGGAGTTGAACAGCAGCGTAATGTGTATTATGATACAAAGTATCGCGGTGCTGAAGCAAAATACAGTGAGTATGAGGCGGAGAGAGAACAGATTACCCAGCTTCAGACCTATCTTAACGAGATGCAGTCTGAGACAGGTTATACAAAGCTTATGGCAAAGCTTGGAAGTGCTATGCAGGATCTTGCTTCAAGTCCTTCTGATGCCACATATCGTACACAGTTCATCCAGTCTATGGGTAATTTTGTTGACCTTATTAAGGAGACTGCGACCAATTATCAGAATACACAGCGCGATATTAACAATGAGGTTGCTATTCATGTGGATACCATCAACTCCATTGCTTCTCAGATATATACACTTAATCAGCAGATAATGAATATAGAGACAAGATGGGGTAATGCCAATGATCTGAGAGATCAGAGAGAGCTTCTGGTGGATCAGCTTTCTGAACTTGTGAATGTGACTGTAACAGAGGTTCCTATTATGTATGGCCTTGGAGAGGATGCTACTAAGTCTGGGGCAAGCCGTTATGAGGTAAGGATTGGCAACACAGTTCTTGTGGATGAGATGGAGTGCAAGCAGCTCAAGGTCGCTGCAAGACATGAGAAGGTCAACCAGAATGATATTGATGGCTTGTATGATGTATATTGGGCTGGGTTAAATGGTACCTTAGGAGAGAAGTTCAACTTCAACAGTGATAATGTTACAGGAAGGATTAAGGGACTGATGGAAGTAAGGGATGGTAACAACTTCGATCCCTTTGTCGGAAACATCACATCCCTTAATACAGGTTCTCCTTCAAGTGCGGTTGTGGAGCTTAACACACCGCTTTCGGAGGATAAGCTTAATCTTCCTGCAGAGGGTACCATCACCCTCAACTGTAAGGAGTATTTCTATGACAGCTTTGAAGCGGAGTATGATGCTGATCATAATCTGGTTTCATTTACATTTAATAATCTTACCATGCAGGGAGAGGATGGAAGAAGGATACCTGCGGACATTGATCCTGCCTATGATACCGGCAAGGAAGCGTCCATGGGTGAGAGGATAGACTGTATGGGGATACCATACTATATGACTCAGCTCAACGAGTTTGTAAGAACATTTTCTAATTACATGAATGATTTGTTCACAAGTGGTGTGGATGCAAACGGAGAGGCGGGACTTGATTTTTTTACGGCTCAGAACATTGACGGTGAGGATTATGTGCTGACAAACCGTGACACCAATGGAGATATCGTGTTATCTTCCACGCTGAAATCCTCTGATTCTGCATATTACAGGCTGACAGCCCTTAACTGGTCATTGAATCAGGATGTATTTAAGGATCAGAATAAGCTGGTTGTATCCTACAAGTCAGATATTGAGCAGGGAAACAAGGAGGCAAAGGGTGTTCTTGAGAAGGTCATAGCAGGAATGAGTGACCGCAGTATGTATTCCCAGGGTACACCGGCCCAGTTCCTTCAGGCAATAACAACATCCCAGGCTGTGGATATTTCCAAGTACGAATCATTCTCGAAGAATATGGATGAGGTCTCAACAGTCATCAACAAGCAGAGGCAGTCCATTTCGTCCGTTGATACCAATGAGGAGGCGGCAAGCCTTGTGGTATTCCAGAATGGATATAATCTTTCCAGCAAGGTCATCTCCATACTTAACCAGGTGTATGACAAGCTGATCAATCAGACGGGAGTGTAATTGAACAGTAATTTAGGGTTGCGAGAGTTGTGGAATGTGCCGATAACATATATACAAGTGATACCGCATCATGGATGAGCGGACAATAAGTGAGGTTAAGGGATTAGCCGGATAGGAGAATGTATTATGAGAGTAACGAATCAGATGGTGACCAGCGGGTCTCTTAGAAATATGCAGAAGTCAATGCAGCGTGTTGATAATCTTAATAATCAGGTAACTACAGGCAAGAAGATATCAGCACCGTCAGAGGATCCGGTTATTGCTATCCGTGCCCTTAAGCTTCGTACAACGGTTGACCAGTTAGATCAGTATAAGAATAAGAATATTAAAGATGCTTTGTCATGGCTAGACACAACTCAGACCTCTGTTCAAAATGTATATGACAGACTTCAGGATGTGTATTATTACTGTGAGCAGGGCGCGCAGGATACATTTCAGACCAAGGATCGCCATACCATTATTGATGAGCTTCATGAGCTTAAGGATGCTATATACCGTGAGGGTGGAACAACATATGCAGGAAGATATCTCTTCTCGGGTTATAAGACAGAGACTAACCTGATATTCCAGGATAATGCAGCTAAGCAGGGCTTGGCATATAATATTAACGAGGAGATTGACCCGGCTAAGTTTGTTGGTAAGACAGTAGTGCTTAATGAGGTTAATGCAAATGCTATTAATGATATAATGACTGGTACAGCTACATATACATCGCCGTCTGTTGATTCGGTATACCAGCTGAGATTAGCGTATAGTGACCTTGACAAGGGGACCGCTGACATTACTATCAGTGTTACCAATGCAGACGGTACTGTAACAAATATTGGTCCTAATATTAAGCAGGTGGCCGACTCAGCAACATATTATGATGTGTCTGATGATGAGGTTAATTATATTCCTGAGACCGGAGAACTGATATTTGGCAAGAACGTATATAATACGGTTAAGGATGCTATAAGTGTTAATGTTAATTATAACAAATCCAGCTTTGCGGTAGGAGATCTTAGACCAGAGATGTATTTTAACTGCACACAGCATAAGACTCTTTCTGATGGAACCATTAAGGATACAGAATTCACCGTGGAGGAAGAGGGACAGCCAATTCAATATGAGGTGAACTTCAGCCAGTATATTACAGTCAATGCCCAGGGGAAGGATTTCATACTGCATGACATGGGCAACAAGATTGAAGATCTTGCTAATTCCGTACAGAGTGTGCTGGATATAGAGGATACAATATCAAGACTCAAGGAGCTTCAGGAGGATCCACAGTATAAGAATGATCCTGATGCCATGAAACAGCTTGACAAGATGTTAGAGGATGCTGATGTGGAGCTTGCACAGAAGCGTGAGACAATGCAGAAGCTCTTTGGCAACAACATGACCAACTTCCAGAATTTTATGGAGACAGTAAGTGCTGTGCAGGCTAAGGTGGGAACTACATACTCAAAGCTTGAGCTTATTGAGACTCGTGTTACCGAGCAGCTTGCCAACTTCAAGGAGCTTAAGTCTTCTAACGAGGATGTTGAGACGGAAGAGGCTGCCATTGAAATGTACCAGGCGGAGCTCGTGTACGAATCCGCGCTGGCAACCACCAGCAGTGTGATTAAGAAGACACTGTTAGATTATATCTAATGTATATATAATATCTCTTTATTGTAACCATTCAAAGCCGCACGTATTATTGCGTGGGTGGAGGGTGGTTGCAATTGTTTTTGGAATAATTACAGCTTGTAAATGATATATTCATACTTGCAAGAATTGAGGTTTGACAGTATAATGTATATTATCAGCAGGAGAGAAAGGGTGTGCATAGTGCAGACTTTACTTTTGTCTGGTAAGATTACGAAAAACCAAGGGTTTTAAGTGGCGTAACAATAACAGCGAGAGGAGAAGGGTGTATGTTAGTAAAGACAAAGTTTTTCGGTGAAGTTGAAATCGATGATGCAAAGATCTTGGATTTTCCTAATGGAATAATAGGTTTTGAGGTTTTTAAGAAGTTCACGATTATTTATGATGTGGAGGATGAGAGTGAGAATAAGATAAGCTGGCTTCAATCAGTCGAAGAGCCTGCATTGGCATTGCCTGTAGTGGATCCTTTAGCTATTGTAGCAGAATATTCTCCTATGATTGAAGATGAATTGCTGAAGCCTTTAGGTAATCCGGCAGACGAGGATCTGTTATGTCTGCTTGTTATGACAGTTCCTTCTGATATGACTAAAGTTACTGCTAACCTTAAGGCTCCAATCATTATTAATTCTAAGACTAACAAGGGTGTACAGCTTATTGTTGATAATGCGGATTATCCGGTTAAGTTCAATGTATATGAATCCGTTCAAAAGATGAAGAAGGAAGCGGGTGAATAATATGTTAGCATTATCCAGAAAAGCAAACGAATCTATTATTATTGGGAATGATATAGAGATTACTATCCTTGAGGTTAAGGGCGAGCAGGTTAAGATAGGAATCAAGGCTCCTAAGTCAATTCCGGTATACAGGGAAGAGGTATATCAGCAGATTAGGGAATCTAACAAAGAGGCAGCTTCTGATGCAGTGACAGATAACCTTAAGAATTTGTTCAAATAATTATTATAGTGAAGTTAAAGCTCCCCAATTATACTGATATAGTTGGGGAGCTGTTATATTAATACATTGAGTTCTGATAAGATTCGGAGTAATTATTATATAAAAAATAAGAAAGTTTCAAAAAAAGTTGAAAAAAATCTAAAATAGGTATAAAATAATCTAATAGATAGGTCGATATATAAATCGAAGTATCTTTATAGACCTTTTTACGTACCCAAAGGGATTTATAGTAATTTCACACGGAGGTGAAGATTTATGGCAATTGAAGGAATCAAGAGTACTGTGATGAGTTCACAGCAAACGAGCCAGCCGATCAGGAGGGCAGAGCCGGTATCTGTGGAAAGTACACAGGTTATACCGCAGGACAGTTCCCGGCAGGCTGCGATTAATGTATCCGCTAGACGGGACAATTATGATCAGAAAAAAGACGGGAACGAGCAGGATCCATATAAGAAGGATCCCAATAAGAAGGACGAGGGCAAGGAGCTTCAGGATGTTTCCCCGGAGAAGGTTAAGGATGCTTTATCGGAGATTAACAAGAAGATTGCACCTACCCAGACAGAATGTTCATTCAAGTATCATGAAAAAACCCACCGTATCTCTATAACGGTTAAGGATAAGGAAACCGATAAAGTAATTAGAGAGATACCGCCAGAGAAAACGTTGGATATGATTGCAAAGACTTTGGAATTGGCTGGACTTCTAGTAGATGAGAAGAGATAAGGAGGGATATTATGGCTGGAATAAGATTAACAGGTCTTGCTTCTGGTATGGATACTCAAGGCTTAATATCACAGCTGTCAGAGGCGTATCAGAAGAAGGTTGATAATACTAAGAAAGCACAGACTAAGGCTGAATGGAAGAAGACAGTATGGGCAGGACTCAATACTAAGCTTCAGAACTTTTATAAGGGTTCACTCTCGACATTTAAGACTGCAGGAATCTATAATGCCAAGAAGGCGACGGGAGATCTTACGGGAGTTAAGATTACAGCAGGTAATAAGGCACCTAATGGTACGCATAAGGTGGAGGTTGTAAGAACGGCTTCTGCACAGATGTGGACAGGACATCAGCTGGGCAAGGTCAAAGCAACAACATATGATGCACTTTCCAACAGTGAGAAGGATAACTCTACTATCACGTTGGCTGATCTTAAGAATTCTCAGGGATATTCGATTGCTACGGGACTTTCGGCGGCGAAGTTCTCTATTGATGACGGCAGCGGAGATGATACCAAGATGATAGACTTGACTGGTATTGACTCTTCTACTACTGTGGATCAGTTGGTGAGCAATATTCAGGGTCAGTTGACAGGACAGGGAGTCAATCTTACAGTATCCTTTGATAATGGTAAGTTATCTTTTGTCAACAATAATGCCGCTGCAACAGGTGATGATGGAACAGTTACCCAGGGACAGGCGATTACAATTAAGGCAGTTGATGATACATCAGCAGGCGCGTTGGGAATCAGCAAAGAAGGTCTCACAATCAATGGTCTTGATGATAGTGGTGCAGGCAATACGGCGAGCGCATCTAATTTTGCATATGTTACACATGTGGCAGATGAGGAGTCAGCAGTTACAGGTGCTACAAGAGTAACGGATCTTAAGGATGCTGATGGCAATCCGGCATTTGCCGAGGGCACTAAGATTAAGGTTAATGGTCAGGAGATTACAATTGACCGTAATACTACCTTGTCTAGTCTTGCAACGCAGATGGCAGAGAAGGGTATCAATGCCAATTTTGATGAAGGTCAGGGCAGATTTTACCTAAGCTCTAAGACTACAGGCGAAGAATTCACTGTAGAGGTTGAGCAGGAACGTATGACAGGCGAGTCTGATGAAGATTATGCTGCTCGCAATGCTGTTAGTAATACGAAGGCGCTTGCAGCTCTTGGTCTTGACTATTCTACTGATACAACAGGCAAGATTGATGCTAAGAAGGCTGAAATCATATATAATGGTGTTACATATACCCAGAATTCTAACACATTTAATATTAACGGCTTAACAATTCAGGCTTCGGCCAAAGGTGATGCTCAGGAATTCAATGTAGAAGCTGACGTTGATGGGATTTATGATAAAGTGAAAAGCTTTTTGAAGGAATATAATTCCCTTCTTGGAGAGATGAATGCGTATTATAACGCAGACAGTGCAAAGGGCTATGAACCATTGACATCTGAGGAAAAGGATGCCATGAGTGATGAAGAGGTTAAGACCTATGAGCAGAAGATTAAGGATTCCTTGCTTCGGAGAGACGATAATCTCAGTAATATGATTACGAACTTTAGAAATGCAATGAATAAGACTGTGATAATTGATGGAAAAGGTTATTCTTTGTCGAGCTTTGGTATTAACACTGGCGATTGGGGAGAAAGAGGATTGCTTCATCTTGATGGTGATCCTGATGACTCCATCTCTATGGGAAATGCGGATAAGCTTAAGGCTGCCATTGCCAGTAATCCAGATGCTGTGATGCAGACCCTTTCGCAGATAGGAACAGGATTGTATAATTATATGAAGGATATCTCCAGCAGCTCTACTAATCGGTCTATATTCAATTTCTATGATGATAAGGCGATGGATACTGAGATTAGAGCGCGTAAGGAAGACGTGACTAAGATGCAGGAGAAGATGGAAGCAGAAGAGGATAAGTATTATAAGCAATTCTCGGCTATGGAGACTGCGATGGCAAAGCTTCAGTCGCAGCAGACATATCTTGCTGGATTGTTTGGCGGTTGACAGGATTGTAACAGTTATATATTCACGATATTCATATTAGGATTCGCCGTATATTTATCGGCGAATCCTATGTTATAGTATATTAATAATAAGGAGACGGAATTATGGCGCAGAAGAACCCTTATGCAGCTTATGCAACTAATAAGATTGCATCAGCAACACCGGCAGAGCTTACTTTGATGTTATATGAAGGTGCAATTAAGTTTTGCAATCTTGCTAAGATTGATATGGAGAAGAAGGAATATGGAGATTCGCTTGGGCATGTCCAGCGTGCCCGGAATATTATTGTTGAATTGCAATCGACATTGAATTTCAAATACCCTGTAGCTAAGGACTTTGATAATATATACCGATATATTTCTGATCTTATGATCAAGGTTAATCGGGAACATGATATGGAGGCGTTGGAGGAGATTCTTACGCAATTAAGAGATTTGCGGGATATATGGAAACAGGTCATGAAGAATGCAAAGATGCCGAATGATAACTCAGGAACAGCAGAAGGGAAGTAGTGCATGGACAATGAGCGTCAATATATTAACATGCTTATTCAGATATTAGAAAAGCAGAGTAATACCCTTTCGGAGGTATTATTAATCACTAAAGAGCAGACAGAGATTGCTAATGCTGATAAGTTTGATGAAGATATGTTTGCGAATACGCTTTCTAAGAAAGATGTTCTTATTATAAGACTGAATGAATTGGATGATGGATTTGCTTCTCTCTATGATAAGGTGCGCAAGCAAGTGAAGAATAATCCGGAGGGATACAAGAAGGATATTAATACACTACAGGAATTAATAAGAAGATGTACGGATTTGGGTAACGCTATTCAGACATTGGAAATCAGAAATCGCGACAAGATAGCTGAATGTTTCGGTAATAAGAGGCAGGAGTATTCTGCAAAGCAGACCGCAGCAACGGTTGTTGGCAAGTATAATGCAACCATGAGGAATGGCTTAACAGGCAGTGGATATCGGTTCAATCAGGACAAATAATTATTTTGAAAATATTATAAAAAATAGTTGAAATTTTTTCAAAAAAGGTGTAAAGTATATTTAAAAGTAGCCGATATATTTAATGTAGGGTTAAGATAGTACATATGAGTACAATACCTACCAACATTACAATAGTGATTCGGCTACATAGTAACATGATAATAGCTCGCAAGAGATATTATATAACATTTTAACGGCGGTAATACCGCTAGTACATGTAGCAGGGACGCTACATTATATTCAAGGAGGAATGAATTATGGTAGTACAACACAACATGCAGGCAGCAAATGCCAACAGAATGCTGGGAGCTAACGTTAAGGCAGTAGCTAAGAACACAGAGAAGTTATCATCAGGTTACAAGGTTAACCGCGCAGCTGACGATGCAGCAGGACTTTCTATTTCTGAGAAGATGCGTAATCAGATCAGAGGTATCAATCAGGCTGTTAAGAACTCTGAGGATGGTCAGTACCTGATTCAGACAGCTGAGGGTAACTTGAATGAGATTCACTCTATTCTTCAGAGAATGGGTGAATTAGCTAACAAGGCTGCTAACGATGTTAACCAGTCAGTTGATCGTACAGCTATCAAGGATGAGTTGAAGCAGCTCACATCAGAGATCGATAGTATCTCTAAGAAAGCTCAGTTCAACGGTACATATCTGTTAAATGGTGATATGTCAGTTGCAAGTGCTAAGTATCTTCAGGTTGGCGCTAACCATGGTGAAAACATGAAGATTAGCATCAGTAAGATTTCAGCTTCTACATTGAGCATAAGATTTATGTCTTCTGGTGGAGATTTGAGCGTATCTACTCACAGTCTTGCTTCACAGGCTCTTAGTATCGTTACAGATGCTATTCAGGATGTATCAAAGCTTCGTTCTAAGCTTGGTGCTATCCAGAACCGTCTTGATTATACGATTAACAACTTGAATAACTATTCAGAGAACTTAACTTCTGCTGAGTCTAATATCCGTGATACAGATATGGCTACAGAGATGGTTAACTACTCTAAGAATAATATTCTCCAGCAGGCTGCTCAGTCTATGCTTGCACAAGCTAACCAGTCTAACCAGGGCGTATTATCATTACTTGGCTAATCTTAATAAGATAGTCAGAGGGAAGCTGACCGCAAGGTCAGCTTTCTTTATTTACAGAATGAATAAATATATTGCAATTGATATTATTTAACAATATAATAATAGTTAAAGAGAGTTCTTGGAGGTGACGATATGGATCAGGATATTTTAAAAGAAGTAATGAGTGCATTAGAACAGGTGTCAGATCTAATATATCAGGGGAATATAGAGCAGGCTAACAGGCTGCTGGTTGTGACACTGCAAGCCTTGGAGCAAACAATCATGCAGATTGAAGATGAGAATGGACAGGCAGATATGAAAGAGAAATTATTAGAGGCTCTGGAAGCAATGGAGAATGAAGATCATATATTGTTAGCTGATATTCTGCGCTATGAAGTGTATGAAAGCCTCAAGAAATATATAATATAAATAATTGGAAGGATAGTAGCTATTATCTCTGAGTTAAATGGGGGGGAAGATATTTTTATGGATATTTATGAGAAAAATCTATCCGCAATTAAAGAGAAAGATTCTGATTTGTATGATGCAATTTGCAAAAAGGAATCAGAGGAATTCAATAATGAATTTTATATTACCCAAGCGAAGAATGGTCAGAATATCATATGCTATCAAGAAGGTGGAAGAGAGCAATATATGAGCAGCCGGTATAATCCCGACAGGGAGGCTGAAGGGTTTGTTAAGCAGTATGATAATATGCTGGATTATTCTAATTTCATTTTCTGGGGATTGGGTACAGGACTTGTTGCTGAGAAGCTTGTGGAGAAGTTAGGTGAGCATGTTACATATCTTTTTATTGAACCATCGTATAATATATTTTTGCTTGTGTTACATAACTTCGACTTGACAAAATTGTTTAACAATGAAAGGACAAGATTTGTAATATATGAATTGAATGATGATAGGATTGACTATAAGATTGGTGCAAGTATAAGAGATGATAATTATAAGATTTCTTTTTTTGAATCGTTGCCAGTATATGGGAAATTGTTCTCTGAAGAGAGGGACGAGGCAGAGAAGAAATATATATATTCTATAGAAAATACTATTGCAGAGATTAAATCATATAGAAATGTTGAGAAGAATCTGGTATATAATGATATATTTAATATGAGAACACTTTTTAACTGTAATTGTGAAGAGGAATTCCGAGGCGTATTTCCTATAGACAGACCTGCAATTATTGTTGCAGCAGGTCCATCTTTGGAGAAGAATGCTTATTTATTGAAGGAGGCAAAAGGAAAATTTCTAATCATTGCGGTAGATTCAGCGGTGTCATACCTGTATTCTAGGGGTATTTACCCAGATATAACACTTGTAGTAGATTCTGAGAAACCTGAGAAATTGTTTGAGAATATAGATTGGAATAAATCAATTCTTGCGATAGCATCTGATGTGAATTATAAGATATTGGAGGGTATGACAGAGAAGATAGTTGTAATAATGTCTCTAAGTGCTTGTTATAATAAATTGTTCCGTCTTAGTAATCACCAGGTGTATACTATGCCCAATGGGGGATCTGTTGCTACTGTTGCGTTGTCTCTTGCAGTTGGATGGGGGTATAGAAGTATAGTATTAGTAGGTCAGGATCTGGCATATACTTCGGAGAAGATGCATGCAGGTAATACGGATGAAATCTTATTGACAGATGACAGGAAGGAAGAGTTAGCTAATTCAATATCTAATAATATTGAGATAGAGGGCTATTATGGTGATAAGGTATATACATCATGGGATTTTGACCACTATAGAAGATGGTATGAGGTGTCAATAAGAGGCAATAAGGATCTTGAGATAATTAATGCAACAGAGGGTGGTGCCAAGATTCAGGGAGCTAAGCAGATGAGTCTTCAGGAGGTTATAGATGAGTATAAGGTAGAACCCTTTGATTTTGAGAAGACTATCAGAGAGATGCCGCCCACCTTTTCTGAGGAACAGAGGATTGATATTGTTGAAGAATGGCGGAAGAGTCTGTCTAATCTTGATATTTTGAAGGAGAAGCTGCATGAGGGTATTGAGAAATCAGAGAAAGCTATTGGACTGTTGAAGGAGAATAAGGATAGTTCAATAGAAATTACTAAGATACAGAGTGAACTTAATGAAATCTCATCAGAGTGTGACGAATATGAGGAGATATTCTTTCTGCATGAGATGGCGGCTAAGGAAGAAGCAGATGTATTGACTGATATATATGCTGAGAAGGAAGATGCCAGAGAAGAGGTCCTTCGTGTGTTTCAGAAGATATTAAAGTATATGAAAGCGTTGTATGAGCCTGTTGAGGAAGTGAAGGAGATGTACAATAAGATCATTTCTGAAACTATAGAGAAATATAAGCTTGATTGTTAATAAGATAGCAGGAAGATACTAAGTACTTTTCATAGCACATTATGAGGTGACAGATGGAATTAGGAAGCAATTATGATCTTGATATAACACAACTGAATGAAGTTAGTAATAATGTTCAGTCTTACCTGGGCGGCTGTGCGAAAGTATATACGGATAGTGGAAGAAGCGCTATCCGTTTTTTATTACAGAAATGTACCAAGGTCAAGGTCCTGCTTCCGTCATACATATGCAGATCGGTGGTGGATTGTTTTGATGAAGGATGGGATATTGAATATTATACAGTGAATGAGAGATTAGAGGCTGATATGGATGAGGTGAAGAGACTGCTGGATTCATCTGTCGGTATCATATATGTAATGCATTATTTTGGAATTCTTCAGGGTAGGGAATTTCTTGATTATATTATTGAGAAGAAGAAACAATATAACTATATTATACTGGAAGATACGACCCATAGTTTTTTGACCGGCAGTAATAAGATAGGAGATTACATAATATGCAGTTTGAGAAAATGGTTTCCTATACCGGATGGCGGTGTGCTGTATTCATATTCCCACGAGCTGCCTCAGAATGAATTGCCGAATAATGGGATGTCTGCCACAGTTACAGAGGCGATGCTTATGAAATACCTGTATTTGCAGCGTGGTGCTGATTGTAATCAGGAATACAGAGATATGTTTGCCAGAGCAGAGAAAGAATTGGATAACAGAGAAGGAATAAGCTGTATATCGGATATGTCTGCTGTATTATTGGATTACTTCGATATTGATCTGATAGCAGAACGCCGGAGAGAGAACTGGAATTATCTTCAGGAGAATATGAACTTTGGCGGAATAATACCTGTATACAGGTCGAAGGCTAATAGTTTTGTGCCATTTACATTTCCTGTGATGGTGGAGGACAGAGATAATTTCAGGAAATATATGATAGAGAATAAGATATACTGTGCGATTCACTGGCCGATGGAAACAGAAGAACAGCAGCAGATAGAAATGAATAGAAGGATTGGACAGCATATAATCTCACTTCCAATCGATCAGAGATATTCAATTGAAGAAATGCGATATATGGTGAAAATTATGAAAAGATATGATACAATGATATAATAAGAAAGTGGTGATATATTTGGAAGTGATAGGGATTGACGAGATAGACCGATGGAATAACAAGATAATGGGATTCTCAGACTGGGATATATATTATTTGAATGAATATGCAAGATCATTCGAGCTTCACGGAGATGGGAAGCCGATATTGTTATATGCTGAAGTAGATGGATGCAGGATGGCATATGCTATGATGCAGAACGATATCGCTGACGATCCGCATTTTGAAGGGCGGCTGGCGAAGAATACATTATGGGACTGGACAACGCCTTATGGATATGGTGGGCCTCTTGTGGAAGGTGAGTTAAGTGAACAATGGATGAAGAATGTAATGTGTGATATTAAGGACTATGCGGCAGAGCATAATATTGTATCGCAATTTTTTAGATTTCATCCTCTTACACAGAATCAGAAACCCCTTGAAGGTGTATCAGATGTGGTATACATGAAGAAAACAGTTTATATTGATACCAGCTCAAGAGCTGCTATTGACGATGATATGACATCTAATAACCGTAATATGGTACGTAAGGCAGAGAAGAATGGGGTTCGTATATTGACCGATCAAGGCGAACGACTTGATGAGTTCATTGCAATATATGAAGAGACAATGAAGCACAGGAATGCAGAAGAATACTACTATTTTGACCGGAGTTACTTTGATTATATTATCCAGTATATGAAGGAATATATCCGATTCTATTATGCGGAATATCAGGGAAGAATTATTAGTGCATCTATCTTTTTCTACAATTCCAATTATATGCATTATCATTTGTCCGGTACATTATATGAGTATAGGAATCTGGGTGCAGCTAATCTGATACTCACAGAGGCTGCATATTGGGCGGCTGAACATGGAATAACGAGGTTTCATCTCGGGGGAGGAGTAGGGATTGAGGATAGCCTTCTTCGATTTAAGAAGCATTTTAACCGTAATGGTTTAATTGATTTCTGTATTGGACGCAATATATTTATGCAGGGAAAATATGATGAATTGGTCAATATAAGAAAAGAAGATCCAGATTTTGATGAGAATAGACCATTTATGATTTTATATAGGAGTTAATATAGTATATTAGGTAATTGATATACCATATACAGATTCATTGGGCAGACAGCCATGAAAGAGGAGATTATTATGAAGGTGTGTATTGTAACGGCTACAAGGGCAGAATATGGCTTGTTAAGACCTTTGATAGAAAAGGTGCAGCTTGATAATGAGCTGGAACTGCAATTGGTTGTAACCGGAACACATCTTTCTGCCAGATATGGCAATACTGTTTCAGAGATAGAGGAGGATGGCTTCCCGATTGCGGGTAGGATTGATATATTGAGTGATAATGACGATGCAATGGGAATGGTTCGGACAGTAGCGGCAGCAGCAGAAGGGTTTGGACAATTTTTCGAGAAGAATCATCAGGATATTGCAGTTGTATTAGGTGACCGGTATGAGCTGCTTGGAATATGCGAAGCCGCTTTGCTTTTCAAGATACCGGTTGTACATATATCCGGAGGCGAGATAACTGAAGGGGCTATTGATGATACAGTAAGGCATTGTATCACGAAGATGAGTACTCTGCATTTTCCGGGATGTGAAGCTTATAGGAGAAGAATCATACAATTGGGGGAACAGCCGAATCTGGTATTTAATTATGGTGATATTGGCGTAGAGAATATCATGATGATGGATTATATGGATAAGGAGGAGCTAGAACGATCGATTGGATGCATGCTGGCAGAACGATATGTATGTGTCACCTTTCATCCGGCAACTCTTGATGAGCTTTCACCGGAGCATCAGATAGAAGAAGTATTGAATGCATTGGATAATTTTCCTGAGTTGCAGATGTTCTTTACCGGAGCTAATGCAGATGCGGGTGGAAAGATAATTAATGATAGGATTCAGGAGTTCGTAAAAAGACATTCCAATTGTTATTATTACGATTCTCTGGGGATTCGCAGATTCTTAAGCTTGCTTAAGGGCAGCGAGATGATAATAGGCAATTCCTCCAGCGGGATAGTGGAGGCACCCTGTTTTGGAATTCCCACAGTCAATATTGGGAACCGCCAGAAGGGAAGGCTGAGGTCAGACAGCATTATTGATTGTGCAGTTGAGTGTGATGATATTAATAGAGCAATCAGGCTTGCAAGCACATATGAATTTAAGAAGAAGGCAAGAATGTCTGTGAATCCATATGGAAAGGGACATACATCTGAGATGATTGTTAAGGAAATCAAGAAATATCTGAAAGATACAGGCAATCGCTTGCTAGCAAAAAGATTTTATGATATATATCAGGAATGAAACAGTATCTTTGCATGAGGCGACCGGAGAACAAGTTCTGGAGACTATCCCGAAGCTGAAAGCAAAGATTCGGAACTGGAATAGGAGGCAGGTATGGATACAGGGGGAATGGACAGGTATATGATTCTGCAGGATGCAGTTATTGTTGAGGCAATGCAGAAGATAGATGATAATGCCAAAGGAATATTGTTTGTTGTTGACGAGAGCGAACACCTTGTAGGAGTAATTACAGATGGAGATATAAGAAGGTGGCTGATACGAACCGGCAATCTTCGTGGGTGTGTGCGTGAGATCATGAATAGAAATCCCAAGGCACTTCCTGATAAGGATAAGGAAAGTGCGTTGGAGTTTATGGATCAATATACTATTACAGCAGTTCCTATTATTACTAATGATAATAGGGTAGTGGAAATTATTTTTCAAAAGGGACAGGAGCTCAATAATAAGAGTGGCAGAAGCGCTATATCTGAAGTTCCGGTTGTTATTATGGCAGGAGGCAAGGGCACGCGCCTCTATCCATATACTAAGATATTACCCAAACCATTGATACCCATCGGTGACATACCCATTATGGAACGGATAATGCGTGCATTTATGGAATATGATGTGAAGGATTTCTATGCAACAGTTAATTATAAGAAAGAGATGATCAAGTCATATTTTTCAGATGAACATATTGGCTGCAGGCTTCATTATATAGATGAAGATAAGCCTTTAGGAACTGCAGGCAGTATTAGATTAATGAATAAGAGATTTGAACGGCCGTTTATTCTTACAAATTGCGATATATTGATACGAGCGGACTATTCAGACATATACAGGTATCATATGGAATCGGATAATGAGCTTACTATTGTTACAGCACTTAAGAATGTAGTGATTCCTTATGGTGTTATATATTCAGGTGAAAACGGGAGAATTGATGCAATGGAAGAAAAACCGCATCTATCATATCTTGTCAATACAGGGATGTACATATTGAATGAGTATCTTATGGATGAAATACCGGAGAATACTGTATTCCACATGACAGATCTTACAGATAAGCTGCTTAGAGAAGGAAGAAATGTTGGAATGTATCCAATTAGCGAAGATTCTTTTTTAGATATGGGTGAGATGGAAGAAATGCACAGAATGGAGCAAAAGCTCAACCTTAATTCAGATTGAATTACGTACATTGTGAATTATATAATCATTATTATGAATGGTAAGGGGTGTATAGCAGTATGAAAAAAGTATTAGTAACAGGTGCAGACGGGTTTATTGGAAGCCATCTTGTAGAGAGGCTTCTTGACAGCGGATATGATGTTAAGGCATTTACCTATTATAATTCATTTAATACATGGGGATGGCTTGATACCTTTCCAAAGGACAAGCTTAGCCGGATAGAGATATTCTCCGGTGATATAAGAGATCCTAATGGTGTCCGGGAAGCGATGAAGGGTGTGGATGCGGTATTTCACCTGGCAGCGTTAATTGCTATTCCATTCAGCTACCATTCTCCGGATTCTTACGTGGATACTAATATTAAAGGTACTCTTAATGTATTGCAGGCGGCGAGACAATTGGATATAGAAAGGATACTTGTGACTTCAACCTCGGAAGTGTACGGAACGGCACAGTATGTTCCGATTGATGAGAAGCATCCATACCAGGGGCAGTCGCCATATTCTGCTACCAAGATTGGAGCAGACAGGCTTGCTGAGAGCTTTTATAGAAGCTTTAATCTGCCGATAACGATAGTCAGGCCATTTAATACATATGGACCAAGACAGTCGGCAAGAGCGGTGATTCCGACTATCATTACGCAGCTGCTTAATGGTGCAACTGAGATTAAGCTGGGCTCATTAAGTCCTACAAGGGATTTTAATTATGTAAAAGATACGGCTAATGGCTTTGTTAAGATTGCAGAGACTGATAAGACCATTGGAGAAGAGATCAATATCGCTACAATGAAAGAGATATCAATTGGGGAACTGGCAAGTGAGATCATAGCTTTGATCAATCCACAGGCAAGGATAGTTTGTGATGAACAAAGGTTGCGGCCGGATAAGAGCGAAGTGAATCGGCTTTTGGGTGATAATACAAAGCTTCAATCACTTACTGATTGGAAACCTGAGTATACTCTTAAGGAAGGTCTGGCACAGACCATTGAATGGCTGAAGAGTAATATGGATAGATACAAAGCAGATATATATAATGTATAGGGGTAGTTAGATAATGGTACAGGAAAAATGTATGATTATAGCAGAGGCAGGAGTTAATCACAACGGAGATGTAGAACTGGCATTAAGACTATGTGATGCTGCAAAAGAAGCTGGGGCAGATGTGGTCAAGTTCCAGACATGGATTACGGATAAATTAATAACTCGTCAAGTGGCACAGGCAGAATATCAGACCTCTAATCTTGGGGTAAGGCAATCCCAATATGATATGCTTAAGGAATTAGAGCTGTCGAAGAAAGATTTTCGAAAGATTAAGGAGTATTGTGATCAGATCGGAATAATCTTTGCTTCTACCGCAGACGAGCCGGATAGTCTAGATTTTCTTGTTTCAATTGGTATACCATTCATTAAAGTGGGTTCAGGAGAGATTGGAAATATTCCCTATCTTCGGTATATGGGAAGCAAAAGATTACCTGTTATTCTCAGTACCGGAATGAGCAGTATTTCTGATGTAGATATGTCTATTAACGCATTAAGAGAAGGTGGTGCGAAAGATATTACACTGCTTCACTGTACAACCAGTTATCCCTGCCCTGCATCAGATGTGAACATTAGAGCAATGCTGACATTGCGTGATGCTTTTCATTATCCGGTAGGATATTCAGATCATACAGTTGGAATGGAAGCTGCAGTCGCGGCTGTTTCTTTAGGAGCTAAGGTTATTGAAAAACATTTTACCCTTGACTGTGATATGAAGGGACCGGATCATGTGGCAAGTACGGAGCCGGCAGAATTTGCTAAGATGGTCACAGCGATCCGTAACGTTGAGAGAATGATGGGAGATGGAATAAAAAGACCTACTATAGCGGAAAAGAACATATCAAAGGTTGTTAAGAAACGTATTGTTGCAAGCAGGGAGATTCAGAAAGGAGAAGCCTTCTCTGAGCATAATATCTGTGTGAAGAGAAGTGATGTTGGAATTCCGGCGATGTACTGGGATATGATAATTGGTAATATATCGAATAGGAATTATGATATTGATGAAGGAATAGAATTATTGTAGAACCTGGAGGATAATATTGATGGCGGATTACAAGCAATATAAGGATAATATTATAAAGAAGCTTGATGAAATGAGGCTTGAAGAAGCTAGTCGATTAATCAAGGAATATGAGACGATGGCACCAATGGATATGGATCTTATTACTTTGAAATGTCAATATTATATGTGTCAGAACAATCCGAAGCAGGCATTACACTATGCGCTATTGGGTGTAAGAAGGTATCCTACCAGTGGAGATATGCATTATAATGCTGCGGTTTTATATGAGATGATGGAACAATTTTTCCAGGCAGGGAAGTGCTACGCAATTGCGTGGCGAATCTATACAATCACTGAAGAAGTAAGTGAACAGATATCTGCAATACAGGGAAAGATAACAGAGATTGAGAATATAATTACATCCGGATTGGATGATGCCTTACAAAATAATGATAAAGACTATATTCAAAAGGCGCATGATTATCTTGAACTGAAGGATATATATTGGGGGAAATGTGTCAATGAATATAGACATACAAAGCAAATTATAGGTAAGCATCAATGGATTAACGATTGCGAGAAGAAGTATGTGGCAATGTATGGCATTTCCCAGCCGGATGGAATTGGAGAAGGATTCTGGGATTTGCTGCATTCAAAGGGTGAGTTTCAGACAGTTACAGAGGATTATTCATATAGAGTTAATGGAGATGCTGAGGAATACCTGCTTCCTATCGCAGCAAGTGAAGGAACAATACACCATTTTTATGAAAATGGACAAATGTATCCCGTGTTTCAGGAGTATGCTAAGAGATTCAACTATTATAGAATGTCGCAAGGATCTAAGGTGATATCAAATCATAAGAGCTACTATGGCTGTCCCATTCCTCTTGGACATAGTTCTAATAGGAAGAGGCTTGTACTGAATATCTTTGTTGATGGCTTGGCACAGGAGATTATTGATGGAGAAGACTTTGGGAAAATAATGCCGAATACGTATAAATATTTTTCTAAGGGAACTATATGTACTCAGGCATATAGCACGGCAGAGTGGACATATCCAAGTATTGCCAATATAGTAACCGGGGTGGATACAGTTCATCATATGCTGTTTCATGATAAGATAGATGGGAAGATACCCGTGGATATTCCAACGCTAGCAGAGTATTTCAAGAAAGCGGGATATTATACTGCACATCTCACAGGAAATTGGAGAATCATACCATCTTATGGGCATAGCAGGGGGTATGATAGATTTGTGTATCAACATACCTCATTTGGATATAAGGCGGATAAAATGATTGCGGATACTATTGAACAACTGGAAGGGTTTGCAGAGACTGATCAATTTGTCTGGATATGTCTGGAGGATCTTCATGATATAGCAGATGAGTTAGATCTTCCAATTGGAGTTCAGAGTGATATGGAGCTTAGCAGTCGAGTTATTGAGGCTGGAAGATTATCTTCGGCTACATCAGTAAAACAGATGGTAAGTCCTAATAAGGTTGCGGCATATAAGAAAATGGCAACTCATCTGGATACTTTACTCAATCTTATCTACACCTATATACAAGCTAATTATGTTGATGATGAAGTTATAGTAAGTCTATTTGCAGATCATGGTCAGGGGTACCTAATTCCAGAGAATGGAGAATTCCTAGGAAAAGAGAGGGAAAGGATTGCATTCATGTTCCGTGGAGATTGTAAGGAACAGATTAGTGATGAGATTGTATCGTCAAGTGATTATATATGTATTATGTGCAGTTTAGCCAATATTACCATGAAATCTGTACAGGAGAGCAGTAATCTTCCGATATGCTTTGGTGGGAATAAGGAAAGGGAATATGCTCTTTCAGAGAGTCTTCATCCACATGATCCATATAGAGCAACATTTTTTGCAAAGGATTATACTGTATATTTTGAGAATTCTATGCCTGTTCAGGATGATGGACGTTTTAAATTAAAGAATTGGACGATAAAGATAGAAGATAAATCGGGACATGCGGTTGCTGATGATCAACTATATGGTAAGTATGAAGACATAGTTATGGAGCATATTGCTCCTCTATTGGTATATTGAATATAAATTTAATATATGATATATAAGGAGAATGACAATGTTACTAAGTATATGTATACCATCTTATAACAGGGGGGAGAGAGCAAGGGAATTGGTTAATGATTTGTTAAAGCTTCCATATGATGAGAATCAAATCGAGTTTGTTATATCGAATAATGGAAGCACAAAATATGCAGATGCGTATAGTGAAATATCCAAAATAGATGACAACCGGTTATGTTATCATCAATTTGAAGAAAATGTCGGGTTTATGAAGAATCTCAATCAGGTTATACGAATGTCAAGGGGACAATATTGCCTGATTATTAGTGATGAGGATTGTATTGATGAGAGCCAATTAGGTAAAGTTCTGGATATTTTAAGATCCCTAGTTGGGGTATCTTTCATAAAGACTAAAACCTCATTGTTCTATGCTGACTCGGAATATTTATATGCCGGTAAAGGACATGAGGCTTTGGAAACATTCTATATGGCTGGAAATTATGTGTCCGGCATTATATACAACAGAAGCATCTTGACGGATGAGATAATTAATAGATACGAAGAAGTATATATGGATAATCAGGGATATCTTAATTATCCACATATGTTTTATGATGCCTATATGGCATTGCACGGAGATTTTATTCAAAGCGATGTTCTTCTTATAATAGAGGGAAAGTCAGAAGATGATCTTCAAAATAATATAACGGAGAAACAGGCTATTAATTATAATAATTATGATAATAGAATAGCTCAGATGAACGGTTTTTTGGATCAGGTTATGGATTTGGACGCTGGAGCAGGTGATAAGTTTTACATGTTTTGTAAAGTGTGTAATAAATATCTATACATGATCCTGCTTGTTCATGACTCTATAAGAGATAATGATGAATCATTTTTGAGCGCATTGGATAGGATCCGACAGGAACTAAAAAGATGGATTAGAATACTGCAGCTTCCTTTGACGAGGGAGGAGATAGAGAGTGTAGATGAATATGTTGATGATGAAGCTGCAAAAATTGAACAATATGCATACTCCTATATGGGACATATTAATTAATAAATATGCATATTCTAATTATTTATTACGGATTAATAGCATGACGGAGATTTAATATGAATAATAAGCCGAAGCTGTCTTTTGCACAAGATTATTTTAAGCCTGAGGTTCGTGAAAGCTTTTGTATAGAGGGATTAATGAAACGTGCATGGGCAGCACAGTTGGAAGTATTAATGATTGTTGATGAACTTTGCAAGAAGTATAATATTACATGGTTCGCTGATTGTGGTACATTGCTTGGAGCTATTAGACATAAGGGCTTTGTTCCGTGGGATGATGATATTGATATTGCCATGAAAAGGCAGGATTATGAAAAGTTCATTAGGATCGCTGTCCAAGAATTGCCGAAAGAATTTGATATTATTTCACCGGAAAATAGCCTTGACACAATATTCAGTTTTTGCAGAATTAACAACACCAGCATAGTAAGATTTGATGATGAGTTCATGGAGAGATACCATAATTTTCCTTACATGGCAGGCATAGATATATCGCCGTTAGATGGAGTTCCGGATGATCCGGGAGAGAGGATGCTGCTTTGCGATATTGTAAGAGTGCTTGTGATGACCAAAAATCATATGAGTGAGTGGGATCATAAAACACAGGAGTATTATTATAATCTTATTGAAGAAGCATGTAATGTGAAGTTGAACAGAGATAGCAGTCTTACAGTACAGCTTGTAGAACTTATTAATATTATTTCCCAAACATATTCTGTTAATGAATGTAATGAGCTGGCAAACATTTGTTGGTGGGCAACAGGTGTGATTAATGAACCTGTTTCTGTCGCTGTATATAGGGATGTGACATATTTACCTTTTGAGAATATTGATGTTCCTGTGCCATGTGATTATACGGATGCTGTGAAAGCAATCTATGGGGATGATTATATGAAGCCCATAAGAGGTACAGCGACCCACCAATATCCTTTCTATCAGAAGCAGAAGAGAGCCATATACAGATTTCATAATAATACTGATTTTGAAAAGAGGGAAAGATGGGTGGCTGAGAGATTAGGGGTTAATACTTCTGAGTTGTTTGAGTTAAGCAGACTGGATAAAGGAGAAGGTATAACTACTTACAGATATTTTTGCCAGGGAACATTTGCTACGATCGATGTCCCGAAAACGATATAGGTTCATGGAAGGGGGATAATTATGGCATTAATTAGTATCATTGTTCCATGCTATAACGCTGAAGATTATGTGGATCGCTGTATGGAATCTATCGTTCATCAGACGATAGGGATAGAGAATCTGGAGGTTATTCTCGTAAATGATGCTTCTACGGATGATACGTTGAATAAATTGAAAACATGGGAAAAACAGTATCCGGATCAGATCATGGTTGTTACATATGATAATAATCTTAGACAGGGTGGAGCACGTAATATTGGAATACAATATGCAAATTCAGATTATATAGGATTTGTTGATGTAGATGATTGGATAGAGTTGGATATGTACGAGGCATTATATTCACCGCTTAGAACGGATCAATATGATGTGATAAGAGGCAAAAGCATTGATGAACGTTTCCCAAATGAATTAATAATTGACAATTCTGAAAGGAATGATCAGAAATATGAATTTGAGAATAAAGGAGATTTCTATTCGTATGATGTAGATGAGATGAATGCGGGCAATGTTGGGAGATGGGGAGGAATATGGTCTGGTATATATAAAAAAAATGTAATATTGGATAATCAGATTTTTTTTCCTGAACATCTGGCATATGAGGATAATTATTGGTATAGTATTCTTAAATTATATGTTAGGAATATGTATGTAGTTGATAAGATAGTATATCATTATTATATTAATTCACAATCTACATCTCACAATAAAAATTCCGGTAAGCATTTTGAACGTTTAAAAATTGAGCTTTTAATCTTGGAAGAATATTTGAATAGAGGAGCTATGCCGTACTTCCATGATAAATTTGAAGTAGATTTTATAAGAAGATTTTATTTTAATACAATACATATTATTTTTTTGAGATTTGATTATATTCCGAATATATTTCCTTATATACAGAAGGTTATATTAAATTATTTTCCTAATTATAAAGACAATCCATACTATGATAATTTTAAGTTTTGGGAAAAGGATTTTCTCAGTTTATTGGAGTATGATCTTGAAACATTCACAAATGAGGATTGGATGAAGATAAAGGAAGCATATTTAAAGGGGTTGTAGATTTTTAATAAAATATAAATAATAACATGATTGTGAAAGGATTAGATTAGACAATGGCATTAATAAGTATAATTGTTCCGTGTTATAATGCAGAACAATATGTGGATCGTTGCATGGAAACGATTGTTCGGCAGACAATTGGAATAGAGAATCTAGAAATTATTCTAGTAAATGATGCTTCTACAGATGATACGTTGAATAAGTTGAAAACATGGGAAAAACAGTATCCGGATCAGATTATTGTAATTACATATGATAATAATCTTAGACAGGGTGGAGCGCGTAATATCGGATTACAATATGCTAGTGCGGAATATATAGGATTTGTTGATATTGATGATTGGATTGAGTTAGATATGTACGAAACTCTCTATGAACCTCTAAAATTAGCTCGTTATGATATTGTTAGAGGGAAAAGTACTGCTGATCGTTATTTCAATAACGATCCCGTTGATAATTCTTTGGCAAAAGATAACCTTATATTCCAATTCAAAAAAAGAGGTGATTTTTATATATATGATGTTGACGAAAGACAGATTGATACACCGATAAGGTGGGGCGGTATATGGGCAGGGATATATTCAAAGAGTTGTATTATTGATAATAATGTTATGTTTCCGGAAAAACTTGCATATGAAGATAATTATTGGACCAATGTATTGAAATTGTATGTAAAAAACATGTGTATAGTAGATAAAGTTATATATCATTACTTTATTAATGACGATTCTACATCTCATGCTCGTAATGCAGGTTTTCAATTCGATCGGTTAAAGATTGAAATTGGAATATTGGATGAATATAAAAAAAGAGGGGCATTTGATGATTTTCACGATCAACTGGAAAGAGGGTTCATACAGAGGTTTTATTTAAATACATTACATATTATTTTTACAAGATTTGATGATATACCGGATGTATTTCCGTTTTTACAAAATGTCATTCTCCAGTATTTTCCTAATTACAAGTCTAATCCGGATTATGGGAAATGGGATGATATTGACAGGTCATTAATTGGTTTATTAGAAATGGATTTGTCTACATTTACTACAGAGGACTGGATGAAGATTAAAGAAGCATATTTGCAGATTTTATAATACATTAATCTAAGGGGCTGTTGATCATGGGGATAACTATTAATAATATATATGCTAAGGACGGAACAGAGATTATAGAAATTCATTCAAATGATAAAAGTTATAGAATGAATAGCTTGTATAACCCCATGTCAGAAGCTGTAAAATATGCAGCTCAATTTAATGAATTATGTAATGGAACAGTGTTGATCATATATGGATATGGTAATGGTATATTTCCACAAGCCATTATAGAAGAATACTCAGATAAAGGGGTCGTTGTTTTTTATGAACCTAATGCATTGATTGCCAAATATATTAAGAGTCACATGCAACACAATGAACTAACGGAAAGCAATAATGTGTATTATGTTTCTCCGGATTTGTCAGATAATAAAAGGGGATATTATTTAACATCTGAATTCCCATTATTATTAGAAAAGATAATTACATATTCTAATTATGAGCATATTGAAGTTGCCTGTCTGCCGCATTATCGTGAGATTTTCGGAGAAGAATATGAAAAACTAATTGAATTGGTTCGATATCGGGTTCGCCATTTGCGTTCTAATATAGAAGCTAGCAAGCTTATGGGGAAAGAAGCTGTTATTAATAACATTATGAATCTTCAATACATAAGTGATAGTTACTGTGCAGACAGTCTGATAGGTATATTTTCAGAAAGGCTGCCTGCAGTGATTGTTTCTGCAGGTCCATCTCTGGAAAAGAATGTTCATGTTTTGCGGCAAATGAAGAATATGGCGTTTATTGTTTGCGTTGATACTGCGGCTGGTTATCTGATACAGGAGGGTGTAGTGCCGGATTTAATTGTGTCAGTAGATCCTGATAAACCTGTTGTTATGTTTGAGGATGATAGGATAAAAGAGATTCCGATGGCAGTTGCAACAGATATTAATTATCAAGTGTTGGAGAAAATGAAGTATTCTAGGATTATATTCTGTAGTACAGAGAATTCATATATTCAATCCTTGTATCGAATAGGAGGACATAGTATTAACAAGCTTCGAAGTGGTGGCTCGGTGGCTACAATGGCGATGTCTTTATGTATATATTGGGGTTTTCATAAGATTATTTTAGTCGGTCAGGATTTGGCATTATCGGGAGAAAAACTATATGCCGGGAATTCCGCTGGGAATGAAGTAGGCAGAGAAGTTAGGGAGATAGAGGGTATTGAAGGCAATCAGATATTGACATACACGGATTATTATTCTTATCTGTTATGGTTTGAGCAGACAATTATGATGTATCCTGAGTTAGAATTCATCGATGCTACAGAAGGTGGCGCTAAGATTAGCGGGACTAGAATTGCAGCCTTAGAAGAAGTAAAAAATGAATGCTGTGATTATACGGAAGATATATCTGCCAAATTAGAATCTGTGAAACCGTCATTTGATGATATACAAAGGGATAAGATTAAGGAACGAATACATAATAGTTTGAACACATTGAAAGTGTTAATTACACGACTCACGGAAGGAATACAAATTGCTAAGCGTGCAAGTCGAATTGCGGTTGGAAATAATATGGATATCGGTCAGCTTGAATCGTTAGATAAGAAGATGCAGGACATATCAGGGTATTATAATACTATTGAAGAAGATTATTTTATTCAGAGATATATTGATGCAACTGAACTTGAACAATTTATGAGTCTTTTTGAAAATATTGAGGAATTATCCAGGCAAGACAGATATAGAAGAATGGAGCAATACTTTGAGATTTTACTTCGGGCAGCAGAGGTGGTCTGTAATGAGTGGGAACAAATGTTATTGAGTAATTAAAATAAGTGTTAGTTAAGAGAGAGAACGAAAACATGCCATTAATTAGTATAATTATTCCGTGCTATAATGTTGAAAAATATATAGATCGCTGCCTTGAGTCAGTGGTTAATCAAACCATTGGTATTGACAATCTTGAGATTATAGTGGTTAATGATGCCTCTACGGATAATACATTAGAATGCTTAAAATCATGGGAAAGCAGATATCCGAAGCATATTATGGTAATCACCTATGACGAGAATATTCGTCAGGGTGGTGCTAGAAATATTGGGCTGCAATATGCAACAGCTGATTATATTGGTTTTGTTGATTCAGATGATTGGATTGAACATGATATGTTTGAGGTATTATATGAACCACTCAAATCACATCATTATGATATGGTTAGAGGTAAATGCATTGCGGATAAATATCAAGGCGAGAAACAGATTGATAATTCCGAAAGAGATGATCAATGTTATGAGTTTCATAAAATAGGTGATTTTTATATACATGAAGTGGATGAAAATAGAATTGGAAATGTGGGAAGATTTGGAGGAGTATGGTCAGCGATTTATTCCAAAAGGTGTATTATGGATAATGAAATATATTTCCCCGAAAAGCTGGCGTATGAAGATAATTACTGGTTTTGTATACTTAGATTGTACATAAATAATATGTATATAGTTGATAAGATTGTATATCACTATTTTGTTAATATTGAATCAACAGCACGGTCAAGAAATGCCAGTCATCATTTTGACAGGCTGAAAATCGAGCTGGGAATTATAGAAGAATATAAGAAAAGAGATGCATTCCAATATTTTGAGAAGGAATTAGAAAGAGATTTCATACAGCGGTTTTATCTTAATATGCTGCATATTATTTTTACAAAGTTTGATTATATTCCCGATGTATATCCATTTCTGAAAAAGGTGGTGCTGCAATATTTTCCGCATTATAGAGATAATCCATACTATGATAAATGGGATCCGGTAGACCAGTCATTATTGGATTTGCTAGAAATGGATACAGAAGAATTCACAATTGAGTATTGGGAGAAGATTAAAGAAGCTTATCTTAAGGCTTTTGGATATAAGAAGTAGAGAGAAAGGAAATAGGCATGTTAGAATTTCCAAGAGAATACTTTATTGATGAGGTCAGGGATGGCTTCTATGTTAACGGACTTATGAAAAGGTGTTGGGCTGCACAGCTTGAGGCTCTTAATGATATTGCTGTTGTGTGTGAGAAATATCAGATTCGCTGGTATGCTGATTTTGGAACATTATTAGGAGCAGTAAGACATGGCGGTTTCGTTCCGTGGGATGATGATATAGATATCTGTATGTTTCGCGAGGATTATATAAAATTTCTATCTGTTGCAGAAGATGAGCTTCGTAAGATATGGAAGGGATATTGTGTACATAATTATCATAATGGTAATTATTGGGAAGTTTTGAGTCATGTGGCAGATAAAGAACGGATAAGCTTTGATGCTGAACGTGCAAAAAAATTTCATGATTACCCTTTTGAAGTGGGGGTTGATATATTTCCTTTGGACTACCTGTGCCGTGATTCGGAGGAAGAGGAGATGCGTGCCACAATCTGTCAGACTATTTTCTCAATAGCTGATAATTGTGATCTTGATGATAATCCGAATGAGAAAACACTTGAAACATTAGGATTTATTGAGAGATCAACAGGTCGTGATTTTGATAAAAATAGATCCCTGAGAATGCAATTATATGAAATTGGAGAAGCGATGTTTTCCTTATATTCCCGAGAGGATGCAGACGATGTAACGCTTATGGCATATTGGCTTCGCGAATTGAAATATAAAAATCCTATATCTGCATATTCAAAGACTATTCCTATGAGGTTTGAAGTTATGGATATTCCTGTTCCGGAAGGATATGACATAATATTAAGAGGAGAATATGGTGATTATAGGAAAATTGTTCGTAATGGAGGTGCTCATAATTATCCGGCTTATGAAGAACATCTTCAAAAGGTTGAGGCAGAATTAGGTACCAGGTCTCCTTTTCGGAAGCGTGTGTCTGCAGATGATCTGAAAGGGGCTGCCAGACGGCGTGATATTGAGAATCCTAGGAAACAAATAAAGCAGCAGCTTCAAGAACTTGTTAAATTGTTGGATGATACACATAGAGAAATTATAGTTATTCTTGAAGAGGGACGTATAGAGGAGACAAGAGATATATTAGTCCAGTGTCAGGACAGCGCGATTCAGATTGGCAATTATATAGAGGAGAACTATGGGGCGGACTTTGTGACGGTTCATTACTTGGAAGAGTATTGTGAAGAGATATATCAATTACATGAGAATCTGATTAATTCAGAGGCAGGAAAGCTGCAGGAGATCAGCAAAATGTTGCAGGAAGCTATAAAACCTGTTATGAGAAGCATAGAGAATGATATATATATTAAGAAGGAGATTGTGTTCTTACCTTTTAAACCGAAATATTGGAGTAGTATGGAATCTGCATACGAAGAGGCAAAGAATGATCCCACAGCCGATGTCATTGTGATGCCAATACCATATTATGAAAAGAGTATTGGAGGGGTCTTGTGTAAAGAATGTTATGAGGCAGATGAGTTCCCGGATAAGCTTTCGGTGATAGATTATAATACATATCAATTTCAAGTTAGATGGCCGGATGAGGTTGTTATTCAGGTGCCCTTTGATGATGACAATTATGTAATGTCTGTACATCCGGAGTTTTTCGCAAGGAGAATTAGAAGGTTTACAGGGCATTTGAAGTATATTCCATACTTTAATGTAGAAGAGATCGTATCTGAGGATGCGAGGTCATATAAGGCAATGGATCAGTATGTTATCTCTCCTGGAGTGGTATATGCAGATGAAGTAGTTGTACAATCTGAGAATATGAAAGCTATGTATGTAAAGAAGCTTATTGAATATTTTGGCGAAGATACTGAAGAACTGTGGAATGGAAAGATAATTGTACCTGATGGTTCAAGGAGAATGTGATATGGCAGACAAGAAAATTAGTATTATTATACCATGTTACAATGTGGAGTCATATGTTGACAGGTGTTTTGAGAGCCTAAGAAATCAGACGCTGGGTATGGATTACATGGAATTGATATTTGTTAATGATGCATCTACAGATAATACGCTATCTAAGATTATGGAATATGAGAAACAATATCCGGATGATATCATGGTCGTGAATCTTGAGGAGAACAGGGGATTAGGAGCAGTCCGTAATATTGCGCTTCAATATGCATCTGCGCCGTATGTTGGATGTGTAGATTCAGATGACTTTGTGGATGGTGAAATGTTCGAAAAAATGATTGAGGTCATTGATGAAAATCATTGTGATTTTGTGGAGTGTGACTGGGGATATTTTTCTGAAAAGCAGGCTGAATTAAAGAAATCAGCATTTGAGATTGGTGAAGAGGGTTACTATGATTTCTCTGATTATGATGTGAAGATGAAATATATAGCAGAACAGCTCTTTTTCACATCTGCATGTAATAAAGTGTATAGCAGAGAGTTTTTAGCAAATAATAATTTGTTTTTTTGGGAAGGAAAGCGTTATGAAGATATATTTTTTTGCTTTCTTGTTATATTATATGCAAAATCGTATTGCCACATTGCTAAGACATATTATCATTATTATTTGAATCCCAAAGGTATTGTACAGCAGCGAACAGCACCCTATCAATTTGACAGGATGGATGTATCTCTTGCTTTTTTGGATGCCTGTTTGGATAGAGGATTATATGAGCAGTATAAAGATGCTGTTGAATGGATGTTCCTGGAGAAATACTATGTATATATGATATGGGATATATGGGATGTTTTTACGGATCAGGCCTATGATTACTACCTTGAAATGAAAACAACTATTGTTGAGCTTATTCCGGATTACAAGAGTAATCCATTTAGACAGTTACCCTTTAATAAAATGGATGATATGCTGTTAAAACTGTTAGAATATCCATTATCACAAGAGGAGTTCGAGAATTTGATGGAAAAGCTATGGAAACAGCAAAATATGAAAGCATAGATATTATATATCTAGTGCCATATTGATCATATGTTCTAATTTAGTTTTGTAGGAATGTAATTCCTGCACTTTTGTCTGTCCTCTTTTAGCAATTTCCCTACGGATATCATCGTGTTTGAGATAATAATTAATTTGGGATAGCAGATCTGATTGGCTTTCATATACGACCAATTCCTTTCCGATTTCAAAAAGTTCGGGGAGTTCTGCCTGATAATTGGTCAGAAGGAATCCACCTGCCCCCATAATGTCGAAGATTCGTAACGGAAGACCTGTACGGATAGAACGGCTGGTCATGTTGAGATTGATTTTGCTGCATTTAATGATTTTGGGCATGACAGTTTCGTAGTCTACACTGCCTCGAAGATTTATGTTTGTATGCTGAGGTACGTTACTAACAGTATATAAGTCTAATGAGTAGTGCTCTGATATATTTTGCAATGTTATTAAACGATCCTGTACTGTACATTTTCGCCCTATATAGCTGTCTGCGATAATGCTTCTGAAGTCAGCAGGATTAGAAGATATATTGGATATTTGGTTTGTATGCTTGATGAATTCACTGCACAATTCTTCTGTCAAGGTATCCTCTATGAAATGAAGGCCATACACATTGCATTGTGTCTGAATTATTCCTTCGGCAAAACCGCGCATATATGGGGATAGTTTGTCTGCGACTGTATTGTATGGGCATTTTTCTTCATAGGTAGAGCCGATAAAGGATATGTCACAATCATATGTAAGGTGATCTTCTTCCGACAACTGCACAGATTCCAGATAATCTGCATCACAGGCCAAAGGCATGAAATAACTGTGTTCAGGGTTGCGTGGAGCAAATTGCTCATATTGACTGCGGTCAAAATAGAATATCCGATTCCATGGAAGCCGAATTGTATCGGAATATAATTCGTTAACTGGATTATCGATGGTCCAGCATACATAAGGTACATGAAGGCTGTTACAGCATTTTGCAACAATGGGAAGAAAGTCTACAGTGAATACACAATCATAGTGCTGTGCTGAAAGCCTGAATATCAACGCGTCATAATAGTTCATATCCTGATGAACGTTCTCTACATATTGAAGTATTGTATCAACCTGATAACCTGATTGCTGAAATCCGCGATGAATTCCTTTCTCGCAAACAGAATTCCATTTACAGAATAGGATGCGAATTCCCTTGGATGCACATGAATGTATATCGTTACAGGATGTATCAAGTTCCGACATGGAAAGCTCAGCATGAAATCGATTAGTACCCTCGTAGGAGTCTGGAAAAAAAACATTGCCGCCATGTCTGAAATTAATTAACATTCTATCTCGTAGTTCATTTAAATCATGCTCTGATAAATTGTATTCTAGTAGTTTTAGCATGATATTATCAAATGTATTGCGGTCATCATTACGGTAAGGGTTGGTTATGTAATCTGGAACAATAGAGGAAATGGTAGTTTTCATCTGTATATATCGGGAGTAAGATTGTGTGGGAAACAATTGAAATACTTCCCAGAGCATATATACATAGTATATTTCCAAAAACATCCATTCAATGCAAGATTTCAGTGTAGCATAATTGGACAATCTTTCACGGCATGTATCTAAAAACCCTGCTGCTACAATCATCTTATCAAAGATTTTTACATCTTGTTTTTCCTGTGTGCTATCTGAATTATAATAACAATGATAAAGCATTTCGTCTATGCTATAACAGGATGTTGCGTAAATATAGACCAGATAACAGAAAAATATATCCTCATAATTGATGTTTTCGGGGCAGAAAATGTTATTATCCATTAGGAAAGATTTTTTGAATATTTTGTTCCACATAGCAATGCTTCCGATATGTGTGCATATGAATTGTTCCCTGGAAGCAGTATCCTTAAGGTTATGATAACCATAGGATAGAGTCTTTTTGACAGAATAACAGTGATGGTCATCCTGAGCCAGATTCCAATGGCATTCCACAAAGTCACAGTCATATTGTTCTATGGTGATAAGCATTTTCTCTAACATGGCAGGTTCAATCCAGTCTGTAGGGTTGATAAATCCTACATATGGTGAGGACGCATATTCCATAGCGGTGTTTTTAGCTGCACCAATGCCGCTATGCTCGGACAAATGTATTACTAAGATGTTATTAGAATATTGTGATTCATAATTGCTTAATATGGAAAGTGTGTCATCAGTAGAGGCGTCATCAACAAATATACACTCGATATTATCCATACCAAGTGTTTGGTGTGTTAGGCTATTAATACAACGCTCAATAATATTTTGTACATTGTAACATGGTATTATTATACTTATTTTACTACCCATTGATTATATCCTTATGTATGGCCATTGACTATTGTATATTTTATGGAACGAGTCTAACATTAATCACACAACTATTCAATGTTTTTTTCATCGCCTAATTAGATGCTTATAATAAAATTCAAATTAGATTACCAACATTAAGTTGTTTTATAATAGTTGGCTCTCCTCCATTTTTTGCAATATTTTCAAAAAATTTGATTCACTGCGGTCTAATGTGGCAGCACGTTGCTTTGCCCTTTTGCTCATTTCGTCATAATATTTATTATCAGTACTATACTTTATAATATGTTCAAACATATCTGAATATCCATGTACATGAAAATCACTTCCTACAATGCTGCCAATATCACCAAAATCAAAAGATACCACTGGTAGTCCCGTATATAAAGCTTCTGCTGCTGATGTTCCGCCACCTAATCGTTTAGGGTTCATATATATATCGCAGCACTCATATATGGCATTCAAATTATCTTGGTACCCCATATATAAGGTATTATTCATGAACTTTTCATTTGAATCGGCAAATTCCTTATACTTGTTAAACTTACCAATAAATGTTACAAAAATATTATTATCAGTCAATTTGTATAAAATATTAATACACTCATTGTCGATTTCATCATCAAGGCGCGTGCCTACCAAAACTACATTAAATTGGTTATCGGGTATGCCAAGTTCACTTCTTGTTAATGATTTAATCGGTTTTTCGAAAACATAACTGCTGTTGATTTCTATAATGTGTTCTTTAGGTAAGTTATGTTTTTTTAGCCACTGTTTATCGTCATCTGACATTTCTCTCCCCATTGTCTGAAACTGTCCGTATGTCGTCACCCTGTTAGCTGAAAGAGGAATACTTAAGGTGGGGACAAGGTTACTACAAAGATCATTGACAATACTGTCGCCGCCAATGGTACATATAAAATATGGTTTTTCGCTTTTAATTACATTAAGAAGTTCATTGATCACATATACATCAGGCATTTTATTAGGGCATTGATAGAAGGGAATGTTGTTGCCATTATAGTTCAAGATTTCCCGATTACATAAATTTTCTATATAATTGGCATTTGCTTGATTAAACCATGGAACAGCACAATATGATGATAAGCTTTCTGCTGTGTTAATGACGTATACTTGTTTCTTTAATGTGTTTTTCAATAAATGACAACAGTTCAACATCATTTTCGTGGGTCCATGAAGAATGACGTTTGGATTATGAGGGAGCATAAGTACTTGAGTACTTAATACAATTACAAAGTCTTTATTTCTTTCATGCTTTGGTATAAATTGCATCTCGGATTTTAATTCATTTTTATATGATTGATAGATTATATTATACAAATCATCCTGCATATCACGTATTATAGAATTTGCTGTAGATTTACTAAAAAAATCATATCTTATAAGCTGTTGATATATAAAAAATTTACTTTCTTTTGATATATTATTATCTTTTATACATTGAATGAGCAGTTCTTTGTATATTGATTGTTCATTAGTTGCATATAACAAAAAGCTCATGAGAAAATAGTACCACTCAGGATGTATGTTGTATTGTGCGATATTTAAGCCGTTAACTGCAAGACTTTGGGCGCATTGTTTTATATATTCATTATCATTTTTCATATAATCAATAAATAATGCCTCTAATTTACCGACATCCAGTAGCTTGCCATGGCAGAAATCTTTCATGCTGCTCAAAATATTATCTTCGGTAATATGTATATCCATAATATGTTAGACCTTTCCAAAATCATAGCTAAAATCATAAAATTCAATTATCTTGAATCATATGATAAAATATTGTATTATATATTATATACTTATTTTTGGTATATGTAAAGAAGTGGCTAATATATGAATCGAATTGCCATTATTCCTGCCAGAAATGGTTTGAAGGAACTAAAGGATAATAATGTAATGGTATGGGAGATATGTATTATGAATATTAAAAATGTTGTAATCTTTATAGGCAGATCACAGTATGATGCTTTTGAGTCATTTGGAAAGGGATTGATTGATGGATTCAGAAATCTTGGTGTTAAGGCAGAAATAATGTGTTCAGAGGATTTGAAAACTCCGATGTTTTATAATAATTTACCTAATGTTGATATGTTTGTATCCTTTAATGCAGGAGGATTTTACCTTTCAGAATTACAGGAAGTATTTAACAGGTATGGGACTTTGTGTTGGTCTTTTGTTGTAGATCATCCATATCATCTTCATATGCGATTATGTAATACTACATATAATCAGGTTGTGTCTGTTGTAGATAGAAGGCGTCTAGATTATCTTGAACGTTATTATCCTAATTTTAAATATAAATGTTTTATTCCTCATGGATGCGTAATGAGAGAGGCTTCTTTAGTGAACTTTGATGACAGACCTTACGATATTTCTTTTTTTGGTTCTTATCAAGAAGCAGAAAGAAAACTGGAAAAGTTAAAGGGGTATTCGGAGAACATGCAGGAACTGCTTATAGAAGCGGTTGAGAATGTATGGAATGGAAAGGGGTTAACACTTGAAAATAGTATTCGGAATGTTTTTTTAAAGTATAAATTAAGAGATATAGCAGACGATATGGGTAATATAATGCATGAATTTAATTTTTTAGATGAATATATACGTTGCGAGAGTAGGGCATTGCTCATACGAACTGTATTAAAAACAGGAAGAAAGCTTCATGTATTTGGGAATGGTTGGAAGAATTTCTGTTGTGAAAATCCAGACAATCTTATTATTCATGATAGTGTTGACTATGATCAGGCTCAGGAATTGATGGCGAACTCGAAAATTGTAATTAATAATCTTCCCTTGTTTGCGGATGGTTCACATGAGAGGGTTTTTTCAATAATGGCTTCGGGAAGCGTGTGTTTGACAGATTCAAACCCATACCTTGAGGAAAATTTTATTCATGAGGAGGATATATTCTATTATGATTGGCAGAATATAGATGAACTGCCGAATCTGATAGAGCGAATACTGATAGGTAGCTATGACATAGGCAGGGTCATTAATAATGGACGAATGAAAGTAGCTGCAAAACATACATGGACTGAGAGAGCGAAAGAAATATTAGAGTATTGCAAAACAATTGAATACGAGAAAATGCATGATAAGTATTCTACCACGATTGATATGGATATGTATCAGTTGTTAAATTATATTGAACAAACTGAAATGGATATACTTTATGAACAATTTAAAGGAAGATATATTTGGTGCGGTAATTGTTATCCTCAGTATGCAGAAAATTTATACAATTCGATGAATAGATATAGGTTTTGGGGCAGCTGGAACCCTGAAATTGGAGATTATGGCATAATAAAAGAGCGTGTGGATGTATTGAAGAATCACAGCGAGAGTTTAAAATTATTATATGAGAGTCTGGAGGATTACAGTTCTAAA
>JAFUXG010000061.1 GCA_017470935.1 Lachnospiraceae bacterium
CCGGAGCCATGGATGGCGACTAAGCACCTTGCCACGGACGGTACCAAAGTCTATCCGGGACATCTAGAAGTTCTTATCCCGTCCAATCCGCCATCTGACCTGAGGGTATCTGTGCAAGGCAGACGGCGTACGGTTTCAAAAGTGACTTAAACAGTAATTTACTTCGGTACCACCGGTGTCCAGTACTCCTGATTGTAGATGTCGGTGAGCAGATATGTTATCTGGGTGTCGCCCCCCACATCTGTGTTGCTTATCTCCAGATCCTCTTTATAGGTCATCTGGTCTCCAAGGAAGTAGCTGTCCTGGTACTTTCCGTCATAGGTGTAATAGTCGCATATGAAGTCAATAGTATCTCCAACCTCAAGCTCTGTCATGCTCTTGGCAACGGTTTCGGTCTCGCCGTCAACGTAATCATATCTTGCGCCTGCAATATATCCATAGGGATGCTCGTTGTCAAACACGATAATGAGATTAGCCCTGTCACCATTGACCAGCACGGGAACACGACCTGTTATGGTGTAGTTATCTCCATCCTGTATGGTGGTCTCATAGTAGTATGCCACCGGCTGTCCGTCTATTG
The DNA here is from genome assembly GCA_017470935.1 of Lachnospiraceae bacterium. Lineage (GTDB taxonomy): Bacteria > Bacillota > Clostridia > Lachnospirales > Lachnospiraceae > CAG-590. Next base: position 581 of record JAFUXG010000061.1, read on the forward strand.
AAAGCCATGTGTTATCCGTGTCACCGATGAGCCTGCCGTCCTCGGTGAATTCGTATGTGTTGTCAAGTCCAAGGTCAATGTAACCAGCGCCGTCATCATAGAACATGTTGACCTGCAGGGACTGGATAAGAGCCCATTTATCATCTGCTATCGCCATGATATGCTGGCCTTCCTCGTTGGTCTCCCACACAAGATCATCAGAGGAGAACTGGTTGGCTGCAATGTATTCCGATGCACTCTCTGCATCAAAGGCAGACTCGTCATTCATGTAATCTGTGTTTGCTCTGTCGATTCCTTCAATGCTTCTGCCTCCTGAGAGGTATGCATTAAGCAGTGCTGAAAGGGCGTCTGAACCGGATGTGGTGCCGCTGCCGCCTGTCATTCCTATGAGAGAGCCAAGGGGTGATGAGCTTCCGCCGGTACTTATCTGTCCCGAGGTCTCCATACCTGCAAAGGACTTGATACACTGGGAATACTCGCCTCCCATACCTATCTCATTGTATATATTCACCTGGGAATCCACCTTTGACGCCCTTCTGTAAGGGAAGTAAATGGAAACCCCGTAAGCATTGGTCATGTTAGATGAAGTTCGATTGTATTTAACAGATGAAAGCAGTGCAGAAGAAAGTGCCTTTGCCTCATCCGTTCCGATCTGATTTGCAAAGTTCACAAGGTCGATCTGGTCTATCTTTGAAGATGTAGCAAACTCTCTTGTATTAACTCTTGCGTCTGACACCTGCTTGTAATTGTCCCCCTTGATAAGCTCTGCCGTATCAGTTGAAAATGCAGAAAGCTTAGATGGAACCGTTGCAGATATCTCAGCCAGATCTATCACGGAAAGAGTGGTCTTCTGGCCCTGGCATTTCTCCGCACATTTATCCACAAAGCCATCCACTATATTCTTGCCGATATCAAGGGTATCCTGTGATGTATTCTGGGAAAGGGAATTCAACCAGTCTGTATAGTACCAGCCGATGCCCGGTTCCGTCTCCTCAGATGCAATAAGGTAATCCGCATAATTGGAGGTCATAAGTGCAGTCTCCAAGGTTGCCATAAGGCAGGCGTCAAAGCCTATGAAATCAAAGGTCATACCGGAATCCTTTAAAGCCTTGTTGATTCCCGAAAGGCTCATGGAGCCCTTGCTTGCAAACTTCTCGTCATAGCCGTAGCCGCTTATAGATCCGCCGCCGTGATCCCAGAAAATAAGGTCATTTCTGTTAGCAGGGTAGTTCTCGCTGCACCATTTGATAAATGCTGTAAGCGTTGCAGGGTCTGTCATGACCTTGGCTCCGTCATCACTTACAAGACGCTCAAGCCTCCCAGAGCTTACCTTATATATCTGGTTCACATCATTGCTAATACCGGTTGTCTTCCACGCCTTACAGCCGCCTGTATATATCAAAATGTTGATCTTATTTGAAAGAGTTGCCGCACACATCTCCGCAATATCATTGGACGCCATGCCTGCCCTGGATTCAAGGTCGGTACCGCACATGTATACCATGATGGTGATAGTATCCTGACCGTTTCCAAGAATCTCTGTTCTCTTTGCTCTGGCACCACTTGCCACCTGACGGCTTAATTTGCCGGTGTTATTAGTGCCTTCGTCCCAACCGGTGGACACATTGTTACTGCCGGTAAATCCAGTGAGCATGCCAAGTAAGCTGGATGCTGAGCCTCCTGTCTGTGAAGACGTTACACCGGATGTATCAGTTCCGGTGTTCGTTGTATTGGTAGATGTATTTGTGGTGTCAGAGCCGCTATCTCCGCCAAGCAGGGCAGCTCCTCCTCCGCCTCCACCAAGCAGTGCCATTATAACTAATATGATTATGGCTGTCTTAGGACTCATTCTCGTACCGCCGCCGACAGCTCTGTTACCGCCACCGCCGGTACTTCCTCCCCTTCCTGCATATCCGTCACTTCTTCCAACGGGACCTGTTCCTAATCCGTCTCCTCTTTTCTGTACTCCCTTGCCACCTCCGGTGACATGCTTATCTCTTCCGCCATTGGGATCCATGTGTGCTGTCCTCCTTCTGCAATCTCATATTTCTCTATATTTTATGATTATTCAGGGTTATTCTCTTCCTGTTTTTTCAAAAATGCCTCATTTAGATTATCTATTATATTCATAACCCGTCGTACTGTATCTTGTTTTGTCTTAATTCCACTTGAGTATCTGGCCAATTCCTCCCATGATGTTATAGTTGTTGCAAGCAAATCCAAATCATCTTTTTTTTCAAATTCAATATCTGTCTGCTCCAAAAGTCCTGACAACTCCACTATATCATGAACCTTATCAAATGAAATTCCATATTGCAAAAGTATAGCCTTAATCAGAAATTCTAATGCCTGTTGTGTATCAAAACAAGCTTTATCCAATTCAGAATCAAATCCTTTGCTGGCATTTAATTCTTCAATAGCATAATGCCTCCATGTATTAAATCTTTCATACATTGTGCTCATATACAACAACCCCCTTATCTATATCAGCCTTTAACTCCGGACTGTCAATATAATCGTATGCAAAAACATCACAATTTCCATGTGATTCCAATGATATATATCTCATAACCTGTTGAGTTTCCCGAACAAATACTCCGTCTTCATCATGTGAAGCCATTAACCATTTAATACAAATGTCAAGATCACTCCTCTCATGACACCTGTTTGTAATAGCACTTCCAAATACAATTATTCTTTCAATATTGCTGTCCTTTTTCGCATATCTGACAATCCTATCCACAAGCTTTTGCTTAATAGGATGGATATATTGTAGATTATATATGTCGCTGTCCTTAACAACAAGTTGAAATTTCCATCCGGGCATCATACTTCTTTTAATGTATTCCTCAGTAGTCAACAGCACTTACCTCCTTAACCAAAACTATATCATTCACATAATTCTATACATAATCAAATATTCCCTGTATCGCATCAGTAATATTAATAATATCATTCATTGGAATTCTCCCTACAACCTTATATCCACGAACATTAAGATCAAGTAATTTGAGCTTTTCACAGTGTACATATCCATTTATATTATCTGATAATACCTGTATATGCAACGGACTGTTTGATGGACTTGTATTAATAGGGCATCCGATCACCTCGCCTGATTCATTAAAAAAATCCTTACTTGTAACAAGAATAGGTAAGCTGATATGTTCTATTTTCAACACATCCCCCTGATTGATATGTTCCTTCATTACCATTCCTCTCTTCCCACAGGCTCTCCCCAATCAAATTCACCATCAAGATTAAGCCTGCCGCCATACACAGAAGCCCGCTCTTCCAAGGTTTTATGTCTAAAGGGTTTCACCAGCTTGATCATTCCATCCGATACTTGAACATCTAATTTGTCATTTAGCAATATTCCCGCCTGATTTAAAATATCTTTAGGTAGTCTTATACCCTGACTATTCCCCCACGCTCTCACCTGCGCCTGCATAACATCGCCTCCATCATATTTTACTATTATTAACAATAGTATATACGCAGTATATACTATAAGCAAATAAAAAGCAACCATAACATAAAAAGCCCCTGTGACATTCATCACATGGGCTTTTCATGTTCACATCTTCAGCTTAAGTCCTCCTGAACTCTTATTATTATCATTGCCGGAACCGGTTTTTTCCTCCTGTTGTGCCTGCTGCCTGCTCCACTCATCTCTTGCATCCTTGGCATCCTGCTTTTCATCCCATGTTGGATTCTGGCTAAATCCCCATGGAGATGATCTGACATCCGATGTTGAAGTGGCGTCATAATCCTCTGTTCCGTCAACGGCATAAGAAGGAATTTTATTTGAATCCTTGTTTTTGTTAATAACTATTGCAAATATAAAAAGTATTGTCATACCAACCGCCAGCACATCAACAATAAGGGTAAACACCAGCATAAATCCCTTACCCGGCTCGCACCATACTGTTTTGGGTTCATCAGGAAGATAGTATCCCTCCACCACCTGTCCCAGTTCTCCGTTTGTCTGATTAAGTATCAGATACGCTGTTACCTTCTCTCCTTTATCATTAATATAGTAACAATTATAGTCATATCCGTTCCGAATCTTAGGTGTCTTTTGAGAGATCGTAGCCTCCACCTTAATTCCGTTTTCCAGATAATCGTTACCTGCGGGATCAAAGGTCAACATATATGCAAGCACCCATAAACCTATCAAAAAGAAAAAAAATTTAAACCAATCCATAGCTTCCCCTCTATTATTATCTATTAGTTCTTCAATCAACCTTTTCCTTCTTCTCAAATATAATGTTGATATCGGTAAAGCTCTTGCGGCCACCGCCTTTGTATATATTATCTGACTGGTCGCCCGGCTCCGTAACCGCCCTGTCTTTCAAGACAAGATACCTGAGCATTAGTATAAAAAGGAACACAAGTCCCCATATACTCAAGCCCTGCAATAGTGCTTCATACATAATGATCCCCTCCTTCATACCTGTACTGTGGCAGCTTCCTTGTACAAAGTACATTGTACCGCTTTATAAGATCAGTGAACGCATATATACCGCACAGCGCACTTAAAAATATTGCCAGATACATCAC
>JAFUXG010000027.1 GCA_017470935.1 Lachnospiraceae bacterium
ATATTAAAAAGTTTTAATCCAAGATCTCATTCGCCATCGCTGGCCAAAATCAATCCCGTTTTACTGTTTGAACTATACGTTCAATCTTGAAAATATATTAAAAGAATTTTCAGGGTTGTTTCGTTGTTTAATCATCATTCATTTTGTATGGTTCATTTGCTTATATCACCTTCGAAAAACCATTATGTAAAAATCTCTCGAAACCTTATTTTATAAGCTGTTGCGGTTATTAAAAGCGCTGTCCCCAGCGCCGCAACGAAGTTTATATTATCACAGTGACTTTCCAAAGTCAACACCTTTTAACAAAATTTTTGAAGGTTTTTTCAAGTATTTTCAATGGAATAAAACCTTTGTCAAATCTCCCACAATATCTAGTAGTACGTTATTGTCATACAACAATTTTAATACCCATACATCATTAATCTGTTCTATTACACTGGCACTTATTGACAACGTACTTGTAATTGAAAGAACAAGGAAGAACACCCATATAGCAATCAGGCTCTGAATAGCTCCAAGAAAAGCTCCTCCTATTCTGTTGATTGAATTTACAATTGGTATGGTAGTAAGTCCCTTTGCCAGTCTTCCAAGAAATAAGAATATTACCCGACACATCAAAATAAGTACAAGAAATACTGCTCCATTTAATATCACCATGGCAATGGATTTGGCAATGTAGTCATACACCCCTGTGGCTTTAAGTATGTCATAGGTTTCAAGATTGTTATTATCTAATATGTTATCCTTCAGCGTATCAGGAAGAGGAAGATTATCAATAATCGCCACCTGTACACCCTTCGACGTCTCCTCCCCGATATCTGAAAATTCCAGCTTCTGTTCAATATACACAGCAAGCTTTTCATCCATATCAGTCTTCTCCTGCAGGAAGCTGCTCACATATGGAGCAAAATATACTGCCACAAGCAGACTTGCAATGGTGCCTGCCACAGAAATAAGCACCCGGAAAAAACCGCGTGCCCATCCCACAATAACGCATACCAGAAAAAATATTCCTATTACAATACCGACTGTATTCATTCTTCTTCCTTTTCTCCAACGTGCTTAAGCCTTATAACCTCTGATTCATTATCGTACAGAACTATATATCGTCTGCTGTAGCCTGTAGGTATCATATCTATAACATTCTTAGTAAATGTGTACGAGAATTTCAATCCACCCTTCAAGGTGTATACCCTGCACTCATTTCCTCCCACAAAGACGATCTCCTTCTCGGTCATTCTTACATTTTCGTAATTAAAATCTATATCTTGCTTCATAACCTTGCGCCCATTTGTATTGTAAATCTCAAGAATATATGGCGCAGCCTTGTCATCCTCGGAAACCTCATTATTGACCATCACCACACCTACGTACTGCTGGTTATATATAACGGATCTTACCTCCTGGTCAAACTCTATCTTTGCCTTCTCACTTGGCTTCTCCTTCATGGAATAAATGATAAACTGATTATCACCAAAGGCGCAGATGGTATTATTATCAATGAACTCTACCTTAGGAACGACCGTGTCCTCCAACTGATAGCCTCCCATTAAACGGTCTGCATTCTCATTGACACCTACAGGTCCAAAGTTGTAGGCTGCCAAGCCATTCTTTATATTGGCACCGTCAATGTAGAGGTAGCTTGAAAATAACTTCTCGCCATCATTAGACAGGTCCACATCCATAGGATATCCACTCTGGGTTATCGTGGTCTGAATCTCGGAGATCTGCTCTCCATTCTTATCGTAGAGATTAATATAATTAACCTTGTCCCCCTCAAGAATAACTGCAAACTCACCCTGTGATGCCACCGCTATGTCACTGATGGTATATGGCATAGCAGTATTGCTCACCTTGCCCTCTTTGTCAAACACGTAAACATCATTGCCATTAAGATCAGCAATTGCAGCATAATCTCCACATACATCTGCTGCCGGCATCTTCATGGCAAAGGTTTCATTCCAGACTGCCTCTCCCTTCTCATCAACATAGGTGGCACCGTCCTTACTATATTTCAAAAGGGAGTTGCGGTAAGCGATGTAGTCCAGCATAGAGCTGTTCTTCACATTAGTATCCTCAATCACATCATAACCATTGAAATTGCTCTGAGTAAAATAATAGAGTATAAATGCTCCTCCGCCCACTACCAAAAGAAGAACAAGAAAGCGGATCAATATGGAAAAATCAACACTGTTCCTCACATCATCAGATTCCTCGCCCTCATCCTCATAATAATCCTCATCTTCAATATCAGTCTCAGACTCCTCTACAGAAGCCTTATCCTTCAACATAAAGTATTTCCAAATATTATCTTTACTACGTTCTGTTTTATCCTTTTTCATGCCGTTAAACCTTTTTCGTGATTTTTGCCCATTATATCATGTCGCCTGTCGGCTCCATGTGTTCATTCGCAAAAGTGCTTTTCTTTCGTGCAAGCACGAGAAAAACACCTTTGCTCATTATATCATAACCATAAAGCCATGCGATATATCAGGGTAAAAGCCGTGTCATGCTTGCATGTAAACGGATTTTACCCTGATATATCATAGGGCGCATGCCCTGACCGAGAAGCTTTGCTTCGAGGGCATGCATGGATAATTACTTTGCTCATTATATCACACTTCCATAAAAGGTACTAGCACTTATTTCTTATCATTCTTTTATTGTGGGAATCACTATTCTATCCCCTTCATGTATCTGGTCAGAATCCTCCAGACCGTTAGCCTCCATAAGCTCGGCCACATACCCAACTGAATTATACATTTTAAAGCTGATGGAGGACAGCGTGTCCCCATTTTGAACAGTATAATACTTAGGAAGATTCTCTGTGGCATTTTTCACCTTATTAATGGCTGCCTCAGTAGACTTCTCCTTCTTCTGATCTGTCTTTGTGACAGCAATAACAGCAGTGGTTTCTGCCTCCGCATTCATCCCATCAATATTGTTTGCCACAATATATGTCTGCATTTTATCGAGCATTTGATAATTGGAAAACACAGCAACGCCAAGGCCCAGTACTGCAATTGCGAGCAGGGAACACACAGCATACAGTCTTCTGTTCATCCGCTCAATCCTGGAGGTCTTAGCCCGCTCCTCCATGATCCGTCTGTAATTTTTCATCACAGCCTCATCCTCAAATTCCTCGTCCTCCTTCTCCTGCTCATCCTCGCCACGGGAAAGAATCATGAAATTCTGCATTGCCTCATTGCGGGCATAATAAATGTAATATCCACTCTGCCTGCACAGATAATTGCGGTCCATCATGTAGAATGCATCCTCATTTTCCAGAGAATCCATGATGTATAACACCTTATCGTCTCCGGCAAAATTATCCACATGGAGCTTCAAGATCATGTCATTGACTTCTGTGGAAAAGCCCATTCGTGACAGAAACCATCCCACAACAGACAGCTCAGGAAAATGAGTTTTTACCTCCTTATATATAAGTCCCCAGGTCTCATCATCAAATGTTGATTCCTCAAGGTCTAGCTCCAAATTCTGGGCCGCCAATGCTCCGCTGATGAATATCGCCTCTCCCCCATTTCCCTTTTTGCACTCTCCCACAAGAATAGCACCTCTTGCATAGGATGAGTTGGGATCTGCAAGTCCTGTCAGATAGGTCATTACATAATCCTCAATATATATTCTCCTGTCTCCTGTTGGATTCCCTATCTGCCGGATATTCTTCGGCAGCGCAATGCCGTCAAAGGCATCCTCCCCTGTATCCTTGTCTTTATCATACACAATTTCAATCATGACCTTCATTCCTTTCCAACTATAATAGATACACTTATACTAGTTAACCTTAATGATTGCCGAAGGCAAGCATTTAGTTTAACTGCATATACCGCGGAGAAAAATTATAATTTGCAGTTAATTTCGTTCGCGAGTATAATAATAGCCATTTGATAAATTAGCATTTTAAAAACGCTTATAATGTCTAACCTTGTACACCATAAAGCCAAAATGTCCGCAAAATATGGAACTTTCCGATATATGCCGCCACAAAGCGACACCAAAAATTTTAAGGTTTAAAACAGGCTCAAATTGGCTATCATCCTAATAAAATAATAGTAGAGAAACGGGGTGATAGCTTGGAGCCTATTTACTGTAATGCCTTCGAGCCCGAGGCAGATATGAAGTTGAATTCTGCAATAAGAAAAGCAATGAGACAATATGATACTGATATACAAAATGTGGTGATACTGTGCATTGGCTCTGACCGCGCAACAGGGGACTGCCTTGGTCCCCTTGTAGGAGATTACCTGAAAAATGCGCTTCCCAATATATCAGTTTACGGAACCTTGGAGTGTCCTGTCCACGCCATGAATCTTGAGGGGACTGTGGAGACAATATACGAGAAGTATAATACTCCATTTATTATTGCAATAGACGCTTCCCTTGGTATTCCTGAGCATATAGGATATGCAACCGTAAGCAGCAAGCCCCTATTTCCCGGAAAGGGTGTAAATAAAAAACTGCCTGCAATAGGTAATCTCTCTATCACAGGCATAGTAAATGTAGCCGGTTTCCCTAATTCAATTCTGCTTCAAAGCACAAGGCTTCACATTGTCATGACCCTTGCCAACTGTATCGGAAGCGCTCTGTATTATTATTATCAGGATAGCCTGGAGCAGGCCGCCATCACCTCCGAGGATGCATGGTGAAGCTCTCTAATGATTCCATACAGCTTCCACTCATCCTATAAGCTGCATCATCATGTCCTATATCCTATGGCACTATCCAGCAACGCATCAGCCAGCTCCCTTGTAGGCAGCAATGGCCTCGGATACAGTATCAGCAGTTCCATCCTCCATAAGGGAAATGAGATCCGCCACTCTTTCAGGGGTGCAGAATTCCTTGCCAAGAATGGCACCATAATTGTTGGCAACCGCCAGTAGCGAATTCTGGATGTCCTCATCAAGCACCGCCATATTCTCCTCTAATGTATCCAGTCTTTCCTTCATGCTTTCCAGATGACCAAGTCTTCTGTCATTCACCTCATTGGTGAGCACCTGTTTTGTCTCACTCTCAAAAACCGTCATGGCATCCTGCTTTTCCGCGCTGATAGCTGCGAGCTCATTTTCCAGCTCAGCCAGCTTGTCATCATACTTATCAAGACCATACTGGCTGTCATCCTTGTCCTTATTGATCTTGTTGCGTATAGCCTTCATCTGTCTCTTATTGGCTGCTATCTCATCCCTAATCTGGCGTCCGTCAAGCAGAGTATCATAATGCCTTATCTTGATCAGATTGATCATCAATACATATATAAATGTAATAACAAATAGAACCACAGAAACTATCAATGTACATCCAAGAGGAAGCTTGTCTGCGTTATTCTTAAAAACACTGCCAGCACATATGAGATAAACAATAAGAGGAATTCCTATATATGCAGCTAGGATAGTTAATATAAGTACAGGAATTTCCCAGGCTCTCTTGGTCATAAAGAGGGCATAGAAATACCCTGATCTGCAAAATGATGGTATGTGCTGAGCTTTAAAAAGTGTACGCATCTCCACCTGAAGCTGACGATTCTCTTCAGCCAGCTCAGAGGTCTCATAAGAAACCCTCTCGCCAATACGCTTAGACTTAGCCTTATCTCGCTTATTCCATACAGCGCGGCTCTTTGCCTTGTTGGCATCTATCTGGTCATCATACACCTTCTCAATCTCATTCTTCCGTCTCTTAATTGTCTGTGCAATCTCGTCCTGAATAGATTTCTCCTCAGAAGCAATACTCTTCTTGAGATTCTTCTCCTGTATCTTATATTCATTCATCTCCTTCTTGAGCTGTTCTACTGCCTCAAGATCGGTCTGTACCTGATACAGGTAATCTACATTCTCGTCAAATACACTTTCCTGCATTTTTCCTTCGCCTGTCCTTTCTTTACCATCCATATTATAATATCAAACATATTTTTCAAATACAACCTTTTTAATCAATTTGAAGCCATTTATTCACAAGCTTCCCTTCGGCTACACCTAAAAAAATATAGTAAATATTCATAATTTATTCATATCTTTTTGTAACATTTCCATTGTTTTTAAGACAAAATTATTATATACTATATGTAATTATATAGGAATATCAATATATAATCTTGTGGGGAGGTGAATGCGATTAACATATTATTTTTCTTAACTCCTAAGGCCGAGGTTGCTTATCTGGAACGCAGCGATTCCCTGAACCAGGCACTTAAGAAGATGGAGCATCACAAATATTCCTCCATTCCCGTTTTAAATGATGAAGGGGAGTATACTGGTACAGTAACAGAAGGGGACATGCTGTGGTACCTTTTACATAGTGACATGGCTCTTTCAGATAATCAGCTTGATGAGCTGCCCTTAGAAGCAGTCCCAAGAAGAAATGATTACGAGCCGGTTAATGCAAGCTCTAACATGGAGGATCTGCTTAATAAGATCATGAAGCAGAACTTTGTACCCGTAGTGGATGACTGCGATTGTTTTATTGGAATTGTGAAACGCAAAGACGTGATTCAGTATTACTATGATCGGACATGAATATTAGGAAGGGCAGGACAATAGAGTAATATAGCCCTTTTCATAACAAAAGAAGCTGTCAAGATGACAGCTTCTTTTGCTATATCATGACCATAAAGCCATGCGATATATCATAGGGCGCATGCCCTGACCGAGAAGCTTTGCTTCGAGGGTATGCATGGATAATTACTTTGCTCTTTATAATCACATATACTCCTTAAGTCTCTCAGGATCAACCTTAATTCTGTTATCCATAGTCTTCATAATATTGGCAATCTGTACCTCTTCATATACCTTATCACTGTTAAGGTTGAGTAGCTCATTTCTGGAAAAGCTGAGTACAATAGGTCGCAAAATATCCCTGTCATTCTCAGTAATAACAAGCCCCTTATCATGATTGGTGAGCTCAACGCACACTCCGGGATAAAGAATGTCTATGCTGTTAAGAAGATGTGCAACCATGCCGGGATCATATATATCCGGATTACTCTCAAGCATCCTTACAGCATCAATCTCTGTATGGGGCTCCACATCAATCTGCATTGAGGTGTACTCATCATAAGCATTGGCAACAAGCAGTGCCTGCACAGACGGCAGCAGCTTCTTTGGTGCATTCTCAGGAATATACTGCACCTGACACATCTGCATCAATATTCCCTTAACACCCACTGGAAGATTAAATGAATTAGAAATCTTATCAATACCTGTTATGACTGCCCTTGCAACCTCACTCATCTCATCATCTTCAAGTCCTTCTGTCTTTCCCCTAAGCTCCGGGCGTACAGAAAGCTTTCCAAGATCATGCAAAAGTGCAGCAACCGCAATCTCTGTCTGTCCCATAATATCAAACTTGGCACGATGGGCAATAAGAGCTGCAAGGATGGCAACATTCAAGGAATGCTTATATACATAATCCTCAGGGCTTCTAAGATTCTGGTTGAAATGTATCTTATGGTTAACCTTGCCATATCTTCTTATAACCTCATCAGCCTGGCGCATAAGCTGCTTAGGCTCACGTTCATTCATAATGGCATCTAAGGATTCCTTAATGCTGAACACAGCCATAGTCTGGAAGCGTTCAAACTCCATCTCCTCCTCACTCATTGGCGGAAGCGGCTCAGCCGGCTCTAATATATATAAGCCTATAAGTCCAAAATTGTTGACACTGTCAATACCCTGCTTTGTCAACCGGTCATCACGCCCGTAAAGAAGAACTCCCCTCTTATTGTAGATTGGCTTTGCTAGTCGCATACCAACCTTAAGATCCTCAGTCTTTACATAAATCATATCTGCCACCTCGCTGTTCTAATACCTTCTCAACACATATATGCTTATTGTACCATTACAGCTCACAAATATCAATGACAGAAACATGAAACTTTTCATAAACAACAGGTTTTTGATATGCCATATTAACCGAAAGCTCATAAGGAATTACATCCTCCGCCTTATACACAAGTCCGGAATATGTGTCTTTAACAGTCTTCCTGCCATCTCCCCTGCATTTATCCGCCACCACATAGGCCAGGTTATACTGAAGCCTTCTCTTCCATAAAGTGTCAATACGGTCTGCATTCTTCAAAAAAAGCAATGCCATATCACAATTATTTCCGGGATAGCTGTTATAAGTATAAATGTGAAGTATTACTCCCCATTCATCATATGCCACCTCCGAAAGCCTGGACAGATTATACACATCATTACCTGTTATAACATCTATTTTTCTATAATAATTTTTGACCACAGTCAATATTTTAAACAGATCTCCCGCATCCCACCTGCCACTGTCAAGGACCATCACCATGCTCTCATTTCCCGCTGCCCGGCTCTTAAGTCTATCCATAATAAATGTAAGGTTATGCATAAATTCATATTTCCTTGCCTGAAACAGCATATCTGTTATTCCAAGCATCTCCGCCATCTTACCATCCGCTAACAGGGTGGCATCACGCAGATCATATCCCTTCAGGCACTTAACCAGCAACACAAGCTGCTTATCATCAAGTCTTTCAGTCCCGCTGCTTATTTTTGTAACAGTCAGGCCGTCAAAGCCACCTGTACTTTCTTCCCTAATTGCATAACTATTTTTTCTAAAAAAGTATTTTCTTTTTACAGTACCATCATATATAAAGCGTACGTACTGCGGTTTCCTGTCAACATTGTCTTTATTTCTTGTATTATTTTTAGCATCCAAATTTTCATCTGTTACATTTTCATTTATTATATTCTTATTAAGTCCTGAAATGCTCTTTCCATCAGCCCTCATATAATACCTCAAATCCTTGATCTATATTTTTGACGATATTATATATATATTTAGTTTTTGTTAAAATATGATATAATGAGCAAAGGTGTTTTTCTCGTGCTTGCACGAAAGAAAAACACTTTTGCGAATGAACACATGGAGCCGCTAGGCGACATGTATAGTATTACACTCTGTCCTTCCAGCTAAGCAGCAGGTCTTCCAGCTCCTCATAGCTTTCCACATGGTTAACCTTATCCCTAAGCTTTGAGGAATTAGGAAATCCAACAGTATACCATGCAACATGCTTGCGCATTTCATGAATACCTGAGAACTCACCCTTATAATCCACCATCATCTTGGCGTGGCGAAGCATCACATCCACCATTTCAGAAAGCGGCGGCCTTTCAGGCACATAGCCCTTCTCAAAATAGGTTTTCATCTGGGAAAATATAAAGGGATTCCCCTTAGCTCCTCTCCCTATCATAAATGCATCACAGCCGGTCTGCTCCCGCATGGCAATCACATCATCAGGTGTCACAAGATCCCCATTACCGATCACCGGAATAGACACCGCTTCCTTCACCTGTCTTATAATATCCCAGTCCGCCTTGCCGGAATAATATTCGCTTCTAAGTCTTCCATGAACAGCAACAGCAGCGCCTCCATTTGCTTCTATTATCTTTGCTATCTCTACAGCATTTACATGCTCCTCATCAAAGCCCTTGCGGATTTTGACTGTTATCGGAACATTAACCGCCTTCACCATTGCCGCTATGATCTCTCCCACCAGTTCCGGGTTTTTCATAAGGGCAGAGCCCTCCCCGTTGTTAACGATCTTCGGCACCGGACAGCCCATATTCACATCAATAAAGTCATAGCCCTTCTCCTGCACCCTCGCCGCAATATCTGCCATGATCTGAGGCTCTGAGCCAAAAAGCTGAAGCCCTATGGGATGCTCTGTCTCCTCATAATGCATGAGCGGTCCGGTATTCTTATTCTTGTAAAGAATAGCCTTGGCGCTCACCATTTCCGTATATAACACATCACATCCCTGCTCCTTACAGAGCAATCGAAAAGGCAGGTCTGTTACACCTGCCATAGGAGCTAATATTAATTTGTTGTGAAGATCTATCATTTCCTTAGCCATATCAGGTCCCGTTCTTTTTCATTCTCCTTAACCGCACAAAGCACATGCTTTATCCGATTCTTTCTGCTGTATATTATATACTTGTATTAATACCCATCACTTCTGCTTGTGGTATAGAATATTAAGTCCCTTAAGAGTAAGGTTAGGATCATAGTGATGAATACTGTCCGTCTCATCATAAATGATCTTCCCAAGCCCGCCTGTGGCAACGACTGTCATCTTGTCAAGCCCTGCCTCCTCCTTGACCTTGCGGATAATATACTCTGTCTGTCCAATATGTCCGTATATCAGACCTGACTGCATAGATGAAATGGTATCCTTTCCAAGCACATGCTCCGGCTTCATAATCTCAATCCTTGGAAGCTTTGCTGCGTCCTGCCAAAGTGCATGAGCAGCAATCCTTATTCCCGGAGAGGTTACCCCTCCCACCAATGTAGCGTCCTCCAATACAAGGTCATGGGTCGTGGCAGTGCCATAGTCAATAACCAGCACCGGGCCACCATATATCTCGTATGCCGCCACCGCATCAACAATTCTGTCTGCCCCCATTTCCTTAGGGTTAGGAATAGCAATCTTGATGCCTGTCTTGATTCCGGGCTCCACAAGAATCGGATTGACATTAAAATATTTGATAAGTCCGTTAATAATATGATGATTCACATCCGGCACAACGGATGCCATGATCGCCGCGTCCACAACCTCTCTCTTAAGTCTCCTGCTGTGCAGAAGATCATAAAAGAAAATACCATACTCATCCGATGTTCTAGGAATCTTGGTTGTCATTCTAAATGTTCCCTCAATATTGTCACCATCAAATAAACCTATTGTAATATTAGTATTTCCAACATCTAACGCAAGTAACATACATCCACTCCCTATATTTTAATCTTAGGCATTTGCGAAACTTATCGGTAAAGTATATTGAGTATTTAAGGTTCGCAACTGCCTTTATTTTCATTAAAAAATAACCACTTATTCCCCATCTATCAGTGAGGCTGCATCCTCACCCTTTATAAAAACCTTATAAAACAGCTCCAGACTTTCCATCAGCTCACGCTTCGTCTGCTGGTACTGCTTGATCTTTAATGCGCATCCGATCTCATCATATAGCAGATCATTCTCATCTGCCATGGTCACAAAGGATAAATGGCCATCCTCATCATATTCCAGTGTAAGAATCCCTCCGATATCCTCCGTAAAAAGAACGCACATTGCCTTAAGCTCGTCCTTAATCGCATCCGGCAGCTTATCAAACTCCGGGTTTAGATAATACTTCTCCTCATATTTCGAAGAAGCACATAACACAACCTTATCTTCATCCATAATATAATCCTTATACTTATCTTAATTTATCTTAATCTGCTATTACACGCCCTGCCTGCTCCAAAATCATCTACAGCCATAGATTATTATTAAATAATTATTATTGCAGCAAACAGGCTTTAGAATCTTCTACATTTTACCAAGTATTATATATCATTTCAAGTATGAAATACATGCCAGCTGGCGTCTCCATGCTTTTTTCGCAACTTTGCTCATTTTTACATGTCGACTGGCGTCTCCATTCCTTTTTCGCAAAATTGCGACTCATGCAAGCATGGTCGCAACTTTGCTCATTTTTACATTTTCATTGCAAGTACAATTAAAATTTGATAATATGTAAATGTTAATTCATGGTTATTTTGTAACTGTTTGGGACTAATCATTTTGACATTGTTTATGAATGGTTACGTTGTTTATGATTAAGAAAGGATTAAAACACTATGTTAAATCAGCACTTTATTGATATGTGCGGACAGAAATCTGTCATCAGGGAACTATTTATGTACGGCAGAGAACGTGCCGAGGAGATCGGCTATGAGAATGTATTTGATTACAGTCTTGGCAATCCATCCGTGGCACCACCTAAGTCATTTACGGATGAAATGATCAGGCTGTTGCAGGAAAGCGAGCCTGTAAGCCTTCACGGCTATTCCCCAACTCTCGGAATTGATTCCGTACGAGAGGCTGTTGCCAAGTCATTAAACGACCGCTTTGATATGCATTATGAGAAAAAGGATATATTCATGGTAAGCGGTGCCGCAGGTGCCATCGCCCATGCAGCAAGAGCAGTTACCGTCCCGGGAGATGAGATAATAACCTTTGCGCCCTTCTTTCCTGAGTACAGGCCTTACATAGAGGCTACCGGTGCAACCCTTAAGATCGTACCTGCTGACATCAGCAGCTTTCAGATCAACTTTGACGCTTTACTTGATATGTTAAACGATAAGGTTATGGCTGTTCTTATCAACACACCTAACAACCCGTCAGGCATTGTATATTCAACAGAGACCATTGACAAGCTGGCAATGATCTTATCAGAAAAGGAGGAAGAGTTCGGACACCCTATATATATCATTTCCGATGAGCCCTACAGAGAGATCGTATTTGACGGGGTAGATGCACCATTTGTTGCAGCCCACTACAACAACACGCTGACCTGCTACTCCTTCTCGAAATCCCTTTCACTTCCGGGTGAACGAATCGGATATATAGCAGTCAATCCGGCCTGCGGAGACTCCGCACTTTTGGTGGATATGTTCGGTCAGATTTCAAGAGGCACAGGACACAACTGTCCTCCTAGTATAATACAGCTTGCAGTATCAAAGTGCCTGTATGAAACCTCAGACCTTTCAGTATATGAGACCAACAAGAACATACTATACACAGAGCTTACAAAGCTTGGCTTTGATATCGTTGAGCCCGGCGGAACCTTCTACATGTTCCCGAAGTCATTAGAACCTGATGCGGTAGCCTTCTGCAACAAGGCTAAGGAGCTCGACCTTATCCTGGTACCAAGTAACACCTTCGGAGTGGAAGGACACTTCCGCATAAGCTACTGCATTCCAACCGAGAAGGTAGAGCGCTCCATCGCCGCCTTCGAGAAGCTGGCTGGCATGTACATCTGAGGGTATAGATTTCCAGTTTTGTGTCTACCTTATAAACCTTAATCATTAAAATACTAATTCGGTGTTAGTTTTTATCAAGTGTCTTTTGGCCAAAAACAGATAGCGTAAATCAAACTATTAATTGTAGGCATAAGAAAACCCCGGTGTGCGATGCACGTCCGGGGTTTTGTATGTCAGAAACGGATTCTCACGCCTTACCTACAGATCCAAAGAGCTCCATCTTCTCCTTAACCTTGTCACAGATTGCCTGTGCACCAGGTGCAAGAAGCTTACGAGGATCAAAGCCCTTACCCTCTTTGTCCTTACCGGCCTCAATATATCCTCTTGTTGCCTCCTGGAATGCCCACTGACACTCTGTATTAACATTGATCTTAGAAACACCAAGCGAAATAGCCTTCTTGATCTGGTCATCAGGAATTCCCGTACCACCATGAAGAACAAGTGGCATGATACCTGTCTTTTCCTGAATTGCAGCTAATGTATCAAATGAAAGACCTGCCCAGTTCTCAGGATATGCACCATGAATGTTGCCGATACCTGCTGCAAGGAAATCAATTCCAAGGTCAGCGATCTGCTTACACTCATTAGGATCAGCACACTCACCTGCACCGATAACTCCGTCTTCCTCTCCACCGATAGATCCAACCTCAGCCTCGATGGATAATCCAAGCTGATGAGCTACGTTAACGAGCTCCTTAGTCTTCTCGATATTCTCCTCAAATGGAAGTGATGATCCATCAAACATGATTGATGTGAAGCCTGCCTTAATACACTTATAACATCCTGCATATGTACCATGGTCTAAATGAAGTGCTACAGGAACTGTAATTCCAAGCTCCTCATCCATAGCCTTAACCATTGCAGAAACAGTCTTGAAGCCTGTCATATACTTGCCTGCTCCCTCGGAAACACCAAGGATAACAGGGCTGTTAAGCTCCTGCGCTGTCAAAAGGATCGACTTTGTCCACTCAAGATTGTTGATGTTGAACTGACCTACTGCATACTTTCCTGCCTTTGCTTTCTTAAGCATCTCTGTTGCTGAAACTAACATGTAAAAATTCCTCCGTATTCTATTATTTGCAACTGTCCGGATCGATCGCATCTGTACAATTACATTTTTATAGATACATTATACTCTAACAATTAAGAAAATGAAAGAGAAACTTTACAGCTTTTGCCTATATAGATCAAAAATAACAATACAAAATCTATCAATTAATGACTATTTTCTGAATAGGGAGAAGGCTCCCAACAGCAATGCGCATAGCAGAACCGACAATACCACAACGATTGCTGCTTCCCTGTACTCGCCCTTTTTTTCCGGGTCTGATAAGGAGATCTCTCCCCTTTCCTCCTCCGGTTCCTCCTCATCCTCAGGCTCCTCATATGCCATCTGGGTTGAAGGGGCTTCCTCCGTAATTTCTTCTGTCACCTCTTCCGTAGTGACCTGAGCCTCAGTGTCTGTCTCCTCAGAGGTTCCTCCCATTATGTCCCATACAGAGGGCTCTGCCTTATTGCCGGATGAGCTGTCAGGGGATGTGCCGTCATTACCTTCCTCTGTTGTCTTTTCTTCCTTGTCCTCACTGTCATCATAGGCAGTCTGGGTCCTGGCTTCTGTAGAGGCTTCTCTTGTAATACCAAGCTCCTCATCAAACTTGCCATTAAGATAATCCTGATAGGCCGCTGCAGCTCCTCCTGCATCAGGAGAATAGCCATGGGCTGAAAGCCACGCCTTAGCCTGTGCCTTTTCTTCATCAGTATATGCCCTTGCCTCATGACTCATTCCAAGGCTTACAGCTACAACTAAAATTAAGCCAACAATAAACATTGCCGGCTTAATCAATCTCATTTTCAATTCACCAAGCTTATTACTTAGAATCTCCATAGCTTCCGTAATCTCCATAATAACGACCATAATAGTTACCGTAATAGCCCTTGCCATAATAACCCTTGCCGCCCATCTCAACCTTGTTGAGAACAGCTCCAAGTATACGGCAGCCGCTCTGGTCTAACTGCTTCTTAACTCGCTGAACTATCTTATAGCTTACATTATCTGTCTCAATTACAATTATTGCACCGTCACATTCCTTTGCAACAATTGCCGCATCAATAACACTTCCAAGAGGAGGGCAATCAATTATTACATAATCGAAATCCTCACGCATCTGCTCTAACATCTTCTTAAAACGGGCATTACCCAAAAGCCCTGACGGGTTGGGTGCTGTCTGGCCTGTAAAAACAATATGGAAATTATCAACATTAGTCTCATATACAATCTGGTCAAGCTTTGCCTGTCCGCTAAGGTAATGTGTAAGTCCCTTAGTCTCTATATCAACACCGTAACGCACAACCGTAACCGATTTTCTAATATCTGCATCAATATAGAGAACCTTCTTCCCATCCTCTGCTAATGAATTTGCAAGGTTAAATGCTACCACAGACTTTCCCTCGTTAGGCGCTGAGCTTGTAAATGCAATAACCTTAATATCATCTCCTGAAAAGCTGATATTAGTACGAAGAGTTTTGTATGCTTCATTTGATTTGAAATCTAATTCTTCCTTTTTTTCAAAATTAATCTTCATGAAATTATCCTTTCTGCAATAGTCATCGCCTTAATTCTCTTTATCTTCCTTCGCAGAAGCCTTAGCCTTACGTTTCGCCTTCTTTTTCCTCTCTCGTCTTGCCCTGGCAGCATCCTTATCATGTCCACGGGTTGCCTTCTTGGATGTACCCTCCTGCAATGGAATAAGTCCGAGAGTGTTAATGCCAAGATACTTCTCCACATCCTCTGTTGTCTGGATTGCATCATTCATAAGGTAGATAACCATGATAATACCTACAGAAAGAACAAAGCCAAGCACTGCACCTATCAGCGCATTCTTTGTCAGACTTGGACTTGTGGGATGCTCAGGAATATTGCCATAGTCAGCAACGTTAGGCTTTTCTGTCTCCATAATAGTTCCCATACGTTCTGCAGAAACATCTGTAAGCTTATCCACAATAGTCTTTGCCATATAAGGATCATTGTTATTGACTGTGATATATATAAAACGCGTATTAGTAGGATTCTCAACGGATACTGTTGCAACAAACTGCTCATAGTCCATATCAAGCTCTAAATCCTCAATAACCTTATCAACAACAGGACGGCTTGTAATAAACACCTGATAATCCTGTGTAAGGGATGAGCCCACCTGTAAATCTGTAAGGGATGTAATACTCGTTGACTTAGTCATTACATAAAGCATTGATGTAGAACTGTAAACCGGATTCATAAATGCTGTAGTATATCCGGCAGCCAAGCCAAGACCTAGGGCTGTGGCAAGAATAATTATCCAGATCCGTCCAAGAAGTACGAAAAACAGCTCCCTCAAATCAATTTCAATCTCGTCATTTCTTTCTTCATTCATGATAGTATAATCTCCTATTATTTTTTACACAAACGCCAGTTACTAGTTTAATCAAAAATGTATTTATTTTCAACCATTTTTTTAGGATATTCGGCAAAAACCCTCTCCAGAAAATCCTCACCGCATTTTTTCTCGATCCATGGTATATAATCATTAATATATGGTGCTCTTTCCTCCATGTCATGAGCGTCTGTTCCAAAGAAGCTTATATACTCCTCCTTCACAAGCTTCTTACACCATCTTGCATTCTCATCAAGAAGACCGCCATATACGCTGGAGATATTCATCTGGAGCAGAACCTCCATTCTGATAAGCTCGTCAATTCGCTCAATATGCTTGAATAGACACCTATATCTCTCAACATGGGCTATTATCGGACGAAATCTTGCATTTTCTATCTTCTGCATAGCCTCATATATCTGGCTGTAGCTTGTCCTGATATTAAACTCCACCAGCACATACTTTGTGTCGTTCATGGTCTGTATAAGGCCGTCCTTAAGATCTTGAATGATACCCTCCTCATACAATACCTCATTTCCAAAATAAAGCTTGAAATCAGGATGGCGTTCCTCTACCTTCGCCTTAAATTCATTAAATCTCTCCCTAAGCTCTTCCCTGGTATACTTATTCTTTCCCCTCATATAATGAGGTGTAAGAATAAGATTCCTTGTGCCCTCCTGATAGGAAAGATCAATCATCGAAAGAGCCTCTTCCATTGTCTGTGCACCGTCATCCACTCCCGGAAGCATATGACAGTGTATATCAAAATACTCCATCTCATCTCTCCTATTCATTCGACTTATTTCTCATGGAATTATATACACCAATCAGCAGCATTGCAAGTACAACAGCAAAGGCTGATATACTGGTCATAACCTTAACACTCCACAGTATACATTCCATAATAAACAAATACAGATAATCAGGCTCAATATATAAATGCAGGTATGGCTTAGCAAATGCCATATACACTGTAACCACAACCATCAAAGCGCTGGCAGCAAGCTCGGCGGCCGCAGTATGCTTCACCCCTCGCTCCCTACGCTGATCCATGAACACCATGAAAACCACGGCGATAATTGCATTAATAATAGATAACACCCCTGCAACAGAGAATATCTTATTATAGCTTTTTCTAATATTAGTTATATATGGCGTAACATTACTGTTAGGAATTCTGATATCTGTCTCACCATTTAATATCTTTAAGGAATTCTGCTTCACCGTGAAGAGATAATCCTCATAGCTGGCTATTGGCTCAGAAAGCACCTTACCCTCCTTAAGCTCCGAGGCAAAGCCTGAAACATATTCTGAGTAGGCATATCGGAAGTATCCACTGGCCTGCATATTCTGCATTATTGTGTCCTTATTAAACAAACTTATATATATTCCCACCAGCAAAAATATCATAATAAATGATACCGCTGATGTGACAGTCATTACGTTCCTTGTATAGCGCCGTATCCTTCTCCTTCTGGTGTGTCCTCTTCTTGCCTTCCTGCTCTTTGGCTTTCTAAACACCATACATTTTGTCATTAACAAAATAACTGCACATATTATTGTTACTGCCAGTGTAACAATAGCTATTATATCAATAATATAAACTACCTTATCAGGAATGAGCTGTTCCTTCTTTGATAAATTAATGATTTCATTATCCTTTGTCTTAACAACTATCTCGCCATCGCCAAGGGCAACAGAGGCATCAGCATCAGTTTCCTCCGGGCGCTCCTTAAGCTTATTCTTCGCCTCAGTCTGTCCGGACATGCTTTCCCAAACATCTAATCCATTAGAGTCATCCTGAGAAATGTTTTCAGAGCTTCCCGCTGTACTTTCCTGAGTGTTGGCAGACTTTCCACCATTCTCTTCATCATCTTCATCATCATCCGGATCTTCATAAGCCATCTGTGTACTGGGGGACTCATTCTTCTCAGTACCAACCTCATAGAGATATCCCTGATCAATGCCTTCTTTAACACTGCTATACATACGTGACATAGCTTCCTGGCACTGCTCTGCAGTAAGATCCACATCATCTTCACTAAGATATGCGGTCAATGAATTAACATAGGCAGAGCCGGCACGATAGGTCTTTCCATCATACTCAAAGGTTCCACTTGCAGCAGCAATCAAACCAGCCTCGTTACTGTTGATGTCTCCTGCAAATGCAATCTGCTTAGGTACAAGTACCCACATAAGCATAGTTAGTCCAAATATGCATAATGATGTTAACCTATTCACATTGTAATTGTTGCTCTTATTACTGCGCCCCATGTCTGCCTCCGATAACATAGCTCGTTGCCTTCACATAACATAAGCTGTTGAACCCATGTCCAACAGCTTATGTATAAAGTTCATTTCTATTATTTAATCATAGATTAAATTATTTCAAAGTAGCTGTAATAACCTTAGCATCTACAAGCTTCTTGATGCTTGCGTTTGCTGTCTGGTCACCATCAAGAACTAATGCCTTGTTAGCAGTATCAGCCTTATAGTTGAACTTTGTTCCATCGATTGTGATTGATGAATCAGTAATCTCTGTGAACTTAACACCATTAACTGTTACGCTCTTAACAGACTTAACAGCAACAGCTGCAGGACCATACTTCTTAACCTGATCATTCTTGATTGTCAACTTAACCTTTGTATCCTTAGGATTTGTCTTAAGGAACTCACGAACATCCTTAACGCTCTTCTTTGTCTCAGTTGTTCTAGCATTAATTGTTACAGCAACCTCATCTGTATCCTTAAGATTAGCAGCCTTAACAATTGCCTCAAAATCTGTAGCTGCTGCAGTAGGATCAAGCTCAAATTCAGCAACAACATCAGCTGTACCAGCTGCAATAGCTGTGCTGTTAACCTTAACAGTAGCCTTAGCAGACTTGTTAGTACCATCTGTAGACTTAGCTGTGATTGTAGCAGTACCAGGAGCTACAGCTGTAACAACACCCTTAGCAGATACTGTTGCAACAGTCTCATCACTACTTGTCCATACAAGTGCCTTGTTAGGCTTCTTGCCCTTTGTCTTAACTGTAGCCTTGATTGTTGCTGTAGCAGCAGGATCAAGTGCAATATCAGTCTTGTCAAATGTTACCTTTGTTACCTTACCAGCTACGACTGTAACCTTAACCTTAGCTGTCTTCTTCTTGTTCTTCTTAGAAGTAACAGTGATTGTTGCTGAACCCTTCTTCTTAGCTGTGATAACACCCTTCTTAGAAACAGTTGCAACACTCTTCTTAGAAGTCTTGTATGTTACCTTCTTGTTAGCAGCCTTGTTAGGTGTAACAGTAACAGTAGTTGTTAATGTTGCTTTCTTACCCTTTGTAAGAGTGATCTTCTTAGATCCTGTTAACTTGTTAACTGAAGTAACCTTCTTAACAGTTACCTTTGCTGCGTCTGCTGTATTGCTTACCCCAAAGCTAAGAGATAAAGCTAAGGCAAGAGCAACAACAGCGCCTTTAACCATTTTCTTCATGTTAATATCCTCTCCTTTTTAAATTTTTGATTCCTTGTAAGAATACATCATCATCTTTTATTTGTCAACAAAAAAGCTTAAAATAGTGAAATTATCCATTAATTGAATTATTTGGAATTTTTTTTCGACAAATTAGACAAAACACATAAACACATTATTACATAATGTCACTTAAACATATATTTTTTACATTTGAGCTATTAAAAGCTATATCCTTTTCACAAGGCATTGCCTGTTTCTCAGAGCAAATCGCAATATTATAATCTTCATTTAGATAAAATGCGCTTATGCATACTTTATTATCATCTGTCCCTTTTTCACACGGCACCTGTGAATTGACATTTATTTGTACGCATATCTCTTTTTTATTGGCACCTGAATCACTCATCAATATCCTAAATGAATCAAGCGGTATAGAAAGTCCCTTACCCAGGTATTTCACGTAGGCTTCCTTAACAGTCCAATACTCAAGAAAGCGCCTGTCCTGCTCCTTCTCTCCCCCAGCATTAATTATATCCTCATATTCCTCCCTGCAAAAAAATCTTTTTGCCACGGAAAGTCTTTTATGACGCAGTCTCTCTATATCAATCCCCACAGGATGATCACTGACAGCAAGCACCGCATAATCTCCCGAGTGGGACATGTTGAAATGAACATCTGAAGGTACATATGGCTTTCCCTGCTCATTATATTCAAATTTGATCTGTGAGGGCATGACACCTATATAGCCCGAAAGACAATGCTGAAGGAAGGCACCTATAATAATCTGCTTATGAGCAGCACCTTTGTCCTTAAGTCTGTCCACCCGCTCACGTCTATCCCTTGACAAGCCCTCATATAATGCAAGTGACTGCTCCTTAGAGCAGTCACAGCTTACATTCATATAATAACAATCTAACATATATTACTACCTATTGTATAGAAATTAATATAGAAGTCTTATAGAAGATTCATAACCTTTGTGAGAATCTCTATATCCTTTTCCCTGGCACTCTTGATGTGGTCTGCTAGTCTTCCGCCTGCTTCGATCTCGTTGGTTACAGAGATACGGACAAGAAGATTTCTCGCTGCAAGCATATCCTCAACCACCTCAGCATAATCATCAAGCATTTCCTGGTCAAATGGTATAACCTCATTAGCCATGAGATATTTCAAACGGTCTAACATAAGTACCTTGTGGTCATATGCAATGTGAAGCGCACGGATATCGAAGTCAGGCTCCTCCTCATGAAGCTGCTTGTCTATCCTCTTAAGAAGAGCATCATATACATCAACACCAAAGATTGTGTCGTCAAATCTGTTTCTCAGCATTCTGAAATGATCCTTTGTATCCTCACCATTAAGATATTCTCTTATAGTCTGCTTGATTAGAATAGGATCAATATCATAATACTTGCTGTCTGTGTTCTTCTGGATCACATAAAGTCCTCTTGTTCCCTTGTAATCATCTCTGAACACGTGATCCTCGCCTGCAGAAAGTGCATCGAAGCCTCGCTTAACTGCCTCGAAGGAAACTGTTGTATAGGAATACTTGTCCTTGAATGTGAAGTCTCCAACGTAGAACACTTCCTCATCCATATTATATCCATAGATGAACAGCTCATGTGAGAACTTATAATCCACGCTCACATCACAGAGCATTCTTGCCTCATCGAAAGCACCATATATATATCCGCCAAGATCAATAGTCTTAACAATGAAATCAATAACATCTCCGCAATAGCTCTCAATCTGAGGCTTTGTGATCAATGAGAATATAAGATAAGGACACTTCTTAAGAGAACTGCTTCCGGGCATCATATCGCAAAGTAATATCTCATCCCCTGTTGTATACTCTGCTATATTATAACAACGGAGCTGTATGTAGTTACTGTAGATCCACTTCTTAGCGTTCTCATCTTCTCCCAAAATAGAAAACAATGTTGCATGCCACTGCCATGATGTAATGGCAGGATACTTAACCGGTAATACTGCTTTGTTTGCCATATTCTTAATACTCCTTCTATTATTATATATACTGTAGCTTCTTTTTTACTGTATAATCTTCTAATTACTGTAGCTTTACTTTATATTATAGAAGTATCTGTGCACTATAGCTTTTCTTCTATAATAATTAATCGATTACTTAAGCTTCTCTATTAATATATAACCTTCTGCCTACTGCAGCTTCTCTTCTATAAGATCTACTACATCTTCAAAATTATTGTACTTATTAAGAGCCAGCTCCTTATCGTCAAACTTCACATTGAACTTCTCCTCAGCATCTACGATAACCTTAATAAGTGATACCGAATCTACCCCATACTCATCAGTAAATGATGCCTCTAAATCAACCTTGTCCGCTTCAATCTCAGGCATCTCCTCTTCGATAATCTCAAGGAATTTCTCTTTGATTTCATTTTTCTCCATATATTGTAACCTCCATCCTGAAAATATATATTCCTATTTTAATACGAAGATACACAATATTCAATAAAAATATGAAAATTTTTCCTCCTGTTTTTCATGCCGACTGGCGTCTCCATGTTTTTTTCGCAAAATTGCGACTCATGCAAGCATGGTCGCAACTTTGCTCATTTTTTCACAATAATTTCTTCCTTTTAAACAGCAGCATACACATTATAACTACCATAACAGAAAGAATAATAACTCCCAGATATCCGTATTTCCAGGAAAGCTCCGGCATGCCGGTGAAATTCATGCCATACCAGCCCACTATGAGTGAAAGAGGGAGAAACACTGCCGTCACTACAGTAAACAGCTTCATTATATTGTTAAGATTATATGAAAGCATGGCATCCTGGGTTTCCTGGAGCTGGACTGCATATTCCTTAAGCTGCTTTACGTTGTCAGCAAGCCTTATGGTGCGCTTAGTAAATGCATCAAAGCCCTTTATATTCTCCTCCGGGAACATACCCGATTCGTTATCCCTTAATATCTCTCCCATATCTATAAGCTGATCATAATAATTCCATATATACATAAGCTCCTTTTTAATAGATAGAATTTCATTAATATAATTGTTGTCCAGGGCACCATTTAATATATCATCCTCTAAAAGGCTCATATTGTGCTCCATGTTTTCAAGTAATTTCCTGTCCTCCGATATGAGCTTATCAAGAAAATGATATAAGAACCTCTCAGGAAAAGTATCCAGATATCTTTCCCTGCCCTCATTACCACTCTCATTATAATGGCTGACAACCTGGCAAAATGCTTTTCTAATACTGCCATCAGTGTCATTTACAGACACCACAAGCAAAACATCCTGCCTTATAAAAAGAGCCAGTCTGTTGGCCTTGCCGAAAACATTTGACAGATTAATAATATCTAACACTACAAAAACCAGCTTCTCAGACACATAGGTATTGCTCCTGAAATTATAGGGATTACCCTCACATTCCTCTAATGTCCATGCCGGAAGATTATACATCACATAGTCATCTGAAAGCTCTGAAAATGTCATAAAGCCTGCACGTCCACGCTTCATTTCATATAACACACCATACCTCCTGTAACCACACTTTAATTACACCTTTATTATATCCTAATTTCCCCATATAAATCACAGAATAATTCAAATGGCTCTATATTAGAACATATAATTAATGACATCCTCATCCGCACTTCGGGCATCTTCCCCCATTATGGGGGAATGCCTGAATCAACATTTTGCATATTACAGAGCAAACAAAAGAACAAATAAAAGCGCAAACAAAAAGGATGCATATTACAAAGGTATATCACCTTCATAATATGCATCCAAAAATACCTGTCTGCTGTGCCACTTCAATTAATCCTTCATATAATCTTACATTTGTTCCCGAAGATTAATTGAAAAGTCTTTCAAAGAATCTTGTAAGGGCATCCACGATCTTCTCAAAGAAGTTCTTTGCCTGCTCCTTATCGATTCCCATATCCTCAAGCTTATTAAAAAGATCCTTTGCCTGTGCCTTCATGCTGTCTATATCAAGGTCAAGATCGTTAATCTTCTTCATAAGAGAAATGATGGTGTCCTTCTCCTCCTGTGTCACTGTGATGCCAAGCTCACTTGCCCCTTCATCTATAGCCTTGCTGATAGCCTCGTCATTATTAAGGTTCTCCTCAACAACCTTTGCCTTAACAAATGCAATAAGCTGCTCCACATCCTCAGCATTGATATTGCCATCCTGCGCCATCTGGCTTGTGACAACCAGCTCATTAACTGCTGTATCCATGCTCTCTGCTGAGATGGTCTCGCCTGTAAGTGAAGAATATGCCTTCATGGCTCCCACCAAGGCAGCAGTACCTGTTATTTCAAATGGTCCCGCAACAATAACATCTGCGTCCTTGATCCCTGCAGTGATCAATGCGTTGGTATACATTCCGGGCGTGCAGTAGGATATGTTCTTTGTCTCAACATCGATTCCGTCACCCTCCTGGCCAACAACAACCACAACAGAGGACAAGGCTCTGGAACCGATAACACTGGCATCCAGATAATCACCCAGATATTTATGTTCATCAGCATTGGTAATCTCACCTACTGTATAATCCTCCAAATCCTCTTCCCTGATGCCCAGAAGCTCCATAACCTTACTCTTCTCGTCATCCTTAAGATCTGCTCCAAAGGATACGTACACATCCTCCGGTGCAGCATCAGAAACAGCATCTGCCTTCACAGTAAGACCAGCCACCGGAAGGGCTGCCACCATAGCGGCTGCCAATAATGAAGCTGCAATACTCTTATATAATTTTTTCATCATCATTTCCTCCTAACTCAATACATGCATAAGTTTTACAAGAGAGTTTACCACCTTATTGCCATCACGTCAAATTAAGAAATTCTTAAAATGAAATTGTATCCTAAAGCTCTCCTTCCTTACACCAT
Organism: Lachnospiraceae bacterium; assembly: GCA_017470935.1. Lineage (GTDB taxonomy): Bacteria > Bacillota > Clostridia > Lachnospirales > Lachnospiraceae > CAG-590. The sequence goes on from JAFUXG010000027.1 coordinate 24,602, forward strand.
AATATATTACACACGGATTCTTCTCACGCAGTCCTTCCAGCCCTCATAAAGCTTTACACGTTTTTCCTCTGTAAATGCAGGCTCATACTCCTTATCAACCTGCCAATTGCTCTTAATCTCATCCACATCCTTATAATATCCAACTGCCAGCCCTGCAAGATATGCCGCACCAAGGGCTGTTGTCTCTGCAACCACCGGACGGACTATCCTTCCATTTAATATATCAGCCTGGAACTGCATCAGGAAATTGTTAGCCGAGGCTCCACCGTCAACCTTAAGGGACTTAACCTCTATTCCTGCATCCTCCTCCATGGCACGTATCACATCAAGCGACTGATATGCAAGGGACTCAAGGGTCGCCCTGATGAAATGCGCATTACTTGTTCCTCTGGATAATCCAAATACTGCTCCTCTGGCATATGCATCCCAGTAGGGTGCACCAAGTCCCGTAAATGCAGGAACAACATACACGCCGCCACTGTCACTTACTGAGTTGGCAAGTACATCTGTCTGGGCAGGCTCATTTATCATCTTCATCTCATCCCTAAGCCACTTAATTGCAGCTCCCGCCACAAACACACTTCCCTCAAGAGCATACTGCACCCTTCCGTCACGACCTACCGCAATAGTGGTAAGCAGCCCATTCTTTGATGTCACTGCCTTATCTCCCGTGTTCATAAGAAGGAAGCAGCCGGTACCATAGGTGTTCTTTCCCTCTCCCTCATCAAAGCAGCACTGTCCGAAAAGGGCGGCCTGCTGGTCTCCTGCAATTCCCGCAATGGGCACCTCTGCACCGATAAGACCCGAATCAGTGTTTCCATATACATAAGAAGAATCCTTAACCTCAGGAAGCATACATTCCGGAATTCCAAACCTTTGAAGCAGCTCCTTATCCCAGCAGAGCTCATGTATATTATAAAGCATTGTCCTTGAAGCATTAGTAACATCCGTTGCAAATACACGTCCGCCTGTAAGCTTATAGAGCAGCCATGTGTCAACGGTTCCAAACATAAGCTCTCCATTCTCTGCCCTTTTGCGGGCACCATCCACGTTTTCCAGTATCCATCTTATCTTTGTGGCAGAGAAATACGGATCCGCAATAAGACCGGTCTTTTCCCTTATTATCTTATCGTAGCCCTCTGCCTTAAGCTCCTCCACATAGTCCGCTGTTCTTCTGCACTGCCACACTATTGCATGGTAAATGGGCTTTCCCGTTGCCTTCTCCCACACAATGGTGGTCTCTCTCTGGTTGGTTATTCCGATTGCAGCAAGCTCCGACGCAGTGATAGAGCTTATGGCCATTGCCTCTGCCATCACACTTGCCTGGGAAGCCCATATTTCGTCCGCATCATGCTCCACCCATCCGGACTTTGGAAAATACTGCTCGAACTCCCGCTGTGCCATGGAGACAATATTCCCCTGCTTATCAAAAATGATACAGCGGGAGCTGGTAGTCCCCTGATCAAGTGCCATAAGATATTTTTTCATTGCAATCGCCTCCTTATATATCAGTAATTTACATACATTTAGTCAGTAGCTCCTTATATTGGGCAGCAACGTTGGCTGGAGATGCGATCCGCACCCTGCCACCCATGGATGTGACCCATCCGAAGAACTGGTCAGTGACTGCCACATCTACCGTTACGCTGAGCCTGCCATCCTCCTTTTCATGCATCCACACATCTGTGCCGAACTTGTCTATTATAACCCCTGCCAGTTCTGCATCTGCAATAAGGTTAACTGTCTCCTTAACGCCATTATACATGGCCATATTTTCGGTGGCATATTTGGAAATATCAATTTCCCCAAAGAGTCTTCTACCCTCACGTTTTACTTCCAAAAGCTTAATCTGTTTCATTTTGTCCACCCGGTAATGCTTGAGCTTCTCTGCCGCCCCATCATACGCAATCAGATAATACCTCTCCCGCTCCCAGATCAGGCACCAGGGAGACACCTGACAGCTTTCACCATTCCGCTTAGGAACCAGCCTCTTATCCGCTGTCCATTCAAGATACTGAAAGCTTATCATAACATTTTCACGTATGCTTTCAAAAATGGTATCTATATTATAGTATATACTCTCATTCATGGTCTTTATTCTATTACTTACAAAAACCTGGCCCTTAAGCTTTCTTCTGGAGTAAATGTCGGTAAGCTCAGAAAGACTATCAATAATCTTTACCGATTTTTTGTTTGTGATAAATTTGGAGGAGGAAACCGCGTCCACCAGAAGCTTCAGCTCCGGCAGCTCTAACAGACGGCTGGCCATATATGCACCATTTTTATCCCTGACAATATCAAAGCCAAACTCAAGAAGCTGGTCAAGATAAGTATAAATGGTCCTTCTGTCACAGCTTATACCGTAATCCGCAAGCCGTTCTGACAGCCTTGGGGCAGACATAGGATGAGCCTCATCTGTTTCCTCCCATAATATTTTCAACGTATATAATATTTTTGATCTTACCGTATCCTCCCCTGCCGGCATTATGTCCTCCTCAAAACTTTTGTATAAGATGATTTTCTTAGATCACTGTCTTAGATTATATCAGATGTTATTATCACCGCACCTCACACCTGTCAACATCAACAACTGCGCGGTATTTCATATCTTCACATTCAGTATCATCAATTTCCAAATCTTTATTTGTAATTTCTGATACTATCTCCTCTATGCGCCTTCTGATCTCCTTCTCCTTCAACTTCACATCATAGGGAACCACCACGTCAAACATAAGATTGTTATGCCCCTCACACTCAGCCATGCGGAAATCATGTATCGATATCCTTTCATCCATCTCATACTTGATCTTACGAAGCACATAAGCCCTCACCACATCAGCCTTCTCATCATCAATCCTTACAGGATCCATGTGAATGACAGATTCACAATTAAGGACCTCCTTAAGCTCATGCTCCACATGATCGATCAAATCGTGAACCTCAAACATATTCTTATCTCCCGGCACCTCAGCATGAAGCGATATCATTCTCTGGTCAGGGCCATAATCATGTACAATGAGGTCATGAATTCCCAGTATCATTTCATGGGACATCACAATATCTTCCACCTGCTTCACAAATTCCGGGTCAGGGGGAAGTCCAAGAAGGGGATCGATGGTGTCCCTCGCCGCCTCATAGCCGGCGTACATGATGAAAAATGCCACTATCACACCACCATAACCGTCAAGATTGACTCCGGTATATCTGAGGATAATAACCGAGAGCAGCACAATAAAGGTTGCTGCCACATCCGACAGGGAATCCCTTGCCACCGCCAGCATTGCAGAGGAATTAATCTTCTTTCCTATGTGGTTATTATAAAAGGTCATATATATCTTTACCAAAATAGAAATTATAAGCGCAATAAATGAAAACCATCCCGTATCCACGTCCACAGGATGGAATATCTTTAACACTGAGCTTTTCAAAAGCTCAAAGCCCATAAGAAGGATAGCTATAGACACAATAAACCCGGCAATATATTCATACCTCCCATGTCCAAAGGGATGCTCAGCATCGGGATCCCTTCCTGCAAACCAAAAGCCCAACAGAGCCACAAAGGAGGAACCTGCATCCGACAGATTGTTGAAGGCATCAGCAGTAATGGCAACAGAGCCGCTTATATATCCTGCTATGAATTTGATAACAAACAGAAAAAAATTAAGACATATTCCCACAATACTGCATAGAATGCCATAGGCACCGCGTCTGTCCTTTTCATCTTTACGGCTAATAAAAATTTTTGAAAGAATTGTTATCATACCAATCTCCACATAACTTAATCAAATGCCAGTCCATTTTACAGCAATATAATTCAGCACCCCAATTGCTGTCTTATATCATCAAGCGCCGCATCCTCCAACTCATGCTCAAGGGATGGCAGCTTCTCCCCATATTTTCTCTCATAAGCGATAGAAAGGATTTCATCTGCAATCCGTGCATTCTTTGGAAGCAGCGGTCCATGGGAATAGGTGGCAAATACATTCTTGTATCTCGCACCCTCTGTCCCATCCTCACCATTGTTGCCATAACCCTTAACTATCACGCCCATAGGCTTCACACCCTCACCAAGCCAGGTCTGTCCGTTATGGTTCTCAAAGCCCACAACAGGGAACTTCTCGCCGTTATCCCTGGTGTATTCATATACAAAGTTGCCGATCATTCTCTTGTCGTTAGCGGTGGTGTAGACGTTAATTCCACCAAGAAAATCCACCTTGGTCCCGTCTGCTGCCTCGTAGTATTTTCCAAGCATCTGGTAACCTCCACAGATTGCAAGAAATACCGTACCCTTCTCAATCTGTTCCTTCAGCCACTCTGCCTTATATTCGAACAGATCTTTAACAAGGAGCTCCTGCTCGAAGTCCTGGCCTCCTCCGATGAAAATTATATCGTAATCTGTATCCTTATCTATAGGACCAAATGTTACCCTTGAAACCTCGGACCCTATTCCTCTCCAGGCAAGGCGTTTTTCCATGGTACGGATATTGCCGTTATCACCGTACAGATTCAATATATCGTAATACAGGTGGCATATGTGTAAGCTTTTTTCTGACATGATTATCCTCTCAAATTTTAATATTTATTTTCAATTAGCTGCTCTAAACTCTTTCGTAAAGTCTCCCCAGCAGTCATTCTCATATATAGAGTATATTTTAAAATCCCTTTTTCCTGCTTATATATATGTTTACTCCTTGGCATATTTGGCAAGAGGCACAAACTCGGAAAGCTTATCCCGGAACTCCAGCATGCAAGTATAAGAAAGCACAAGAAATGTCTCCTGCCCCTGCTGTTTCAACATAGTTATCAAAGTCTTGTAATCCTTCTCCACCATGAATTTATCTGTAGCAAAATCTGCATACTTAAGGCGAAGCTGCATATCATAAGCCCGCTTTCCGGTAAAATAGAAATGCTCCGCTCCCACTGCCGCTTCAGTCAATCTTTCAAACTCCACATCATATATCCATGATATGTCCTTACCGTCTGCAAAGTTATCATTTAATCCGAATACAATGGTTCCTGTCGGTCTTTGCTGGATAAGGAACTGCAGCACCTCATTAAAGCCTGCGGGATTTTTTACAAGCACCATGTGAAGCTTGGAATCGCCTAACATTACCTCTTCCATTCTTCCGAAGTGGGTAGAAAGTCCCCCAAGCACCTTGACGATTTGTTCATCAGAAAGCCCAATCTGATGGGCAACAGCAACTGCCGCCAAGGCATTGTAGAGATTGTATCCACCGGGGAGCATCACCTCCGCCTTAACTGAGTTCCCAAACACATCCATCTCTACTACTTCAGAACCATCCTTCCACTCCAACACCTTGGCAAGAGCCACATCAGGAGTATGTCTTTCATAACCGCAGTTGTCACAGTAAAAGCCTCCTAAGTGTCCGAAAGTATGGTAGTGATACTTATACTTCGTCTTACAGTGTATGCAGTACACCGCATCAGATATATCAGAGGATGCAGTCTCATATAATGGTGCATTTATACCGAAATAATGTATTTCCTTATGCTGAACATCACTTAGCGAGCTTGTGAGAGAACAATCTGCATTTAATATAAGCTTTACATTAGGAAGCTTCTCTAAGCCTGACCGAATCTTATTAACCGTGGTCAAAACCTCACCATAACGGTCTAACTGATCACGGAACACATTTGTCACCACCGCTGTCACATCAAGCTCCCCAAAATGCTCCACAATAAACCTTAATGCCGCCTCGTCGCATTCAAGCAGCGCATAATCCGTCTTCACCTTGCCATCCCATCCCGCAGCATTAACAAATGCGGACACAACACCACCTAACATATTGGCTCCCGCGTCATTACAGAAAACAGTGCTGCCCTTTTCCTCTATCATATCTCTTATCACATGGCAGGTGGTGGTCTTGCCGTTGGTACCTGTTACACAGATAACCTTCATGTCCTTGGCAAGATGTCCAAGTATATCCGGACACAGCTTCAAAACCACCTTGCCCGGAAGGCTTGTTCCACCACTTCCCGAAAACTTCAATATTTTAGTTGTAATCTTTCCTGCCCACACTGCAAATGTCGAACGTGCACTCATTGTTTTTCTCCTGCTTCCTCTAATACATATTGGATTACTTGTTCATTTATAAAAAAGCCGGTACTTGATAAATCATCAATTAAAGGCTTCACTAGGTCAATATGTCCTTCTCTTTTTGCCTTCAATATTACTCCCAAGGTTCCAGTAACGGTGAAGCCAAGATATTTAGCCGTCTTTTTTGCAGCATTATCATCTAAAATGACCAAATCCGCCTGTTCTTCCTGTGCAAGTATCATTACCTCAACTTCCCCATCATGCAATCGCGCGCGATACATTTTCTTTTGGGTATTATCATGTATTTCATGCACCAATATCCAATCGCTATTATCTTTAACAAGTGTCTTGGCAGGTTCACTCAATATCTCCTGCCACACCGCATTTGGAATAATAATCTGTCCATATATTTTTCTTAACAAATCCAAATGTCCTATATCTGCAAGTGCAATAATAGGAGTTGTATTCACAATCACTTTACGCATTATTTAACTCCTCATCGAACTCAGCTTTATCATCAAACTGAAAGATAGATATACCATTATCACTTAAATATTTTATAAATTCTTTCTTTGATATCCCGGCTATTTGCGCACAATATCCCAATGATACATTATTTTGAGTGTAATAACAAAGCGCCACTGCTTTTTTTGCAAATGCCAAAGCCTCATTCTCATTCATCTTTGTATCATATAAAACCTCATTAGGAATAGGAAATGCAACCATACACATATATATCACCTCCATCTATTAGTCCATTATACATATTACCCTTATTATTAACAATCTTTCTTAATCATATCACTCCACCACAATATCAAAGCTAACCTCAAACTCCTCGCCAACCTCAAGAGTATGCCCATACTCTCTCTCAGCCAAAGTCCCTGAAAACTCCTCACTGTCGCAGCGACCGTACCATGGCTCAATACATACAAATGGCGCCCCCTTGCCTGCTGGCGACCAGAGACCAAATAACGGCGCATCAAACTTCACCGTAAGATATGGTGAACCATCCGGCCTGCAAAGGGATACAGCATGCGCCTGTTCTCCCTCCACAACTAATGCATCCTCGTCAAACAGATGCTCATCAATCTTAAGCTTACCACCGTTCGTTGCAAGCACCGCATCCTTCTTATATACAAGACCGTTTTCCGAAAGCTTGGAATATGTAAGATCCTTGTCTGTATCAAACTCTATGAAATAATCCGTCTGCTTTCCTTCACCGTCTAAGGGGCACATAAATGCAGGATGTCCACCGATGGAAAAATGCATCTGCTTCTGGTCCTCATTTACTACCTTCCATGTAACCTTCAAAACATTATCTGTAAGCTTATATCCGATTTCCAGAGTAAAAGCAAAAGGATATTTCTCATAAGTGGACTCGTCTGATGAAAGTGAAAACCATGCTTCCTTACCGTCATTAGACACAAGAGAAAAATCCAAATCTCGTGCAAAGCCGTGCTGCCCCATGGGATACGCCTTTCCCTCATACAAAAACTCTTTATTCTTCAGGCTTCCTACAAAGGGAAACAGTACCGGAGCACTCCTCTTCCAGAACTTCTCATCCGCGTTCCACATATACTCCACACCCGTATCCTTCTTCACAAGGCTCGAAAGCTCTGCTCCGAAATGATTGATTGTAACCTTCAAATTATCGTTTTCCAAAATTGCCTGCATATTTTATCCTCCTCAATTATCAATTAAGGATGAGCCTTCAGCCCATCCCTATATTAAAGTTTAGAAATGATAATCTATTCCACTTTGCTTCATAATACCATTAGCGGTATGACGAGATTTTATCTTTTAATCAACAGGAAAATTTCTATCGACTTTAGGACTATACCATATGTCATGATCACCTTTTCCATGACGAACAAATCTACATCCATTATCTTCAAGTATGTCTCTAACTTTCTTCTCATACTCAGCCATCTAAGCTATTACCTCCTCACGATTTTCTGCAAGGAAATATAAAAACTTAGGTTTTGGCAAATTATTAAGAACTACCAGTTCCGGTATTGCTGCACGCACTTTATTCATTAATTCATCCAAAGAATCCGATTCCATCGTCAAAGGAATATAATCATTAGACGCTATCCAAACACGCGCTTCTTCATCCCATAAGAAACGAATTACATACTCCATAACAAAACCGCCTTTCACAAAGTAATAAATATATTATACGTCAAAACATAAGTAATATCTACAATTAAATTTCTATGATAATACGCATCACTCCGTTTCTTCGAAACTCTCGTGATGCTACAAAGATTCGTGTTCCGACCTTTCGGTCTACACACTCATCTTTGTTAACTTGGCAAATATCCGTAACTACTCCCAAGCAAGCTTGTCGTAGTCACGGCTACTTGCCAAGTATTATCATAGAAAATCAAAAGTGCCCTGACTGTACTCTAAGTTCTCGTACTCCATCTCGCTTGCCTCAACCTGGCTTCGATAGTCCACAACCACAGTCTGCTGTCTGCCTCCCACAAGCTGCTGTCCTAAGATGTAGTTCACATCAAAGCGGTTGGTAATAGCCGGCGTGGCTCCGCGGGCAGGCACGATAAGCTGCACGTTGTTTGTAGCAAGCAGTGCAAATATGGGCTCCCATATGTATATATCCTTAGCCGCACCAAAGGGGTTATCTATAAATATTACCTTCTTAAGGTCACTTGCCTCTGCCTCCGGCGCATACATGCCTGATATGTAATTGATGATGGATACAAGGAACTGGATGTATATACCCTGGGACTGTCCCGTACTTCCCACCGCTTCCTCATACTTCAGGTACCGGCTCTGGTCCTTGATGCGCTCACGCTTATATAATTTTAACTTGATGGCGTTCATGTCTGTCACCATTACACTGAAAAGCTTTTTCAGAAGAAGCATATTCTTCATATACTTAATACGGGCATTATTATCCTCAAAACGGTCTGCCCCTGCAACCACCTCATCAATATAATCAGACATTCTCTGTTTGATAAATTCATCCTTCACATACGGGATAGTTAAGTTGACCATCTGAATCATCTCGCCGTCTAGCTGAATTCGTGAAAGCTTTGGCAGCTTATCAAGCTCTGTCCTCACATCCTTGCAGCGTTCGATACACTGATTCTCAAAGTTATTCTTGATGGTCTCCATATCTTCAATACCCTGAAGAACTCTCTCCTTTTCAAGACCGATGTAGGATATCATCTCACGGATGTTTGCCAGAAGACTCTTGGCATCCTCATAAGTATCGGGAATCTCCACATCCTCCTTCATGGAATTAGAAAGCTCAAATGCTCCCATAGCAAAAAAGGTATTTGCCGTCTGTGTCTTAAAGTTATTAAGCTCCTGCTTAGCCCTTGCAAGAGCTTTGTTGCTCTTGTCGTAGGATAGCAGACTTTCCTCAAAGGTCTCCCGGATATCATTCTGATTTCCGGAAAGCACATGCCCTTCTGTAACATCCAGCTCCTCCGACTGAATGATACGCTTTACATCCTTATAGAGATCAACAATGGCGCTGTGATTCTTCACATATCGCTGATACTCATCACTGTATTCTTTGATCCTTGCAGACATCTCCTTAAGGATTCTGTCACCCTCGGCAAGAGCCTGAATAACCTCCTCCTTGCTGAGAGAGAGAATATTCACAGCACTTCCAACACTATCCGAATCCTTTCCTGTGCCCTTATCAGCTTCATTCGCTGAGGAAGCAGTATTGCCAGCTTCAAATATCCTTCCTGCATCCTCCCCAAATCGCTCCTTAAGGGCATTAATCGCCTGCTCGATCCTGCCCTCTAATCTGGTAGTTTCTTTCTCCTTCTTCTTAGTTTCATCCTTCAACTGGTCACAGCGAACGGATATCTGTGATACATGAGCCGACAGCTGGCTTATATAGCTTTCCTCCGCAGGATGAAGCTCACCCTCCTTTTCCAGCCTTTCAAGCTCAGACAGTTCTATGCCGCGGCGTTCAATAAGCTTAACTCCACGCTCCATGCTGACACGCAAGGTCTCAATAAGTTTCTTCTTATCCTCCAATACAATGGTCGCCTCTTCTGCCAGTGCCTTTGCTGCAAGGAACTCAGCGCGAAGCTGCTCCTCAGAGATATTGACCGCAGTCAATTTCTTATCAACGTAATAATCCTTGTAAAGCTCCTCCCACTCAGCAAGTGTTTCCTTAATCTGCTGCTCCATATGGGTTACCTGTCCTTCAAGCTCCAGCTTCTTAAGACGTGCCCCCTCAAAATCCGAATCTGCCTTTTCCGTATCCGCACTTAATCTCTTGACCTCTGAATCATAGAAATCAAGCTGTCTCTTAGCCTCATCCGCCTGTTCACTTCTTGAGACAATGCCCGCAAGCTTCACCTGTTCATTCTTATTGGTAATCAGTGCATCTCTTGCCTCATCCGCATCACGTCTCATCTGCTCCTTATGGTTTTCAAGCTCCTTAAGCTGGTTCTTATACTTATCAGAAAGTCTCTCATGCTCTATGAGCTTCTCCTTAGTTTCCCTGACCTCATCCTCTGCATTCTGCAAAGAGATACCGTGAAGTGAGGCTATATAATCAAGATCCTCATTATATGTCCTTTCAAGCTCCTTAAGTGCCGAAAGCTCACCGGTAAGCTCCAAAAGCTCAGATTCAAGATGCTCTATCTCTGCCGAAAGCGCTTCCTCCTCCACAAACACACTGTGGTCCTTTGCAAGCAGCAGCACTCCCTCCGTCTCCTCAGGTATATATGGAGATTCAATCTTTGCCTTATCAAAAACCGGCACCATCTGGCTTCCCAGATCCAGCTCGTGAATCTTCACATCATCAGCAATAATGCCAAAGTCCTTTGTCACCACACCGTAGGGCAGCATAGGAAAACGGTTAAGGAGATCCTCACGGTTAACCGCAGGAAGTGCTGAAAGGTAATCAACTCCCGAGATAACAAGCTCCCCATGACGGGTCTCCATATAATCCCTGACCTTTGAAACCGCCTCAGTCTCTTCCAAGATACGTCCTTCCTTCACCTCATTAAGGTGCTTCTCCACTCTTGCGATCTTCTTCGAAAGCTCAGCCAAGGTTATTGTATGCTTGAAGGCTCTGTCCTTAACACTCTCATAAAGCTTATCCCTGTCCTTAACATCATATATGCTGAGCATCTTCTTAAGCCTGTCCTTATTCTCAAGATAAATGTTAAGCTTCTCCTCAGCCTCTTTATAATCTCTATTAAGCTGTTCACTCTCTTTTTCGTGCTCAAACATATTCTGCTTAAGCTCACCGATTTTTTCAATATCTGCAAGGTAAGAAGCCTCAGAAGCCTTCTCCCGCTGCTGCAGCTCTTCACCCTCATTTACAAGCTCCGTCATAAGCTCTGAAATGTCAGAAAGCACAAGAAGGGATATCTCGGTTCTTACCTTTCTTATCTCCTCCATACACTGCATATACTCCTTGTCAAAATGTTCCCGGTGGCTCCTTGCAACTGCCAAAGCAGTAGCCCCTTCGTCTTTTATATGGGACATTTTTGTAAGCTCCTGCGAAACATTATCAAGCTCAGCCTTCTTCTCTTCCAGCTGTTTTCTGATGGTTTCAAGCTTGGCATCATCCATCATCTTCTTAGTATAAGCATAGGTATGAAGCTTAGAAAGTATATCGGAATTGCTATCATTAGAGGCATCGATGACTGCCTGGTTTTCCTGTACCAGCCCACGGTCAGAGATATACTGCAGATAGTCATTGATACTCTCCTTAAGGTCTAACTCCCTCTTTGCAGCATTAAGCTCCTCCTCACATCTGTCCACATGTCCCTGTAAAACAGAAAGGTCATCTGCTGCCTTTTCCATATCAAACCTGTCTCTGATGATCTTTAACTCTTCTATTCTCCTTCTCTCTGAAAGAAGCTTTGCGTCCATTTCCTCCTTCTTTAATCTTCTGGACTCTATCTCCTCCTCTCCCTGCTTGCACAGATGCTCACCTGTTGCGTAGATGTCAGAAAGAATGCTTACAAGTCTGTCCTTTTCCTCATATAAGTTCAGGAAGGATGACACTCTTCCCTCTAGTAAATGCATAAGCTCCGTCTCTTTGTCGAAATTGGATATTTCACGCTTCTTCCTGGAAAGCTCTACTAATTTATCCTTGATGTCAAGAAGGGTTCTTGCCATATCCTCATTAACATCATTCTGCTCAGTCTTCACAAGAAATGCCTTCTCTATGATCTCCTCAATAAGAAGATCCTCCACTACCTTTCTGGTGGTCTTATACTGAGTCTCAAAATATGTACGCACATGCCCCTCTGTCTTGTTGATACCACGAATGATCTCCCACTGGCTCTCGAAAAGACCGTACCTGCTTATAAACCGCTGGTACTCTCCCTTTCTCTCAAACACATACACCTTGATGTTGAGATTTCTTTTTGCCAGATCCTTGAGGTAATTCTTAAGCCCGCTGTAAGTAATCCTCTCCTTATTATTCTGAAGGGGAAGATTGATAATATCATTTTCATTGTAATCCCGATAGAAAATGCAGTAATTGAAGTATTCAATGGATGCATTCTCTCTTACCACAGACTTGCCGGTCTTTCCCGATGCACCCACTCCAGTCTGACTTTCTCCTGCACCGCCGTCAGGACCTGTGTTTCCACCGGACATAGAAGCGCCTGTTGTTCCGCCCACAGTTGCACTGTTCATGACCTCATCGGGAAGGGAGAGGGTGCCGTCATCTACAGAGCCCTCCTTAGCCTTTCTGGCGCAGAATCCGGTAGTCATGTAGCGCATACCTTCCTTGATATCCTTGTCATCAAGACGCCACTCTACAAGTGAGTGAATCGTAGTATTGCCGCCACCGCTTCTGAAAAGCTTCTCTATTGGCTGCTTCTCATCAAGGGTACAGTTGGGAATAAGATTCTGCAAAAGAAGCAGCATAAGTACACTCTTACCACCACCGTTGGCAAGATCATACAATGTATTCTTGCCATACATGCGCATGGAGAAATCATCATATCCCTGGGTACCAAAATTATATTTTACATTGTTTACTCGAATTCTATTGATATTCGGCATAATCGTTCCTCTTTTAGACTTTTTATATTCAGAAATAACTATTGAATTCAAAAAGCAAAAATGATATACTCCTATATAGGAAAAGCACCCACTCCAAAGTGGATGCCTCCTGAGATTTGCTTAGTATGCTCTTACAAAGAGCCGCCTCTCTCGTGGGCAGACGAGAGAGGCATTTTTATTTATGCTTATTATTTCTCTTGTGGAGAAAGTTCAGCAACGCAATTAACAATACTCCGAGGGATATCAACGAATTGATCACTCCCAGTACAACCATAATGGTCTCATATACTGTCATACACGCCACCTCCCTTCCTATGTATTCCGATAATACGGTCAATTGGCTCGGGAGGCTACCACCTCGTCATGGGTACTCTCCTTTGTGCCAGACTATCAATCCATGCACATACACAGTGTATCACTTTTCGAGTGTTTATTCAATAATTATATTGTCTTTATAATCTACAATTACTCAACATTGTTCTAACTATCATTCTCTTCCTTCTTCCTTGACAGAGCATCATATATCTCGCCACGGTACTCCTCAAAATAATTCTCAACAATCGCAGAGAATCTCTGGGTTGGATAATACCTTCTGCTAACCTCTAAGAACAGATTCTCATTTACAAGAAAATTGAAAACCAGTTTCACAAGGCTGGACTTTGAAGCTCTGGAGGCTTTAATATCCTCCTGGTTTTCCGAGGTGCTTGCGGGAAGCTCATCCCACAAAAGAGCGATAGTCCTAAAGCTTTCCTCCTTCTCTTCATCCATGTCATATATGGCTATATCCTTGGTGAATACCGAAAGGGATTTCGTAACCTCTTCAACAACATTTTCCAGTCTTATATATTCCTTAAACTGATAGGATGCAGAATCGGAATAGAAGGATAACAGTATCTCATATATAATAAAGTAAGCCAGGTAAAGCTCTCTATTGTAGCGAAGGCCCATGGCACGCTTCATCTCCTCATTAGTGTACCCAAACACCCTGTTGCCATCTCCCGGCGACAGAAAAAGGCTTTCCTTATATTCGTATATATGAAGATTAAGCTTCTTAAGAAGCACACCAAGAATCTCATAGATTTCCGCATTGCCATAGTAGTCCTCATAAAGCCCAGCGTTAGCACCACTTCTTGATATCTCCTCCCCCGTAACAAGCCGTGCATATATATCCATCGCCTTTTCCAAATTCTTCATTTCCATATTATTATCCTCAATCCTGCAAATCTAATATCAGTAATTTTCATCTCTGCAATAATGATATACAGATCACATATCAGTCAGACCTGTGCAAAGCTCATATCCGTCACCGAATACTCGTCCTTTGCCCCAAACCTTAAAACCTCTTCCTCATTATATGTAATGGTGAATACCATCTTCCCATACTGGTCCTTCTTGGGACTGCTTAAGCTTTCCATCACTATGCCCTCAAGAAATGTATCCTGCTTGTCCTGCATTTTCCCCATATCATATCTGTCCTTCTGGGCCAGATGAACTAAGAAGGAATACACGTCACCATTTGTATATATCTCCTTACCGAACTTGATCTCATATATGGCCATAAGCTCCGAAAGAGTGGTATGCCCATGCTTCCAAAGCTGTTCCAATAGCTCCTCAAAAAGCCTTCCGTAATTACCGTTAATTCTCTCTTCCTCTATCTCATCATCATATCTGAAGTCCGGATCAAGCTCCTTCTTCTCCACCTTCTCACCGTAATCGCTGCTATCAGCCCGGCTCTCTAACATCCAGTCAATGCTTTCTACGTTAAAGCTCTTTGTAAGCTTGGGCAGGAAAAGGGGCATCACCATCATAGAAAGCTTATGAGGTGCATCCTCCTTCATACATGTGTTAAGGGCATTCCGAAAATCAAATACCGGTCTCAGCTTCCTAAGCTTTGCCCTGCCTATCATCTCATCCGCAATATTCTGTAGCTGGATGGTTTCTCTTATAAGTTCTCCATGTCTTATAATAGTCTTCTTAAGCTCTGTATCCAGCTTGTGGATTTCCGCAAGCACTGTATTATTTCTGTTAATTCCAACCCCACCACCAAAGCCCGATGAGTTTCCGCCCTGTTTAACTGATCCTGCATTATCAACTGTCCCATCTGCATTATGAATACCTATATAATCATCAGCTTGAGAATCACCTGCTCCACCTTCCGCAAACCCACCGGAATTCGCCTTGGAAAATGCCTTGTCGATCAAAGCCCTGTTCTTTTCAAAAAGCCTGGACTCCTCATCAAACCACTTAGCCACAGTCTCCATGAATTCCTCGCTCGCCTTGGCACCTGCAATAATATCATAGCTAAGAAGATCAAGCACTTCCTTCTTCTGAAGGGACAGCTTGCTGACCTCGTTATTGATCCTTTTCACAACCTCAATTCCGCCTGCAAAGTTCTCTGATTGGATCATCTTCTCCAAGAGAAGCTGCTGCACAGAAATATTGCTCTCATCCTTGATCTCCTTTGTGTCAAGGTAGAACTCAATTCCATCAGTGGTCACCCTGTAAAGCACGACCCCGTCTGCAATCCTGCTGTCAATAAGCTTAACCCTGGCGGTCTTTTTCTTCTTCTCCTCCGGATCAAAGTATGTAAATGTGAAGGCCTTCCCCTCATTCTTGATCTTATCAAATATATAGCCTGCAAGCTCCTTCTCTTCTTCTTCACTCTCCGATAATCCAAACTCTCTGTGAAGCAGCTCTAATAAGAAATCCTCATACTGCTCATATGTTACCTCCTGCTCCTGAAAATTGTTCTCATGAATGAGAAAACGCAGGGTCGCCATGGTAATGTAACCCATATCAAGATCCGCATACTTTCCTTCCTTATACTGGGTAAATGTTGTCTCGGAAAGAACAAAAAAGGGATAATACTTTTTTAAGTTAAGCATTCTGTCACGATGTTCACTAAGAATATCGTGAATCATTATATATTTCTCAGCCATTTATTAAGCCTTTCATATTTGCATACACTCATAGAGATAATTCTAATATTTTATAATAGAATTGTAAAGTATTATAGTACAAAAAAAGAACCGACCCAATGTTCTAAGACATCAAACCGATTCCTTAAGTGGGCCGCCGGGGGCTCGAACCCCGCACACCCTGATTAAGAGTCAGGTGCTCTACCAAATGAGCTAGCGGCCCGTATTTGTGAATTTTGTGTGTTTCTCAACAACAGTGTTGATTATATTATATTAAAAAACAAAATGCAAGCGTTTTTTTGATTTTTTTTAGCATTCCCCAAAAAATTAGGGGAAATGCACGAAACACCCGCACATTTTCCCCTATTTTGTACAATCTTAATTGCCAATAATTACCCTTAATATTAATTTCACAGCTCTTTCATAATTGGGTGTAATTATATCTATGGCTTTTTTGTTACATTTGTAATATAATAAGAAACCGTGGGTTTATACCGGCACAACAGCCATAGCAAATGAAAATAGAATCATATATATAAACACAAATAGAAACAATACATAAAGGAGTGTTCAGCCTATGAGAAAACTTATTGGTCATAAAGGATTTTCCACATTATTCCTTACGCTAGCCCTTGCATTATCAATTATAGCAGAGGTAACAGCAGGATCAACGTATATCAAGAGCAGAGCCGCTGCAAATGACGATCCGGGGTTTGGCAGGCTTTCGGGAAATAATATTTCAGAAGACTTTTTCAAAGAGAAGACTGACAGTAACAACGGCTTCGCCGTATCACCATTCCTTCAATACGGAAGCACTGTTACAGCCAATGCCTACACCGGCAAATCATATACCCACAGGGATCAGTTTGACGGCTTCACAATCGTTAATGGAATCGATGTAAGCTTCTACCAGCAGACCATTGACTGGGCTAAGGTCAAGGCAGCAGGAATTGATTTTGCATTTATAAGAGCAGGCTACAGAGGATACAGTGCAGGAACGCTTAACAACGACACTCATTTCGACACAAACATGGATGGAGCTGCTGCTGCAGGTGTCGGTACCGGAATCTATATATTCTCCCAGGCCACAACCACCGCCGAGGCAGAGGAGGAAGCTCAATTTATACTGGATAAGATAGGAACACATACAGTCAATATGCCAATTGTACTCGACTTCGAGTTTGCATCAGATTCAAAGGGAGAGACAGGACGTCTTAAGACAGCTAATCTGACAAAGGATGCTGCTACAGATGTATGCCTTGCCTTTTGCAACAAAATATATGCAGCAGGATATACTCCTATGGTGTACGCCAATGTTAACATGCTCACCAACCATCTTAACGCTGATGTGATCAGTGCCAGCTATCCAATATGGCTTGCAAACTACACAACCTCCACTGCATACGCCGGAACATTTTCTTACTGGCAGTATGCCAGCAACGGTAAGGTTGATGGAATATCCGGAAATGTTGATATGAATTATTACTACGGTGCTCCTGAAGGAAATGTTGCTTCTGCAATCGTTACCCCAATAGGGGATCAAAAGTTCACAGGTGCTGCCATTGTCCCTGAAATCAGTGTTACCATGAACGGTGTTCCCCTTACAAGGGATACAGATTACATTCTGAGTTATACCGATAATGTTGCAATCGGCACAGCCACAATTACCATTACAGGAATCAATCAGTATAACGGTACACGCAATATTACATTTAATATCATTGATGACACTGTTCTTCCTGAAATAAGCGGACTGACATTTAAGACAAGGACAAAGAACTCCCTTACTCTTCAATGGACTACCGCCAAAAACATTACCGGATATGAAATATACCGTGCCTCCTCACCTAACGGAGAATACTCCCTTATAAAAACAATTACTAAGGCGTCAACAGGCACATTTAATAATACAAAGCTTACTGAGGGACAGTGCTATTATTACAGAATACGTGCTTACAAGACCACTAATGGTGTGAATTCCTACGGCGATTTCTCAGGCACTGTGCCCATATGCACCAAGACAAGCTACACAAGGCTTGCCCTTCCAAAATCAGACACGAATATTTATTCTGATATAGACGTAAATTCAGAGGTTACTGATACTGCAGAAAAGAACAGCTTTATAAAAGTTTCTTACTGCACATATGATGATGCAGGAAATAAATGGTACCGTGTAAGCGGCGGCTATATTCCAGTATATCGCACAACCACAGCAAAACAGGGCAAGATCAAGACCTCTAAGGTAAATGTAAGAAAGAAAGCAAAGGTTACCTCCAAGAAGGTCACAACCCTTAAGAAAAACAAAAAGGTAGCTGTATTAAAGACAAAGAAGACCAAAACCGGCACCTGGTATTATGTACAATTTGTCAAAGGTGATAAGACCTACAAGGCATGGATATACTCAATATACGTGAAAATTTGATACGCCTTGTCCATTAAATATTATTGATCGATCATTAAATAATTCTGTTATAATTTTCGATAACCTGTTATTAACAGTTGACATTTAAAATGGTTTCGGCTACAATGAATTAAATTTCCTGCACAGGAAACTACAATTTAATTACCAAATGCGTTGACGAGGACAGTACATCAGTATTCTGTTTACAGAGAGGGCTTACATTTTGACCGCAGTTGAATTTTGATATAGAGACTTATATCTATTCATATTAATACAACAGTTCAATAGTTCTGGAATAAGCCTATACAGATTCTTTTGGAAAACCACCTCTGAGCAGCCGCTAATACCGGCCGGTGACTCCGATATCGTCATAATGAAGTTTCTGTAACCACAGTCTGACAATTCATGATCAACATGAAGTGCAGCACATAACCTTACAGATGAAAGCAGGGTGGAACCGCGATTAATCGCCCCTGGCATAAGATATTCTTGTGTCAGGGGTTTTTATTATGCATACAACTGTGTAAATATTTCTGGCACAAAGCTTATATGGCGCAGTAAGCAGAGCGCCCAATTTTATTTTTATAAAAAGGAGGACACTATTATGGATGAAATGTTTAACACCGTAACCGATGGATTTGAGACAGCTAAAAGCTTTGCCGACCATGGTCTTTCCACGGCAAGGGCTGCCATGGATTCCGGACTTATCTCAGCACGTGACGCTGCTAAAACCGGTCTTTCCACAGCAAAGGGAGCCTTTGACACCGGATTAACTACAACCAAAAGTAATGTATTTAACTTCTTCAATGGCGACAGAATAACTACAAGAAAGAAGCTTATGACATATGGAGCTATAGTTTTTATGCTTGGAATCATAATAGGCTTTGTGTTTGCACCTATCAAGAAGGGATTTTATTTCAATATTTCCAACAATGGGAATGGAACTGCTTCCGATGAGGATGAAGACTAATATGTAAAGGAGAAACAGATATGAAAATCACTTTAAAGGACGGCTCCTCAAAAGAGTATTCAGGAGCCATGAGTGTACTTGATATCGCTAAGGATATCAGCGAAGGATTAGCAAGAAATGCATGTGCAGGAGAGGTTGACGGCAAGGTTGTTGACCTTAGAACAGAGATTGACAAAGACTGCACACTTAATATTCTTACATTTAATGATGACGAGGGTAAGAAGGCATTCAGACATACTGCTGCACATATTATGGCACAGGCTGTAAAGCGTCTATATCCGGACGCAAAATGTACTATCGGGCCTGCCATCGACGATGGCTTCTACTATGACTTTGATATGCAGTCACTTACAAGAGAAGACCTTGATAAGATTGAGGCTGAGATGAAAAAGGTTGTGAAGGAGAATCTTCCTATTAAGAGATTTACTTTACCAAGAGCGGAAGCAATCAAGTTCATGCAGGACAGAAATGAACCATATAAGGTTGAACTTATTGAGGACCTTCCGGAGGATGCAGAGCTTTCCTTCTATGAGCAGGGTGAGTTCACAGACCTTTGTGCCGGGCCTCATCTTATGAGCACCAAGCCAGTGAAGTATTTCAAGCTTACTTCATCTTCCGGTGCATACTGGAGAGGCGATTCAAACAAGAAGATGCTTACACGTATATATGGTACAGCATATACTAAGAAAGAAGATTTAGAGGAGCGTCTTGCATTCCTTGAGACTATCAAGGAACGCGACCACAACAGACTGGGACGTGAGCTTGAATTGTTCACCACTGTTGATGTTATCGGTCAGGGACTTCCACTGTTCCTGCCAAAGGGTACTAAGATCATCCAGACAATGCAGCGCTGGATCGAGGACCTGGAGGACAACGAGTGGGGCTATGTGAGAACCCGTACACCATTTATGGCAAAAAGCAACCTCTACAAGCTTTCCGATCACTGGTTCCACTACAAGGATGGAATGTTTGTATTAAATGATGACGGAACCGACACTGACAGTCCTGAAGACTATGCCGATCCTGAAACCAGTATGAAGCATGCGCAGGAAAATGTTCAAGTCAATGCAGACGGCAAGGAGGTCATGGCACTCCGCCCTATGACATGTCCCTTCCAGTACTTTGTATATAAGGCAAAGCCTAAGAGCTACAGAGACCTGCCATACCGTATGGGTGAGACCTCCACACTTTTCCGTAACGAGGATTCGGGCGAAATGCACGGTCTGACCCGTGTTCGTCAGTTCACCATCTCAGAGGGACATCTTGTATGTACTCCGGAGCAGATCAAGGATGAGTTCAAGAACTGCGTTTCCCTTGCAAAGTACTGTCTCACAACTCTTGGCGTTGAAGAGGATGTAACCTACCGTATGTCTAAATGGGATCCTAACGATTCAGAAAAATACCTTGGTACTGCTGAGGATTGGGATAAGGTTCAGAACTACATGAGAGAGATTCTTGACGAGATCGGTCTTGACTATGTTGAGGCTGAAGGAGAGGCAGCATTTTACGGACCTAAGCTTGACATCCAGGCTAAGAATGTATACGGCAAGGAAGACACCATGATCACCATTCAGCTTGATATGTTCCTTTCAAAGCGTTACGATATGACCTATGTTGACAAGGATGGTGAGAAGAAATATCCGTACATCATCCACAGAACTTCCATGGGATGTTATGAGAGAACTCTTGCATGGCTCATTGAGAAATATGCAGGTGCTTTCCCTACATGGCTTGCACCGGAGCAGGTCCGCATCCTTCCTATATCAGAGAAGTTCCATGACTACGGCAATAAGATTCTTGCAGAGCTTAAGAAGAACGGAATACTTGCTACCATGGATGACCGTGCTGAGAAGATCGGCTACAAGATCCGTGAGGCAAGACTTCAGAAGCTTCCTTACATGTTAGTGGTGGGTGCCAATGAGCAGGAGAACAAGACTGTTTCAGTGCGTAAGCGAGGCGAGGATGGAGATCTCGGAGCTATGGAGCTTAACACATTTATCAATAAGATTTGCGAGGAGATAAGAACTAAATCACTTACTCAGATGGATGCATAAATCAGATAGGCATGCCATCATGTCCGATTGACACGTAGCTTGCGAAAAAAAACAGTTTTTACACAGCCAAAATTTAACGGCGGTCAAATTTGACCGCCGTTCTTTATTAAATAATATAATATTTTTTCATGTCGACTAACGTCTCCATGTGTTAACTCGCAAAAGTGCGTTTCATGCAAGCATGACGCACCTTTGCTCATTTTTTCACATCTTATAATTTCTTGCTATTTCATAAAACCTTGGCAAAGCCAATGATACATACCCATGCTGTCCTGAAACGATAAGCTCCTGCTGCAGTAATTTATCGCGATACTTAGAATAAGAATTCAATTTCATCTTTACACTGTCACATATTTCTTTGGTGGATGTATCGTCGTGGGTAACCGCCATAAGAAATTCCCTATCCTTCTTCGTGCAGGTTTCCCAAATCTTATTATACACAAAATCATCAAGCATGTTATCAAATGTTTCAAGTATTGTATCCATATCAGGATTATCCTGATTATCCCAATATATTGCCCCCAACGCCTGATAAGCAAAAGCATATCCCTTGGTTATGCCCGCAAGCTTGTCAGCATCCTTGTCAGTAAGATCAAATATTGATCTATAATTCTTGGTTATTTGAAAAATACTAAGGGGACCTAATTTAATCTTTGGTGAACGCAGAAGGAAGGTTAATGCCGGATCATTCTGTATGTCATGTATATTCTTATGCAAACCTGTCATAATAAGATATACAGGGTAATCCTCTCTAAGCAGAATCTGAAATTCACTTGCAAATACCCTCATACTTTGATTCTGCATAACCTCATCGATCGTTATAAGTATCTTCTTCTTTTTATTTTTAAGACCTGTTAATATCCTTTTGATAATGCTTACATTATTAACCGATTCATTTTTCCCATTCACACCCAGGCCAAAGCCTGCAATAGTGATATTGAATCCCTGTTCCAAAAGATTAGGCGTTGTTTCACATATATCACTGAGTCTTAATGCAAGATCCTCCAATAAATCCTGAGTTGAGTTCAGATTAACAACAACCCATTCCTCTGATTTAGCTAATTCCTTGGCAATGTGAGTCATAAGAACAGTCTTTCCGCTTCCCCTTATCCCCTCGATCAAATAGGTCTGGCTGACAGATGTATTATTAAATGTATCTATTATCTTATTAGTGTTTTCGTATCTCTCTATAAAACTGTCAGGAAGCTTACCGAAGGTCAGTGTAAATGGATTCTGCTTATTATCTGCTTTTTTCATCAAACCATCTCCTTATCATATATTATCATATTTCATATGTTTTATCATATTTCATCATATATTTTATTTTTATCATATATTATCATATATGTTGCGGCCTGTCAAAACTATAAATTTTAACGGCAGTCAATTTGACCGCCATCTTCTCATTTATCAAACCTGATTATCTTAGCATTCTTATCTTTTACATACTTCCCAAACACATCACCGGGATCATCATAAAGCTGTGATGCTGATTACATACCACGCAGCCCATAGTACAGTACTCCACAAGGTTGCCCTGTATGAGATTATCGGTAATCGGCATATTGGATCTGCTAAATGTTTCCAGCGTAATCCCTTCCTGAAAACCGTGGTGTCCATAACAGTTAATTGTACGGCTCCCTATACCGTTAAAATTAAAACAGCCTCCGGAACAAAATACATGTCCAAGCACTCAGCCATTATGGTCATCTGCTGATGTATAACTTGAAATCTGTCCACCCACCCAGCTCATAACGCAGTTTTGGAAATATATACATTTACCGCTCTTACCTTCTTCTTCATCCGGTTCCCCACCACAGATATGCTCTCTGTAACTTATATCAAGATTATCATATGTGGGCTTCAAAACTTCCTTAATTTCCTTAATGACAAATCTTATCATTTCCGTTATAATAATACTGTTTATCTCTTCACCTAATAAGAATGAGATATGTTAATTGCAAAACTCAAATCTACACTTTCTAAGTTGTGAACATAATATATCTTTATAATGAGTTTCGCAATTGTTGAATACACAAGTAACATACAGGAGGAGACTTTCATGAGTGAGAAGAAAGTTATGCTTGGTAACGAGGCGATTGCCCGTGGTGCCTATGAGGCGGGAGTCAAGGTGTCTTCTGCATATCCCGGTACACCAAGTACAGAGATCAGTGAGAATTTAGTAAAATATCCGGAGGTCTACTGCGAGTGGGCTCCCAACGAGAAGGTAGCAATGGAGGTTGCCATCGGTGCATCCATAAGCGGTGTGCGCTCAATGGCATCTATGAAACATGTAGGCTTCAACGTAGCAGCAGATCCTATGTACACCGTTTCATATATTGGTTCTAACGGCGGTCTTGTGGCAGTTGTTGCAGACGATCCGGGAATGTATAGCTCCCAGAACGAGCAGGACACAAGGCAGATATGCCGTGCGGCACAGGTACCGGTTCTTGAACCTTCAGATTCCCAGGAAGCAAAGGACTTTATGAAGCTTGCCTTTGAGCTTTCAGAAAAATATGACACACCTATCGTACTCCGCACAACTACCCGTCTTGCACATTCCCAGGGGCTGGTAGTATTGGAGGATAGGGTTGTTCCTGAGGATAAGCCTTATGAAAGAAATATCGGAAAGAACGTTATGATGCCCGGCAATGCCATCAAGCGCCATCTTGTGGTAGAACAGCGCATCAAGGATATGGCAGAGGATGCCAATACTTTGAAGGTTGCAGATAAGGGTGCTTCAAAGGATATTCCACTTAACCGTATGGAAATAAATGATACAAAGATCGGATTCATAACAAGTGGAATCCCTTATACATATGTGAAGGAGGCATGTCCTAACGCTTCAGTGCTTAAGCTTGGACTTGTTCATCCACTTCCAAAGAAATTGATCAAGGAATTCGCAGAGAAGGTTGAGACTCTTTACATTTTCGAAGAGCTGGAGCCTGTCATCGAAGAGCAGGTGAAGGCAATGGGAATAAAGTGTATCGGCAAGGAAGCATTTACTCTCCAGGGAGAATACAGCGCTAACCTTTTGAGAAGGGCTGTATTAAAGGAGGAGCTTAACATCCACAAGCCTGCTGATGTTCCCGCAAGACCCCCTCTTCTCTGTCCGGGATGTCCACACAGAAGTGTATACACTGTACTTAACAAGTTAAAAATCCACGCTGCCGGAGATATTGGCTGCTATACGTTAGGCGCAGTTGCTCCTCTTTCAGTTGTAGACACGACCATCTGTATGGGAGCCTCCATCTCGTCACTTCACGGAATGGAGATGGCCAAGGGCAAGGATTATATCAAGAACTGGGTTGCCGTTATCGGTGATTCAACATTTATGCATACAGGTGTTAATTCCCTTATGAATATGGTGTACAACCAGGGTACAGGAACCGTTATCATCTTGGATAATTCTACAACTGGTATGACGGGACACCAGGATCATGCTGCAACAGGCAAGACTTTGCAGGGCAAGGTGGTTCCTGCCATTAATATTATGGGACTTTGTAAGTCCATGGGTATAGAGCATGTTCAGGAGGTCAATGCATTTGACATCAAGAAGCTAGAGGAAGTCATCAGGGAGGAGGTTGCCCGTGATGAGGTTTCTGTTATCATCACCAAGTCACCCTGTGCTCTTCTTAAGGAGGTACACTTCCCGAATAAATGTGTTCCTGTACCGGAGAAATGTAAGAAGTGCGGCATGTGCTTAAAGCCGGGCTGTCCTGCTCTTACAAGAAATGAGGACGGCACCATCTCAATTGATGCAACAATGTGTAACGGATGTGGCTTATGTAAGAATCTTTGTCCGTTTGAGGCGATTGAGACTGTGGAAAAATAATATACAGAGAAAGGAATTTGTGCCGAAGACTAATATATTATATGGTATAGGCATGAAGGTTGGTATTGACTATGAGTGAAACAAAAAACATAATGATCGTCGGCGTGGGAGGACAGGGAACGCTTCTCACAAGCCGAATCTTAGGTGGAATAATACTTACTGCAGGATATGATGTAAAGCTTTCAGAGGTTCACGGAATGGCACAGCGCGGCGGTTCTGTAGTTACATTTGTACGGTATGGAGAAAAGGTCAGCGAACCTATAGTTGAAGAGGGGCAGGCAGATGTGCTTATTGCCTTCGAGCGACTTGAAGCCCTTCGCTATGCACACTACCTTAAGCCGGACGGCGTACTTATCATTAACGACCAGCGAATGGATCCTATTACTGTTGTGACCGGTGCTGCAGAATATCCTGAAAATATTATCGAGAACCTTTCTAAGACATACAAGGTCTACTCAATAGATGCTTCCGCTGAGGCAATTAAGCTTGGCAACCCAAGAGTGTTCAATAATATTATCCTGGGGCTTGCTGCACAGCACATGGATTTTTCCAAGGAGGATTGGCTTTCAGTCATTGAAAATACTGTACCTCCTAAGACAATAGAGATTAATCAAAAAGCATTTTTAGCAGGACTGGAATATTAGAAATAATTGTGCTATAATGAGTCTGATTAAGAATGCCGATATAACAAATATCACGGCCTGTTATAAAGCATGCATATGATATGCATAGGGCTTTGACATAAGGAGGTTCTCATTAATGGCAAAGAAATACATTGAGATAGAAGATGTCCCCAAGGGATATGAGAGCAGGGTCAAACAAAATCTCAGCTTCAAGACCGGTAAGTTTGTATGGAGATGCCGCTTTACAACAGCACTTGATCCGGCAACAATCAACTCAGATAATCTTTATGTTGAGGGCGAGGATGGTGTGAAGATGGCTACCAAGTTCAATTATAACGATGAGACTATGGAGATTGAAGTAGAGCCTTTAGAGCCATATGCTCAGGAGACAGATTACTACCTTCACATAACCACTAAGGTTAAGTCAAAGGGCGGGCAATCCCTTAAGGAGCCTGTTCAGATTAAATTCAGATTGTGATCAAAATAATAATATATTAGAAAATATATGTTAGAAAGTATATGTTAAAAATAGCAGGGAAGATTACATTCTCCCTGCTATTTTAATTAACATCAAATATCCTGTCTCCTGTAAACCCTGACAGATTCCTTTTTCCAACAAGCTGAACATTTTTTCATTTAGTTCCAAATATTCTGTCTCCCGCATCACCAAGCCCCGGGCAAATATATGCGTCATCATTGAGACATCTGTCAAGGTGTCCAACATATAACTGCACATCCGGATGAGCCTTCATAAGTCTGTCAATCCCCTCCGGCGCAGCAATGATACACATAAACTTTATATTCTTTCCATGTCTTTCCTTAATGAAATCCACCGCAGCAACTGCAGACCCACCCGTTGCCAGCATAGGGTCACATACAACTATTGTCCTCTGCTCAATAGGATTAGGAAGCTTGCAGTAATACTCCTCTGGCTCATGTGTATTCTCATTTCTGCAAAGTCCAATATGTCCAACCTTAGCAGTAGGAACAAGAGAAGTAATACCATTAACCATACCAAGTCCTGCCCGAAGAATCGGAACAATGGCTAACTTCTTTCCTGCGATCATAGGTGTCATACAGGTCTCAATGGGAGTCTTAACCTCCACGTCCTCAAGGGGAAGGTCGCGAAGTGCCTCATAACCCATAAGTGTTGCTATCTCCTCAACAAGCTTACGGAACTCATTAGTTCCGGTCTTCTCATCTCTTAACATTGAAATCTTGTGCTGGATCAAGGGATGATCCAGAAATGTCACATTCTCAGTAATCATTTTTTTCTCCTTTTCCTCGTTATCTATATTTATCATTAAGCGCTTGCAAAAAGCTCATATACATTTCTAACGCCTATTAACATTCTTATTTGAGGGGCTTAGGCTCCTTACCCTCAACCACATCCTCACTTGAAAAATCAGGCAGCACAGCATTTAATATAATACCCACAAGGGCTCCCACCGCCAGTCCCGAAAGACCAATGGTTATATCGCCTACATTTATATTGATTGCTCCCGCCGCACTATACTTTACACCAATGGAGAGCACAAGAATAAGGGCTGCAATAATAACATTCCTGGATTCCTTGAAATCCACCTGGTTCTCCACCACATTACGGACACCAACAGCCGAGATCATGCCATAAAGCACGATGGAAATTCCCCCGCAGGTAGCCGCAGGCATAGATCCAATTACCGCTGCAAACTTAGGTGAAAATGAAAACACTATGGCTATGCAGGCTGCAATCCTGATAACCCTGGGATCATACACCCTTGACAGTGTAAGAACTCCTGTGTTCTCACCATAGGTGGTGTTTGCAGGTGCGCCGAAAATCGAGGCAACAAGTGTTGCAAGGCCATCTCCCACCAGAGTTCTGTGAAGTCCAGGCTCCTCAAAGAAATTTCTTCCGACTGTAGATGATATGGCTGCAATATCTCCAATATGCTCCATCATAGTGGCAATAGCTATCGGCATAATGGTAATAACAGCCGTGATCAACAAGGATGTGTCAGGTGCCTTGAATATCTCAAACACCGTATCCTCCATATGAACAGGAAGTCCAAGCCATGCAGCCTCCTTAATTCCGGTAAAATCCACCCCTCCCATTAGCACCGCTACAATATACGAGCCCAGCGCTCCCAGAATAATTGGGATTACTCTTATCATTCCCTTGCCCCATATATTGCAGACAACCACTATGATAATTGCAGTCAATGCCACAAACCAGTTGGCAGAGCAGTTGTCCACAGCAGACTGGGAAAGGGTAAGTCCGATGGCGATAATGATAGGACCTGTTACCACCGGCGGAAAGAACTTCATCACTCTTTTGACCCCAAAGGCCTTGATAAGTGCTGCCAGAACAAAGTAAAGCACCGATGCGGCAGCCACTCCAAAGCAGGCATACGGCAGTAATTCCCGCTCACCATTAGGCGCTATGGCACCATACCCGGCCAAAAAGGCAAATGATGACCCAAGAAAAGCAGGTACCATTCCCTTTGATATAAAATGAAACAGCAAGGTCCCAAGACCTGCAAACAATAACGTAGATGATACAGAAAGTCCCGTAAGCTGCGGAACAAGAACCGTTGCACCAAACATTGCAAACATATGCTGAATCCCTAACACCATCATTCTAGGTGTCCCAAGGGTTCTCGCATCATATATTGCTTCCTGACTAGCCACACTCCTTTTACCTGATCTGCCCATGACTTCCTCCCTCGTATAAATATTCCGGATTACAAATTCCTATATAAAATAATTGATAATTATTTGCATGGACGAAAATATATTATCCCCACAACTTATCATCAATATATAGGTGCTTTCATTAACTCACCCACTATATATTACTATCTATCTGTCAATATTGCAAGTATATGAGCTCATTTATATAATTCTTTTTCCGCTCACATCTATCAAGAATCACTCTCTTCATCTTCAGAGATCATATCGTAATTCACATCCTTATATTTTTCCCTATACTCTTCCACAAAGCCCTTGAAAACCTCCCATCTGTCTGGGTGCTCCACAAAATACTTAGGACAGTTCTTTCCTGTCACATCATAATGCCTGATCAAATGATCCATATCAATATGATAATAATTCATCAGATGTGCCGTAAGGCTTACGCAGTTATTATATGTGGCATCATTAAAATTCCCCTCTTCATCAGGATGACACATTTCAATGGAGATACATATATCATTTAAGCTGTTAGAGCAATACGCCATCTCATTGCAGGGCACGCACTGTTCTATCTCCCCTTGAAGACCAATTACAAACTGGGCGCTGGCATAGGTTTGATGACTGTCCTTAAGCCCCTCGAAATAATCCCTGTTCTGCTTTGCTGTGGAGCCCGGATTAGCGGTGTAATGTATGACAATGTACTGGGGATTGGATGACAGGGCAAGACCCGGTCTTGAATATTCGTTGATCGTAAGAAAATCCTCTGTAATAGGAAGATCGGTAAACCGGTCCGCCACTCCGGTCAGGGCAGGAACCTCTATCACCTCCGGCTCCTCCTGCCGATGCTTTCTTATACTACGCTCCTTAATTAAATGAATAAATGTGCCTAGCACAACAACAATAACAAAAATAAACAGCGTACCAAGTGCAAGTCTTGCAAGTACACGCTGCTTCCTATTAAGTCTTATTCTGTTAGAATCCCCACTGCCGGACCTCCTGCTGCCAGACTTCCCACTGCCGGGGGTGTTTTTCCGTCTGCTGTTATTGTAAAACTGCGAGTATTTATCCTTCATATTGCTCCTATGTATCTATCCTTTATATTTATCTGTAATTAAATTTTATTCTATTATATTTTCTTATATATCTATTATGTATTCTTATATACATCTGTCATTCAGAGCTTATCATCCTTCTGAAATGCTTCTGCTATTTAGAATCTTATCATCCTTCTGAAATGCATCAACCAATCTAAGCTTGTCCTTCCGTTCAAGCTGCTTTATGGCATATTCCCTCTTCATTGCAGCAATTTTATCCTTACACTTCTCGTAATACACAAGCTGTACCGGAAGCCTCGATCTGGTGTACTTTGCGCCTCTTCCCGAGTTATGAGCCTTCATGCGTCCTGCCAGATCATATGTCCATCCCGTATAGAGGCTGCCATCTGCGCACTCCACCATATATGCGTATGCTATTTTTTCATCCACCACTTCACCCATATATGTATGCCCTATGTGATATCATTATTTACTGTATCTGCTAGCGCTATTTGTTCACCGGTCATTTCATCCGTCCTGCTTGCATTATTTGTACATCGGTCATTTTATCTGCCATATATCCATTGTATTCTCTTGAATAACCTTCATCGCTTCTATAATGAAGTCCCTGCGGCTTTGCCACGTACCTTACCCAACTTACAATACCATCATTTATTAAATGCAGGGACGAATTTTCAGCAAGGAGCTGTCACTTGATATCATTAATTTCTCCATCCATCCTTCGTGCACCTGTCTCCGTTCCACTCCGGCAGTCGCACAGCCTATGGCTCCAAACGTTCTGAGGACGTTTATTCGACGAACCAGAACGATGCGCATACCTATCGGATATCGTTGGAACCCCAGAAGATGGAAGACAGAATCAAACATATGTTGTGACAGCTCCTAATATAATATATTCATGTGTTCAAAATACGTGACAATAATTATGACAATTAACTTCTAAAGTTCAAAATACGTGACAATAATATTTACCAATTAACTTCTAAAGTTCAAGCTGCATTAATCCACTTCTTGCCTTATCACAGCAGGCTCTTTCTTAGCTCTGCTCCATCCTTTGCTGAGAGATATGCGGGAGCTATATCAAATACAGTCTTACATCCGCTTGCTCCCTCCTTGGATAGCTTATACGCTGCTCTTGCATAGGCAACGATTACAGAGGATGTAAACTCAGGATTAGAGTCAAGCTTTAAGCTGTACTCGATCACATGATCATTCTCATCATTCCATCCGGTCTTGCCTGTGCGGATAACAAAGCCTCCATGAGGAATACCGCTGTGGTCTCTCTTAAGCTCCTCCTCACTTATAAAATGTACTGTTGTATCGTAATCAGCAAAATAGTTAGGCATAGTCTTAATCTCATTCTCTACCTTTGCTGCATCTGCTCCATCCTCTAACACAACAAAGCATTCTCTTGTATGCTTCTGTCTGGTAGTAAGCTCAGGATTCTTTCCTGCACGTACTGCCTCCAATGCACTGTCAACAGGGATTGTGTACTGCTTAGCATCCTTGACTCCGGCAATTCTTCTTATGGCATCTGAATGTCCCTGGCTTACACCCTTGCCCCAGAAGGTATAGTCCTTTCCATCAGGAAGGATAGCATTTGCATACATTCTGTTAAGGGAGAACATTCCCGGATCCCAGCCCACCGAAATAATTCCTATATTACCGCCCTCCTTGGCTGCTGCATCCACATTTGCAAAATGCTCCGGTATCTTTGCATGGGTGTCAAAGCTATCCACCACATTGAAAAGCTTAGCATACTTAGGTGTCTGCTCCGGAAGGTCAGTGGCACTTCCACCACATAGGATCATAACATCTATCTTTCCCTTCCAGCTTTCTACATCATTTACACTACAAACCGAAACACCCTCTGTAAGAATAGAAACTGTAGATGGATCTCTTCTTGTAAATACTGCTGCAAGCTCAAGGTCATCATTCTTCTTAATGGCACATTCAATTCCTCTTCCCAGGTTCCCATAGCCCATAATACCAATTCTAATACTCATGTCTAACATCCTCCATTTCCATGTATAATAATATAACTATGATGATTTAATTATACCAGCCAGGCATTATTCATGTCCGACTTATTCATGGTAACTCCAAAATATTATATATGTCAATACGAACTTTTGATTTTTTATATCAGTACTGATTTTTAACAAAGCCCTGTAATCGAGTAGGGCGGATGAAATCCCACCCTACTTGATTCCCGCACCTGCGACCAGCTCGAAGCAACTGCTTCTCGCTGGTCTTGCGAGCCTCTCATGTTCATTCGTGCAAGCACGATGCCCATGGAGGCTCTGGTGCTACAATCAGGCAGGGAAGCTGCAATCGCATCCTGCTGCCCTGCAACAATTAAGAAATGGACAGGTCTCCCTGCCCATTTCATGTATATAGCTATTATTTATTTCACCTTACCCTTAAATCCTGCCTTCTTGAATTTCTTTGAATAATCTGCCTTCTTCTTTCCAGGCACCTTGATGGTTGCAGTCTTTGGAACATTTTTAAATGCATTCTTGCCAACTGATTTGATGGCTGTGCTCCTAAAGGTTATGGTCTTAAGCTTCTTTGAATTATAGAATGCCTGCTTGCCAAGCTTTGTAACATCAGCCTTAACAACAAGTGTCTTAAGCTTCTTGTTACCTGCAAATGCATTATTACCGATCTCTGTAACCTTGTACTTCTTTCCAAGGATCTTCACAGTCTTCTCTACAGTAAGCTTAGCCTTAGAGGCAGAGCCCGACACAACAAGATATGCTTTTTTCTTTTTGTACTGTACCTTATATTTCACACCCTTATAGGCCATAACATATCCATTTTTCAATGTGCCGGATTTCTTAGCCTTTTGCGGAATAGAAAGTGCCACCTCCACCGCTGTAGGATATACAATATCAAGAGAAACTTCTGTATCTATATCTGCATGTACCCACCTTCCTGTTGACTTTTCAACATAGAAATGAACATTAGCAGTCTCAGGCTCGACCTCTTCCTCCTCTACATCTTCACCTTCCTCATACTCTTCCGCATCCTCATCTTCCTCATCATCATAATCATCAGCTGATGCTATAGGTATGTCAGCACTGAAACGGAAACATTCAACCTCTGTGTCTTCTTCAGTACGTGCATTGGTCACAGCAACAGTCTCTTCCCCATCATACACGTAAGTCACACCTGCAACGATCACCGGCTCCACACCATTAGCCGCTAGTATTCTTCCTACACTTTCCAAATCCTTTGCGGCTGTAGGCGCAACCTCCCATTTACTTGCAGACTTTTGAGTATATGTAATCTTTTTCTTAAGATCAATATAAGAATTGGTAGTCTTGCCTGTACTCGAATCCTCGGATATTATTTTCTTAATCTTGTTCTTGCGGTCAAGCTCCACCTGCTCATGTACGGACGTATCACCGTCAACTGCAGTATAATCCATATACACTGCTTCGCTGCTCTCAAACGCACTGAATGCATTTTGAAGTGTAGTCACCGGATCCGACCCATCCGCTTTAACAGTGACACTTCCTAAGCCTGTGGAAATACACATTGTTATTACCAATGCAGATGACACCATTCTTTTAAAGTATCTGTTCTTTTTCATCATTATCTTCCTTATCAATAATATAATTATTTAACCTTCCCCTTGAAGCCTGCCTTCTTAAGCAACTTCGTATATGCTGCTTTCTGCTTCTTAGGCACCTTAATGGTAGTTGACTTTGGAACACCCTTAAATGCGTTCTTACCCACACTTTTAAGCTTTGTGCTCTTAATGGTGATGGTCTTTAACTTCTTATCTCCTGAGAATGCCTCCTTGCCGATCGTGGTAACATTCTTAGTTACAGTCACCTCGGTGAGCTTCTTACAGTTCTTGAATGCTCCCTGATCTATCTTAGTTATCGTTGTACTCTTGATATCCACTGTTGTGAGACTTGAACATCCGGCAAATGCATTCTTACCAACCGTTTCCACATTCTTAGGAATCGTCACCTTCTTAAGCTTGGTGCAATTCTGGAACGCACTGTCTCCGATCTCCTCTACACTTGCAGGAAGAGTCACTGTCGTAAGCTTGGTACAGTTCTTGAATGCGTTGTCACCAATCTCCTCAACTGTTGATGGGATTGTTACCGTGGTAACAGTCTTATTACCCTCAAAGGCACTTGCTGCAACTGTGGTTACGGTAGCCTCCACTCCGTTGACGGTCACTGTCGAAGGGATTGTTACTGTCTTCTCTGTGGTATCCGCAGCGGTATATTCAACCTCTACTGTTCCGCTTGCAGTCTCTGCATCTGCTGCCTTGACGGTATAGGTAGCTCCACTCTCGTCCTTGGTTTCGGTTCCTGCTGCAACAGCAATCTTACCGGCGTCCCCTGTTGCTGACGAAGCTCCACCGGAACCATCCTTGCCTGCTGCATCTCCTCCCGTGTCTGTTGTTCCTGTACCGCTATCGCCCGATGGTTTTGTTGACTCTAGCTTAGGAATAGTCTCTATTTTTGTATAGCCACATCTACAGGTATACGTCATTACACCAGCTTCTGTCTCCGTTGCCTTCTTGGTTACAGCACCGGCATCAAAGCTATGCTTCTCTCTTTCACCAATGATCCGTCCGCATACGGTACACTCTTTCCAGTGATAGTCACCCTCGTATTTCCAATCTGAGACTGTATGAGCTGCAATTGTCTCCTCCAGCTTCTCACCACACTCAGCACATATCTTCCAGTGGTTAGTGTCATCACCTGACCATGATACTGCCGCCGTATGCTCATGCGGAGGCTCTGATCCTATCTGGGTGCCCTTAACCACATAATTATAATAGGTCGATTCTAACTGATCATCACTATTTTCTTTAACAACCGTCAGCCCTTCAGGTCTTAATTTCCAAACAATCGCCTTGTCCTCTGCATCAATTGTCGTTTTGTCAATTTTGATAGAATTACCACCTTCATTTGCGTACAATTTCAACTCAATCTTATCACCAACAAGAAGCGCCTTCTCCTTATATCCGGTTCCGGCAATATGAATGGCTGTGTCATTTGTTTTCTTTTCATTAACAGAAAGACTTCCCTTACCATCTATATCAAGTGTAAAATCATATACTCCATCCATTACAATTCCACCGATGGAATTATCTCCCTCAAGCCGGATTATAAATGTCCCTTTCCAATCTGTGATGTGAAGTATTCCTTCATCCTGAACATTTTTCATAACAAGGGCACCCTGCACCTTATCATAGTACATATATCCGTTGTCATATGAGCTGCCGCCCGCACTTCTTCCATCTGTGACAAAGGATATGTTGGCTTTCTCATCTGTTTCCTCAATTACCACCTGTTTATAATAGTCATCTATTGTCATCCCGTTATATGCCGGCTGAAATTGCTTTATAAAATCTTCATAGAGCATATCACTCCATCCACTACCAGCCGGTTTTACAAAATAATTATCACCTGCATCTTCGTACTGGTAAAGACCATATACATAGCAATGAGTCTCAGCTACCATAACTGTTTCACCTTCTTCATTCTCTTTAGAAACAACCTTTGGATCCATCACATATGCATACTTTTCACTTTCAACTATCGTACCTGAATGCTTCATATAGCAAAGCTTATACTCTAATTGCTGACTGTGAATACATAACTGTCGTTCCTTAGCTTCATCTGAATATCCTAGCGTTGTCGGATCAATGGAAGTAGTCAACTTCTGATGATATACTCTTACCGTCGGAAGATATACCTTCTCGTTTTCAAGCCATTTAAGCTCATATATGCTGTCATATAAAACATCTTCACTTTCAACAAATTGCGCATATTTCTTGTCATTCTTTTCATATATAAGATGAAATATCGTATCGTAAAACTGAGATCCTATTATGGAATTTTCCTTCCACAAATATGCTTTCATGGTAATTTCTTTCCATGTATTATTTGTCACATCAGTCTGATAATTTGTGCCATTTTCCTCCGCATTAACAAACGGTATACTGGAAAAAACATTAACTACTAACAATGCCGTCAGCAAACAGCTAATAAATCCTTTCTTCATATTATATAATCCTCCTTATCATTAAAAACCGAAAATTTGCAGTTATGTTTATTTTATCAAACTTCCCCTACTATAATCCACTGATTGCCGCCATTTGTCATTGACAATTATTTTGGCAATTTTTATTCTATATATATGACCTTATCCTATAGATTACCCTTTATAGCTCATAGTGATATATGAATATTCATTAAATTTACACATTTATGTATTTTTTTACATTTTTTACAT
>JAFUXG010000070.1 GCA_017470935.1 Lachnospiraceae bacterium
ATAAGCTATGTATTTCCTGACGGACAGAGGGTGGACCATACGGAGAATAATATCTTTCTTGAGAACATCACCAAGGAGGAGATCGTAGAGAAGAAGCTGTTTGTATATGTGCCGTTCTATATAATACGTTATGAGAAAGAGCTGACGTCTGAAAAAGATTACGAAAAAGTTATTAAAGACCTTGAATTTTTGTATGAAGCAATGTTACAATGGAAGAACAATCGAGAGATCACGGATGTGGAGCTGGCGGATTTGAGCAGCTGCATGCGTGTCGTGGCGAGACATATAACAGACGGCAATGATATAGAAGACAAGGTGGTGAAGGCGATGGGCGGAGAGATTATTGAGCTGCCAAGCGACAGGCTGAGGGAGGCAGAGGAGAAGCTTGCGGAGCTGAACATAGCGGTAGAGGAAGCAAAAGCAAGAGCGGAAGAAGCGGATGCAATAGCGGATGAGGCAGATGCAAGAGCGGAAGAGGCGGATGCAAGAGCGAATGAGGCGGACGCAAGAGCGGAAAGGTATATGAAAATTCTTATAGAGAACGGAATTAAGATTGATCTATAGGATAGTTTAATACTAATATGTAAGGCAGGCCTATTTCCTGCCTTATTCTTATAGAAAAGGGAATTAGAAAAGGGATTTTTCATATTGAGAGAGTCATTTGATTATGTTATAATCTAAAATCGAATAATGCATTTATACTATTAAAATACCCTGGGGATACATATGAAAAGAGGAGATATCATGAAGAAATATTCTGTAAGTATTATTATTTGTCTGTTACTCTGCATTAGTTCAACATTTACAGTATATGCAGCAAATACAATATCTGAGAAACCCGGATTTTTTGGCGCAAAGGTCAATGAGGCGGGAATTGTTACCTTGAGTATTAGAAGCAGTGATTATGACTACTTTTATTACAATGGATATGGCGGGATAGAAGGTGCCGGTACTGATTATGATGATGACTATGATATCTACTATGATAAGGAATATCCTTCAGGCTATGAATTGTACCGCAGTGATAAGGTTGATGGTGAATATACTATGGTATCAAGCGGTGAGCTTACCTTGTCATCATATGGTGTTGATGTGACTGACAGCACTGCGGCTATGGGTGCTGCTTATTATTATAAGGCACGTTATACTGCTGTTTCAGACGACACAACCATTTATGGGGAATTTGGAGATCCTATAGTCGTATCTATTGTTCCGTCGCCTTCAAAGATCACAAGCGTCAAAGCAACTAAGGCTAATACATTTACAATCAGCTGGAATCCTGCGGAGAATGTTGACGGCTATAACATTTATATGAAGGAATTTGATAATGAGCATCTGTATAGTATGCACTCATATAGCAGATATGAAATGGATGGCATTGATATTGATACGTACCAGGTGCCGGATGCTGTTAAGAATATGCCCTTTACTCTGGCTGGAAGTGTCTCGTCAGGACAGACTAGCATGAAGTATAGCAAGGCAAAGCATGGTATGGGGTACATATTTGCCATCAGAACCTATAAGATGGTTAATGGTAATAAGGTTGAGAGCTCTGCTATGTACGCAGCTCACGGGGTTATGGACTATTATTTTTGCTTTAACGCAGAGAACACTAAGTATAATTATAAATGGCCCAAGAACGAGAAGCAGGCTAGAAAGGCTTGTAAGACAGTCTGTGTGAAGGTTTGGGATTTCAAGAACCATTCAAAGCATTCAGGAGCGAAGAAAACAAGAAAGTTATATATTACGGTCAATAAGAAGTATGCGGAAACGATCAAGCAGATCTATAAGGAGATATATAAGAATAAGACAAAGCCGCCAATCTATGAAGCAGGCTCCTATAGGTGGAGACCCGAGGAGTCTACATGGTCATACCATACTGTTGGGACAGCGATTGATATGAACTGCAATGAGAATCCCATGTACAGCTATACCTATACTAAGTCAGGTAAGACTAAGAAAAAGATTGCAGTTGGATCATTTTATAAGCCCAAGAGTAACCCTTACTCAATGCCAAGGAATGGCGTAATTGAAAAGACCTTTGCAAAGTATGGTTTTGTCCGTTTGGAAAATGATCTTATGCATTATAATGCTGATTATGTCAGTCCAAGCACTAATTATTGAAACAATAGATTAATTACCCGGTATTTGTTGATGAAGCAGATACCGGGTTTTTTACATTTATACTATATTTAAATAAAAAATACTTTTCATCTAAAACAAAAAAGGTTATAATATATTGTATTTTGCAAATCACCGATGAAAATAATAGTGATATTATGTATGGATTGGTGAATGTATAAGGCTTTATGGCTATATGAAACAGGAAAGAGGTATAAGTATGTACAAGATTGTGAAAAAGAAAGAGCTTAATCCCACTGTAACACTGATGGAGATTGAGGCACCCTTGGTTGCAAGAAAGGCAAAGGCTGGCCAGTTCATTATCTTCCGTGCAAAGGAGGACAGTGAGAGAATACCCCTTACTATTGCAGGCTATGACAGGGAAAAGGGTACAGTTGATATTATATTTCAGATTGTGGGAGCAGGAACGGAAATTCTGAATTCCTTAAATGAAGGTGAGTATATTCAGGATTTTGTGGGACCTCTTGGAAGACCTACAGAGATAGAAGGACTTAAGAAGGTTGCTGTTGTTGGCGGTGGTGTTGGCTGTGCCATTGCATATCCTGTGGCAAAGGCATTGCATGAGCAGGGGTGTGAGGTTACATCCATTGTGGGCTTTAGGAGTAAGGATCTGATAATATTAGAGGATGAGTTCAAGGCAGCAAGTGCTGATTATATATTAATGACAGATGATGGCTCGGCAGGTGAGAAGGGACTTGTAACTGAGCCTCTTGATAAGCTTTTGGCATCAGGTGAGGAGTTTGATGAGGTTATTGCCATCGGACCGCTTATTATGATGAAGTTTGTTGTGGCAACAACGAAGAAATATAACGTGAAGACTGTTGTAAGCATGAATCCTATTATGGTTGATGGAACAGGAATGTGTGGAGGCTGCCGTCTTACTGTTGGAGGACAGACTAAGTTTGCATGTGTAGATGGTCCTGACTTTGATGGATTTGAAGTAGATTTTGATGAAGCAATGGCAAGAGGAGCTGTGTATAAGCCCTTTGAACAGAAGGCAAGGGATGAGGCTTGTAATTTGCTGAAAGCATAGACATGATATTATGCTCAAAATGCGGTTTGCAATAGCAGATAATGTAATTGAAGCATATCGCAACTGCAATGAATGAAATCATGGACTAACATGTCCGAATAACTTAAGATGCGTAGCATAAATAAGGAGGTACATATTAATGCCGAATATGAGTATGACAAAGAATCCGATGCCTGCACAGGAGCCGGATGTTAGAAATAAGAATTTTGATGAGGTAACCTTAGGCTATACTGAGGAGGCTGCAATAGATGAAGCGCAGCGCTGTCTTAACTGCAAGCATCGCCCATGCGTAGGCGGATGTCCTGTCCAGATTAAGATACCTGAGTTTATCGCAAAGGTTGCAGAGGGTGATTTTGAGGGAGCGTATCAGGTAATAAATGAGAGCAGCTCACTTCCAGCAGTATGTGGACGTGTATGTCCCCAGGAAACACAGTGTGAATCCAAATGTGTCCGCGGAATCAAGGGTGAGCCTGTGGCAATCGGACGTCTTGAGAGATTTGTGGCTGATTACCACAATGCACATAACACAGAAAAGCCTGTTAAACCTGAATCTAACGGACATAAGGTTGCAGTTATCGGTTCAGGTCCTTCAGGACTTGCATGTGCCAGCGACCTTGCTAAGAAGGGCTATGATGTTACTATATTCGAGGCTCTCCATTTAGCCGGTGGAGTGCTTGCATACGGAATTCCTGAATTCCGTCTTCCTAAAGCAATCGTGCAGAAGGAGGTTGACGGTCTTAAGGAATTAGGTGTCAAGATAGAGACCAATGTGGTCATAGGCAAGACCATTTCCATTGATGAGCTTATGAAGGAATATGGGTTTGAGTCGGTATTCATCGGATCTGGTGCCGGGCTTCCAAGATTTATGAAGATTCCGGGAGAGAACCTTAATGGCGTATATTCTGCCAATGAATTCTTAACAAGAATCAATCTGATGAAAGCATACAAGGAGGATTCCACAACCCCTATCAAGCATCCTGAAAGGACGGTTGTTGTAGGTGGTGGAAATGTTGCAATGGACGCCGCAAGATGTGCAAAGCGTCTTGGATCAGATGTTACAATAGTATACCGCCGTTCAATGGAGGAGCTTCCTGCAAGAGCTGAGGAGGTTGAACATGCCATGGAGGAAGGGATCAAGTTTGAGCTTCTCACCAATCCCCTTGAGGTCGTAGGTGAGGATGGCTGGGTCAAATCTGTTCACTGCCAGAAAATGGAGCTTTCAGAGCCAGACGAATCAGGCAGAAGAAGACCTGTACCTGTAGAGGGTGCATTTACTGATATAGACTGTGACTGTATGATAATGTCAATAGGTACATCACCAAACCCTCTTATCAAGGACACAACAGAGGGGCTTGACACAGAATCCTTTGGTGGTATTACAGCAAACGAGGTGGGAGCGACCTCAAAGCCTGGCGTATACGCCGGCGGTGACGCTGTAACCGGTGCGGCTACCGTAATCCTCGCCATGGGTGCGGGCAAGAAAGCGGCTGCTGCAATCGATGAATATTTATCATAAAATTACTGTTTAGTTAACTTTTGTTTTTGTATGGCGGACGCAGGTAAGCTGGCAGCATGGTGCGTTTTGTATGACTTTCTGTACGGTGATAAGAGTTTCTAAGTATCCCGTTAAAGCTTTGATGACGTACGCGGCAAGGTGC
>JAFUXG010000028.1 GCA_017470935.1 Lachnospiraceae bacterium
AGTTGATAGCATCCAACTTAAATTGTTTGGTGTGATGTGGTTTTTTTCTTGACATAATGAGTTCCTCCTATACTTGTTTATTATACAATATTTTAGGGGAATGTCTCATTTTATTTTGTACTAATTAGATGCTAACATTATAATTATCAGCAACGGATGTTGCAAATATTTTAGTTGTATCAAAGGGATATGCCTACAGAGTTATCAGAGAGCTTAACACTAGTCTTAAGGAAAAAGGATTTATTGTTGTGGCAGGTAAGATTCCTACAAAGTATTTCGAAAAGAGATTCTATGGATTTGAAATAGGAAAGGAGGAGTAAGATGTCGGCAACTAAAGACGGAAAAATGTGGAGATGTCAATTCTACTACACAGACTGGCAGGGAACAAGGCGAAAGAAG
The DNA here is from genome assembly GCA_017470935.1 of Lachnospiraceae bacterium. Classification (GTDB taxonomy): domain Bacteria; phylum Bacillota; class Clostridia; order Lachnospirales; family Lachnospiraceae; genus CAG-590. The sequence goes on from JAFUXG010000028.1 coordinate 400, forward strand.
AATAAAAGGGGATTTAAGACTAAGGGCGAAGCTGAAGAATGGGAGAGAGTATTTTTACTAAAAAAAGCCGGCAATATGGATATGCCTTTTAAGAAGTTTTGGGAGTTATATAAAGAAGATATGTCTAGCAGGCTTAGAAAAACAACTATGAAGAATAAGGAATATATTGTGAATGATAAAATATTGCCTTATTTTGGAGAAATACCATTGAGTGAAATATCAGCTCCCATGATTCGCAGATGGCAAAATGAGCTTATATCAAAGGGATATGAGCCAACTTATCTTAAAACTATCAACAACTAATTAAGTGCCATGATGAATTATGCAGTTAAGTATTATGATCTTAAAAGTAATCCATGCCATAAAGCTGGCAATATGGGGAAGAATAAAGCAGCAGCTATGCCTTATTGGACATTGGAAGAATTTAATGAGTTTGCAGATGCCATAATTGACAAGCGTGCTTCATGGACAATGTTCAATGTATTGTTTTGGACAGGAATGAGATTGGGAGAGATGTTGGCTCTGACGGTTAAGGATATTAATGTAAATGATATGTCAATTGATATCAACAAATCCTTAACACGTGTTGATGGAGAGCTGTTGATCACACCGCCTAAAACAGAAGCGTCTGTTAGAACGATAACTATAGGAGAGATTCCCAAAGAGCTTAATTTGTTATTTACGAAGTGGAAAGATTATGCAGAGAAGAATAAAGAGGATTATTACAAAAACGCATTTTATTGTCCGGTGAAGGGAGCATGTGAAGTGTTCAGATATGAGGGTGTAAGTTACAGAATATATCCGGCGTTCTTCGATATAGATGGGGAATATTTTGAATACTTGATGTTAAGGCAGATAGAGAATGAGCTAGTTGAGCTGGGAGCAGAGGAAGTGTTCTGTACTGCGGTGATGGATTAGTAAACTTTTATGTAATAAATTATTATGACAATGATGTTGTCACACTTCTTTATTATATTTTGTTATGATAAACAAGAGTGTTGCCATGTAAATTATTAATAAACTATGATATAATATTTTTAGTTATAATTTTATAATAGTATTACAGAAATGAGGTATAAGATGAAAAAATATGAATTACTAATCAAATCTCGTGAGGCTATGATGTCGGCGGTACAAGTTTATAATAACCCACATATTACTTTCAAATCAGAAACATTTATTACTTTATCAGTTATAGCTTGGACGTATCTCTTACATACATATTATGCTAATAAAAAAATCGATTACAGATACTATGAGTTTAAGGGTAAAAGAAAACGTTATCATAGAACAAAATATGGCGCATATAAACATTGGGAGCTAGAACGTTGTTTGGATGAAGAGGAGTGCCCTCTTGATTCGAACACTAAAAAAAATCTAAAATTTCTTATTGGCATAAGACATGAGATTGAACATCAAATGACACAAAGGATTGATAGATCTATAAGCGCAAAATTATTAGCGTGTTCAATTAATTATAATTACTATATAAAGAAATTGTTTGGAAATGTTTTTGGAGTAGATCAAGAGCTTGGAATGGCAATTCAATTTTCTCCAATCGAAGCTGAGCAAAAATCCATACTGTTTAATAATGAAAAAATGTCAACTAATATAAAAAAATTTATAACTGATTTTGAGGATACGTTGTCACCTGATGAAATAGGTAATACTCATTATGCATACAGAGTTGTATTTGTTCGAGTTGACGGGAAACGTGTAAACTCAGAGACCGATCAGGTGATAAGTTTTCTTCCAACGAATAGTCCTGAAGCCTCCCAAATAAATGCAACATACACATTAATTAAAGAAACTGAAAAGAAAAAATATTTGTCAAAAGAAATAGTGGAATTAATGCATCAAAAAGGTTTTACTTGGTTATCTGTTCCTGAAATGACGAATTTTTGGAAAAATGAATTGAGAACGCGAGAAGAATATGGATTATATATTACTAAATCACAATGGATGTGGTATCAGAACTGGATACCTGTTATAGAAAAATACTGCAATGAAAAGCAAAAAAAAATATGTTCAAAAATTGAAAAAGGATATCTTCCGAGTGAAATAGTAAATATAATGCAACAAAGAGGTTATTCTCGTTTTTCAAGATGGTGGTTTGTGAATTTTTGGCGGAATGATTTAAAAATTGATAGAAACAATACTGAATACGGATTTTATGGAAAATATAACAGATTTTATTGGAGAAAAACATTCATTCCGTTAGTTGAAAAATATTGTCAAGAAAATTCATCTGAATTCAAATAGAAATATTATATTTAAAGCTGATATATATTATTAAATAAACAATTTAAAAGATATCTAAACAATTCTAAATAATATTTCGCTTATGGTGAAATTATAATTATAAAATAGTAAAAGATGAGAAAAAAGTTACTCTTTTAGTTGACAATGTTATGAAAAAAAACTATAATGGAACAAATGTTCGAGGAGGCGAAGCGGATGGATACAGTAGATACAATTAAGCTAAAAATGAAAATAGATAGGATACATGCGATTGTCTCGGATTATTGTACTCAGGATGACTTAAAAGATATAGAAAATGATGGTGTTGAAGCAAATGTTGATGTAAGAGTATTTAATTTAATGGAGGCATTATATCCTGGGGAAACAATAGTTACACAGATCAAAAAAAATCAAGAAGTATATAAATATTTGAAGTCAAAAAAAGGTACCGGAAATAAGGGGAAAAGTGATATTACATTATTTAATTACTTTGGTAATGAAAGTATAGATGTATTAATTGAAAATAAGTATGATAAAGAGAAAGGTAATCCTATTGATGAAGCAATAGGGTATTGTAATGATATTAATTCATCAGGAAAATATATTTGCAGAATTGCAATAGGATTTAATCCATATGATTCTAATTCAATTATTACAAAAGTACTATCGAGAAATGGAAAATGGGAAGATTTAAATATTAATGGGAAAAGTATTAATGGATTTATAGGGCAAGAAATTTTACAGCTTGTGTATAATCATGCTGGAGTGACCAATTTTGAACTAATTAAAGAGGATGAAGAAAGATTTACGCGTGCAGAATTTAAAAGAATTTTAGATTCTGATTTACCAGTTATATTTAGAAATATGACAGATATTGCAAATAATCATGCGTTAAAAATTAGTTTCACTGTTGCGTTTATATCCTTAAAGGTAATATTAGAAAAAGAAGAAAGTAAAGGTAAGCCTGTTACAGATGAATCGGGTAAGATAGTTGTATGGAGAAATAATGATATTAGCGTAGACACAAGTATCAACGCTTTAAGAAATGTTAATGATATTAAGGCGGCAGTAAATGCAATTACAGGGGCTACAGCAGACGTTGAGCTTCAGGAAAAATATAAATATATTTTTCAGTTAGATGAGAATCTAAGTTTTAACGATTTGCTAGATAAAATAAGAGCGACAGAAAATAAAAATAAAGTAAGTCAAGAAAATTCATCAATAAATAAAATGAAAGCCGTACTAGATAAAGTAAAATCGCAGACAGAATATCATTATGAATTTGATTTGTTTGGTGAAGTATATGAATCACTGGCTGATAATAAAACAAAATCATCATTAGGGGCATATTTTACGAAGCGACACATTATAAGACCTTTAGTGAATATGTTGCTTAAACCTTCGGACCTAGATGAATTGATTAATAATGGAAAGACATTATGTGATCCATTTTGTGGAACAGGAGGGATGTTAACTGAAAGCTTTAAGCTAATAAAATCATATTGTAATGATAAATATCCGGATAAAGATACCACAGAAGTAGCTTCTAAAATTATTTATGGATATGATATTATTGATCTTAATGTTAGCAAAACAAAAATAAATATGACATTGGCGGAAGATGGTTATTCCATTATAGATTGTAGAAATTCTTTGACTACATTAGGATTGTGTAACCAAAGTGTAAATAAAGTGCCAATACCAACACATTATGATTATATTATAACTAATGTTCCGTATGGAGATGGAGAAAAAGAAGGTATTGTTAAAAATCTTAAAGATGTAAATATTGTTGAAGGAACTGATGACAGAAGTCAAATAGTTAATAGGATTAGATTATTTGAAAAAAACAATAATACACAGAAATTAGAGTACAATGCTTTGATAAAAGTGGTACAATTGTTGAAGGAGAAAGGCAAGGCTATTGTTATTATACCTGATGGTATTTTAGAAAATCCTACCTATTCGCGTATGAGAGAATGGCTATTGGTGCAATGTAAAATAGATATGATTATCAGTTTGCCTAAGTTTGCATTTGCACCATATACAAAAGAAAAGACATATGCTATGTTTATTCAAAAGCGTAGTACAATTGATGACGAACAGAAAGTGGAAATCTTAGATGATATTGACAAAGATGAAAAAATATATGTTTATATTGTTGATAATGACGGTTATGCGAATTCTGATAAACAGTATGAAACAAGTTTGACTGATGAACAAGGAAAACCGTTACATAATGAATTAAGAACATACATTGATAAGTATGGAAATTATAATTTGTCTATTATGGAACAAATATGTAAGTCTCATAAAGAGGATACAATCGAGCATTTTAATGAATGGGGAGAAAAGATACCAGGAAAAAAATATGGGTACATATATGTACGAGATATTTTAAAAGATTTTTACTATAAAACTGAAGAAGAGAGAGAAATAGACAAAGTTTATCGAGTTAATTTGTTGCCTGAGAGATATTTTAGACAGACTGAATTTGAGGAAATAACACTTTCAGATTTAAAAAAATTTAGGGAAACACTTGAGAAAGATCTTAATAAAATGTTTGGAGGCGGGGAAAATGCTTAATGGCAAAATAGAAGACTTTTTTGAGATTGGTTCTGGAAATAGTGGATTGACGGAAAATATAATATATTTAAATCAGCCTAAAAGCAAAGATACTGCGGTAAAGGTTTTTTCATCATCAACACAAGAAAAAACATCAATGTCATTTATTGATGAGGGAACATATATTAAAAAAAATAGTAAAATGGTTAATATTAAAATATATCAAAGCGAAGGAATAATCATTGCGCGTAATGGAAAAGCAGGGAATATGATATACGTTAATGAAGATAAATACACAATGAATGACCATGCGTATGTCTTATATGTTAAAGATAAGTATAAAAAAGATATAAATATAAAATATGTGTTATATAAAATGCGTGCTATATGCGAATTATGTGTTACATCAGATAAAGGGGGAAATCGCACTTTTAATAAAACGCTATTTGAAAAAATGGAGGTAGTTATACCAACGATTAAAGAACAAAATAAAATAGTCGATGAGTATATAAGAATTGAAGAATTATATAAATTGTTATTACAAAAAAAAGAAGAATTACAAAACACAATGTTTAAAATAGTAAAAGTAAATGGAGCAATTTATAAAGTTGGTGATGTATTTAAAGTATTAGCTGGAAAGAGAATTAAAGAAGAAGATGTATATTACCATAAAGGTTGTTTCCCCTGTGCAACTGCCCAGACAACAAATTCTGGTATAACTTGGTATGCGGATAGAAAATGGTTGGAAAGTATAAGTAGTAAAAGTATTATAACAGAAGAATGCATTACTTGGACAAAAGATGGTGCAAAAACGGGAACTATGTTTTATAGGGATTATCCTTTTTATGCTAATGATCATTGCGGGGTATTAATACCTAAATCAGAGTTTAAAAATAAGATTTATATGAAATGGTTTGTTTTTTCACAAGTTCATAACATTCGTCAAGCTGTAACTGCTAGAACAGGACAAACCATGCTTTATATTGAACAAATGAAAGGGGTTACATTCCGATTGCCATCATATAAAAAGCAAATTGAAATTGCAGAAGAATATGAAAAGCTTGATGTTTTAAATAAAAAGATTGAAAATGCAATAAATAAAATTGAACAGGTTCTTTATGTATAAAAAATATATGACGCATTTATAGTGAATGCAAACAGAAAATGATGATGCGGAATGATGTCTAGATTTTTTGATTTTATAAATGGCTTAAAATAAAGGATTGGCTGTTTTTTGGAAAGTATTGTCTAGATTTTTTGCTTATAGCATTTTATAGGAATCTGAGAGAAGAATTGAATAAAGTCGATAATAACTCTCTTGATAGTACTACCAAGAGACTACCAAGAAACTACCAAGAGACTACCAAGAAACTACCAAGAAACTACCAAGACCAAAAAGGAAATGATTAAAGATATTATAAGAGATTAAAGCTAGAGCCGTACTGGCTCTATTTTGGCTCTGATAATTTCAAAAACAACAAAACACGATTGCTATCAAAAGTGAAAAATGCTACAATATAGACGCTCCGAGATTTCAGAGAATACATAAAATGATGATAGCAATCGAGCTGGAATAATATTTTTAAAGAAATCATCCGTTCAAAGCGAGTGCAGCTTCGGCTGTATTGTCCACGACTCTTTTTTCTTATGCGCAGGCTATGTGGAGCTATCGTCGGACAGCGGATGATTTTTTATATAAATATTTTATGTATGACATAGAGGCATAGATGGCTGATTTGGACAATGGGCAACAGACTATTGTGCAGTGGATTAATATGGCTTAGGAGGACAAGCAGGGTATGAGGTTACAGGAATGGTGCAGAAGTTATCCGAAGGAGAGGAAGATAATACTTACGGATAACCGCAGTAATGTTGAAAGGATTAAAAGAAGAGTCAACCATGAAGAGAATGACAGATTTCAGATTATCAATCTGGAGGGGCTTAGGCTTGAGGAGCTGGCTAAGCGTCTTTATATTGGTTATGCTGCTTCTGAGGGAATATGTAAGAAGGTTGAGTATGTAGAAAAAAATTACTGCAGCATGCTCATTTATAACATAATCAGCGATAAGTCGGAGATATATACATTTATTCCCAAAGAAAGTATTTGTATGGATACAATGGGGGAGATATTAAGAGTTATCAATATTATAAGGTCGGGAAAGCTTGTATCAGAGGATGCGCTTAGCAGCGGTTCTTTAAAGGAGCAGCAGCTGAAAGCTCTGATAAAGGACTTTGAAGAGAAGCTGCTGGAACTTGACCAGTATGATGAGATCAGACTCATGGATGAGCTCTTGAAGAATGAGGAAGCATCCCGATATGTTCGTGATGAGATAAAGAAATACAAGGTCGCCTGTTTTTCATACATGAAGGAAAAGCTTACATTTATTGAGAAGAAGTTTATTGGACTTTTGGGAGAAGAGATTGTGGAGATCGATCCATTTGCTGATGGCTGTGAGAAGAGAACTAATATAGCGGACAGCTTATTTGTGAAAGCTTATGGACAGAATAATGAAATCCAGAAGGTGATAGATGAAATTGCCGTGAAAGGATATGCATTGGGGGAGATTAATATTATCTATTCCTCTGATGAGTATGAAACTCTGCTTCGGTCCATTCTTTGTGAGAGGGGAATTCCATATTTCTTTGAAACAGATTATTCTGTCCAGGATAAAAGCTATATTAAGCTTATGATGAGTATATTAGACTGGGCTTCGGATGACTATTCTTATGAAAAATACAGATATATTACTAATAATCCCCTGATCCGCCAGGGCCGGGATTATAATTTTGGTGTTAAGGCCGGAATAGGCTGGGGCCTGAATAGATATAAAATGTTCCTTGACAACATGAGCGAGGAGAGACGTGACGATTATACTAAGCTTTTGATCAAGCATTCAAGGGTGAAGGAAAGAAAGGATGAAGATGGGCAAGGAGATTCTGAAAAATTACAATTATGTTCTGAGGAATATATTTCACTAATGGATGAACTTGTCAGGATATTTGACAATGACAGCGGTGCTATAGCAGTTGGAGAGTTATATAATGGAATTACCAGCATTATATTGAGAGCGGCTGAGGCTGCGGAAGAAAAGAGCAGGATGATTGCCGAAGAAAAGAAGATTGAGAAAAAGGGCTCTATTAAGAATAGGGATAAGGCATATTATACAGCCATGACCAGCCTCCATGATTATTTTGATGATTTTAGATCAGCAGTAACTCTTGAAGAAGCAATACGGTTAATAAAGGACAGGGTTCAAAAAATTGTATGGCAAGATGAAAATGATACTTCTAAGGTCAGCCTGATGAAAATGGGAGGACTCAACGTATTAGAAAGGAAGCATCAGTTCGTGGTTGGCATGTCCCATGATTCATTTGAACCTAAGCTGATTGATTCACCTGTAATAAATGATGGCAGAATTATGGAGCTGCTTGACCCTTCTGAGGGATATATACAGTTAATAACCATGAGTGGAAGGGAGAAGAGTGAGGATCTTAATAAGAGTGTGCAGACAATAGATGGCGGAAGCCTGTGCGTCATTGCGTCATCTTATAATACCCGAGAATTCAGGGAGATAGCTTTATCAACCACATTTCTTGAGATGTATGATGCTTATGGAAAGAGCGAGCTATTGGAGTTTGGATATCCTAACGTTAAAGACTTTGAGAACAGTTACTTCATAGATAAGACCAGACTGTTCGAGGGCTTGCAGCAGGAAAGTGATAAGCCTGATGATGTGCCGGAAGATGATGAGGATGCAGATAAAAAGGCTGTGGACAGTGATGCGGATGAGACAAAGGATGACATGCAGGAAACTAAGAAAAGGTATGGATATATAGAGAAGGAAGATGTTAATGGATATGAATTTATAAAGCTTCCTGAAATAAGTGTGTCCAGACTCCAGAAATTATTGGAATGTCCATGGAAGTTTGATTATCAGATGAAAATATACTGTAATAATAATATTGAAAGGAATCCGGTGACATGGCTTCCTATAAATGAGAGGGGAACATTTTTCCATCAGATATTTGAGGAGTACTGCAATCAAAAACTCATAGATGTTGATGCTGCAGGACAGAGTCTGGACAAAGATGTGTTTGAGGCCATTTATAATAATGCCGTTTCCGAGTTCAGAATCCTCATTCCCGAAGGCTCAGAGGTGGAGCGCAATATTGAAGAGTGGAAAATGAAGCAGCTGGCAGAAAGATACTTAAATGAGCTTTACGAAGAGCTGGCAGAGAGCGGTTACAGGGTATCTGAATGTGAGAAGAAGTTTATTACAAAGGATAAGTATATATATAAGGATCCTGATACAGATGAATTTGTTGAGACAGAAAATCCTGATGAAGTCAGGAATAAGGGAATTCATTTGTCTTTCTATGGTTATATGGACAGGGTGGATGAGAAGACTGATGTAAATGGAGAGAAGATATATAGAATAATTGATTATAAATCAGGAAGACGTAATACTCTGCTGAAAAAAATAACAGGTGATGATGATCATGATATAACCCAGATTCAGCATTATATTTATATGAAAGCATTAGAAGAAGAGAAGTCTGTGGATAGAGTAGATTTTATATATGAATTTACAAGCTCTGAAAATGATAAAATATATTATATAAATGACATTACAGACGAGAGGATGATGGCACAGGATGCTGTTCCTGACAGAGAGACAATGTTTCACCGATTATATGAGATTATGTTCAATGTTCTTATAGATAATAAAGCTTTTACCCCTAAAGAGGATGCCTGCAAATATTGCGATTATACCGATATTTGTATGCGTAGAATGAACTTTGAATAGGAGGATTTGAACTGTGGTAATCAATAAAACAGAGGATGAGAAGAGAAATCAAATAGTTGAAAATATTAATAATAACAGTATGTCTGTGGAAGCAGGAGCGGGAGCAGGAAAGACTACTATCATTATCAGCAGGATTATGGAGCAGATAAGAAAGGGACTGGTCAAGGCTGAGAATATAGTTGTTATTACCTTTACCAATGCTGCCGCAGAGGATCTCAGAGGAAGGATTCTGGATGAGTTGCGCAGAGCATGCAGCATGAAAGATCAGGATGAGGGCGAGCTTACAAACCTTAAAGAGGCGCTCAGGGATCAGAGCAAAATGCATATATCCACCATACACAGTTTTTGTTTTAGGCTATTAGAGGAGCAGAGCTTTGAAGCCAGGATTCCTGCCGATGTAAAGCTTCTTGAAAAAAAGGAGACAGTGGAGCTTCAAAGAGAATTCTTTAGAAACTGGTATAGAAAACAGAAATATGATGAGCTTAGAGAAAAAGAACAGGAATTTTACCGGGGAGGCATTAGTGAATATATCTTAAATGCTTTTTTATCTGTCTGCGAGCTTCCTGAGGATACGGATTTCAGATATGACAAAGCTCTTTTGACTGGGAAAAAGTTACAGGACTATATCAGGGATATGGAAAAACAGCTTAATGAGCTGGTAGATGGCATAGTTAATGTAACAATGAAGGAAAGCTGTTTCAGTAGTCTTAGCATTACCTGTATTGATGATGTATTAGCTGCAATGGGTGCTAATAAACAAGGAAATCCAGAGACATTGTTATCGGCAGATTTTAACAGGTTATACGGCAAGATCAAAGATTTTATTCCTATTAATATTTTTAAAGATGGTATATTGAATTATAACGATATAGATTCTCTGATGGAAATATATGAAACTATTAGTGATAAGAACAAAAATGCTATTAAAGGTATTTTTAACAGAAAACACCCCCTTGTTGGCACAGTGGCAGTGAATGATCTGAATGAGAAGGTGCTGAATGGTTTAACCAATAGAGAAAATCTTAAAAATGTTTTAGATACATATCAGAATGCTCTGGTTATAGACACGGTATTGAAAGCACGTGATGCTTACAGAGAATTCTGTAAAAAACCTGAGAACAGAATGACTATCAGTAATGATATGCTTTTGCAGGAGGCACTCCATCTGGTCAAGGCAAGTGAAGATGCACTGGACTTCTTTAGAAATAAGTTTACCTGCATTTATGTTGACGAATTTCAGGATACGGATCTGGTCCAGAGAGATTTGATCCTTGAGCTTTGCAGGGACAAGGATCATCCTGAAAAGCTTAGAAAGAACTCACTGTTTTTTGTGGGCGATCCAAAGCAGTCTATATATGCCTTTAGAGGGGCTGATGTAGACGTTTATGAGGATACAAGAAATAGATATATCCCTGATGAAGAGGATGAGGCAGAGGTCTATTCACTCAATAATAATTACAGGACAGAAGAAGAGGTTGTTAAATGGATCAACAATGAGTTTAAGGATAGGGATGATGGCAAGGGAAGATTTCAGAATATTCTTGCCGGCGGATATGAAGAGATGGCAGCTGTCAATAATAACCCAAAGGCGGATAATGTTCTTTTGGGTGTATATACCTTAAATTATCCTGTATGGAAGTCAGAGGATAATTTTGTTAAGGACGAGAAAGAAAGATTAAAAAAAGCATTAGAAGATAAGAAAGGCCAAATAATAAAAAATATTAAGCAGGCTGGGAAGGATGCAGCAGCTGCTGCTGAAAAAGCTGAGAAGGAGCTGATAAAGGCAGAAGGGAAGAAGATAAAAGATGAGAAGGAACGGATAGACGAAGCAAAGGACAGGGCAAAGGAGACTGCCATGGCTGAAGCCATGCGGGCTGAAGGTCTTACTGTGCTTGATAAGAAGGCAATAACGGATGAGGAACAGGCATCAATAGACAGCGGGGCAGACCAGGTAAGAAAAAACTGTGCTGCCAGTGATAAGGTATATGCTGACAAACAATCTGCTTTGGATACTGAGGCTGATATTATTGTGGAAATAGTTAAGAGGCTTGTTTCTTCAGATCTGAAGATCTATAAGGAAGAAAAAAACGGGCAGGACGGTCAAGTGAAAAAATTCACTCTTAAGCCTATCGAATATAAGGATTTTCTGATCCTTTGCAGAAGAAAGGCAGACATTAACCTGTATGCTGACAGGCTGAAAAAATCCGGGATTCCTGTGAATCTTTATGGTGCATTAGATATGGAGAACGAGGATGTTCTGATAAGATTCAGACAGCTTTATCATTATCTTGCATGGCCAGGTGATAATATGGCAAGGTATGGTGCTTATGAGGTTCTGATCGGTGGAAGGGTTACAGCAGATAATGCTGATGAATGTAAGGGTCTTGCTGATAAGTTATTTGAGACTACAAAATATATGGATTCTGTGGAGATGCTTCAGTATCTTACACACCATCTGGAAATAATATTAGAGCCAAATGTAAATGGTGCAAAAATGACAAGAACCCAGGCAAGGCTGCAGCAGCTGTATGAGTATATAGCCAGTATGCCCTTTGGGGATAAAAAGGATGTGGATAAATATATACAGGAGTATATGGAATCAGAGGTTGATAAGGAGCTTTCCATGATAAAGGACCAAAATGCGGTGCGGTTCATGAATCTGCATAAAGCAAAGGGGCTTGAGGGAAATATTGTAATAGCAGCTGCAAGGACGTACAGACAATCAATGTGTGCCAATAACACATATAGGAATATGAATGTGGTCTATCCCACAGCTACAAATGGTTATTATAAAATCCCCAGCTATTTAAACAGCACAGATAAAAATGGCGTGCCAATATCAGAGCTTCTCAAACAGCAGGAGGAGGCAGAGTGGACGAGACAGGATTATGTTGAGGTCACGAGGGCAAAGGAAGCTCTTATATTTATGGATGCGCTTGCTTCAGGGGACAGGTTCAAGAATTATAATTTTGCTGACACCCAAAATCTTTTGGAGGTGAAAGGACTTTCAGATCTGAAAAAGAAAGTGGAGGATATATACTCTGGGAATTATTCGCCTGATAATACAAGTGATGGTGATAAGCTGGAGTATGATATAAATGAGTGGAAGGTGGATATTGGAAAGGAGAAGCAATATCATCAATATAGACACATATCACCCAGTGGACTGGAACATAATGATAGAAATGAATGGAATCCGGGCGAAGAAAGCACTGACAGACCTGTGGGGAATATTTTTGGAACAGTAATGCACAGAGCCTTTGAGCTTCTTGTGAATGCCATTCGTGAAACTGACAGGGAAGAGGTCAGCAGTATTGATGTATCAATCCCCGTCAGCCGCGCAGTAATGGAAAGCTACATGGAAATTATTTATTCTATTGATGAAAGCAGTAGGAACGTCAGAGAAGCAGAAATAAAGAGATATGATGACTATCTGACTGGAAAGCTTAAAGCATTCATTGCTGATGGCGAAATGATCGATAGGATCAAAGCAGCAAAAGAGGTATATACAGAGATGGCATTTTCTGAGTACGCTGATGCTTGTGAATTATATTTTGAAGAAAGCCTGAAGGAAACACTGGAGAAGAAGCACCTTATTCCAGACGATAATGAAAAATACTGGCTTAACGGCCAAGCCGATCTTGTATTGATCAACAATGACGGTGTCTTAGAAACAGCAGATGTCATTGACTATAAGTCGGATAAAATAGGCGGGGAATCTATGGAAAATTTTGAAAAACACCTTCATGCTTCATATGATGACCAGCAAAAGCTCTATAAGTATATTGTTTCAAGAGTCTTTAATATTCCCATTGAGAATGTAAGCTTTGAGTATTACCATATGTATAAATAATTAGTATTAGGAGATTATGGGATTTGTCATTCAGTGATGTTGTCAGAAAAGAATTTAAGATAAGTGACGAGGTAAGAGATGCAGGCCTTACTACTCCCGGGGGCGTGGTGAGGTTTGATAATATTTGTTATGTGCATAAGGATGCTACTGTGGTGTCGGAAGCAAATATCGAAAATGCTGCAGATGCGGGCCCTCAGGCTTCGGATAAATGGCATCTTTTAGATGTATACCGTCCAAGGTCTGCTAGTGATACAAAGCTCCCTGTGATAGTAAATGTTCACGGAGGCGGCTGGGTTTATGGGGATAAGGATGTATATCAATACTACTGCATGGATATGTGCTTGCGCGGATTTGCGGTTGTCAATTTTTCCTACCGCCTTGCACCTGAATACAAATATCCTGCGCAGCTAGAGGATACATGCACGGCTTTTCGATGGGTAATGGAGAACGCCGAAGAATATGGATTTGATACGGACAGCATATATGCAGTTGGCGATTCGGCAGGAGCTAATATTCTCGCACTGTATTGTCTAATGGGAACTAATGAGGAGTATGCTGAAAAGTATAGGTTTGATGTATTACGAAATGCACCGCATGTTCTAGGTGATAAAAAGAATGCTGATAGTGATATGAATGGTAATGTTGATGGTGGTATAAGTTATAATGTCGATGAAGATATTACCCGAAAGTTATGTGTGCCTAAGGCAGTAGCCCTTAACTGTGGTGCGTATGATCTAAATTCAAGCAGACGTGAGATGAAGGGCTTTATGTCGGAGCTCATGCAGAATCATGGCACACCAGAAGAAATAGAAATGTTAAATGTTACTAAGTACATCAACAAAAACTTTCCGCCCACATTTCTTATGACCTGTTATGGAGATTTTCTCAAAGACCAGGCTCCGCTTCTGGAGGAGAAGCTTAAAGGACTTGGAATCATTTATACAAGCAGGCTGTATGGGAGTGAGGAAGAACCGCTAAAGCATGTATTCCACTGTGATATCAGGATGGATGCGGCGAAGCTGTGCAATGATGAGACCTGTGAGTTTTTCGGGAGTATAAGATGAGTATGCGTTGGTAAAAACATATTTTTTTAAATAATTATTTAGATAATTTATGTGTAGTAACTCGTGAACAAAGAGCTGTAAAAGCCGATGGTATGGAAGGAGTGTATGTATGGGTTCAGTATCAAAAGTGTATTTTACAAAGGAAATGACGCCTGAGAAGGTTATCGAGGTGTATGATAAGCTGGGTAAGAAGCTTACCGGCAATGTTGCGATCAAGGTTCATTCCGGCGAGGAGGGCAATCAGAATTATCTTAAGCCCGAGTTCTGGAGACCTATTGTGGAGCATGTGGGCGGCACCATAGTGGAGTGCAATACTGCATATGAGGGAGAGAGAAATTCTACGGAGAAGCATGTGAAGCTTATTGAGGCTCACGGATGGAACAGGTACTTTAAGGTGGATCTTATGGATAAGACAGGACCGGATATTGAGATACCAGTGCGTGACGGAAAGCATCTTTCATCGGACATAATGGGAAAGAATTTTCTTAATTATGATTCCATGCTGGTGCTCTCTCATTTCAAGGGCCATCCCATGGGAGGATATGGCGGAGCGTTGAAGCAGCTTTCCATTGGATGCGCATCTACGGCGGGCAAGGTCAATATCCACTCTGCGGGCAAATATCGCAAGGCGGAGGAGCAGAATGTTGTGTGGGATGACCATTCGGAGCAGAATGCATTTCTTGAATCCATGGCTGAGGCGGCATCGGCTGTGACGGATCATTTTGCCGGCAACATTGTATATATCAATGTTATGGCAAATATGTCTGTGGACTGTGACTGCTGTGCAGTTGCGGAGGATCCGTGTCTTAAGGACATCGGAATCCTTGCTTCCACTGACCCTGTTGCAATAGACAGAGCCTGCATCGACTTAGTAAAGAAGAGCGGCGATGTGGGAGTGGAGCATTTCATGGAGAGAGTGACCTCAAGAAATGGTGAACATACCATAGAAGCTGCGGCAGCTAGAGGAATCGGCGTGGAGGAGTATGAGCTGATAGAGGTGTAAAAATACTGCCTGATGGTTATAATTGAGGTTGATATAATTTTATGGTAGAATATAATACATATATCAAGTTGAAACGGAGTGAGTATAATGTGTGCGATACTACTATCAATTAATCCAAATCATGTTGAAAATATAATGAATGGAACCAAAGAATATGAATTTAGAAAGAAAGCATGCAAAAGACAAGTGGATAAGATACTGATATATTCTACTACCTCGATCATGAGGGTGGTCGGAGAAGCAGATGTTGAAGATGTATTGATTGATACCCCGGAAGTTATATGGGAGAAAACAGAGGAGAAATCTGGTATTGATAAAGCTTTCTTTGATCAGTATTATGAAGATAGAGAGCAGGCAGTCGCTTATAAATTGATAAATGTTAAACAATATGAAGAACCTAAGGAATTGGAAGAGTTTGGTGTATCAAATGCTCCACAATCTTTTCAATATGTTGATGGTATATAAAGTTATAATTATTTGGAACTGCCAATCGTAAATTTTATGCTGCACTTGAAGACACCGGTGCTTGAAGATTTGTATGAGTATTTGAGGAGCTGAAGAAGACTTTGGTTCCTCATTTTTCATTTTTATTAAAATTATTAATTATTGGTCAAAACATATAGATATTTATTGAGAATTTGAATATAATGAATTTGTATTATTTAGACACCGCAGCAAGCTTTGAAGCGTGAGATCATGGAGGAACTGGATACGGAGATTGAGGTGGGTGAATTGCTTGATGTGATCGAGTATGACTACCCCACATTTCATTTATCCATGGACTGTTTTTGGTGTAATGTAGTTTCAGGCAGTCTGGTGTTAAAGGAGCATGAGGCTGCGAGATGGCTTTCAAAGGAAGAGCTTGACAGTGTGGAGTGGCTGCCTGCGGATGTTACATTGATAGATAAGATAGGAAGCTGTCTATAATAGATCAGATCAAAGGAGATATTATATGAGTGCATTAGAGGAACGAATACGTGATCGTATTGTCAGGGTAATAAGATCATTTGTTTTTATATGTATTGGATTGGATACGCTTTTCTTTCTATATTATTTTGCGACTGATGGACTTACAATAAGTCCGGGCAAATATATTCTAGTGAGGCTGGTGCTGCCATTTACCATCAATCTTATTGTGTGGCGGGTGGCGGCATATGTTAATAACAATGCAAAATGCAGCACGGAGGTCAAGAAGTATGTTGTGTCATTCATGCTATGCTCGATTGGAGGAGTGATGGGAATCTGCCACAGCTATTTTACCCCGCTGTGGTGTACGCCGATTCTGGCGGCGATGTTCAGTGTTGTGTTCTACGATCGGAGATTGCTGCGATGGCTGGTGACATACAGCTGCATACTGTCATTTCTTGCAATGTGTGAGATAATATGGGAACACCCGGATGAGGCAGGTTACTATGTGCAGCATGAGGCGGTAGTCATTGGAATTAATGTGCTTATAGCCGTGATAGCATTTACCATGCTGCGATACACGAATGAAATGGTGGATATGATCAAGGAATCATCTAAACAGTTGGAGACAGACGCACTTACGGGACTGCATTCAAGACCTTACATATACAGGCGTGCCAATGAGCTGTTACAGGGAGCTTCTGATGACAGGCCTGTCAGCGTTGCGATTGTGGATCTCGATCATTTTAAGAGAGTAAATGATACCTATGGGCATGAAAATGGTGATGTGGTGCTTAGAGCCTTTGGAAAGCTGGTGGGCGATATGGAGTCCGATAACCTGACGGCTGGACGCTATGGCGGAGAGGAGTTTGTGTTGCTGTTTAGGTATGGAAGTGCGGAAGATGATATAGAGATTCTGGAACAGCTCCGCCGTAGGTTTTCGGAGATACATTATGATTTCTCAGAGGATAGCGTTACATTTAGTGCGGGAATAAGAACAGTTAATGAGGCGGCTGATTTTGAAGATATATTCACATTGATCGATCAGGCGTTATACCGTGCAAAATCACAGGGAAGAAACAGGATAACGGTTGATAGATAGAGGTATACAGGTGGGTGACGCAGAAAGGGGAATATATGGGACGACATTCTATTACAGAAGGGGAATGTGACTGCTAATGACCTGACGCCGATTATAGAAACGGCAGATATAAGACAGATATATGTTAATGGAAAGACTGCGGAGAAAATGTATATAAAGTACACGGAGAAGCTTATCGGAAGACCGTGTATCTGTCTGCCTTCCACAAGTCCCGCCAACGCAGCGTGGAGTCTTGAACGGCTGATTGAAGCATGGAGAGTTAACTTGATGCATTAATCAAACATGATTAAGATATTGGATGAAAAGAAGATAAGAGTATTCTGATACGAAATGTCAACCCGATGAATGAAATTTGGGTTGACATTTGTTGTTCTATAATATATACTGATATCCATTCATAAAATACGGATGGTTAATTTGTATTTTATAATTCTTATATAAGTTCAGGAGAGATAAGATATGGATGTTATTAAGCTTGCAAAGGAGATAATTGACGGGAAGCGTCTGACAAGAGCCGATGATCTTTCCTTTTTTGAGACAGCGGATCTGGAGGAGCTGGCTAAGGGTGCCGATGAGATCCGTGAGGCGCTGTGCAAAAATCATGTGGATCTGTGTACGATAATCAACGGTCGTGCCGGAGGGTGCAGCGAGAACTGTAAGTTCTGTGCACAGTCAGCCCACAGTCAGACGGGCTGTGACAGGCATGGAATTGTTGATCCGCTTGTGGTGCTTGAGGATTGTAAGAAGCGTGAGGCGGCAGGGGTGCACGCCTACTCGATTGTCACCGCAGGAAGAACTGTTGAGGGCAGGGATTTGGATACACTTGTGGAGGCATATAATTTATTAAATGAGAACTGTAATCTTCGGCTGTGTGCGTCCCATGGTCTGATTACCGCTGAGGCAATGCAGCGTCTGCGTGATGCGGGTGTTACCATGTATCACGAGAATATAGAGACATCGAAGCGTAATTTCCCTAATATATGTACCACCCATACATACGAGGATAAGATAAAGGAGATTCAGATTGCCAAGGATGCGGGGATGAGTGTCTGCTCCGGCGGGATCATAGGTATGGGGGAGACCTTTGAGGATAGAATTGACATGGCGGTTTCCCTTGCGGAGCTGGAGATTGATTCGATTCCGATCAATGCGCTGATTCCGGTTCCCGGAACACCCTTTGCAGAGTTGACACCGCTTACGGAGGATGACATCATACGCACGATCGCCATGTTCCGATATATCAATCCTACGGCTTATATCCGTATGGCAGCGGGACGGAATTATTTCAGTGATGGCGGAAGAAGGGTATTTTCCTCCGGGGCAAATGCCACCATTACAGGCGATATGCTGACTACTGTGGGTAACAACACGAAGCAGGACAAGGATATGCTGACGGAGATGGGATTTGAGATTTAACAGATAATATATATTTTATACATAGCCGTTGGAAGGAGAATATATCGGAGTTTCGTAATTATCCATGAAATATAATTAAGAGAGGAAATAAATAACATGAGCAGGAAGAAAAAACAGATGGAAACCATGAATGAGCAGGAACAGAATACAAGGGATACAGGAAAGACAATGGAAAAGACTATCGGGAAATCCGTGGGAAAGGTGGATGGTGCTGTGGCAAGGACTTCGGCATCTCAGCGTATCTCCACTAAGACAATGGCACTTATCGCAGTTATGACTGCTGTGACCTGTGTGCTGGCACCTTTTTCCATTCCGATAGGACCTGTGCCAATCTCACTTACCAACCTTGCAATTTACTTCGGATTATACATACTTGGTACTAAGAAGGAGACTGTCAGCTATATCATATATCTTCTGATTGGTTTTGTGGGTGTGCCCGTGTTTTCAGGATTTTCAGGCGGAGCAGCTAAGCTTCTCGGACCTACGGGCGGATATCTGATCGGCTTCATCCCTCTTGCGATCATTTCAGGTATATTCATTGATAAGTTTGACGGAAAGGTAGTTCCGAGCGTGATAGGTATGATACTTGGAACTGCAAGCTGCTATACACTTGGAACCATATGGTTCTGTATTCAGGCAGATTATGAGGTGATGCCTGCCCTTGCTCTTTGTGTGATACCGTTTCTTCCGGGGGATGCTGTAAAGATTGCTATCGCAGCATTTTTCGGACCGCAGATCAGACGGGCACTCAAGAGGATGAACTGAAAGAAAAACAAAGGCTTCTAATTCTTTAAGAACTATAACATCATGAATTGTATAGAGTTATCAAAAAAGACCGCTTAGTCGGTCTTTTTTGCATTATCAGATGAATTAACCCTTCTAAGATCATCTATTATATTCTGAACGTGAACTAATTGAATGTCATTTAATCCGTTGACCTCGATGTAGTTTTTGTCATCCTCCAGTCCCAGAAGATAATCAGTGCGGCACGAGAAAAATTCAGCGAGCTGTTTTACTACCTCGACAGAGGGGAGAATATTATCATTTTCCCAATTACTGACACTTTGCTTAGAAACATTGAGTTTTTTTGCCAATTCAACCTGACTTAAATTGCGTAATGTACGTAAAGTCTTAATTCTATCACCAATCATAACTATGCTCCTTCTTAGATAAGGTATATGATTTTAAGTCCATTGACAAAATACTAAAGTATTGATATAATTGACGAAATAGTATTATTATCATATTATCAGCTTTTTATTCAGTATAAGTCATAATCCGGAACATGAGAGCATATAATATTAAGATGTGAAAGGCGGTTCGTTATGAAGTATTATGCAGTGCGGAAGGGTGTCAAGACAGGAATATTTACAAATGCCAAGGAATTTAAGGAAAGTATTAAGGACTGTAGTGAGCCGGAATATGCTGTTTTTAAGTCAGAAAAGGAAGCAGAGAGTTATATTGCAAGATATAGGAGAAGAAATGCTTATGAGGATGAGCAATATGATTAGGATGTACTGCTGCAACCTGTCAGTATCATGAAGTAGTTTTGACAATACATATTGTACAAGAAAAAATGAAAATAATACATATATAATATAAATGTGGAAGACTGATTTGAATTTATACGGTTGGTCTTTTTTTTTGCGTGCAAAAAGATAAGTTTTGTCATATAATATAACACATGTATATTCCTGGTTATGTCAGCATGGATTTTGTAATTATTGAAAAGAGTTCATGACAATAACGAGAGGGCTGTGCAAAAGGCTGTGTAAGGAATTAATACATTTATCAAAAAAGAGTATAGAAAATGACAGGGAAGTGTGAGTATGGACAAAGACGAAAAGCAGGAATCAAGGCGTAAGCTGATGACGGAAACTCCGGTTCCGCAGCTTATTATCAAATTATCGATTCCGACAATTATCAGCATGCTGGTGACGGCATTTTACAATTCGGCAGATACATATTTTGTGGGAAGGATTTCAACGGAGGCAACTGCTGCCGTAGGGCTTGTGTTTTCAGTGATGGCTATGATACAGGCACTTGGATTCTTCTGCGGTCACGGTTCGGGCAATTACCTGTCAAGAATGCTGGGGGCAGGTGAGGTCAAGAAGGCTAATGAGATGGCTTCTACCGGATTTGCAATGGCGCTGATCATTGGAGTTGCCTTGGCAGTGATAGGTAATATATTTCTTCATCCGCTGGCGCTGTGGCTTGGTGCAACGGATGCCACCATTACCGACACTGAGAATTATATGCGGATCATATTGCTGGGAACTCCGTTTATGACCGGTCAGTTCGTTATTAACAATCAGCTCAGATTTCAGGGAAGCGCCATGTATGCCATGGTCGGGCTTATGTGCGGTGCGGTGATCAATGTTATATTGGATCCGGTTCTCATTCTTGGTCTTGGATGGGGCGTTACGGGTGCAGCAATCGCCACTGTATCAGGGCAGATTACCAGCTTTATCGTGCTGCTTATCGGAAGCACGAAGGGCGAGAACATTCATCTGCGCCTTAGCAATGTTCACATCAATGGTTTCTATATCAAGGAGATCACTAACGGCGGAGCGCCGTCACTGTTCCGTCAGGGACTTGCCTCTGTTGCAACGCTGCTGCTCAACAATTTTGCAGGGCGGTACGGCGGTGATGCTGCGATTGCAGGAATGTCTATCGTTACCAGAGTTATGATGATGCTTGGTGCGGCTCTTATCGGCTTCGGACAGGGCTATCAGCCTGTGTGCTCCTATAATTATGGCGCGGGACTTAAGGTAAGAGTTAAGGAGGGCTATTACTTCTGTGTTAAATGGGGCACGATATTCTTATTCTTTGTGGGAGCATTGTGCTTCACATTTGCTCCTGAGATAGTGAGATGGTTCCGTAATGATGATGCGGTGGTCGAGGTGGGAAGGGTGGCACTTAGGTGTCAGGCGGCAGTGCTCCCGCTTACGGCAGTCATTGTAATTACCAATATGATGCTGCAGTCCATGGGAAGGGGATTAAAGGCATCCATTACATCATCTGCGAGAAATGGTATATGCTTCATTCCTCTGATTCTCATTTTACCCAACATTTTCGGACTGCTCGGAGTGCAGATCACCCAGACCTGTGCGGATGTGCTGTCGCTGATGATTTCGATACCGTTTGCTTATACGGAGCTGAAGCAGCTTGGGGAGGATAGCGTGGCGTGGTGATGCCTATCGCAAAGACGGAATCCCTCAGCTGGAAGGATATATGGATGACAGGAATGCCAAAGTAGGGTATCTGGTAAGCTTCTCGTTCTTGAAGGAGAAAGAGTATAAGAGTGGGTGGATAGATGATGTGAGTGATGGGAAGAGAGTGTTTGAGGTTGTGGTGTAGATAAGAAATTGTTTAATGAAGAAAACGATAATGAGAAAAAATAATATGGAAAACAAGGAGAGGGATTTGTAAGTGGTGTATCAATATATTGTAAATTAATAATATAAAATGATATGGTATAGTTGTGGTATATTTAATATAGTGAAATTAAGGTTTTACCTCCGTATATGTAGTCTCTCCTGTCTCGCAATCATAGTGCTCAAGTAGCCGCACATACTTTTGTGGTCCGGGGGCAGGATAGATGCCATTATAATAATCATAACCCAAATCCCACAAATCATCATATGTTGTTGTTTCCCAGCTTCTGTTTTTGATATTATTTTGAAGCATATCTGTCAAATCTGTACAAACCATGATTTCATTGAATTCTTTTGAATCAAGCGACATATCGTCCGTTGGATTCCCGTTTTCATCTAAATGAATAATTTCATCACCCTCGCACCACACAAGGTATTGATTAACACTTTCAAGCAGATAGGGAAGCAGTATGTGGTCAAGACTCTCGAAAAAGGGAAATTGACCAATTCCGGAATGAATGATGTTTACAGCAGTTTTGAATGAAAACTCTCCGGATTCCTTATTGTAATTAAAATCATGATGCGATGGCTGCTGGTAGGTTTGGAATATCAAAGAACCACACTCGTTTTCTTTCAAAAAATCTAATATAATTCTATCTTTGGTGGAGAGTTTTCTCTTTGGAGGATGACTTTCTAATTCTCTGTGATATAATGCATATTCATTTCTTATTGATGCAAATTCTTTGCGCATATCTTTTCGTACAATAGCATCAAGCATTGCAAATTTAGTATGACTCATATTTATTTTATCTCCTTAAGTTATTATTCTTATCATAGCCATGTGTATATAGTCTATGGGTATAGTGTTTTTGGGTTATTATATTCTGCGAGTAAGTGAAAAGCAAATAATCTACGCTTATGATTCGCTCTGCTTACCCATGTTTTCTTATGCTGGTTTTGTCTATTTAAACCACATCACTTTTCTTCCTTTATGTTATCTTTTGTCTATTGGGTAGAAAATCATATGTTCTTTTTATCTTAATTTTGTCTATTAGAACGAAAGCATTTAAACGCTTCTAAACCACGTTTTGTCTATTGGGTAGAACTTAATAAACCACCTGAAAACATATTGCTTTTTTTGATATAAATGTTGTAACGTTTATGATGATATTGGTGTTGAAACGAGTAGTTACTACTTTCACCTGTTATTATCGCGGGACTGTTAAGATGTTTGAGACGATTAAAGAGCAGATTCTCGGATTAGGGAACATATTTTTCTCTGCTTGAAGAATAGCAATAGTGGTAATGAGTGAGAACGTTATTATTTGTATCATTTAAACAAATAAAGTTATAGAAACATGTGTCCCTTCAGTTTAAGTACACAAATGCTGTTCAGGATACAGAATCTTTCACTGTCCCAATAGATAAATCCATATGGTAGAAACATATATCCGATTATAGAAAGTAAATGAAAATCTAGAAGCATATTCACTTATTTTTGGGTCTTGTGTATGCTTACTGACATCAGGCAAAGGACTGTGTATTAAGTCAAAGCCTAAATAATATTTTAATAAGGAGGATATGCTTATGCCATTAATGAAAAGCACAAAGAGAACTAAGTATTTGAACAATTATCTTGAATCGGGAGATGTGTCAGATGTGATCGAGTGGGGTAAGGATAAGTACCCGGTGGATGCACTTTGCAGCGATCATCGTTTTGTTGATGCGTTGAATTTTGTAAGACGGGGCTATAGGATGATGCATGATGGATGCTTTGTAAAGGAGTTTTATAACATATTGTATAGTCTTGAAGTGGAAAGCAGAATATTATCGTCAGGACAGAATAGCAGAACTGCCAAGGAACAGTTGAAACAGTGCCTGATTGATGAGTTTGAGCAGTTTCATGACTATGAGCCGTATATTCTTGGGGAAGAGTTTGCCTTCAGACTCCACGATGATACAGAAAGATACATGAAGCTGATCAATTCTGTCAGGAAGGATTTCCCATTAGTGTATAGTGAGCTGCTAAAATGTAATACAATGTCGGATTATTTTATTCCCATATTATTGCTTTGTAATGATATGACACTTGCCAGGGATTTTGCAAAGGGAATTGTTAAGCCTGAGGTTTATAAGGAATCAGTTTCTGAGTTTGGCGATGGCTTCAACCGTGGGTGTTTATGTAGTGATGCCACGGAGATGGAATTGACGCGTGGACTGGACGTGTTCCGCATATTTGAATTTGCAGATGACAATACATGGCAGGCCCTTAGCATAATCATGAGATATCAGCCTGCATTGCTTCCACACGAGCTGTATTGGAAGCTGGCAGTCTTAATTACAGTCAGAAGAATGAGAGAGCTTGTGGATGCAGGTGATACACTTTTGGAGGGAGCTGAATGTGTTAAGTGGGATGAAGATACAGTGGGAAAATTGTGCCCTGCTGCTGAGAATATTCTTGAAGATATGGAATTAATGCTGCGGACCTATATTCCGAAAATAAATGCTTTCAATTTGTTTGCGGGAGAAGGTGGGATAATGCAAGCATTAATTAATCTGTGTGGATATCATAATCTTGAAATGGATTCGGAGGATTTCACTTTTGATTCTTGGGAATCCCCTCATGAATGTGACCTTATGGTGTTGAAACGAGCAGTTACTGCCTACTGTAAGGGTAATGAATTAATGCTTCATGATTATATGATTGCAGCCTCAGATAATATAAGGGGATTTGTAAAGAAATGGAGAGATTGGTACAGTAGGATGGATCCGGAACATAGTGAGCCGAATGTTGATGATTTCTATAAGGATAAATATCAGATGTTCCTCAAGTATGCGGATCTTTTTTCAGATTATGATCGTTCTTGGGAAGATGATGCATCTTCGGCTGGTAATGAGACCGGCTATCGTGTTATCGGTTGATGAAGGAGGCATAGCAGTAATGTTTGGGAAACCCAGGGATGAAGCACTTAAAGCAGCAAAGAAGGCTGTATTTTCCCGAAAAGTCCGTGATGTGAGTGTGGACGGCGTGTATCCGGTTGCTGCCCTGATTGAACATAATTATTTTCAAGAGGCAGGAATGCTGATTGATAAGGGATATGATATATTGCATGCAGGTAATCCGGATTACGAACTATTTTGTGTGATTAGAGCTATTTCTCAAAAAAGAGACGATCCGTTCATAGATAAGATTATTGTTCGATTACGCGAAGAATATTTGCATTTTAACATCGAATCCGATAAGTTGATAACAATAACCATGGTAAAGCACTATATGTATGGGTATCAGATGAATGCCGGCTATGATGTTAATTCATTGATAATGAATAATATGGCAGAATTTCTTGTTGCAAAAGGTGCGTTTCGTGATATTTATGGTGAGATGCTTCATGAATTGAGTTTTGTTGATAATCCTATTAAAGCCTTGTTTGCAATCAAAAGCCCAAGCTTGACACATGATTTTATGGATGGGCTTTACGGAAGATCTCGGAAGGCGTTCGTGGCACTGCTTACTAATATGAATAATGATGATATATTTGGATATAGCGTGTATGCCGTGTTCAATGATATCGGTAATGCCAATGTGGATATTATCATAAAGCTGCAGGAGATATTGCGTATTATTGTAACTGAGATTAAAGACGATATTCCAAAGAAGCTTATATGGGATATGACCGCGATTCTCACGGTGTTTGGAATTCGAAAATGTTATATAAAGCGCAAGATATGTATTACCAAAGAGGGAAGCGCAGAATTTGATGATCAGGTGGAAGCCTTGTTATCATCATTAAAAGATTTTCTTAAAGATAATATGCTTGATGATGACACATATTATGATTTTTCAAGGCTGTTTGATACTCTGCTCGCATATGCTTATTTTACCGGCATTGATAGAGATAGATATGAATATAGCTGGCAGCTTGAAGCTGATGCGAAGGTGGGAGAGCAGGATTTGCTTGTATTCGATGAATTATACATATTGACAGAGGGTAGGATCAGCTGCATGGAATGTGAAAGCATAGCTGTTAGATGGTATTCGGAGGGAAAGCTTGTAGGTGCAAGAGATGCTGATGTATTTGCTCAAAATCCAAATCATTATACCGCTTGGTTCAAGAAACATGATGTCTGCAATAGATAATAATGAAATAGGTGTTGGTTTTTAAACCACAGGTTTAGTGATTAGACAATGAGAATGTGGTATGATTATGTATATAATTGAGGTTTTCGTGTGTTTATCATCAGAGTGAAATATGTATCGAATTATAAGTTGAAGGGGGATGCTTATGTCAAGAATATTTGTAACCGGAGATACTCACGGTGATTATGATATCGCAAAGCTTAATACTCATAATTTTCCAGTGCAAAGGGAGCTTACAAAAGAGGATTATCTTATAATAGCAGGTGACTTTGGCTGTGTGTGGTATGGCGGTAAGAATATTGAAAAGACCAATCCCGGTTATGAGCTTCCTCCGAGACATAGAGCAGAAGTGGGTAAAGATGACTATCTGTTAAAATGGTACAATGATAAGAACTTCACAACCTTATTTGTGGATGGCAATCATGAGAACCATGCACTTTTAGATACATTTCCTGTAGAGGAGTGGCATGGTGGAAAGATACACAGAATTAAACCATCAGTCATTCATTTGATGCGGGGGCAGGTGTACGAAATTGCAGGAAAGACCTTTTTCACTATGGGAGGAGCATCGAGTACAGACAAGGAGTACAGAACAGAGAATGTATCCTGGTGGGCGAGAGAGCTTCCGGGTGCGGAGGAATATGAGGAGGCACGCCATAATCTGCAGCTTCATAATAATAGTGTAGATTACATCATCACACATTGTATAAGTACGAAAGTGATGTATCAATTAGGCAGAATGCGAGCTATAGATACATTAACTGATTTTCTGACAGAAATTGATATGACGGTTGATTACAAGCAATGGTATTTCGGACATTTTCACGATGATATGGAAGTGGATGACAGACATACTCTGTTGTATCAGGATGTGGTGGAGCTTCGGGATATTAACTAAGTATAGAAGAATCTATTGAGAAAAATGCAAAAAACTCATGCATGAACATTTTTTGAGTCCGCTATCGGTATAATAAGAATAGATATAGCAGATAGCAAGGAGGATGATGTATGAGTCTGATATGTGTTAGAAATAATGAAAATATCTCTGAATAATATAATGAAAGAATTAAAGGAGACAGTTTTTATCGTTATCTTTTTATGGAAGAATATTTTCCCAAATATATTTCCAGAGAACTGGATGCAAAGGTGTTTGATGCATATTCGGTGGATTTCTGTAAAGACGCATGGTGAGAAAAGGGATATGAATATAGGGGTGGTTTGATGGAGAGATATTATATATTCAGGTATTATTCTAATTGGGGAATGGGATCTGATTCGGAGACGGCACTTCTTTCGGAGGAATATTTAAGAAGGATAATTGAACTTGAGCTTATCAAGAAAGAATCCGGAAGTGACAGATATGATGACAGAATGACCGGAACGTGGTCTGATGAAGTATTCTGCGACAGTAAGGACAAGGATGAGGTGATAGCAGATGTTATTAAGAAACGCCTTAATACCTGTTCAACCTATGCAGGAGTCAATGATCTTATAGCGCTTTCGGAAGATATGGTTATTGAGACAAGAAAAGAAGCTTTAGAGAAGGTGATTTTCAGGCTTTTCAACCAGTTTGGATTTCGTAGAGATGTTATTGCAGGATGTGCAGATTTCAAACATAATATAGTGGACTTTAATGATGAATATGAACGCTATGGAATCAATATGAGATATGTGGATTTCGTAAGCTATTCTATGAAGAATGCAGCAGAGAATCCATACTTTTACGATCTTGAGAGTTTTTTGACGGTCAACAGGGATAAGGCTATTAGAATGAGAAAGAAGCTTGAAAGTTTTAATGAAGGGAAAGCAGATGATACAGGTGATGTATATGAAGCTAATGGCAGATACTTTTATGAAATTGCCGGGATAGAGGATATAGAATATTATAAGCATCATCTTGAAAGTGCAGAACGAATGATAGAAAAGTTTTCTGATCTGCCAAGGCTTACGGATGAATATGCCCGGCACATATATAAAAATCAAGTGAAGAATCAATACTTGGAAGAGGTTTTTGAAGCCTATGACAAAAATGATGAAGAAGTAGATCATACAAAATGTGTGTATGATTATCCTTTGTTTCCGGATAAATTTGCCTGTGAAATATCGACTAAGACATGTGATGACAACCTGACATATAGCGAACTGTTCAATAAAGGTGCAGATTTCAAATATTTGATGGCAGATGTTTCTAACATGTCTGATACGAACTGTGATGAGCTTAGGTGCCTTGATTCCGTCAATGTGCTTAGAAATGTATTTGGGTATGATTGAAAAGCTAATGGCATAATTTAGTCAGATAGACCATGACAGTAAGGAGTTGATGTTATATGCATGTTGACGATCGGCAATATTATAATGATATTATAGAAATGATACATAAATTAAAAAGTGATTATACAAAAAAGCAGTTGTTAGAGGATTGGAATTATCCAAAAAGTTTATCATCAATGATGCTTATTGCAGGTCATTGCAGCACCTTTGAAGGCGATGAGGATGATATATTTTTTCAGGCCGGGAATATTATATTACTGCAACATCACAGATATATGTTTAGTAAAATATCAAGATTGCATACATATGAAATTATGCAAAATATAGGAATGAAACTTGATAAAAAGGCAAGACGGGATATGAATAAAATTAAAAGATATTTGAAAAGGTGTGGATTAGTTTGAGAAAATTAGCAAGTACACAGAAAATATGGAAGATAGAGCCGATAGAGGGAGCTGACAGAATTGAGCTGGCACATGTTCTCGGATGGCAGTGTGTAGTTAACAAGGGACAGTTTAGAGAGATGGAGGATGCGGTTTATTTTGAATGAGGGGTAAATAACTATGAATCTATATATAAGTGATCTGCATTTAGGTCATGCAAATGTTATTAAGTTTGATGGAAGACCCTTTGCAGATGTGGATGAGATGGACAGAATGCTCATTGAAATGTGGAATGCAAAGGTGAGACCGGAGGATAATGTGTATATTATCGGTGATCTGTGCTACCGTAACGGGAAGCCTGCGGAATGGTATCTTAAGCAGCTTTCGGGAATCAAGCATTTGATAATCGGCAATCACGACAGAAAGATATTAAATGATGAGAAAGCAATGTCTTATTTTGAATCAGTAGATAAGATGATGCATGTTTCAGATGAAGGCAACCAGCTATGTCTCTGTCATTTTCCCATTGCCGAGTGGAATGGCTATCGGAAGGGGCATTGGCATATATATGGTCATATACACAACCGCTTAGATGATACCTATCATTTCATGAAGACAAGGGAGCGTGCTTTGAATGCAGGATGTATGATCAATAATTATATGCCGGCAACATTTAAGGAGCTGGTGAGGAATAATCAGATATTTCATGAGCAAAATAATTAATTTCACAAATCTCCGATTAAAAACCTCACAAACTTCCGATTAAAAACCTCACAAACTTCCGATTTGTTGTTGAATTTTTTTCCGATTTTACATATAATAATCATTGAAAAAATAATCAATAATAATATATGAGGTGACAGTTTTATGAGCGATAAACAATATATTAAAAGATTATTTGACGATATAATCGAGTTTACATTGAAAAGCAAGGGAGCATTGGTGGTTGTCGGACCCAAGTGGTGTGGTAAATCCACAACTTCAAAAAGATATGCCAAAACAGTTATAGACCTGATGCCTATTGACACAAGGAGCGATTATGTAGATCTGGCGCATATTGCACCAAGTACCTTTTTGAATTATGGTGAAAAACCTATATTGATTGACGAATGGCAGCATGTATCATTTATCTGGGATCAGATAAAATACGAGGTCGATAAAACCGGAGATTTTGGACAATATATACTGACAGGAAGTGTTACAGATAAGAATAATAATGATCTAAATGATACCAATAAGCACACCGGTAATGGCAGAATTATTCGTAAAATGATGAGGACTCTATCTCTTTACGAAACCGGAGAAAGTAATGGAAAGGTATCACTGCTTGATCTGAAAAACGGAATATTTACTCCATCAATGACGGATAAGAACATATATGATTATGCTTATTATATCTGTAGAGGAGGATGGCCGCTTGCTATCAATCAGGACAGGGATGTAGCTCTGGCACAGGCGGTTGATTATTATGAAGTAGTTGTTACGGATGATATTTTTTCACTTAAAGATATTCCTATAAGAAAAGATGAACAAAAAGCAAGAAAATTAATGCGTTCTTATGCCAGAAATGTTTCAATAGCCGCATCTGAACAGACACTCAGGGATGATTGTGCTTCAAGTGATGAAAGCTTTGATAAAGATGTTTTTTCCAAATATCTGAGAGCTTTAAGGAATTTGTATGTTATAGAAGAACTTCCTGCATGGAATCCTAATCTGAGAAGCAAGACAGCGATCAGAACGAAAGAAACCAGACATTTTACAGATCCGTCTATAGGAGCAGCAGCGCTTGGTATTACACCGGATGGTATTTTCAAGGATATAACAACATTTGGTCTTTTGTTTGAATCTCTGGTTATACATGATCTCAGAATATATGCGGATACAATAGGGGCGCATGTATATAAATATCGTGATTCAAAGAGAAGAGAAGCTGATGCAGTAATTCAATTTAATGATGGCTCATGGGCATTGATCGAGGTGAAATTAGGCGGTGAAGAGGATATTATTCAGGCTGCTAATAATTTGATCAAAATTGCTAATGATATAGATAATGAAAAGACAGGACAGCCTGCATTTTTAATGGTTGTAACGAAGAATAAGGTCGCATATAGAACGGAAAATGGTGTTTATGTGGTACCTCTTAGTTGTTTGAAAAATTGACATTTTTGTGATTACCTTTTCTGGTACAGAATAAATATTCGTTCTGAAAAATGTTGCATATTAATAGGTGTTCGTTCTGAAAAATGTTATATATGATTTGGAATTCGTTCTAAAAAGTGTAAATGTATGTGATATGCCTTTCATTTAAAGAATGCAGAATTGGTTGACAAATATACGCTTTATTGTATTAGGAAATTATAATAGGATAAAATCATATGGATAATAAAGATAATTGCACAAATTGTAAATATAGGCATACGCCAAGAATAATATGTCAAGAGTGTGGATCTAAGAATACAATTTCATATTATGATGGACCGGTTTTGATAATAAAATGTAAAAATTGCAATTGGTCGGTTGCAGGAGCAAGTTTTTATTCGCCGTGTGAATTGGACAGGGAACCCAAATATCAGGTGAAGATAGCGAAAGAAATTACTGAAAAAAATGATATACTGGTTATTAGTCGTTCATGTGGAATTAATATTCTTGAAGTAAAAAGCTGCTTGGAAAAAGATAAGGTATTGCCTAATAAATTTCCATTGGACAAAATAATAAAACTATATAAAACATTTAATGAAATGAATATTGATATAGAGGTATTGCCAGACTTAACATATAGCAAAATAGGTGAATGTAAAAAGTGGATGGAATAGAAAAAAGTATACTACAAGTTTATTGCACAAGTAACATATCTGTGGTATTATACAGAAAATGAAAAAGCAAATATAACATTTAAGAAGATGTTTTGACGATATATGTTATAGAATTAAATGTATCTAATAAATTATCTGATAGTAAAAGAATTTATCAACTAGAATTATGAAAGGAAATAAGAGCAATGAAGATTAACAGAGTATTGTCATATCTGAATAGTGAGTCATTAAGCCTCAGTTTATCATATGAACATTCGTATGAGCTTAGCTGCGGTCAATTTGATATGCACTTATTTGGATAGGGTGGTACTTAAGGATTGAACATAGAAATGATAGATAATCCGCTTATCCAGATGGGTGAGCGGTATTCTTTTTATAAGTATGTTTTGAATGAGGAATGCCGTAAATGATGGTGTTCCTTTTTTATATGCCTGCATTAAGCCCTTGTAGCCCAATGGAAGAGGCAACCGGTTTAAGCCCGGTATAGTGTTGGTTCAAATCCAATCAAGGGTATTAGATCAAAGGAAAGGAGGTGGAGGTAATGCCAACGGTAGATATGATAGCAACCGGTAGAAATATTAAGGATATCATGAAGGGAAAAGGGATGACAGCAAAAGATATCCAGGCAGTTTTCGGTTTCAATACACCACAGGCAATATTCAAATGGTTCCGGGGTGATACGATTCCGACGGTGGATAATCTTGTTATTCTTGCAAATATCTTTGATGTGAAAATGGATGATATTGTTGTGGTTAATAAATGATAAGGAGAAGTGAAGAAAAAGGTATGCTTGAAAATGTATCAGATTCAAATTTCATTAACGATTAATAAGATAAAGTTCGTGAAATAAATGGAATTTGAATCTTATGGTCCCGTGGACAAATGGTTAAGTTGCTGCCCTTTCAAGGCAGAGTTGCTGGGTTCAATTCCCGCCGGGACTGCTTATGGCGGATTAGGATAACGGTTAGTCTACCAGACTCTCAATCTGGATATGCAGGGTTCAACTCCCGCATCCGTCACTGTGGCTGTCGTACAATGGCTAGTACCTCAGACTGTGAATCTGATGATGCGAGTTCAATCCTCGCCGGTCACATTAACTTATTAATAGAATTATTATGCCATGTGTCCGGGTTGGTGAGGAAGCTGTCTTGAAAACAGTTGGTCCGAAAGGACTTGCAGGTTCGAATCCTGTGCATGGCGCTGGGGGCGGGTGTGCCTAATGGTGAAGGCGGCGGTCTGTAAAACCGTTACATAGAAACGTTGTTGGTTCGAATCCAACCCCGCCCACTATAATATGCGGATATAAGCCTAATTGGCAAGGCAGCAGTTTGCTAAACTGTGAGTAATCACTTCTTCAGTGGTGTCCCGGTTCAAGTCCGGGTGTCCGCGTTAAGCCGTGATGCCTCAACTGGTACAGGATCGTTCCAGAAAACCGACATTCCGAAAGGGCGCTACGTGCTAGTGGTACGTGTTCAGCGCCGACCGAGCCGGCAGGCGAGACCTTGGGAGTTCGAATCTCCCTCACGGCGCTTATATGGCGAGGTCGCATAGTCTGGCTTAGTGCACTGGTCTTGAAAACCAGCAGTCCGAATGGGCTCGTGGGTTCAAATCCCACCCTCGTCGCTTATAAAATTTACTTGAATAACAAAAACAAGCATGAAAAGATGGATTCCAGTCTTATCTGCTTGTTTTTGTATTACGCACTCATCTTTTCGCAATTGAGTGAAATGATCAGATCGTTGATAGTAACTCCTAATAATAGAGAGAGTGCGTACATATTATCCAAGGTCGGGAGTGTTTCGCCACGAAACCACCGATAGATAGATGTAGGATTGTTGAATCCCAGATACTCTGTCATCTCCCTTACTGTAATATTCCGACTCTTTCTTAATTCATTAATTCTTATGCCGGTTGCTTCAATGTTGATTACCGGATATTCCATTTTGATACACCTCCCCTGTGTTCATATTTTGATTGGTAATCAGAGCACCGTGAAGGAGTTGAACCTTCCCCTGGGATTTTGCAGACCCCATGCCCGCCGCAGACTACGGTGCGTAAATGTTGTAATTGCATTTCTTATTTCTGATTGAGAATCCAACAATTAAGCATGCATAACTAAATGTAATAAACTTAGCATAAGCTACCGAGCAGGGATTTGAACCCCGAACTGCAGAGTCAGAATCTGCCGTGTTACCATTACACCACTCGGCATTGAAACAGATAGTATAAGGTTTGAACTCATACCTCTGGTTTTGGAGACCAGCGTGCTGCCTGTTACACCAACTATCTATATAACAATAAGGCTGCAAAGCAAAGTGATTTGCAATCACATATTTGTTGTTTACCGAAAACAGGGGTAATGAGATTCGAACTCATAATCTTCGGCGTCAAAGACCGCTATGTTACCATTACACCATACCCCTAGGAATCGTTTTTGAATTGTTGTTGCCATTGATACTGTTGTTGCTTTTGCATATTTTTTCTCCTTTTATAGTCATAATGGGCTTGAAGAGAATCGAACTCTCAACCTTCCGCTTAAGAGGCGGTTGCTCTGCCAATTGAGCTACAAACCCATGGTGGATGTGATGAGATTTGAACTCATAACTTACCGCTTAAAGGGCGGTTACGCTGCCATTGCGTCACACATCCATGAATACTAGCGGATGGAATTGAACCACCATAATCTGCTTATCAGACAGATACCCTAACCATTGGATCACGCTAGTAGAGTGATGATTTGCATTACGCAAATTGTATTTGTGTAAGTATTTGTAATATCAAAGAATTACTAATTAATCGAGGTGAGGAGAGTTGAACTCCTGTCACTGGTTTATAAGACCAGCGCACTAACCGTTGTGCTACACCTCAGCCCTCAAGGCTGGATTCGAACCAGCAACCTTCTCATTAACAGTGAGCTGAACTACCATTGTTCTACCTGAGGATAAAGTGGAAAGTAGAGGAATTGAACCTCTGCAGCATAGGGCTTCAACC
Organism: Lachnospiraceae bacterium; assembly: GCA_017470935.1. Taxonomy (GTDB): domain Bacteria; phylum Bacillota; class Clostridia; order Lachnospirales; family Lachnospiraceae; genus CAG-590. The sequence goes on from JAFUXG010000028.1 coordinate 35,331, forward strand.
TATCGCTCTACCATCTGAGCTAACTTTCCATAAAAAATACCGCCTGCCCATATTAGACAAACGGTATCTGAAATCATGTTCTATCATTTGACATTTATCATGTACTTCGCATAGAATACCGGTCTAATATTGGCACCACAAAAGACTCTGTCTGCTTTTTAATATTAGCAAACTGAGCATCTTTGATCTGGCATATATTATTAAACCATTGTCCTCGTACTGCATACATGATATTTGTTCTCCTTTCTAAGTAATTTGCTAAATGTTTGTTTCATATCGCTTGTGGCTTTATGTTTTTATTATTGCGACAATCAATTGTTTAAAATCGGTTAAACTATTTGTCTTGATTTTGCAATATTAATTATTGTTTATGTAGCATTTTCTTTTATATGCATTATATATCGACTATAACGATCTAACAAGTAACCCTGTGAGTTAATAGTAGTTATAATTGTTCAGAATAAATGTTGTTTATTTGTTGTATGTATAATGCTGTGTCTATGTGATACAATCGTCAAGTCGTGCCGCCAACTCAAAGGCAAGCAATGCGATTTTTTCTTTGTAATCAAGTCTTATATTTCCCATGACACTTCTTGGCTCCCAGGCGGAGTGATCCAGATTATCACCTGCGTATAGATATTGGAAAAATTCAACTCCTCTGAAATCACACATAGCCTGCATGGCTGCACATTCCATTTCCACACAGACAGCTCCCATAGCTTTTCTCGATGCGATTTTCTTGGGTGTTTCTCTGTAAAAGGCGTCTGTTGTCCATGTTGTACCTTCCGTATAGGAATAGCCAAATTCATCACATATTGATTTGAACAGATCGGTGTGATGTTTATTCACCCTGATCATGTCAGATGCGGGAGCGTAGTGATAGCTTGTTCCCTCATCACGAATCGCTTTGGTTGGGATTATGATTCCGCAATCCTCAATGCTCTTATTGAGGACACCACAGTTTCCAAGCAGTATAATACGTTTTCCACCCAGTGCCAGCACATCCTCGAAAGTACCCACACAAGCGGGAGCACCTAGCCTTCCCTTGGTTAATGCGATACGCTTTCCCTTATAGGTAACCTCATATACCGGCCAGCTTCCATCCACATCATGGGTTTCGGCTATGATGCTTCCATTGAAAAACTCCGTAAGCCTGGCAAATAACTGGTGGGAAAATACTGCGACGATATTGTCCGGAAAATGTTCTATTTTCCCATACAACATACTTGGATTGATGATTTCATTTTTCGTGGAATCAAATTCTTCTAAAATCATAAGCATTCCTCCCCAAAGTAATTTCTCCATATCCTGATATTATGAGAAGCATTTTGTACATATCATAATATCGAAAACTTCGTTTTCTCATTATCTTATCAGGTGGAAGTAAAGTCTTCGCTTTGCTCGACCTTCCTTTCCTGACCATAAGATATATTATGGGGTGCCTGTTCCCATAATATTATAAAATAGGAGAGTGGGCAATATAGGAATCGAACCTATAGTTCCCGGGTCTACGCTCCGCTCCGGTCCGCCGATAACAAGCATCCATCGGATGCTTTCGGCTGTAGCCGGGTGTTTTATCCATTAAACTAATCGCCCGTTGATTTGATGAACCATTCTAACTGACAGATATATTGATTCATCTACAATAGTTGCAGCAGCAGGATTTGAACCTGCGGCTTTTTCCGTATGAAGGAACTACTCTGCCACTGAGTTATGCTGCAATGAGTAGGCATAGAAGGAATTAAACCTTCATTGGCGGTTTAGAAGACCACTGTTCTATCCATTAAACTATATGCCTGTAATATGAGCGGCTCCAACGAGAATCGAACTCGTATCTCTGCTGTGACAGAGCAGTGTCCTAACCATTAAACGATAGAGCCTTAATATCCCCCGGGGTGCCTGTTCCCGGGGAAATAAAAAATCGCCTGTGAAGTTTTCATACTTTCACAAGCGATTCATTCCACTGATATAATCTATTATGGATTCAATCAACATCGCTTGTGAATGCAGTTATCTCTCTTTATGTTGGCAGAAATGACCTGGACCATGGCATCTTTATCAGAGCGCATGAAATCAAGCCCGTCATTTCCACGGACAGAAGTCGCTATATCAAAAATTGACATATTAATGCTTTCTGTAGTACATAACTGCTTCATGATGTGTTCTCCTTTCTTGTTATATTGCTTGCTTTAGCTTATCCGGAGGTGTTTTGGTTTGCCCTGGATAAAACAAATGCCCATTTCTTATCAGACACGAATACAAATAATGAAATACATTATTGATGTAAATGTCGGATAAGAAACAGGCACTTTTCTCATCTGGACAAACCTTATCACAAGTCGAAATAATTGTCAACCCCTTTTTTGAAAAAAGATATTATGTGTGTTGCAATAATTATTTTATGAAAAGAAAGTAAAAATAAAAAATTGTTCATGTATGAATTATTTCTGGCAATTGGCTGTGTATAATGAATTAAATCAGATTAAGTTTTTTACAAATGATATAACAATTATATGGAAAGCAAGGAGGAGTATTATGAGCTTAATTATTATCAGAGATCAGGGTGATTTTGTGGATGTCAGGCGTAGTCATAGCAATAGCAGCCTGAGAGAGGACATTGACAGCACTGTTTCGGAAACATCTATAATATTTTCATCAGAAAAAGAGGTTAGAAGTACTTTTTGTGAGTTGATAGAAAGAGAGCAGAGAGAAGATGGCTTCTGCTTTCTTAATAATGATATTATAAGGGATTATTTGAAAAAATTTGGGTATGTATATGGTGGGGACTATTTGGTTCGGAATGAAAGTGGTGATGGAGCCGGTGAGCTTTTGTTTGTTACTGCCATTTCTTACAAGCTACAGCTTTCCTGTATTGCGCTAGCTGTTGATAATATAATATGCATACATGAGATCAATATGATAGATCAGACATATCTGAAGTACTTGTTTGAGATTGATAATAGGGATATCTGTTGGCTCATAAAGTATGGGGAGCTTGGGGCAGCGCGTGGGGTGATTGAAGAATGCATCAATTCAGGTTTGGCTTTAATGATGCCAAAGGGTTTTTTTGGAGATGAAAGGATAATAGATAACGATTGGCTTGAAGAAAATATTAGCAGGGATAAGGAGCATAGCGACCATGTGTATGATAATATATTAATGCCTTCTGATAGTGTTCCGTCTGTATTTGAACCGAAAAATAGCCTGGATTGCGGAGAGGTCTTTACGCCTCTAATAGTATCCAGAATGATTGACAGTTTTTTTGACAAATATATACTTAACAAAAGCAACGAACGGGAGTGGAGTGATAAAGAATTATTAACTGTTACAGCTTCTAATATTAATAAGGTTTTTCCGATAGAATCCATAAGTGGTGAGGAGCGTAGGGATGCAGGGATTATCAAAGAATATTCGGTGACGAGTTATGAATCCGAATTTCCTGTACTTTATGAGAGAGAGGCTCATTACGTGATTTTCTTTGTGGATGATAATGACGTTGTGTTCTCATTGGATAATACATATAAATATCAGGGATGGGATGAACTGATTGCAGAAATGGCCGGGTCATCAGAAACAATCTGCCACCGCAGAGGGATTCATAAAGCATTTGTGCTATATACCGATATGTCGGATTATAGCCCGATAGATGAGATATTCGAGGGTACTGTGGGTGGCTTCGTGGTGGATACTAAGAATAAGACTTTGACTGCCTTTGGCAGGTATGCTGCCGTTATCATTTTCTATGAGCTGTTTTCACTAGCATCTAAACAATATGACTGCTTTTATGGTGTTGAGAGCAGAAGCAGCAGCTTTCATATAAATGATGATTCCAATATGGAAAACAATCAGGATAGCTATGTGAAGCTTTTCAATGAAAGATTGGAGCGATACAAGACAGATTTTAAGATTGAGGAGCATATTTCATCATTAATGAATTAATTCTTAACTGTTATAAACCATTGAAATAAATTTGTTTTACAATGCTTTGGTATGCACTTATGCTCTGCGCCTTTCGTATTTTCTTGAGAATTTTTTTGTCAACGTTACGATGCTGGCTCCAGAGGGTCCAAAGCTCCTTCATTTTGTATAGTACAGGCTGTTCGCCTGACATATAGTCTCGGTAGCCTGTGAGGATTTCATCATGGAAGGAGAGAAATTTGCTATAATCCATAAAATTATTTCTCCATTCCGAAATGTTATTGTTGAAGATTTTTTCATTATTGTCAGTGGAAGAGGTGCAAAATTGATTGAAATTAAAATTTGAGTGCTTTAGTATCACAGGCAGCTCCGGGTCGGCAATGGCACCCCGGCCAATCATTACAGCAGTGGTATCGGGACATTCCTTGAGCAGCTTGCCATAAGTGTCCGTATCAGTAATATCCCCATTGTAACAAAGGGGACATGATAGCATATCCTGTGCCATCTTAAAGGCTTCCATATGTGGTGTGCCGCCATACTGTTGGCTTAGTGTTCTTGCATGGACAATCAGTTCTTTGATGGGAAACTTGGCATACATTTTAAGAAGATCTTCCCATTCATAGAGAGACTCAATTCCCAGTCTTGTCTTGATTGAGATGGGAAGAGGACTTTTGTCATATATGATATCAAGAAATTTCTCTAATTCTGTAGGATCATCCAGAAAGCCTGCGCCGCGTCCCTTGGCGACAACAGTTCCAGATGGGCATCCTAAGTTAAAGTTGACCTCGTTATAGCCCATGTCTTTAAGCTGCTCTATGATCTCTAAAAACACATCTGTTTTGTTGGTGAGGATCTGGGGCACAAGGGGTAGGGCAGTATTATTTTCAGGAAGCACATCCCTAAGCTCACGGCTCTTCAATGTGCGGTTGGCAACGAAGGGAGTATAGTAGGTATCAATACCGCCATAGTATTTGTGATATGCATTTCTGTATATGTATGTGGTTATCCCCTCCATGGGGGCAAGGTATATTTTCATTTTTATCTCCGGTTAAATTTGTTCGTTAATAATACAAAATTTTGTGCAGGGTCTGAGTGCAGTCGATATAATTTTGCGACAGCATTAGGAACGTTAGCAGAGCAAAATTGTATTGACTGCATTAAGATTTTGAAAAATTGCAGCTTCTAATCAAAAACAATATGAAAATTAATCAGCTTTTTTTCGGTTCCGCAGGCTTTACATCATCATAGTTGGTGTACCATGTGTTGGTATCAATATCCAGAAAATCGCAGATGAAAAATTCTGTACTATTTACATTAAGGTAATAAAATGTTACGGGTCAGACATCTTTTCAGGAAAATCCCTTCTTTGTATAAATTAGTAATTATTATAGCACCTAAATGCAGTCTGTTCAAATAAGGTTTTTTATGGTATTATTCTAATATCTGTGAAAGTTTTTTGGGGGTTGTTATGATGACTGAAGATAATAATGGTAATGGGATTTTTAATAATGCCGAAATGTACATTATCGAACAGCTTTTGACATATAGAAAACAGTATATTAATTCCATATTGGGCAATGAGAAGGACAAGAAAAATGAGCTCTTGAAGCAAAAGGGCGAGTGGGATCATAAGCTCAATGGTTTCAAAAATGAAAGGGATGTCCGTGAAAGGATAAGACTTGAGGATATTAATGCCCAGATCGATCATTACAATAAGCAGAAGGAAAACGGCAGAAAAGACTATGTTAATGCCATGAGGGAGATTGACAACCGCATTGACCAGATCAAGAAGAAGATTGATGTGCTCGACAAGCTGAAGAGATTTGGCGGGGATGATCCGGTAAACATGCTGAAGGCAAAGAGATGTTTTCTTGATGCGGTTTCTCTGCTTGAGGAGGAGAAGAAGAAGCTTACCTCCGAATATGAGGGCTCTAATAATGAGCTTATGACGGAATATGAGAAAAGCATCAGTGATATAGAGAGTGCAACCAAGGGAAAGCTTCAGGGAATTGATGAAAGAAAACAGGCTGACAGCAGTGAATATGATGAGATATGCAAAGAGATTGAGAAAAAGCATGCGGAGATCACTTTAGACATTAACAGACAGTTTGAGAAGCTATTGAAGGAGAGTTCTGAAAAGCACAGTCTTACAGAATATCTTGAAGATGCAAAGAGTTATATGATATCAGGGAATAACTATGTATGCCCGTCTGATATGCCGAGTCATATCCATTTTGGCAGTATTTTTGTAAATGTCAAAAAGACCTTTGAGACAGCAAAGGGCTTTGACAGGCTGTTTCTTAATTATGCTGGAGAGATAGTTTCAGATGATGAAAAAAGGATGTCTATTAAGGTGCCTTATATGCAAAGCTTTAAGGATGGGGTTTCACTGATAATCAAGCATAATGGCAGCAATCCTACAAAGGATATCCTTAAGGATATAGTGCTTAAGACCTTGATGTATTTTCCTGCCGGCAAGGTGGTGACTACCATGATAGATCCCAAGGGCCTTGGTGGAAGCTTTGCTGGTCTTGGAAGACTGGGCGGAGATAAGAACATATGGCTCCGTGACACAAAGATATGGAGTGAGGAGACTGAGATTGAGGCTGCCATAGACAGATTCAGAGAGACTGCTGAGAATTGGATACAGATATATGGCGGGGATAAAGAAGCCCTTTTTGACAAGGAGCAGCTCAAGCTTCTTGCCATAATGGATTTCCCTCAGCATTTCAGCAGCAGGGCATTGGATGGCCTTTCTGCAGTGATACGCAACTGCCATGATACAGGTACTATTGTATATATAATGACGTCAAAGGAAGAGCTTGACAGGCTTCTTGCAGAAGCTCCGGAAAGATATGAGGATTTCAGGAACTGTGTTGTGATCGAGCAGCAGGCGGACAGAAATGATTTTGTCATAAAGGGGCATGAGCATTTTCATGTTACATTGGAAGGTCTTGGCGATATCAGGAGGAATGCAGGTGATATTGTTTCCGTTATTTCCAAGGGCGCCGATTCATACCAGCCTCCGATTATTCCATTTTCGTCTTTATATGAAAATGATATGCTGGATTCAAATAACTGGTTTACTGGTAATCCAAGGAGCTTTTCTGTGCCTATCGGCTATCATTCATTTAATGCGCCAATGTCCTTATCCTTTGGTGCGGTCAATGATACCAAACAGAATGTGCTTATAGAGGGAATGCCAAGGAGCGGTAAGACCAATCTGCTGCACAATATCATTTTGGGCGGTCTCATTAATTATAATCCCCAGTACCTTCAATTTTATCTGATCGACTTTAAGGATGGGGTTGAGTTCAGGGAGTATGCAGATTATTATCTTCCGGGGATTAAGGTGGTTGCAGTGGATGCCCAGAGAGAATTTGCACTTAACATTTTGGAAGAATTAGTCCTTGAAATGACAAGAAGAAATAATGAGTTTGGCAGGGTGGGAACCAATGATATTGAGTCCTATAACAGGAGTGTGGGAGTAGCAGATATAATGCCGCGGATCGTTCTTATATTTGATGAGATAACAGCATTGTTTTCTAACAATGATGCTGTTTCCGAGGCGTGCCTTGATCATTTGATCCGTATTCAGACCAAGGGCGGCAATGTGGGAGTCCACACCATACTTGCCACCCAGGATTATAACCAGTGCAGCGGTGTTTCGGTGGAGCGTGACTTCTCTCTGGCAAAGGTGAGGATTGTGACCTTTGGAAGAGATGACACCAAATGCTCAATATTAAAGAGCACTGACGGAATGGCTATCGGAAGGATAGGAAGTGCTCTGTTTAATGATAATGGAGGAGAGGCTTCTAATAACAGGTATCTCAGGGTTGCCACGAGCAAGCGGGAGGCACTGCCTGATGGGGAACCCACAAGACAAGATTATCTTGAAAGGCTTCACGAATATTACAGTCAGGCTGCTGATATATATTCAGAATATGAAACCCATGTGTGGACCCAGGACATGGAGAAGAATCCCAACATTTATTTTAACCGCGTGCTGTTGAATGCAGATGATGATCTTGCTTTAAGTGCAGTAACACTGGCGCCTGGGAATGATATTGGACTGCTTGTGGGTAATGGAATACGCAATAATTATCATACATTTGCACTTAAGAATGAAGACAAGGAAAATCTGCTGATTCTCGGTTTGGCAGAGGCTGGAAGCAGCCGGATGGTGGAGAGCGTTGTTATAAGCATGCTCCTTAGTATAGTCTGCGAGTCTGCAATCAAGGGCAAGACGGCAACGCAGATATATATTCTTGACGGCTCTGTAAGGAGTGGCATAGGTCACAGGGATGATAAGAAGGTTAAGCTGTCGGATATGGCTGAGCTCTTTGATATTGTGAATTACTACAGGGTGCGTGACTTAAGCTTTATTGCACTTTTAAAGGATCTGTCTGCTGTTATCGATGAAAGGCTTGACAATGCTATGGAATACCAGCCCATTTATCTTTTCATCAATAAGATTGATGATATGGAGTTCTATTTCAGCAGCAGTGCTGATGTGGGAAAGGAAGACGGCAGAACACTGCTCAATAAGATACTTTTCAGAGGAGCTTCGGTGGGAGTTCATGTGATAATAACAGGAGAGTATTATGATGTGGTTGTATCAAGGATACTTAATGACAGTGTAAATGAGTTCTTCAATAAGAGGATCGCAGTTCATTTAGAGGACAGTGCCGACCAGTTCCGGCTTGTGTATAAGAGGGAGCTTAGTACCACAGGTAATAATGACAGGATCGCGATCATGTATGACAGGATTTCAGAGGAGGCAGAGGTGGACATGTTCTCCGTATACGATATTCCTGACTATTCATGGGTGGAAGAGATAGCGGATGTGCTGATGTGATATATCTTATGGTCAGGAAAGGAAGGTCGAGCGAAGCGAAGACTTTACTTTCACCCGATAATAATGGGGAGGTCTGAAATGGCGTATAGTTTGGATGAGGCTGAGAAGCTGGTAAAGGAAGGAATAGAATTGACATCTGATATTATGGATGGAATATATTCTTCGAAAAGGAAGAAGATAGTTGTTCTTCTGGTTGTTTTATTGGTAGTACTGGCTTTTGGGGCGGCAGGCATATGGATTGCTGGATACCCTAGTTATTCAGTTGCCATAGGTGTGGGAGGAGTTTTGATACTTATTGTTCTTATGGTACATGGTATAAAGAAGCTGCAGGGACTGAAAAGAGAGCTGGATGCGCTCTATCATTATATGAGTTATTAGCGGGGGACAGATGTATGCAGCGTGAAGAGAATATAAGTGAAAATAATATAAAGCTTATAGAGGGATACAGAAACGCGCTTTCTTCTATGCCGGATTCATTGATGGAGGCAAAGGAGTGTGTAAAGAGAAAGTATGCAGGGCTTGGGAAAAATTCAGACATACAGGCCTTGAACATGCCCGATGCTATTGGAAATTCCGAAATGCAGGCTTTGAGCATGCCTGACAATGCCAGGAATTTTGGGTCACAGAATTTAGACAGATATGGCGGTGCTAAAGCTCCCACAGCAGCAGATTCAACAAAAGCAGGAAGGACAGAAGTGGATGATAATGCACCCTTTTACGAGGTGCTTTACAGATTAAAGCTGTCAGCGGATATAGAAAGCTGTAAGAAGGCAGCGACAATGCTTAGGGATTATCTTACGGAAAAGCCAGGGTGTGTTATGGGTGAAACAATGCTTGAAGTGATCGGTGAACAGTTAGAGGATTGATATGGATTATTTGGGTGTAATGTATCTGGCTAATTTCATAAAAAATGAAGTGGATGACCGGCAGGAGGCCATTGACGGCATATATAAGAATGCTGTGCAGGAATCGGAATCATTTAAGGAATTAGAAGAGCTGAAAAACAGGATAATTTTTTTTGATAATGGAGCAGGCGGCACACTCTTTAAGGAATGTAATGAGCTTATGAGAGACATTTACGCATCGCCTGATAATAACAGGGATATTCTTTACAGAATGAAAAATCTTGCAAAGGATATTAGGACTGAAGAGGCAAGATCCATGAAGGTGTTAGAGGAGCTTGGCGCAGATGGACTTTGCCTGGTGGACAAGGAGACGGGGGATAGGTTTGGGAAAGCCCTTAATATTCTTGCATCCTCGCTTATATATATGCTGCTGATAACAGAAGGGGCGGCGGGGATCGATGGGCTTTCATGGAATGGCAATAATTCACTTAATGTTAAGCTTGCCGCGTTGAATAATGATATCCTGGGAAGATTATCAGGTAGTGCCACAGATATTTTTTTCTGGAAAATGATGAGAGCGCAGGATGACAGGACAATAAGCTTTTGTGGGTACAGGTACCAGGTGGAGTATATTTCCTATGAGGAGTACCTTGCCGGCAAGGAGGCAATGAAACCCATTGGCGATAATCTGTATATGGCGGGATTTGTAGCAGAGGAAGACGCGCTGCAGACGGTCTATGTGGGTATGGGGAATATTGTTCCCTGCAGGGCAAGGGAGTGTATAGAAAGGCTTAAGGATAACAGGCTTGTGAAAGATGATTATTTCGGACAGGTTACAGAGGAGGTGGCGGCTTATAATGACAAGGGACTTTTGAATCTGCTTGAAATTATGTCTGAAGGGAAAATGTATGTTGTCTCTCCAAGGAAGGCCTGTGACCTTATGAATCAGTTTGTAAATGCAAGGGAGATACACTATAGAAAAAGACGGGGACTGTGCCTTTTTTGCGGAAGGAAGCTTATCTCAGGGCTTGTGTGCAAGGGACATTTTGATACTCACAAGAGAGTGTACTATCAATAGTTGAAAGGATTGTGAAATGACAGATGGGGGCATGGTCAATCTGGCAAGAATATATTATCCGGTTACTGTCTTAGGACCGGGAAAAAGGGTTGGAATATGGCTTGCCGGCTGTGATCGTAACTGTCCGGGCTGTATATCGCCGGAGCTTAAGACAAGCAGCAGCGGGACATATGTTGAAGTGACTGAGATCATGAAGAATATTCAGAAGCTGTGTTCCGATGCAGAGGGCTTTACCATTTCGGGAGGAGAACCATTTACTTCGCCGGAGGGGCTTTGTGCCCTCGTAAGGGAGATTTCCAAAATGTCTGAGGACATTATTATTTTCACTGGCTATAGGCTTTCTGAGCTTATGGAAATGAGAGATGACAATGTGGATTATATTTTAGACAATATAAGCGTGCTGGTGGATGGACCATACATTGAAGCGCTTAATGATGGCAGGGGGCTTAGGGGCTCCTCAAACCAGAATATACATGTTTTCAAAAATGCAAAGCGGTACGTCAATCTAAGTGATTGTGAGCGGAGTCTTCAGGTTGTGGTGAATAATGACAGGGTAATGACCATAGGAATGCCGGTGGTGAATGAAGATGATTAACAGTGATGAGACAATAATAGATCAAAACCGAATTAACAGTGATGAAACCATTATGGAGCAAAGGCGGATAAACGTTGATAAAGCGATGGCTGGGCAGAGCCGGATAAATAGTGACGCAACCGTACTGGATCAGGGTGATTTGCTGGAAGGCGGAGTGAAAGCTGTAGGCGGGACGCCGGGGACTCCTGATGACTTTATGCTTGAGGACTATCACGTGACGGGGAGGCTGTCAAGGGGAGCTCAGGCTGAAGTGTTTCTTGCGGAGAAGGATAAGAAAAAATATGTGGTCAAGCTTTATGGACGTGACTGGCAGCCTGTGAAGCTGCTCAGGGATTTTTTTAAGGAGAACCGGCACGATAATATTATGCCGGTTATAGTGTCAGGCAGGGAGCTTGGAAGATATTATGAGATCTATCCTTATTATGAATACGGAACATTGGAGCATTATGTGAGGGAGAATGGAACTCTTTCAGTTGAGTTTATCAAAAAATATGTGGTGCCCTCAGTTAATGAAGGGCTTCACTTTCTGCATACTAACCGCATTGTCCACTGTGATATCAAGCCTGTCAACTTGTATCTTGATAAAAATGGTGACAATTGGAGAGTGGTAATAGGGGATCTTGGCTCCTGCAGAGTGATGGACAGTGACGGGCTGGTGAGGGCGTCTCTGGAGGGGACGGTGAATTTCTCTGTGCCGGTGGAGGATTATTATGGAGTTAAAACCTTTCCAAAGGAGTATGATTATGCTTCGTTGGGAATCACCTTATACAGCCTTTATACAAATGCGCGTCTTATGGAGGGAATGGAGCTTGATGAAAGAGCCCGGCTGTGGGACAGAAGTGTTGAGATACCCGTTGATGACATAAGACTTAAGTCATTGCTTTCAGGACTTATAGACAAGGATTTTGAAAATGTATGGGGATATGAGGAGCTTAAGAGATGGAGTGGGACCGGCTGGAATTCCAGCAGGAAAAGAAGAACAGCAAGGCGGCAGGACAAGAAGCCTTCACCACTCATATTTGGTAATATAAATGGCAGCATGACAAGGGTGTCAACGCTCCATGAATTAACTGACACATGCAAAAAAAACTGGGAGCTTGCCAGAACGGTTATTAAAAGATTTGATACCCTGCAATTTATCAGGCAGTTTGATTCAGGCCTTTATGACAGGGTGGAGAAGGAGCTTAAAAGCAGGAGCAGTAATGAAGATATCATATTGTTCAGGGCTTTATATACAATAGAAAAAGGTAACAGGATATGCTACAGGGGTGAGGATATGGGCACCCTCTCTGATTTCCTTGAAAGGCTGGAAAACAGGGATGAGTTAGCTATTGAATTTGTGATATACGATCTGTTCACATTTTATATGGAGATAATGGGCGCTGAATCATCTGACATAGACAGGGTTGACGAGCTGGTAAAGCTTAACAGGCTTAACGCACTTGGAATGCATGGACTTATTGAGGGTATCTGCAGAGCCTTTAGGGATGACCAGCATTTGAAGCTGGAAGAGGCATGCATTGATAACATGAATGACTTTGTGGATTATATTGCAGATAAAAGCCCAAGGGATATTAATATGCTTTTGAAAAAGGAAAAGGTACAGGCATGGTTTATCGCCATGGGCTTTGCAAAGGAAGTTGAGGAATTAAAGACGCTGATATAAACTATATGGTATGCAGCAGCTTATATTACATGTGATATACGGAGGTTAGTGAAATGAGCCAGTCTTTTTTTAAATATGAAACCCAGGAAGAAATATGCGAGCGTCTCAAGCGTTTGAGATTCAAAATGCTTAAGGATCAGCTGCGTAAGGCCAGATATCATATGGATAGACAGAAGGAGGCGCTTGATGATAGTCTTAAGAAAAATGTCAAGGGTGCCGAGACGGGCTTTGCATTTTCAGATTCGGCAGTGAGTGATGTCCTGACAGAGGATATGGGAACAGATATTGATAAGGATATGACGGACATTGCTGAAGTCAGTGGCCTTTACGGAAAGTTTAATGAAAACAACGATAAGATTGATGGATTGAAGGATGGGAGCGGAGCTTTATCTGCAGATGTAAAACGCAGAGAGAGGATGAATCTGTCCCATTACCTTGAAGCGGATAAGAGGTTTCAGGATGAAGCAGCAGCAAGACTTAAAGAAATACTTGCAAGGCTTAATGAGAGAGATCCTGATTCAGACAAGGCAAGGGCAGAATATGAAAGGCTTAAGGATAATATAGACGCCATAATGTCTAATGCCTCATATTCCTCGGAACAGATTGTCAGTATGGTGGAGAAACGGGTCACCATTTACATTGAGAACCGTAATTATGATAATTCTGCACTGGATGAGGATCTGCTGCTGGATTACAAAACCCTGTGCATACTCTTAGGCGAGGAGGAGCAGGAGCTTTCTGTGGAACAGCTAAAGAGCAGGGTTGACAATATGCTTGAGGAGTATCTGGCACGTAATGACAAAGAGGTGGTGGCAGAGCTTATAAATGAAGCCCTTGTCAATCTGGGAATGAAGGTAGACAGCTGCTGTGTCCTTGATGGAGAGACGGAGGGGGAACTGTACTCCTCAGGTGAGGGAGGAAAATGCAAGGTGTTTGTCTCCTGCAATGCTTCAGGGGTTATGATTGAGCCTGTTAATACTGATACAGGCGCTGCAGAGGAGGAAATCCTTGAATCACAGAGAAGCATATGTAAAGCGGAGCAAAGCATTGTGGAGGAGGCACTCAAAAGCGGTATTGTACTTAAAAAGGTATATTCCAACGAACATCCTGTGGAGATGATGGCAACGGAAAAGGATATACAGGTAAATGAAAGCGCGAAGGAAGCTTCAGATGACAGATTTGAGAGAATAAGAGATTACAATAGGATGAAAAGAAGCAGACGCAGACGTGAGAAGGCAAGGGAAATGAGAAATGAGTAAATGTATTGTGTGTGAATGTGCAAGTATATTAACATACGAGCCTCCTAAGGAGAGACCGCCATTAAAATGTCCTAACTGCGGCAGGGATACGAGGCATTATGCCTCCATGAAGGAGGATGACCCCAGGGTCAGGATGCTGGTGGAGAAGTATAAGACACGTCTTGGTGATACAGAGGCTGCAGCAGGCGTGGCAGACAGTGGCGTTACGCAGCCTGCAGCAGGTGTGGCAGACAGTGGCGTTACGCAGGCTGCAGCAGGCGTGGCAGACAGTGGCGTTACGCAGCCTGCAGCCGGCATGGAAGGCAGCAGCATTAGGCAGCCTGCAGCTGGTGTGGCAAGCTATGGCATTACGCAGTCTGCAGACGATATGCCAGGCAGCGGCGGGAAGCAGCAAGAGGGGAAGCCACAGTATTGTCTTGTGAGCAAGGACGGAGAAGTGCAAATAAAAATCCCAGATGGGGGCGGAGTTATAGGCAGAACTGCAGTCGGAGGAGAGGAGCTTGCACACAACGGAAGGATAAGCAGAGAGCATGTTAAGCTTACTCCTGCAAAACGGGCCTTAGGAGTCATGGCAGAGGATCTCAGTGCCAATGGAACATTTGTTGACGGGAGAAGACTTACAAAGAATGATCGTGAGTTTGTGGTTATCGGAAGCGTAATCAAAATGGGCGGAGAAGAATTTGTCTTGGAGATGGTAGAGCCCAAGCAAGGATGCGGAACTGGAACAGTATCTTTGTGAAGGGCGACCGGAGAGCAAGTTCTGAAGCAAAGCGTAAGAACGCTCTCAGCTGTCTAGGAGCCCAAGCAAGGATGCAGAACTGGAATAGGAGGTTTGTGATGAATAATAATCTTGTGGAGAAATGGCAGAAGGACCTGGATGTCTATAAGGATATATGCACATATTTTATCGTTGAGGGGAACATATTCGATAAGCAGCCCTTTTATGACCAGGAGGAGATGGCATACCTGCCTGTGTCCTTGTCGGAATATCTGTACCGATATCTTATTGATATCGGCTATGATATGGTCATGTTTCATAACGTGGTTGAGGGATTTCACAACAGGTTTGATGATGGGGTGAAGGATAGATTTTTAAAGTGCTCCGGACAAAAATGTAATGAGCCGAGGTCTCTCGGTGAGGATATTACTACTGCAATCAATGTGCTCAATCAGGGGGATATGGCAAGGGCAGTCATTTTTGAATTTGCAAACACTATTGCCCTTGAGCCGGATCGTCTTTCTGATGATGAAAATGCTAATTATATCAAGCTGATGCAGTCATCTCTTGAGCCGGTGACGGCAATGGGAACAGGTGGAAAATTTCTTCGGAACATTGTTTTTCTTATGGTGGAGAAGGCTAATGATATTCCTGCATGGTTTTATCTTAACAATCCACAGGTGAGGGTCCTTACAGTTACAAGGCCTGAGAAGAGTGTGAGGTGTGAGATAATAAGATCACGATTATATATGATCGAGGGAGAGGAGTCATTGTCCGATGATGAACGGGAGAAGATAATTAATGAGTTCGCACTTCTTACTGATGGAATGCCCATTGAAGATATTGACAGTATAATTAAGATCTGTGATACACAGCATATGGATGTGAGACATATCAAAAATGCTATCAAGCTTTTCAAATACGGTCAGGTGGAAAGCCACTGGGATAAGATTGACGGTAATATATTAAAGGATATTGACAAGAGGATTAATAAGAGAGTAAAGGGCCAGCCTGAGGCGATTAACCGTGCAGCTGCCATTGTACGAAGGGCGTGTCTGGGACTATCCGGGCTTCAGGGCGGAGCCCACAGCAGACCAAAGGGAATCCTGTTTCTTGCAGGCCCTACGGGTACAGGCAAGACAGAGCTTGCCAAAAGCCTTGCAGAAATAATATTTGGTGATGAGGATTTTCTCATAAGGTTTGATATGAGCGAGTATGGACAATCCCACTCTGATCAGCGCCTTATAGGTGCTCCTCCGGGATATGTTGGTTACAGCACCGGCGGACAGCTTACCAATGCGGTAAAGCAAAAGCCCTTTTGCATTTTATTATTCGATGAGATAGATAAGGCGCACCCGTCGATCCTTGATAAGTTTCTGCAGATACTTGAGGATGGCAGGCTTACGGATTCCTCCGGGGAGACAGTATATTTTACGGAGACCCTTATCATTTTTACCAGCAATATAGGTATCAATAAGACGGATGAATATGGTAACAGGGTTGCGAATGTATCCTATGGGGAGCCCTACGGGGATGTTAAGAGAAAGATTAATGATGAGATAGAAAACTATTTTGCCAAGATCAACCGCGCTGAGCTTCTTAATCGAATCGGTGAGAATATAGTGGTGTTTGACTACATAAGGGATGATGTTGCTTATGAGATCTTTGAGTTAAAGCTTAACTCGATCCTAGATTCAATATATGAGAATAAGAGGATACGCTTTACCCTGTCAGAAGAATTTAAGAGTACTCTTTTTGCTGAGGCAAAGGGGAATCTTAAGAACGGCGGACGGGGTATCGGCAATGTACTTGAAACTGTACTTCTAAATGGTATCTCGGATATATTGGTGGAGGTTATTGGCAAGGAAATTGATGCAATAGAAATAACAGGAACAGATGGAGGAAGATTGTTATATGATTAAGCGTTAATAATCCAGTGAGTGTGATGTTACCGCTTAAGCTATAGCGTGAATGTACCTGGTCATGCTGATGTTAATGTTGGCATTATAAGCCCCGACAGAGAAATAGATCACTATCGAGGCTGCCTTTTGTTATCAATTAGCTGAATTCACCGGACTTAACCGTTGGAAGAGCAGACAGATTGTTGTTCTCTGTATCATCAGGTATTGATTTCAGATATTCTGTATCTCTTCTGTGGGCAATTCCCACTCCCTTGATCTCTCCAGCCTTAGCAAGACTTACACCCTCTTCTTTGCTTACGATCCTGTCGTCGGAAAGCTGATATCCTGTAATCTTGCCGCGCTGCTTTACAAGGCCTGTTATGGAAGCTGCATTTGCTTTTGGGGTTGGAATGTCATCGAGTGCAGCCTTTGGAAGCTCTGAGCTTGAAATGTTGTTACTCATCTTGTGTCACCTCCTCATGCGATTAATAGTAATGATAGTATTTGATGTTAATGCTGGTTTTATACATTTTATTTTTGACATATCCCATGGAACAAAGATTATTGCCATTCCAGTAATGCTATGATAAAATCATATTACTTGTTCTGTAAGAAACATAAAGGAGGTTATATTTATGCTAGATATGGAAATGATTGAGGTTAATGAGCAGAGCAGCATACGTATTGCAGGCAGCAGTGTGCTGTATTTTGATCCGTTTCATATAGATAAGCTGATACTTGATGCAGATGTATTATTTTTGACACACGGACATTATGATCATTTTTCGCTAGAGGATATTAAAAAGGTTGCAGTAAGCAACACAAGATTTGTTGTTCCGGCAAAGCTTGCCAGAGAAATAAGTAACCTTGATGTGGATGCAGGACGTATTATTGTTATGAATCCAGGGGATGAGAAGGCGGTAAGGGACCGCAGGGATAATGTGATGAAGGTTAAGGCAGTTCCGGCATACAACAAGACAAAGCCCTTCCATCCAAAGTCAAGCAGGTGGTGTGGATATGTGGTTGAGATTGATGATACAACTATATATGTTGCAGGGGATACAGATGGACTTAAGGAAAATGAGAGTATTGAATGTGATATCGCATTTATTCCCATTGGGGGCACCTATACTATGAGTTACAAGGAGGCTGCAGAGTTTACCAACAGGTTGAAGCCAGGCACAGTCATTCCTATTCACTATGGCAGTATAGTTGGGGAGAAGAACTATGGTGAGCGTTTTGAAGAATTGGTCGATGATGGTATAACAGTTGTGAGAAAGCTTTTTTGATATTAACTGGAGTTTTAATTATTATACATAAGCTATGTTGGCAAGCAGTTCATTAATTTATGGAGATTGTTAGGAGATTTGAGTATGGAACAGCAGCAGACACCAAGTGAAACTGAATGGCAGGTTATGGAAATAGTGTGGGCAAGCAGGGAAAGCATGACCTCCCAGGAAATTATAAAAAGCATGGAGCAGGGAGATAAGAGCTTGTCCCCTAAGACTATAAGAGTGCTGATCAACCGTCTCTGCCAGAAGGAGATATTAGCATATACAGTGGATGAGAAGGATTCAAGAGTATACCACTACTATGCTACAAAGACCAAGGAGGAGTGTCTTAAGGAGAAGAGCCGGCATTTTGTGGACAGCTACTTTGCAGGGAATCAGGCAAAGGCTTTGGCAACCCTTATTACAGGTGCACATCTTAATGATAAGCAGATGAAGGAATTAAGGAAGCTTCTAGGTATGTAAATTGGATATAAAAAGCAATTCTGATTGGATATAGAGTAAGTGATGGGATTGCAGGCTGTGTGATTATGGAACACAATATATAGAATAATAAATGGAGAAATACCTATAAATAGGTATTTACATTTGTTATCCCCTGGTGTATAATGTACTAAATAGTGGATAATTATACCACTATAGTAGCTATTGACGCGGTAACGGAATACAAATAATATCAAAGGAGGGATAAGTATGGCAGGGCTTAATATCAGTCCTTATCAGGCGTATAACCAGACACATAACTATTCGTCTCTGTTTGCAAGTATTAACAAATCAAATGCTGATAATGGCTGGGATTTGTCGGGACTTGCAGACTATGCGTCAATTAAGAATGGCAGCTATGGAAAGCTGGTTCGTTCCAGTTATGCGAAGGCGAATTCTACTTCGTCAGATTCAAACTCCAATACTAAGTCAACTATTATGACTGCAGAGGAGAGACGTAAAGCAAGGGAAGCAGCTCAGGCTAATGCATCCTCAGCTGCTGGTAATGACAGCAATACAGAGCTTACAGGTGCAGCAGCAAGACGTGCAGCACGTGAGGCAAAAGCTAATAAGACTGCTACAACAGGTGAGGATGAGAAGGCACTTACAACAGCAGATGTTGATAAGGCTAATATCGGATCAACCACAGCGGATGCTGCCTCAGCAATAGCCAAAGAGGACAGTTCTAAGGCAATTTATAACAGTAATGCGGTTGCTTCACCATCGATGTCAGAGCTTATGGCAGCCACGTTTGACACTAATGTTTGACCTATCTGCTTCGATGACTGTTTAGCTTTATAATATGATAGGTATACATGGGTGTCGGTTATGTAACTTGAAGACAAGAACAATGATAGACAAGGAGGTTTATTATGAGTTTAGGAAGTGTAGGAATAGATAGCGCAAGCAGCAGCGCATATACAGCAGCGACAAGCGCTGCCAATAACGCAGCAGAAAGCACAGCTGCTAAGAGCACAGAGAGTACAGCATCTGCACCTGCTACAGAGGCAGTTGCATATGATAAGGGTGCTGCATCCGATAAGAAGGCTACATATTCTATTAATAAGATGAGCAAGGAGGACAGAGCTTCCCTTGTTCAGCAGCTTAAGGATGACCAGTTAAGCCGTCAGCAGAGCCTGTTAGATATTGTTAACAAGACCTTGGGACAGCAGGCTAGCAAGTTCACACTTGCAAATCTTACAAGTGAGGATGATGATAGTATATGGAAGAAGTTTGCCAACGGTGACTTTAAGGTTGACGAGGAGACCAGAAAGCAGGCTGAGGAAGATATTTCCGAGGACGGATACTGGGGCGTTAAGCAGACATCACAGCGTTTGTTTGACTTCGCAAGTGCACTTGCTGGTGATGATGTGGATAAGATGAAGGAGATGCAGGCTGCCCTTGAGAAAGGCTTCCAGCAGGCAACAAAGGCTTGGGGTAAGGATCTTCCAAGTATTTCTAGTGACACATTGAATGCAGCTAACAAGCTCTTTGATGATTATTACAAGTCAAAGGAGCAGGCAAACGGTGTTGTTGGCTGATAGGTGAATAATAATTATTGATACGCAAAGCCTTGCATTTGTTGCAAGGCTTTTTGCAGTTTGGGCTGCCAGCCAGAGTGATATAAGTGATGTACAGGCATGGTGCAGACTGCTATGCTGTAATAAAAGGATATACTCTATAGTAGCAAGCAGCTATTCTGTAATGAAAGATATGCCCTATGGCAGCAAAGAGCTGCGGCAGAGACGAAGGATATTATATGAAGCTTAGAAGCAGATACATTGCATTGATCATAATCGTATTATTAGGAATTGCCGGTGTCATTTTTACATTAAATGATGCCTTTTTGTACGAGACCACTGTGGGAAAGGTCATCGACGTGGAAAATTCATATTTATATATGGCGGAAGGCAATAACGGGGAAAGGGAGAAATACTATGACCAGGCTCTTACCTTGAAAATACTAAATGGTGACTGGAAGGACAGCTTGATTACGCTTCACAATACATATACTTCTTCAGGGGTAAATGACGAGAGGTACTATAAGGGTTCCCAGCTAATGGCGGCTATTAATGAGGAAGGTGTGGGCAGCAGCATACTGGGAAAGAAAAGAGATATGTATGTGGTGCTGTTTGCTGCAATATTTGTTTTTCTTCTTGTGGCAGTCAGCGGCAGACGTGGTGGAATAGTTCTTGTTTCATTTATGATCAATCTTATATTACTTCTTGCTGCACTTAGCCTCTATGACCAGTATGGAAATCTGCTTAAAATAATAATGGGGTTGATGGTCTTATTTTCTGTGCTCACACTTATCTGCGCAGGGGGCTTTCACAAAAAGACATGGGTGGCCATCCTGTCCACACTGATAACAATATTACTGTGCTTTGGAATATACATGGCCACAATGAAAACCTCAGAGAGGATTCCTTATGAAATGATGGATTATATTGTGAATCCTACGGATCTGGCAGATCTGTTCCTTGCAGGAACCCTGATGGGGAGTCTGGGAGCTGTTATGGATGTGTGCATCAGCATTTCCGCAGGGGTCTCGGAGGTGACTGCAAAAACTCCGGACATAACCTTAAGAGCTCTTGTGTCCTCCATACGTGAAATGGGCTATGACATTATGGGAACTATGATAAATGTACTTTTTTTCACATACATGAGTGGGACAATCCCCATTCTTGTTATAAAAATTAAAAACGGATATACACTGTATCATCTGGTAAGCTTCCAGCTGTTTTTTGAGATTATCTGCTTCCTTGTAGGCGCCATTGGGATTGTGCTGGCAATTCCAGTATCAGGATTATTCTCTGTCATTTTTTTCGGGAAGATTTTGGGCGGTGTCAGAGAGCTGCATGACGGACATGTGAGCGGCAGGGAGGTGGACGGATGATAATAAAGCTGGTTATTATTCTCTTTGTGCTCATGCTTTTTGTTGGCGGAGACAGGGGGCTTACCTCATTCTTCACTCTTGTGAGGACAGTACTTGCATTTATTGTAAATGTGTATCTTATAGCATGGGGACTGCCGGCGGTTCCGGTAACATTACTTGTGTGTGTATTTCTGGTTGTCACTGTAATATATGGACAGAATGGCTGGAATTCAAAGATGCATGGTGCCGCATTTTCTTCGGTGGCTGTTGTGGTCATTATTATGATAGCAATCGGTCCAATACTAGTCAGAGCAGGAATAAGCGGATATAACGAGGTTGAACAGTATGAGGAGATCAGCATGTATCTGTCTGCAGATCTGGCGGTTCCCATGTCCGCAGTGGCGGTGTCCGCCACCGTTCTTGGAGTGCTGGGTGCAGTTATGGATACAGCAGTTGCAGTCTCCACGGCGGTGAATGAGGTTTATGTCAATAACCCGCATTTTGATAAAAAGGTACTTGTGGATTCAGGCTTTGCAGTGGGGAAGGATATATTGGGAACAACGGTCAACACACTGCTTTTTGCAGGCTTTGGTGAGAGCATAATGCTGGCAAATCTGTTTGTAAAGAATGGAAATACCTTCTATGAGATTATTAACTCAAAGGCGCTTTTTCAGGAAATATCTGCCTTGTTTGTGGCTGTTATGGGATGTCTTCTGGTGATTCCCTTAGCAAGTCTAGTAACTCCCTGGTTTCTTACAAGGAATAATGGTAATAATTCCCAGTAAGATTTATTGACTTTAGTCTTGGGAAAAACTATACTTATTATGTCGAAATTAATCGAGCTTGCAGGGACTTGGTTTGAATATAGAGCTTTGCATAGAATATATCAGAAATATATAATACTAGAGAGGTAATATGAAAATGAAGAAAAGTATATGTTCTTTTTTAATATGCGCTGTCTTAACCTTGGGAATAATAGACAGCATAACACCTGGGTCGGGATATTATGGCGGAAATGATATAAGCAGCGTGTCTGCAAAGACAAAGACTGATTACAGTAAATATAATAATACAAAAAGTGGCTTTGGGCTTAGTCTTAATAAGGAGCACAAGAAGCCTGGAGGAACTCTTGCAAAGGGAGTTAAGAAGCTTTCAAGCTATAATGCCTATTATGTTGATGAGAAGGCTGCAAAGAAGAAAAAGAAGGTTATATATCTTACCTTTGACTGCGGATATGAGAACGGCTATACCAAAACCATATTGAAGACCTTAAAGAAGAATAAAATAAAGGCCATATTCTTTGTGACAGAGCCTTATATTAAAGCAAATCCGAAGCTTGTGAAGAGAATGAAGAAGGATGGACACCTTGTGGGCAACCATACATGTACCCATCCACAGCTCCCTACGAAATCTGTGTCTCAGATAAGGAAAGAGGTCAGCCAGTGTGAGAAGACAATGAAGAAGCTTACGGGTTATTCCATGGACAAATACATCCGTCCGCCTGAGGGCTGCTATAGCCAGCGTACACTTAAGGTGCTTCAGGATATGGGATATTCTACCATCTTTTGGAGCCTTGCTTGGCATGACTGGGATCCCTCAAATCAGCCCGGAAAGAGCTCGGTCGTCAACCAATTTAAGACTTATTACCATCCGGGAATGATGCCGCTGATTCATGTGGTTTCAAAGTCTAATACTGAGGCACTTCCTGAGGTTATAAGCTTTATGAAGAAGAAGGGGTATAAGTTTGGTCTGATTTCAGACTTTGCACTTAAGCCTGGGGAGAAGGCTAAGAAGACCACTAAGAAATCTGCAACGGAGAAAACGACGACCGAGAAAGCAACAACTGAGAATACGGCGACAGAGAAAGCAACGACCGAGAAAGCAACAACTGAGAATACGACAACCGAGAATATAACGTCTGAGAAGTAAACATCGGTGTAAGCACAACAGAAAAGATAAAGTTATGGCAATTGCGAAACGCAAATATACACTTTGTTTGTTGCGAATAAGGAGATTAGAATGAGGTTTGTAATACAGCGGGTGACTGAGGCTTCAGTTACAATAGAAGGTGAGAAGAAATCAGCAATAGGCAAAGGCTTTCTGGTGCTTATAGGAATTACGGATACAGACACTAGGGAAATAGCGGATAAGATGGTTAAGAAGCTTATTGGCATGCGTATTTTCGAGGACGAACAGGGCAAGACCAATCTGGCATTATCGGATGTGGAGGGCGAGCTTTTGCTTGTATCCCAGTTTACTCTTTATGCGGATTGCAAGAAGGGGAATCGGCCATCATTTATCAAGGCGGGAAAACCTGACTTTGCAAATGAGATGTATGAGTATATTATTGAATGCTGCAGACAGCAGATTGATGTTGTGGGTACAGGTGAATTTGGTGCAGATATGAAGGTCTCCCTTTTGAACGATGGACCATTTACTATCGTGCTCGACAGTGATGAGCTGGGTATATCGTAATTAATGGATGTGTGGCTGTGGGATTATCAGCGTTTTTAGAAGATTGCATATTATTGGGTGAGATTAATAATTATGTAGAAATAGTGTCAGATTATAATTATCTGAATAGTATAATAATGACGGATAGGAAGTGATATCATGCTGGGAATTGTTGCGGAGGGATTGTTGATCCCATTTTTGGGCACGTCGCTTGGGGCATTCTGCGTGTTTTTTATGAAGAAGGATTTGTCAGACCATGTTAAGAAAATATTGACAGGCTTTGCAGCGGGAGTCATGGTGGCAGCTTCTATATGGAGTCTTATTATGCCTGCTATGGAGCAGTCAGAGGATAAGGGTAAGTTATCCTTCATGCCTGCGCTTGTCGGCTTCTGGATTGGAATAGTGTTTCTGCTGGCGGTGGATTCATTTACACCTCATCTGCACATCTCAAGTGATGAGGTGGAGGGTGTTAAGACAAGGCTTAACCGGACCACCATGATGGTATTGGCAGTGGCGATACATAACATACCTGAGGGTATGGCGGTGGGAGTGGTATTTGCCGGCTGGATGGCGGGCAGCTCACACATTACCATGATGGGTGCACTGGCACTTTCAATTGGTATAGCGATTCAGAATTTTCCTGAGGGGGCGATAGTATCCATGCCACTTGCTCTTGAAGGACACAGCAAGAAGAAGTCCTTTGTGTACGGGGTGCTGTCGGGGGCAGTGGAGCCATTGGCTGCGGTGCTTACAATTCTTCTATCAAGCATTATAATTCCTGCGCTTCCCTATCTGCTATCCTTTGCGGCAGGAGCCATGATGTATGTGGTGGTGGAGGAGCTTATACCTGAGATGGCAGAGGGTGAACATTCTAATGTGGGAACTATTGCATTCTCTGTAGGATTCACTCTTATGATGGTGCTTGATGTGGCGCTTGGTTAAAGCGGATAGGAAAACAAGTAATAATAAAAGAGCAGATGATATTGTCTGCTCTTTTTGCGTGTGTCATATGACCGCATTTGTAATAGACGAATGTATATAATAATAGTTTTCCTTTGTGTGCTTATGTTACATGCCCACTGCCTTCAGCTTTGGATTGCTTAATCTTACGGTCTCCGATTTGGAAAGCTCATCATCGATCTTGTCGAAGGCCTCGATATGTGAGTTCAGTGTTCTGCATACTCTAAGCATGGCAGACAGATTAATCTTTTTGCCTGAGTATACTATGTTCTTGATATCTAGGCGGTACTTGGCAATCTCCTTGCCCTCAGCTTCAAGCTGTTGTAACAATGCTTCTTCGTGCTTTTCCATAGTCTTCTCCTCCTTGGTCTGTATGGTCGGCAACTTGTGTCCTTCTTGTATGTCGACAAAAATATAATACCATATCTTGTGGATGAATAACGTAGAATAATGTCGCATGTTTTTGCTTATTTCGACAATATATATCAGTTTGTATAAATTTTCTTGACATAATAATATATGGCTGGTATATAACAAATTATACTCGCGAACAAAATTACCTGCCGATTATAATTTGTTCCCGCGGTATATGCAGTTCAACTAATCAATTGCCTTCGGCAATTAATAAGGTGAACTAGTATAATTGGATCAATCCCTGAATTGAAAAAGTAAATTCCGTATGAAAAATTAAATGGGGGTGCGGACATAATCCTGGACCAAATAAGGTTTTGGGAGGTTTATATGTATTCATACGAAGACCGCATTCGCGCTGTAAAATTTTATATTAACTGTGGCTATAATGCAGCTTACACTGTCCGGAAATTAGGGTATCC
>JAFUXG010000029.1 GCA_017470935.1 Lachnospiraceae bacterium
AGTCCATCAATACTTGAAAGAATTTTAACTATTGCATTTTATCATCATTTATTATATTATTATAAATATCTGAAGGAATCGGATAGTGATTAGACGTATTAACGTTTCACTAGTAAGGAGGATATTATTATGAAATCTACTTTGTATGTTGAGTATCAGGAAAAGCAGTTAGAAGAAAAGGACTTAATCGCTAAGGCAAAAAAGATCTGGACTGGCAAAGGCAAGAAGGCAGCAGAGCTTTCTTCTTTACAGTTATATGTTAAGCCAGAAGAGAATATGGTATATTGTGTATTTAATGAAGATGATAAGGGTGAATTTACTTTAGATTAATTCACTGATGTGTATTGTTGTATGATTCTTATTCAGATGTAATAAACCGACAGGGAGCGGATGATCTATCCGCTCCCTGTTTTACTACTATAAATTAGCTATGTAAGAAACCCACTTTATCCAACAAATTATTAATATATTATCTAATCATATCTCTCTTATTATTTTTCTTTTGTTATATCTCTTCTTCTATCGGCTTACGTCCATTAACAATTAGATCATCAATAACTCCTACAAGCTGGCCAATCTCAGGCTTAGATATCTGGGCATCCGCACCAAGCTTAACACCCTTACGCTTCATATCATCATTAATTAGAGATGAGAATATGACTACAGGCAAATGCTGCATTGCCTCATCATTACGTACAAGTCGAATAAGTCTGTGGCCGTCCATCTGCGGCATCTCAATATCTGTAATAATACATTTAACTCCGTAATCAATACCATTATTTTTCTTAAGCTCTTTAAGCTTGTTCCATGCTTCCTCACCATTGGCGTATGAATGTACATTTGTATAACCTGCAGTACTTAACGCATCATTAACTAACTTAGAAAGCATAGGTGAATCCTCAGCAAATATAATAGGTGAATTATTACGCTCTCTCTCTCCAAGCTGTGCAAGCTCAGACATCTTAAGGCTTGTCTCAGGACATATCTCCTCAACAATACGCTCGAAGTCTAATACAATAATAAGATTATCAAGCTTCTTAATAATACCTGTTGCAATACCAACTCCAGGAGCATTAACAGTATTATCAGGCTTAACAATATCACTCCATGATACTCTGTGAATTCCAAGTACCTGATCCACCTCAAATGCAATATTAAGATTATTAAAGTTAGTGATTATAAGCATCTTACCCCGCTGTCCGTCTACCTCTTCAAAGCCCAATGCTCTTACAAGATTGATAACAGTAATAATTGTATCTCTAGGCATGAATATACCTTCAATACAAGGGTGAGAATTAGGGATTGGTGTGATGTCTGTCATGGAAAGAATCTCTCTTACCTTTGCCACATTAATTCCATAATGATTACCACAAATGGTAAACTCTAGCACCTCTAATTCGTTAGTTCCACTTTCCAATAAGATATTTGTGTCCATAAATACAAAAACCCCCTTAGTAAATAATTAGTAGATTTAAATCATATATAACTTTAACAATATATTATCTTATAATATATTAATTATATTCTCAGTGCCATTATGCTGTACCTTCAAAAACATGGAGCTTAGCTTATCCTTCATATCATTTGATATCTGAAAAATCAAAACTCCCTCTTCAGTCTCATCAGGTGATACAGCTGCTTCCATAGTCCCCAGATCATTGAGCAAAATAGTAAGCATGGGATTAGCGGCATTTTTGTTATTACATACTAATCTGTAGTCCACATCCTTATCAAGCATTGTAAAGCTGGCACTTTCAGATGAAGTATTATTAATGTCAAACCGCAGTACCAATAACTGATACCCTTCTGTGGCATCTAAATAAATAAACTCTCCATCCGCATCAGTAGCAGGATAATGATCTGTAATAAGATAGTCCTTATAGGTTATTGAAACACCTTCTATTCCCAGTATCTTTGCCAGATCACTTTCATTATCTGCTGAAGTACTGACATCCGATGCATTATCATCCTCTAAAGACGATATATCATCTATATTACTATTTAAATTACGTCCGTTACTATCATCTGTCTCAGTACTTGTTTCCTCAGCCTGTTCCTCAGATGCCTCCTCAGTGGCAGTTGAAGCAATACCATTCAACTCATCCTCCTCGGCCTCCTCAAGCATTTCCTGCTCTTCCTTCTCACCTGAATACAGGCGGTCATTATGATTTACGTCATATTTTAACAATAGGTCTGCTGCATACTCTGCAATAAGAGTGGACTCTGTATCTGTAAGCTCAATAACATCATTACATCCGATAACAGAGAAAACTATAACCAGCAACAGCATCAAAGATATATATTTCTTTGACATATTCTTCCCTCTATTCAAAATAATATAAAATATAATAAAATAATTTATTATATTTCAACATAACCTCTAACATTTTAACATGAATTTAAACATTCTTCAACATTTTTTGAAAAACCAATGTATATAATACGATTGTTTATATCTCAATTCACCATTTTACGCTTTTTCAAGCTCAAAAAAGAATACTACACCATCAGATTTATTATAGGCACCATAGGCTCTTCCATGCAGCTTCATTGTTGCAGCCACAATAGAGAGACCTATTCCGCTTCCCCCATATTCACGGGTTCTTGCCTTATCAACCTTATAAAATTTTATCCATATCTTATCTAACTCTTCGGAAGGAATCGGCTCACCCTGATTATATACATTAATTCTTAATAAATTATTGCTTTTCTTCATTCCATTCTCTTCTGTATAGTTTTCTTCTGATATATTCCCATTTATTACTTTTTCTTTATTAATATTTTCATCTAAACTATTATCATCCGTTTTACTATCTTCAATAGAAATTTCAATTATACCACCCTTTGGTGCGTAATGAATAGCATTTGTAAGGTAGTTGCTGTAAACCTCCTCAATCATAAACTCATCACCCCAGACATAGATAGGTTCATCAAATGAAAATATCAGTGTTTGATCATTTTGCTGTAATAAAATATTAGAGGAATTATTGATATTCTTCATCAGCTCAACTAAATCAAATCTTTCAAGATTAATTTTGTCTGTTCCAAATTCTAGTTCGTTAAGGGCCAAAAGCTTCTTCACCATTGTATTCATTCTCTCAGCCTCATCCATAATAACCTCGCAGTAGAACTCTCTGCTTTCAGGATCATCTGATATATTCTCCTTAAGCCCTTCCGCATAGCCCTGTATAAGTGCTATTGGGGTTTTTAATTCATGGGAAACATGAGAAAGAAATTCCTTGCGCATTTCATCAATCTGATTCTTCTCCTCAATATCCTTAGACAATCTGACATTAGCAGTCTTCAACTCAGAAATTGTAGCCTCCAGCTCCTTAGACATGGAATTAATACTTTTCCCTAGCTCTCCAATCTCATCCTGGTGCTTTGTACTGACTCTTGTATCAAAATCAAGCATGGACATTTTCTTAGCAGCAATTGCCATCTCATGAATAGGCTTTACATAGAAGCTGCTTGCAATAAACATAAATATACATCCTATTACTATAGCAAACAGACCAACATAGGAATATAATCTTAATGTTATTGTTACATTATCATTCAATCTGGCGCCGGAGGAACGGAGCGCAATAAGACTTCCGTCATCAAGCACACCTGTAAGATCATAGAAATCTGCATTCATAGTAGTATCATAGTTTTTGGTAAACTGATAATAGCCCTTGCTTTCACCGTTAAAGAAATCACTGAGATCATTCTCATCCTTTCCATTTAACAGACTTGCAAGAGCCTCCATACTTTCTAGCATTTTACTTTTTTCATTAATATTGGTGTACTGAGTCCCATCGTTTGAGTCAATTATGAGCATTGTTATATCGCCTCTTGCCACAATTCTTGCAAGGGCCTCTCTTATATCCTCTGTATCAAGATTATCATTTCCAAATACAAGATTCACGTCATTATAGGTATTGATCATGCGTGTTCTTAGCCTTCCAACAAAATATGTTCTTACACTAAGGATGGTAATACCAATAGACCCAAAGATAGTAAGTGCCATTATTATCATTAACATCATTGTTAATTTGAATCGTAGCGAATGATTAATATGTCTAAGCATATAAGCAATACCTCATTAAAATTATATCCGTTACACTTAATATACGTCTTGTATGAATGCAAAGTGTAACAAATGCCTACTCAACCGTAAATTTATAACCCATACCCCATATGGTCTTAATATACTCCCCGCATTCTCCAAGCTTACTCCTGAGCTTTTTTACATGGGTATCAATTGTTCTTGCGTCGCCAAAGTAGTCATAATTCCATACATTGTTGAGTATCTTTTCTCTTGAGAGGGCAACCCCCTGATTGACAACAAAGTAGTTGAGGAGTTCAAATTCCTTGTAGCTCAATTCAATGCTTTTCCCCTTAACCTTAACAGTATGTGCCGATATATCCATCTCTATGTCACCGGCAGATAATGATTCCTCTGCAAGCGCACCAGAGGTTCTTCTCAATATTGCTTCAACTCTGGCAGTTAATATCTTGGGACTGAAGGGCTTAGATATATATTCATCTACCCCAAGCTCAAAGCCCAACAGTTCATCTCTCTCATCACTTTTTGCAGTAAGCATTATAATGGGGACATCAGACAATGCTCTAATCTCCTTACACGCCTGCCATCCATCCATCTTAGGCATCATCACATCTAATATTATCAGTGATATCTCCTTGTTCTCCACAAACATATCAACAGCTTCCTCACCGTCAGACGCCTCTAACACAATATAATCCTTTTTTACAAGAAAATCCCTGACAAGCTTGCGCATTCTGGCTTCATCATCAACAACCAATATTTTTATCTGACTCACAAAAACACCTCCAATTTATATAATTACTGTTCACTATTAGAACAAAAGACTAATGCTATATAAATTATAATAGGAAACAGATAAATTCATTATCAGTTTCCTATATACATTATCACTAAATTATGTTAAAAATGTGACTTATTCCTCAGAATTTATATTAAGCTCCTTTTCCTTTTCTTTGATTGCCTGCTCACGATTGGTAAGATCCTCTTCCCATGCAGCGTACTTATTAAGCACCTTATGCTCAGTATTTACATAGCCCACATTGGGATTGACGACTGCCACAGCAAACATACCTATGACTATTGCCACCAGTGCCACGATTACAATTGAAAGCCGCTTGATGGTAAGCTTTAACAGCTTTATATTCTCTTCTAAAGACTCTCTCTTAATATCTGCAAAAATATCACTGTTCTCCTTGAATGACACTGCCGCAATATTAGGAAGCTCCGAAGACTCATATCCACAATCCTCAATAAGATAATGCCTCAGCTCGTATAAAAAACCATAGCCCACAGAGGTCTTGAACATATTTCTCTCAATGAGCTTACAGTATAAAGAATATGCTGCATCTGGATCAGATAATGGAGTACGCTGTCTGATAATGTCAATATTTTTTTGTTCTTTTGAAGCGGTCTGCGCCTCATAAAGACTCGAGAACACAAATCCGTCTACAACATGTGAATTCTCTTCCATAAAATACACTCCATAGTATTAATAGAGTGGAGCTGGCGGGAATCGAACCCGCGTCCGAAGACTCTTCCATTATGGCATCTCCCATTACAGTCGATTTATATACATTCCCTCAGCTTAACGCCAACCGACAGGCTGTAAGCCTTAGTAGCTTCATAAATCTTTTGATGTGTCAAAGCTTTCACACCAAAGTTCCCCGCTGGTTTGATGCCTTATCCCAAGCCGCGAGTTAACTCAGGTAAGACAGCTGCCATCAGGCAGCGTACGCTAACTTGTCGTCTGCGTTTATATTTATTTCCAAGTTTTTAGATGGTCCTGGTCCATCAATGGCTTCCATAATTTCTAAATCCCCGTCGAAACCTGAACAACCCCTTGATATAAATTATATTAGATATTATTACCCAAGGTACCGTTTCTTCGGTATTTATTAAAAACTGCCAGAATTATTCCCCAGCAGATGGCTCCTCTGATGTTTCCCCGCTATCTTCGCTGCTTTCGCCGGACTCTTCAGAGGAATCATCCTCTGATGTCTCTTCTGTCATATCTTCAATAGCTTCTCTTACAGCAGTAACAGCCGGATCCTCTGTGGTACCATCCTCAGTTGAATCCGCAGCAGCACTCTGCTCCTCCATAGCCTTAACAGTTGCAAGCTCTGTGCCATGGCTATCCTCAATATATGTGCTAACATATGCCTTAAGACTTGAATCACCAACAAATTTGGGAATGCTTCTGTATATATTAATTCCTACCGGAACACCTATAATAGCCCCTATGATGATCGCTGCCGTTATGCACTTAGCAACGAATCTGGCTTTTCTCTTCTTCTCTAGCATCTTTCTGTTCTTTTTCTCGTATTTTCTCTTATCAACCTTTGCCTGACTCATAGCTTCCTCCAAATATTAAAATCTATATCAATATTATTGTTAATTATAAACACTCTATATAGATTAACACATTTTCTGCAAAAATCAAATAAAAAATTTGTGAACTTGCCTTTTATTAACCTACACCCTTGATATTGCGCATTTTAAATTCCTTTTCGGCCTCACGTTTCATGTCCTTAGCGGCAATGTCCTTACGCTTATCATAAAGCTTCTTGCCTCTGGCAAGTCCAATCTCCACCTTAACCCGGCTATCCTTGAAATAAACCCTTAGGGGAACGACAGTACAGCCCTTCTGCTTTGACTGTCCCATGATCTTATTGATCTCGTACTTATGAAGAAGAAGCTTTCTAGGGCGCAGGGGATCTCTGTTAAATATATTCCCCTTCTCATAAGGCGAAATATGCATCTGTCTGATAATAACCTCTCCGTTCTCTACTGCCACAAAGGACTCCTTTATACTGCAGTGTCCAAGCCTAAGGGATTTCACCTCTGTCCCCTTTAGCTCAATTCCTGCCTCAAACTTTTCATCTATAAAATAATCATAATAAGCCTTCTTATTATTGGCTATCAGCTTCTCGCCCTTAAGCCTTGGCATATTCCTCTCCCCCTTTTATTTCAATATTAGTATCGACATTTTTCTAAAAAATTAAATGCTTCCGTCAACAAACTCAAAATCTATTGTAAGAAGCTTCATATCCGTCATAACAACTCTTACTCTTACCTGCTGTCCCAACTGATATGTTACACCCAGATCCCTTCCATACACAAGCATATTTTCTTCATCAAAAATATAATAGTCATTTGGAATTGACGCCATCCTTACCATGCCCTCAACGGTATTGGGAAGCTCCACATATACTCCATAGCCTGTGACTCCTGATATGATACCGTCAAACTCCTCACCAATACGTCTGCTCATATACTGGACCTTTTTAAGCCTCATGACCTGCCGTTCAGCCTCCTGGGCACGTCTTTCACGCTTTGAATTAAGCTCTGCAACCTCTGTCAGAATATTATTATAATGCGAAATCCTATTGTCCGTCAATCGCCCATGTATATTGTCCTTGATGATCCTATGAATCTGCAGGTCAGGATACCTTCTTATGGGTGATGTAAAATGACAGTAATATCTTGCAGCTAAGCCAAAATGGCCTGAACATGCAGTCGAGTATCTTGCCTGCTGCATACTCCTCAGAACTATCCTATTAATAAAATCCTCTTCGTCTGCACCCTCTATTCTATGAAGAAGCTTCTGAAGCTCCTTTGGATGGATATCGTCCCTTGATGTCTTAAAATAATAGCCCATTTTGCCTATCATATCCTTAAGCTTATTAAGCTTTTCTGTATCAGGCTTATCATGTACCCTGAACTCAAAGGGAAGTTCCTGCCAGTAATAATCCTCAGCAATGGTCTCATTTGCAGCCAGCATGAAATCCTCAATAAGCTTATGAGCAGCATTCCTGTCTCTCACACCTATTTCAACAGGTCTTCCATCCCCGGACAGCCTAAGCTCCGCTTCAGGAAAATCAAAATCAATGGAACCCCTTTCCCTTCTTCTGGCTCTAATAAGCTGGGAAAGCTTTAGCATATTAGAAAGCATGGGGACATATTCTGCATACTCACCAGATATATCAATCCCTGCTTCACGGGCATTTGTTTTAACCCCTGCTGCATGGTTATCCGTCACATCCCCTGTTGCATCACCAGTATTAACAAGCTCTTCCTCCGGTATCAGTCCCTGCTCACATAATATACGGAACACCCCATCATAGGTCATTCTTTTATCAACACATATAACAGTCTCTCTTATCTCATGTCCTATAACCTTGCCCGTATCATCAATATCCATTATGCAAGACAGAGCAAGCCTGTCCTCACCTGCATTTAACGAGCATATTCCGTTAGACAGCTTATGGGGAAGCATAGGTATAACCCTATCCGCCAGATACACACTGGTTCCCCTGGAAAGTGCCTCCTTATCAAGTGAACTATTCTCTCTCACATAGTGGGACACATCTGCAATATGCACCCCTAGCCTATAGCCCTTCTCACTTATTTCAAGGGATACTGCGTCATCCAGGTCCTTTGCTTCCTCTCCATCAATTGTGACCATTAACACATCTCTAAGGTCAAGCCTTCCCTTAATGTCCTCCTTAGTCACTGTGTCGGATATTTTTGAAGTTTCAGTCATGACCTCGTCAGGAAATTCCATAGGAAGTCCGAAGGCTCGTATGATAGATAATATATCTGTGCCCGGATCATTTACATGTCCAAGCACCTCAATAACCTCTCCTTCCGGCTTGTGATCCTTGTCACCATAGGATGTAAGCCTTACCACAACCTTATGCCCTGTCATGGCATCCATGCTTTTATTCTTTGGAATATAAATGTCCCCACCAAGCTTATGGTTATCTGGTATTACAAATCCGAAGCTTTTTCTCTTTTGGAAATATCCAACCACCTCTTCATTGGCCCGCTCTATAACACGGATAATCTCTGCTTCCTTGCGCCTTCCTGGGAACGGACTAAACTCAGTGACCCTGATCAACACCTTATCCCCATGAAGTGCACCGGAGGTTGACTGCTCAGGTATGAAATAATCCTCATCCTCACCCTCTACCGATACAAATCCAAAGCCCTTTTGATGTCCTGAAAACTCACCTGTTCTTGTAATATCATTAAGGGACTGGTATTTGCCACGCTTTGTTAGCAGCACCCTTCCCTCTCCTACAAGCTCTGAAAGAAGCTCCCTGAATTCGTCTCTGTCCTCAGGAGCAACCTGCAGAAGAAAGGCAAGCTCCTTCTGCTTAAGGGGCTTATAATTCTTGTCATTTATGAGCTGTAATATTGTTTTCTTTCTCTTTTCTCTCTGTTCCATAATTCACCTTGTCACTAAGCTATTCTTAACCCATTGCCGTCACATCATATAGCATCTTCGCCCTGGCCCATTTGCATCACATCATATAGCGTCTTCCCCCTGGCTTTCACCCTCACAAAAAAAGCTGCCACACAGTATGCAGCAGCTTTGAAAATCATAATAATGCTTAGTTCATAACCTTAGAGCTTAACAAAAGGGCTATTCCTAAGAAAATAATAACCGCAATTGTTGTTGCAAGTATAAGATAAGATTCCTTAGAACGACCCTTGTTCTTGCTCCAGTATGTCTCTCCGGCAGCAGCGCCGCCTGCAAGACTTCCCAAACCATTATCCTTAGATTCCTGTGCCAATACTAATGCTGTTATAATAATACATACAATAATAAATATAATTGTAAGTGCTGTCTTCATATTCTTCATCCTCCTGTTAAAACAAACAGCTAAGCTTAATATCAATCAAAAAAAACTCACTAAGCGATATAATATCACAACCCTTAGCCATTGGCAAGATTTTTTTTGTAAAAATGAGAATTCTTTCCTAATTCCTCATCAATCTTTAGAAGCCTGTTATACTTTGCCACCCTGTCACTCCCCCAGGGAGCTCCTGTTTTGATCTGTCCTGCAGACACAGCAACTGCAAGGTCTGCAATAAAGGTATCCTCTGTCTCTCCGGCCCTATGGCTGATTATCGCAGAATATCCGGAACATTTTGCAAGCTCTACAGCCTCCAAAACCTCAGTAAGTGTACCAATCTGGTTTGGTTTTATCAATACAGCATTAGCCATCTTATTTTCAATGCCTAAGCTGATCCTTCCAGGATTGGTGGCAAACAGTGCATCTCCCACCAGCTGAATCCTTTCACCCAGCCGATAGGTCATCAGCTTCCAGCCCTTAATATCATTATCCCCCAATCCGTCCTCAATGGAATAAATGGGATAACGCCCTACAATATCCTCATAATACTGGACCATCTCCTCGGCATTTCTATATATTTCCTTTCCACATTTAAAGCTTTCACCCGGAAAGAAATACAATCCCGAGTTGTCATCATAAAGCCTTGTGGCGGCAACATCCAAGGCAAAGCTCACATCATTACCAGGGTTATATCCTGCTTCCTCCACCGCTTCCATTAAAATATCAAGAGCCTCTGATATAGATGATATATCAGGTGCAAATCCTCCCTCATCACCGGTCCCTGAGGAAAGCTTCTTAGCCTTCAAAATCTCCTTCAATGAATAATATATTTCACAGCACATATCAAGTCCATGGCTATAGTTCGCTGCACCCACAGGTGCTATCATTATCTCCTGAATATCAAGAGCATTGTCCGCCTGTATTCCGCCATTTATCATATTCATCATAGGCAGGGGAATACATTTTGCATTGGTTCCGCCTATATATCTGTATAAAGGAATACCCAGCGCATTTGCTGAAGCTCTGGCACAGGCTAGGGATACTCCAAGCATGGCATTGGCTCCATACTTCCTTTTGTTCTCCGTTCCGTCAGCCTTTATGAGAAGCCTATCAAGCTTGACCTGTTCTAATACATTCATTCCGATGATCTTATCAGCAATCCTTGTATTAACATTAGTCACCGCCTGCTCAACACCATTACCCTTGTGCCTGCTGTCCCCATCTCTTAATTCAAAGGCCTCATACCGTCCTGCCTCAGTCCCACTGGCCACCGAAGCACAGCCTGTAATGCCATCCTTTAATGTGACAGTAACATCTAATGTGGGCTTTCCCCTTGAATCCAGTATTTCAACAGCATGAACATCTAATATCTCATATTCTTTCATGAAAACATATCCTTTCATAGTAAATATATACAGCTTAAGCAATAATAATATTATCACTTAAGCTGTATATATAAATCCTATTAGAAAGTATTTCCACGAATCAATATTTTATTCATATGCGTCAATATCTACACAGCACTTTCTTCCTGCTCCTGCAGTTCTTTGACCTTCTTCTTTGTCTTATCCTTCAACTCCAGTATCTTATCCTTAACCTTCTGTGATGCATTAGAATTACCAAGAATAAGATAAATGAATCTTACAGCGTTATCATAGTCCTGAAGCCTGTATGCCAAAATAGCAAGAAGATACATTATAGTGACCTCATCCATGCCGCAGACCGGGAACTTCTCTGTATCATAGGCTATATCAAAGCCATCATAAGCCCTTTTGAGAAATGCAAGCTCATCAGCCTCTAGATGCTTTCTCTGGCTGAGATCCAGATAATCGTACTCATATTCAAGCTTTCCCCTCATAAGCCATGCAAGCTTCAAGCATGTATATGCCCTCTGACTGCTCTTGCTGTCACTTATAATATCACATAAAAGAGCCATTTTGTACCTGAGTATAGCTGTATCATAGCTGTATGAATACCCCTCAAAGGATGCCCCGGTATACCATGGTGTAATATAATTAATTATCTTCTGACGCTGTGTAACCGTAGATGTATCAAAGGTCTTTGCCATGGAAGCATAACCACATATCGGACACACCAAAACATCATACTTTAACGGATCAAGCTCCTCATAAATTGGTCTCAGATCTTCATCATGTCCCTTTAATGTTATCTTTCCTGAGCGGACAACCAACGCCTCGAAATCAATACCACAGCAGGGGCAGTCTATGTTCTTTTTCAAGAGATAATCAGTATCTCTCTTAGAACTTTTCTTCTTGGCTTTTTTCCTGGGCTTCAATAAATCCTCATCATACAGATCCATGTCAAGATCTTCATCGAAACCGAATTCCCTAAGACCGGAAAACAGACTCATATAAAACCTCCTTTTATATACAAGCATCAACTAATTCAATAAGCGTTTTCATTATGTCTGTAATCCAATGCTCGCTTAATATTAATAATTAATTACTTCACAATAAGACTCTTACCTGTCATCTCTGCAGGCTGTGGCATCTCCATAATCTCCAATAATGTAGGCACAATATCTGCAAGGCAGCCACCCTCACGAAGCTTAACATCCCCGTAATTAACAAGAATAAATGGTACCGGATTAGTTGTATGGGCTGTATGTGGCTCCCCTGTCTCATAGTCGATCATTTTCTCTGCATTACCGTGGTCGGCACAGATGAACAATACGCCATCAACGGACTTGACTGCCTCTACAGCGGCACCCACACACTCGTCAACCTTCTCCACTGCCTTGACTGCAGCCTCTATAACACCGGTATGTCCCACCATATCAGGATTAGCAAAGTTAATAACGATCACATCATATTTGTCACTCTTAATTGCTGCATTTAACTTCTCACTAACCTCCGGTGCACTCATCTCAGGCTGAAGGTCATAGGTCGCAACTGCAGGTGACTTAACAAGTATTCTCTCCTCATTCTCATTAGGCTCCTCAATACCGCCATTAAAGAAGAAGGTAACATGTGCATATTTCTCTGTCTCAGCAAGTCTAAGCTGTGTCTTGCCATTCTTTGCAAGATACTCACCAAAGGTATTGGCAATAGACTGCTTCTTGAATGCAACAAGCTTGTTAGGAATAGTCTCATCATAATCCTTAAAGCATACATATGTTAAAGGAATGCGTCCGTTACGTCTGGAAAATCCGGTAAATTCATCATCACAGAAGGCTCTTGTTATCTCCCTTGCACGGTCTGGACGGAAGTTAAAGAATATAACCGAATCATTCTCCTTAACAAGTGATACCGGTTCGCCATTCTCTGTAATAACAGTAGGAAGAACAAACTCGTCAGTAACATCCTCTGCATATGAATTCTCCATTGCCTTGATTGGATCCTCAGCCTTCACTCCCTCACCATACACAAGTGAAGCATAAGCCTTCTCAACACGGTCCCATCTGTTATCACGATCCATTGCATAATATCTTCCTGAAAGTGAAGCAACCTTACCTACACCAATCTCCTTAGTCTTTTCAATAAGCTCTGCAAGGTAATCCTTACCTGATGCGGGAGGTGTATCACGTCCATCAAAGAAGGGATGGATAAACACCTTCTCCAAACCCTGCTTCTTACAAAGCTCAAGTATTCCGTATAAATGTGTATTATGGCTGTGAACTCCTCCATCTGAGAGAAGTCCCCACAGATGAAGACTTGAATCATTCTTCTTACAATTCTCAATAGCCGCAAGCATTGCCTCATTCTCAAAGAAATCTCCATCCTCAATAGCCTTGGTAATAGATGTAAGATCCTGATAAATGATACGGCCTGCACCCATATTCATATGTCCAACCTCAGAGTTACCCATCTGGCCATCTGGAAGTCCTACAGCAAGTCCCGAAGCGTTACCCGGAACAAAAGGATAATCCTTCATAAGACCATCCATAACTGGAGTGTTAGCCATTGCAATGGCATTGCCCTCTGTCTTTTCATTTAATCCATATCCATCAAGAATCATTAATACAACCGGTTTTTTACTCATGTCTGCTCTCCTTTATGAAATATTATTATGGGACTTATATTCTGCCTATCACAACCCGTCCCTTAGAATCTGCTATGTAACAGTGTAACATATCATCAATTTTTTTTAAAGAAATTTTTATAAATCATACACCTTATGGCGCAGATATGTTTTCATATGTTCAATACACTTATCATTAAGCTCTAATAGAACAAGCTCCTTCTTATCATCTCTCTCAATTACAACAGCAACGCTTCCTGCTTCCTTATCCTTCGAGGTATAATCATACCTCTTATCAAACTGCTGCCCTTCAATCCTATTAGAATCCCCAGGACATACCATTTTTATAAGAGTAGCGTCAAACTGCTTCTTAACAGCTCTTCTGCTTGCTCCGTATATGGCAGATATCTCAACATTACCGTTTGTAATGATATATTCGTATTCAATATTCTTTGTTTTGCCAAAAAAGACAATCAGGCATATTCCAATAAGAACAATGGCTATTCCTATCAGATCAAACAAAAGTAAAAATACACCTAAAAAAATACATAAAATGCCGCCCGTAACCCCAAGATAAAAATTCTTCTCAGGCTTAGTCTTAACGGCATACTCCACATAACTGTCATTCAACATTGGGTTGTCCTCGCTTTCTATACAGAATTACTGTTTAGTTAAGTTTTGAAACCGTACGCCGTCTGCCTTGCACAGATACCCTCAGGTCAGATGGCGGATTGGACGGGATAAGAACTTCTAGATGTCCCGGATAGACTTTGGTACCGTCCGTGGCAAGGTGCTTAGTCGCCATCCATGGCTCCGG
>JAFUXG010000071.1 GCA_017470935.1 Lachnospiraceae bacterium
AACACCCTGATCACCAGTTCAAATCTGGTACTCGCCTCTTAAGTAAGCAAGCGGAAAACCTTTGATTTATAAGGCTTTCCGCTTTTCTGTTTAAGTTGTTTCAAGTTATTTCAGGGTATTTGAGATTGAAAAAAAGTGTGGGAAAAGTGTGGGAGAGTGCGGAAATAGCGCGGATAATATGGGGGCAAATTATATTAAAAATAGCAGAGAGATAAAGTTCTCTGCTATCATTTCTTTTTATCTTTTCTTAGTTTCTGAATTCTTTTACCGAGTTCGATATATTTCATTAAAACAATCTCCTTTAGGGGTATTCTATATCTAATTAATTTATAATATGAGATAAATATTTATTCTATAATATTTGTTGTGGATAAAAAAGTTTATATATGCTATATTATAGTTAATTGTGTTAAGAATTGGAGATGGTTTTGTGGGAAGATACCTTAATCCGGGATGTATGAAATTTCAGCAGGTGTTAAATTCTGAAATATATGTAGATAAAACCGGGATGATATCATATATCAATTCGGTTGTTAATACAGAACAGCGCTATGTATGTGTTTCCCGTCCGCGCCGATTTGGCAAGACAATTGCTGCTAATATGCTTGCGGCATATTATGGTAAGGGGGACAGCAGGCAGTTGTTTTCAGACAGGAAGATAGCAGAGTTTGATAACTGGGATAAATATATCAATTATTTTGATGTTGTAAGAGTAGTTATGACGGACTTCATAAAGGAGAAGAAAGACATAAAAAGTGCACTTGCAGAAATGCAGAAACTTGTTGTACGGGATTTGAAAAAACAATATCCGGATGTTGATTATTATAATATTGAGAATCTTATACAGTCAATGTCTGATGTATATGAGGAGACAGGAAAACAGTTCGTGATCATAATAGATGAATGGGATGTGGTATTCCGTGTCTGTAAGGAGGATAAGGACGGACAGAAACTTTATCTCGATTTCCTTCGGGATTGGCTTAAGGATCAGGAGTATGTTACCCTTGCATATATGACAGGTATATTGCCGATCAAGAAATACGGACAGCATTCAGCACTTAATATGTTTCGGGAATTTTCAATAATCACACCTATGCAGCTTGCACAGTATACGGGCTTTACCGAAGAAGAGGTTAAGGATAAATGTAATGAATATAATATGCATTATGAGGATATAGCAAGCTGGTATAACGGATATATTGTTAACACTGAAATTCCTGTTGAATTGCGTGACAAATATCGGATGGGAGAATATGAAGATAAGACATTATCCATATACAGTCCGTTGTCGGTGGTAGAAGCCCTGTCTACCGGAATAATTCAGAATTACTGGAACAAGACGGAAAACTATGAGACACTGGCAGAATATATCAGAATGAATTATGATGGGCTGAAGGATTCGGTAGCACTTCTTATGGATGGAGGAAGGCTTAAGGTCAATATTAACAAATATCAGAACGATATGACATCATTTAACGGCGGTAATGATGTTCTTGTTATGCTCATACATCTTGGATATCTGGGATATGATGCAGATACAAAAGAAGTGTTCATTCCCAATAATGAGCTTCTTGATGAGTTCAAAAACTCTACGGAATCAGAGGAATGGGTAGATACATTTACTTCATTTAAGAAGTCACAGAAGCTGCTTAATGCAACATGGGAAGGTAAAGATGAAAAGGTCGCAGAGATTCTTGAATGGTTCCATGATTCCGCTGAGAATAAGACATATAATTCCGAGGCGGCACTTTCCTATGCTGTGCAGATGGCATACTATGCAGGGCAGAAGTATTATACAACCATACAGGAATTAGACAGTGGTAAAGGTTATGTGGACTTAGTATATCTGCCTTCACCCAAGCATCCGAATAAGCCGGCACTGTTGATAGAGCTTAAGTATGATAAGACATTAGAGACTGCGATCGACCAGATAAGAAACAGGAATTATCCACAGAAATTGGAGCATTACAAAGATAACCTGCTGCTAGTAAGCATCAATTATGAGAAGGATGTGAACAGTACGGATACAGCCTATAAGCACCATAGCTGCAGTATAGAAATGGCATAAAATCATATGATATCCTTTTAAAATTCTCCGGTATTCAATCATGAGTATCGGAGAATTTTTCTATTACAACCGCTGCCAAAATGTATTGATAACAGCCATGATGAGGATTATATACGGGCAATCAGATTATACAGAGAATACATTGATATGCTTCTTAAGGAGTTTCACAGAGCTGCGAAGAAGCAAAGGTAGCGGAAGGTTGTTCCGGACTTCGAAATGTAAACAAAACATAACATAAATTACCACAAAATGTTATGTTTCGTTGGTAGACACCGCACTTATTGGGAAGTATACTATGTAAAAATAAGTTGCAAAGGTGGTAAAAGTATGGATAGTGAGAAAGATATGAATAGTGGCAATAATACTCCTGATTTAGAAGTAGTGAGGGAAGATAAAGGAGCACAGCGTGTGAGAAAGCATTACCTGGATAACATCAGATGGATGACAGTGGTCCTTGTGGTCATTTATCATGTGTTCTATATGTATAATGCAGAGGGAGTCCTTGGTGGCCTTGGGAAGATATCAAATCTGGATGTCCAGTATTATGACATTTACCAGTACATAGTATATCCCTGGTTCATGCCCATACTGTTCCTTGTGTCCGGTATAAGCTCAAGGCTCTATCTGGAGAAGCATACCAATAAGGAATTCATTAAGAGCAGGACGCTTAAGCTGCTTGTGCCATCCACCATTGGTCTTTTGGTGTTCCAGTTCATTCAGGGGTATGTGAGCATGGGACTTAGCGGAGCATTTGATACATTAAATGCAGTGCCAAAGCCGGTGTTATATTTCATTATGGCGCTTTCGGGTCTGGGCGTGCTGTGGTATATTCAGCTTTTGTGGGTGCTGTCCCTTATTCTTGTTCTTGTCAGGAAGATAGAGAAGGATCGTCTCTTGAAGCTTGGTGCTAAGGCCAATATAATAGCTTTGGTATTGATGGTGATACCGGTGTGGGGAGCGGCACAGATATTGAACACCCCGGTAATTACAGTATATCGCTTTGGATTATACGGACTTGTATTTCTTCTTGGCTATTATGTATTCTCCCATGATGAAGTAATCGAAGTACTTAAGAAAATGTTTATACCGCTTCTTATTATCACATTAGTGCTGTGTGCGGCCTTCTGTGTAAGCTATTTCGGTGATAATTTTGCTGACAAACCGGTTAACCGTACCATTTTGTATGTAGCCTTTTGCTGGTTTGCCTGCCTTACAATACCAGGCGGTATGGCTAAGTACGGAGATTTCGACAATGAGTTCTCAAGATGGATGAACAAGAGAAGCTTTGGACTTTATGTGTTCCATTATCTTGGAATATCATCCGTAGCTTTATTTGTTGCAAAGCCTTCTCTGTTGCCTGTGCCTGCAGTATATCTGTTAAGTCTCGTGGCAGGCTTTGTGGTGGGCTATGGACTTAATGCCATCATCTCTAGAATTCCATTCTTCAGATGGGCGGTGCTCGGGATCAAGGTGAGAAAATAAATTACTGTTTATGTCACTTTTGAAACCGAACGCCGTCTGACTTGTGCAGATATCCTCAGGTCAGTTGGCGGATTGGACGGGATAAGAACTTCTAGGTGCC
This sequence comes from Lachnospiraceae bacterium, assembly GCA_017470935.1. GTDB lineage: Bacteria > Bacillota > Clostridia > Lachnospirales > Lachnospiraceae > CAG-590. The sequence goes on from JAFUXG010000071.1 coordinate 3,651, forward strand.
CCGAGAACACTTTGGTACCGTCCGTGGCAAGGTGCTTAG
>JAFUXG010000030.1 GCA_017470935.1 Lachnospiraceae bacterium
AGATAATATTGTATTATCCTTCCTTAATATTTATATAAAAATAAACTTAACATTATTTTTTTAAGTATTTATCAAAACTTATTACAAATTATCATTTATCATCTATATGTCATATTAATAGTTATAATTCATAAAAAAACTTTAAAATCGTCTTATCATCATGTTTTATATAATAAATTCTTAAAGCATCAAACATTGTTTAATTAAAAATATAAAAACTATTTCCTTTGTTATTAAGTTTTATGTTATCACTTATCAACTTAATTTTCAACCCTCATCAACAAATTTTTGCTAAAATCCCCTCATTTATCTCTAAATATATAAAATAACAAAGGGTAACACCTTCTTGGCACTACCCTCTATCACAAATTTAGCTATTTCCCAATCAATATCCCACTTCACTCCGAAACCCGAACTTTCCGTAACACATAAGAAACCTTTAACTGTTTTGCGTATTCCAAATGCGCTTTATCCTAAATGAACATACCTGCCCATACAAAAAAACTCTGAGCATACCTTATCAAAAATATACATACTTTGTTTCAAAAACAATGCCACCACAAGCAAAACGAATTGCCTCTACTCTTTTACAATATATCAGACTTACTATTATTCTCTGCCAATTCTGTACTGATAATCCGGTATATTTTCAATACCGTTCAATATTCTATTTTGTATGTATTGAAAACTACCATCTTCATTAACTTTTATAGTAAGCTCATGTGTGACAACAGCATCATCACATAAAACCATTTCACATACTGCATCTACAGTCAATGTAATCGTTCCATCTTTATTGTCTTTTACTTTTGTAACCTCCGGAACGGAAGTCCCGAAAAAAGCAGGTGCATAATTGAAGCAACCCAATCTAACCCATGTATATGTCTGATTTTCTTCATCAAACATTGCATATTTCATTATTTGTTCTTTTGTTATCGGAATATATTCCATAATCAAATCCTCAAATTCATCTTTAGGTATCCCATCAGAATAAATTCTAGAATTAAACCTCTTTTGATATTTCATTGAATATAAATATTCAAACAAACCATTAAAATCCAATATATCCAAATGATCCGAATCCCAATTTGAACATAGCATATTATTACCTTGATACCCTAGTCCAAGAACATATTTTTCCGAAATCTCACGAAGTTCTTTCATCATAGGCTTTACTCTGATTAGATTACTTCCATCCACCATCTCTGAAACCTCCGGATATTCCGGCACACATAGTTCATAACAAAACCATCCCTTCTCTGTGTATTTCCACTCTTTGATTCCTGTAAATGATACAGAAGATATTATCGGTTCTATTTCTTCACTCCATGAAGCGATAGTACAAAGCTCATACATATCTTCTCCATCAAATAAATACTTTTTACGAGTAACGCCGCCATCAGTACGAACCAGATATAAGACCGCCTCTCCACCTTTACCTAAAATACAATTTTTTAGAAATTTATCAACAGCATTGTAATTCCGCATAGAAGTATATAAGCCAGAATCCGTTACCGAACACCCTGATCTTTCCAGTGTATCCTTAATTTCATTTATTGTTTCATCAGATATGACTACATTAGATGCTGTCCCCTTATCCGCAGACCGATATATCACAGATATCATGTTCATTACTTCTAAACATTCAATTTCTGCCTCCTGTCTTTCCGTCTCATCAACAGAAAGATTATATCCCTTGGAATTCGAACCATCTTCATATTCATAAATCTCATTCCATTCCTCAACAGTCATGCGATCTGAATGCCACCAGAAATCATAACTTTCTTGCGAAATAATCTGGTTTGATACATATTGAAAACAATCATCATCCAATGGTCGAATTACAACTTTATGTGTAAATAACCTTGATGTTACACTCTTAGGGTACACTGCATTAATAATAAGAGTAATTGTTCCATCCGGATTTTCTGCATGACCTACTACTTCCGGATACGGTATATCCGGATATTCAGCTTCATAAAAGCCTCTTGGTCTGTATTCATAAATCGAATCTTGAGGAAAATACATTGCTCTTTTCCGAAGTGTTTCCTTGCTTATGTTCAAATAAGTCATAATAATATCTTCAAACTCATTTTCCGGTATCTGATAAACCGCCCCAACTCCTATATTATCGTCTGCAGCATAGGGAACAGACCGTTTATATAACACTTGATAAAATGCATCAAAAATATCATAAAAATCTAATTCTCCAAAATCATTCTCACTCCAATTAGTGAGAAACAAATTATTCTGCTCATATCCAATTGGCAATATGTATTTTTGATTTAATTCTCTGCATTTTTCTTCTAATGGTAATATTCGTATTGCAGTTTTTTCCTGTGCATCACTTAGGGTAAGCACATAATTTTCTTCCGTGAAATAACTCCCTTCAAAAAACAAGTAACCATCTTCTGTATATTGCCAATCGTCAGCCAAATAACTTACCGTGCTTCTATTAAAAAGATATCCTTCATTGTCATATTCATAATATCCCTTGACGACATTAACAGCTCCGCCCTCTGTTGTCAGATCATATTTGCAAAGTCCCAATTCCATAATAACAATGATTGTAATCTTATCATCCTTCACATTATCTACTGCCTCACAAAACTTAACTACCTGTTCTGATTCTGTCATATCAACAAGATTTCGACTGTCAACTGCTATATATCCATTTTCCCCAAGTCTGGAAATAATACGCTTTGTCACTTCTATGCTGTCTAACGAATCTGTTTCTACTGCTTCTTCATAAATATCACGATAAACTTCTGCTATATCGCAAGCCTCAGAATAACCATTTTCATCCCAAAAAGACATTGTAGTATCTGCCAATATCTCATCGTTATTTATTTCATCAGACAAACCATCACTGCATCCTGTAATCACAAGTGAAATGAGAATTATTATTAGAAATAATTCCCCTCTATTCTTCCGCACCAAACCAGCTCTCCAAAACCATCTTATCCTTTCCAACAACATAGCCACTGCCACCTTTTCCTTTTACATCTTCAACCATACTGACGATCATAATCGGATTATCCAACGTCTTTTCTGTTGAAAAAACCACAAACCACCCAAGCTCTGTTCCTGAATTGTCATCTTGGGAAATTTTGATTTCTGCTGTTCCGGTCTTCCCTGCAAGAAGAATATCTTCCCGGTGTGCCATGTATCCGGTTCCATTGGGATCATTTATCACTTTTTTTACCCCATCTAATACAAGGTTCGCATTCTTCTCCGAAAAAGCATTTGAAATCCAGTATTCCGGCTCAACCTCTTTACTATACAACAGATATGGCTTTACCACATTTCCCCCATTGCAGAAAGCCGTATAAATGCACGCCAAATGCAGTGGATTTACTAAAATCATTCCCTGTCCATAACCGCTATCTGCCAACTGTATTTCCGTTTCAATATTCTCTGTATTGGAATATTGTGATTTGCTCATTACAATATCAAACGGTAACTGATCCTGAAATCCCAAATTCAATAACGAAGCTTTCATATCTTCCGAACCAATTTTAAGAGCAGCTTTTGCAAAATAAATGTTATCCGAATATATCAATGCATTTTCCAGAACAACAGGCTCATAAGCGTGAAGTGTTGTCACATGGTAATCTCCCCACGAACTGTCCTTCTGCCAGCTTAAGCCTTCATTTCCATAATCCTCATCAGGATCTATAGCCCCCGATTCCAAACCGATTGCTGCCGTAATCGGCTTAAATGCAGAACCCGGGCACCACACCTGTCGAAACCGATTGTACAACGGTTTCTTTTCGTCCCCATTCAGTGTTTCCCATTTTTCGTCAGAGATTCCCATAATAAAATCGTTGGCATTATATGAGGGCGTACTAACTAATGCCAATACCTCTCCGGTATATGGATTCATTGCCACAGAACAGCCTTTATCATCCTGAAATTGCTCATACAGACTTTTTTGAATCGCTGAATCAATTGTAAGTTGAATGCTCCTTCCATTCTCTACCGGAATACATGCCAATTCTTCTTTCTCATTTTCCTCGGAATCAATAATATATATCCTGCATCCATTTTGTCCTTTCAGCTCCTTTTCGTACAGACTTTCCATTCCGGTTCTCCCAATCACACTGCCATCGGTATATCCCTCTCCCTTATGTTCCATAAGATCCTCCGCTGTAACACCCTGGACATATCCAATCAAATGTGCTGCTGCCTCCCCTAACGGATATTCCCGAACCTTTTCATCCGTAATCATCACCCCAGGTATTGCAAGCAGCTCCTCCTGCCGCTCCTGTTCCATCAATACATCCTCATCCGGTTTAACAGAAATCAAATCAATCTCCTGCACCTTCGGAATTGTCTTAACCGGCACAAAGGAATCCTCCTTTACCCACTCCGCAGACAATTTCTTTTCTATCACCTCTCTATCAATTTCCAATAACTCTGAAATATAATCAATCCCACTTTCCCTGTCATCTAACTTCCCCGGAACAATACCTACGGAGGATGCAACGCCCTCTCCTGCAAGAGTCCATCCGTTTCTATCTAATATCTCCCCTCTGCTTGCTATTGTTGTGGAAACCCTGACTTTATCTGACGGTTGCAGATCAGGAAAAATGACGGAATCATTCCATACAATTTCAAAACGGTTTTCATTCTCTAAGACATTTACTGTGTTTGGAAAGCTGATATTACCTGCCACAGTATCAAATGCTGTATAGTAGCTTACATTTTTCTGCTCATCATCATAAATGATATCCTTTATTTCCATGTTGCGTATCTCTATGCCCTCATATATCGCTGAATTACGCTTTATGAAATCCTCACGGCTTATATTCCCTGATGCCTCGGCATTAATCATATCGTACATCTGATCATACTCCCGCTTCGGAATGTGATTCATATATTTCACAATATATTTCTCCGGTGTTTCTTTCACTTCCTTATTAACAAAATACTTTGACTTATATACAATCAATAAAAAAATTAAAACAGCAGATATAATGGTAATACAAAATATATACGCTCTTTTCATTTTTCGTTTATATTTCATATAATTTCTCCTCACTCCTCCACCCGAATTTCCTGAAACACATAAGAAGCCGTCACCTGCCTTGCATCCTCCAAATGTGCTTCATCCAGATCCTCAGAATAATCATATACCTTCTCCGTACCAAGTCCTTCCCCGCATCCATAATAATCCCCATTCTTATCTCTTATCACCAGATTGTCAGGACCTGCATCGGAGCTTACAGTATAACCGTACTTTCCCATCCATGCACACTCTGCATTGTCCATAACCTTGACCGGCTCCTCCACATAATCAATATGAGGATTGACCGTATCCACACCGCACTGTCCCAGACAGTTATCTCCCCATGTATACAGACTTCCGTCATACTGAATCACCGCAAATGTATGATAATATGATGTGACATAGCATGCCTTATCAAGCACACACCTTGGAGTGCGATATTCTTCGTTTGAAAATGCAGCATATTCATTATTGCCAAGAACCAGCACATCACCGTTTTTCCTAAGAGCAATGATAGTTGAATATCCGCATTTTGCGTAGACAATGTCCTCCATAATGAGAACCGGCTCGGTGAGTACATTCATATAAGTACTGTTTCTGTTATCCATGTCAGCCTTACTTAAAACCCCTGCCGGATTACCGCCAAGACCATAGAGCTTATTGTCCTTTGTTAAATAAATGACAAAATATTCGCCGGAGTAATCAACATGAATGACATCTCCTGCAATCTCAACCGGAATATTTTTCTCAGCCAGATCCTCCGCCAGAGTTCCAAGCTGTCCGTATTCGCTATAGCCCGTTCCCCATAGGGTTCCATTTTCATCAATCCAGTAATGATTCCCTGCTCTTGTCATATCTGTGGTATAGCAATCCTTGTAATTTTCTGACTGCGGAGGAATATTATCTGTGGTTAAAATCTGCATACGAGGCTCCTGCTCGCTTTCTTCCGTAGTGTAATGAGCAGCATAGTTATTCTGAGTTTCTTTATCCGCATTAATCCATGGTATTCCGAACAAGAAGCATACGGCTACAATGATCGGCACCACGGCAAAAATCACATGGCGTATTTTCCTATGAGTATCCTTTTCCATAATAAAATGAAGACGTTCCATGATCGCCTCTTTACCATTATTAAAATCAGACGACATGATCACCTTGGGATTTCCTGCAACAGAAGCCTCCAACAATTTGACAATACTTCTTCCATAATTTCTGCGATAGCTAATGTCCCTATTCTCCAGCACATAATAATCACAGCATATTTCTATATATTGATTCATTCTCCTGTTGAAATGATGAACCAGCGGATTAAACCAGTGTACTGATTCTGCCGCAAAAAGCAGAAGCTTTAACAGAATATCATGCTTCTTGATATGCATCATTTCATGACGCAATATGAAATCAGCATCATCCTTACTGTAATTCCAATGTGGAAACAGAATCACAGGGACCATGAACCCCAAAACCATGGGGGACGATACCTGATCTGACTGATATACAGAAGGGATTATTTCCATATCGTATTCCTCTGAAAGTTCATCAACCAATACAGATATGTATTGGGGAGTTGCCGCATCATTTATCCTGTATGCATGAATGCGAAAATGCAGATATGAGACGATTACATATACCATGCGTATGCATACAATGGATAACCATAATAGAGATAGAATTGTAATTGCATAATATATATAACGGTCGCCTTTTGTATCGACTTTCAGATTGTCGCCTGAATCATCGTTCAGATCACTCTCCGAATTACCATTCGAATTGCTCTCTGAATCACCATAAAAACCATTTTTCTGATTGTCTTCCCAATCACTGTTCGGATTACCTTTCTGATCACCTTCCGTATAACCGTTCAAATTATATGCTGAATCAACATTTAGATTGCCTTCTGAATCACTGTTCACATTATTCTCCGAATCGCCATTCGTATCCGACATGTCCGCCGTTATTCTTCTCGAAGAATCATCACCTGAAAGCTTATTGTCTAAAATATACCCATTGTCTGCCTTACCATTACTGCCAGACTGATCTGATTCTATTGCGGCCTCAGAAAATGATTGCTGTTCACCTTCTTCTTTCGTGTTGTCTTCCGTTTTGCCTTTCGCGCTGCCTTTCTCATCATCTTTCATATATGCTTTTGTAAATGTGTCTGTGTCTGCAATCCTCATTATAGTCAACGGCTTCCATAACATAAAAAGACAGGAAAGTGTGACAATACAGATTGTTTTCCATGAACGAACATCAATTGTTCTGACTGCCCTATCCCAGAAAACCTGTATCAGTGCAAGAATTACGGACATGGCTGCACTGGTGCATATCGTATTTACAAATATGGTCTGCAGCATTTAATCACCGTCCTTACCAAATTGGTCCAAATATTCTTTCATTTCTTCTATATCCTGCATGGTTATCTGGTCGCTGTCATACAGGGCTGCAACAAAATTCTTGAGAGAACCACCATACAGCTTTCTCAATACAGATCCGCTTTCATCCTGCCGGTATTCCGTTTCCGTAACAAGTGCCTCATAGTAATTCTGCTTTCCCTTCTTAAAGCATTTGAGAAATCCTTTCTCAACAAGCCGCCTCATGTAGCTGTGGAGTGCACTTAATGTCAGTTCGCGTTCAGTATTGATGATCTCTAATATTTCATTTACACTTACTGCTCTGCCTCTCTTCCATATGATCAGCATGATATCCAATTCCGATTCAGGTAATCGCTTCATTTCTACCTCCATATAATTAGTATGTCATATTGAAATTCAATTTTATTATCTTTATACATTTTTACAGTCTTTATAGTTGGCATTATAATGTTTTGCATTTGCAAAAGTTTGTAGTTATAATACATTTTAATTGGGATAATGTCAATAGTGATGGGAAATTTATATTAAACATAAAAAGTGGATTTCTCCAAAATCTCAGAAAAATCCACCAATTATATCTATATACATAAATAATACAACTATATCAGCATTTGCTTTTACTAATCTATAATAATTTCTATTCAAACAACTATGTAAGCAGCAGATACATAAATTTACAGCTCTCATCATATCTTGGTTTCAATCGCTTATGGAGAATACTTTCCTCCATTTCCGGTAATCTTCTGAAGCCATATCGCTGATATCTGTTGATCAGTCTTTCGTATGGCAATGCAAAGATATATACAACCTTAATTCCTATATATTTTGCTGCTTCATTTATCATAGGGATTATAAATTTCTTGAAAATAACATATCCTACGCCCTTTAAAAATGGGTATTTTGCAATAAAAGCACTGTTAACAGCAAAATTGGCAAGTTCCACTCCAGGCAATGTATCAAACTCTTTTTCTACTCTTTTTTCACCGGTTGTATCATCTATTATCTCAACCTCAATTTCATTCAATGAAACAAGACCTGCTTTCAAAGAAAAATATCCAACACACTCGCCTGTTTTGAGTAATCTGACAAGATATGTTCTCATTTCATGAGCAATCTCCTCATTGCAGGAATCTTCCTTCAAATATATACTCAATCCCAGTCCTTCCGGTGCATTTATTTGAAATTCTTGTATTGCCTTTATATCATCCTCAGCATTAATATCCAAATTATCAATATAGAATATATCCGAACTCAAAATGCCCTTATTTATAGTCATTCGCATGTTTCTCCAATTCAATCTTCATCTGTCTTTCAAGTTCATCTGCTTCCCAATCCATTTTCTCAAAATCCGGCGGTGGAGTAGAAAGAATTGCCTTGAAAATTCTTAACCCCAGATCCTTAGGGAGTCCTGTCAAATTCGGTTTTCCAAATCGCCCAAAGCGTGTAGAAGCTGCCATATTGAACACCTCCTTATCAATCCAAAAAACATCACTATCAATTATATTTTACTAATTTATTTTCTGTTATGCAATAGATTTTTACTCTTTGCTTATCCTCTTACCTATCTTTACGCATAGCCTATATTTATATATCCGATTACGTTTTTACGAATTATATCATGATATATTAACTTTGTCAATTTTTTCTCAATACTAAAACTCCATTTTCATAAACATCTTTGATTCTTATGTTTTTTACAAAATATTAGAACATTCAAGCATGTTCTACCGCTATGCTCAATTTTCATATTCCTCTATATTCCACGTTATATATAACGGAAGATTAATCGATTTTGTACCCTCTCCTGCGGCTGTTCTTCCATTTCTTCAATTCACATGAAATATCTCTTTTCATGTACTCTCCAAAGTCCTATTGATTTTGCAGTTATCACAGCAAAAGTCCTATGACTTTTGCAATATTTTTTGCATTTTTCATAGGACTTTGTTATTTTTATAAATCACTCCCGCTCCTCCCCAAACAATCAATGTCAGCCATTCATAGACCGGATATGTATCCCCGGGTGCATAATCCATGAACCAATAACCACATTTGGTAATCAGATGTACCGGATTCAGTTTTTTTACTTTAGTGTATTACAATATAACCATGCCCTAACAAAAAAAAGTGGATTCCCCCGAAAATCCCAGAAAAATCCACATTAACAATACTAAAATATCCCGGCACCTGCCATCAAAACACCATAACAGCCACCGGGATATCTCATACATATTGTAGTACAACATTCTTTATAAAATTTGAAATTAAATTATCAGGCTGCCACAACCCGGTTTCTCCCGGCTACACTCTGTAATCCCTTGAGCAGACTGTCAAACAGGTTTGCGGCTTTATCATGTGAATCATCATTTAACTCATCAAACATACTCTTTAACTGATCCACCATGCTTCGAAGCCCGGATAGTTCTTCCTTGTTCTCGGCTATCGGCTTTGCAAAGACAGACAGGTCACCCATGAACTCGCGATTGGCAAAATCCTTACCATGCCTTTCCGCACTTCTGTTATACATGTTCATGAACATTTCCTTTATCTTGTTTATCGCATTCTCATTTTGTACGGCACGGTCCATAGGCTTTACCACATAGTTATCGATGATCGCCTTATAGTCATCATTAAGCTTTAACATCTCCTGTTCCAGTTCTTCCCCGGTATATTGCTCGGAAATCAATTTCTTGTATCCGTCATATTTGTCCTGTAATTTCTTCAAGACATCTGAACTGTCTATTGATGAGTAGCTTCCATTCCCCATTGCAATATCAACCGAAATATCGAATTCCCTTGCATCTTGATAAAAATCCAGTGCATACCCTGTTATTTCGTCATTTGTACCGACCCATCTGGGAACATCCCGATATACCTCTAACCCGACTGCACCCTTCTCGCGAAGCTGTTCGTCCACCTGCCTTCTTGTTACAGAATTTGATTTTGAACCACCCTCGCCTTCCTCCTTGTGCTGTTCAGCCCGCTGTTCACGCATTTCCTTCATTTTCTCATACATTTTGAGCGTAATTTCTTCATAATCCGTAATCAATGACAACGTTCCATCATCATCCAATGATACGGCGATTTTATCAAGCGTCTGTCCATTTTCCGTATTTTTTCCAAATGCGGAAACAAATCCCTCCTCCTGCATGATCCTTTGTGTCATATTAGTAATCGTAGACACCCGATTAAGCTTCTCAGAGGCATACTTCTCATCCTTTGCCATCCGCTCCAATTCCGAGCTTGATAAAACCACAGATATTTCCTTAGAACTCTGCTTTAGCAATCCTCTGTAATCATCTCCTCTGTCAGCAATTATGAAGTCATAATCCCCATATTGCTTGCGAAGTGAATCAAGATAATTCTGTGCTTTGGACGAAAGCCTTTTCTCGCCATTGGATTTCAAAAGACTGTTATTATAATTATTCATTCCGTCCGATGAAATCTCTACTGTTGCTGATTCTTCATGCCGGATTTCGGCATTAGATGTGTCCGGCGTAATATTGCGGGTAACATTACCCTTTGAATTACTTCCCACCGCATATGACGGATTGTAGAATGTGTTAATTTTTGTACTCATAGTATTGCCCTCCTTTGCTTCATGTGATGCTTATTGCATCTGTTTACATGTTAGTGAAATCCATTTCAAGCCATTAGTCTGTCACAAAATAACTTGTGCTTTAACGTAGAAAATGTAAGTTATTTCATGGCAGTTCTTTATCATCATCACGCAGATTGATAGTATTGCGCGGCAATAACCCTTCACTATACGCGCGCTCATCCGTTCCATAAGATGAAATATCGAAAGCACCATCCGCCGTGATCGCCCTTATAAAATATCTGCTTGGCTTATACAGTGGAATTCCCACACCATTTAACACATCATCCGTAACATCCACAGGCGGATAACTCATTTCATCATCTGTCTGATAGAGCATGATTTTCTGAATATCTTCACGCTCCACTCCCATTCCGTTCCATATAAACTCCGCATCTGCCTGCATCCTGTTCTTATTCACATGCAAAATGAGCACTCCGCACACTACGCAGACAGCAATCAGACACAAGCAGACAATGACAGTGCCCTTTTTCCTCTTTCCAGAGATTGCTTTAATCCGTTCTCTCATCAAATTCTTTCGTCGGTTCATCATTTCATTTCCTCAGACTTTCTTTTTGACAGTGCAAGCAATGCCATACCATAAGGAATCCTGTTCTCCTCGCCAAGCTTCATGATCACATGCTCATCACAGGCAAACTCACTATCCCGGTGCATGAGCTTAACCGCCACCCACACAAACGGATCATACCAATAATAAATGCCAAGCATTAGCTGCAGCATTTTCCAAAGAAAATCCCCATGCAGAAAATGACAGTATTCATGCCAGACCGCATACCGCAAAAGGCTCTCATCAAGCGTAAGCTCCGGGCTGACATACACCTTATTCCACAACAGAAACGGTGTCTGTGGCAGATCGATCAGAAAAATACTCATGGAGGTTTCTTTGTCTTTTCTATAATATGTTCTACGACAGATACACTTCACGGCAAACACAATATTATAGAGTATAAATGCCGCAAATAAAAAAGCACTGATTCCATATCGAATGGCAAGCAATATGCTGATACGCCGTACAGTAAGCCTTATTCCACAAACCTCTAGCAGCTCTACAAATAACGCACCGGCAGATGCCGCATAATAATATACTAAAGCTCCCATTTTATTGAATACCTGTGGCATATATATCCGATAATCGCCAAGCATTGCTGCCGGACTCCGAAAACGAACTATATTTTCCACAATCAGATAAACCGGAATAACCAGCCAAAAGGCATACTGCACATTTCTGTTAATCCTTCCAATGGTAAAATAACGTACCACAAACAGCAGAATGATCAATCCATGAAAGTACAGGAAATGGCTCATTTCTCTGCTCCCTTCAGTATCTCTGTAAGTTCTTCAATCTCCTGCTCGGAAAGTGCATCCTGTTCAATCATATTGCTAAGCATCAGACCTACATTCCCACGAAACACCTTATCAAGAAAGCTTCTCGTTTCCTTCAAGGTCTCCTCTGACTGCTTTTCCTTAGGGTAAAACATCTTTGCACGCTCGCCCTCAATATGATAAATGGCACCCTTCGCCTCCATTCTTTTCAAGAAAGAAACAATGGTTGTTCTTTTCCAATGTGTTTCATCCTCCAGAGCATGTGTGATCTCCATGAGTGTCATGGGGCCATTTTTCCATAACAGATCCAATATCTTCCATTCTGCATCGCTTAACTTATCCATAGCTTTCCTCATATTCTCACAAACACCCGGGGTGCTCGTGCTTTTTCGCAAAATGACACCTTGTGCAAGCACAATCGCTACAATGCTTATTTTTTCATGCAGCCTGCGGCTCCATGCAGGCATTCACAATGTTCGCCAATATAGTATACAAACGTCTACCAATATAATACAGCATTAGTAGACGTTTGTCAATCATTATATGCAATAAAGTATTCAACAAAATACGTCAATAAAAAACACTTTTGTATTCTAACAAAAAAAGTCCTATGACTTTTGCAATTATTATTGCAATTATCATAGGACTTTATTAATCTTTATGTTGAGATTTTGTTAAATACTAATGTTTTAGAATTAAATTATACAACATACACTATCTATTTTAACTTCACCTCAAACGAAAGCTCCGGTATCTCTTTCTCTGTTCCCGGGATAAACTTTCCATCGGCATCCCTTGTTTGCGTACACGGAATCAGTATAAGTGTATCAGAATTCATATCAAAATTCTGTTCAATTACAAATTCAAAATCCCACCGATATGCTCCGTCTGACACCTTCTCAATATGTCCTCCACTTGAAGCATTTACCACACGGTCCTTATAGCCGTTTTCTTCTGTCCCCCGCATGTAATATCGTTTTCCATTACTGTCCTTGAAATTAAACTGAGTAATCAGATCCTGATTATCATTACTATATCCATACCCTGTGAGCATTTCATCCAAACCATCGCCGCTCATGGTGTATGTTACCTTCACAGTAATCTTCGATGGGGATACCAACAGTTTATCCATCCTGACACTGCCATACTTTTCGAGCTCTATAACTGTCCCAGACAGATCCTTTGTATCCACACTGCCATTCCAATTCTTATCGGAAAATGTGAATAATCTTGTCTCCCCTGAATTCTCATCCACATAGAGATTAAGCATTACCGCAAGCTCATCACCCTGATTTACAAAGTTTATGTCGGAAGATGCATTCATAGTAAGGTCTATAGATCCGACATAATGCCCCGGTTCATCTGTTTCCTCAAAAAACTCATTAAGACAGTCTACCCCGTTAACAAATGTATGATCCTTACTGTCGATTGGCTTAATATTACATCCGTCTGCTAAATGTGCTGAATAATACAGGCTGCTTCCGTCCATATATACCTCATCCATAAGAAGAAATGGTTCAGCCACCCATTCATCACATATTTTCTTCTCTGCATCTTCCTCACTCATAAGAGCATGTTCAATGTAATTATTCCTAACGATATCAAGATTCTTTTTCTCAAGTTCTGAAAGACTACCCCTTATGTCGTTGTATGACATTTTATCCTGCTCATCATCCGTGCTGCCATCTTCTGAATTGGCATCTGCGGACGTTTCTCCTGCTGTTCCCTGCACCATATCAGCCTGCTCACTACCTGCATAAGTTACCACATTTTCTTCCGGTAATGTATGTCCCCAATTAGATATATACTCTTTAAGCTTTGAAATGTTAGCAGCACCTACAGTTGTCCCCGCAAGCAGTATGCAGATGACTGTGACTGCCGCCGCTCTCGGTACGCGAACCGTATTCTTCTTTCTCTCTATTGTAAGCTGATCCGCTACTGACTGCTTTACCTTCTTCTGAAATCTCTCCGGTGTTTCCGGAAACATTTCCCATAATCTGTTATCTATCATAATTCTACTTGCCTCCTGTTATAGTTCCGCATCTGCATTAAGTCTTCTTTTTAACATGGTAAATCTTTTCACTTTGTTCTAATATTAGTCATGACAGACCGGTTCTTGCCGAATACATTAAACATTAGAACTACCACTTTTATATAAGTGAGAAATAAAATCCTTGATTTAAATAGTTGAACTTATTCGCAGATGCCATTATTAAATCTAAGTGTACTACTTCACACCACATGTACCCTTCCTTGCATATTAATTTTCTCCTGCTCCAAACCATCGCTTGTAATGATTTCTTCATCATTAAGCATATATTTAAGATGATTTCTTGCTCTGGAAAGTCTGCTTTTCACAGTACCTTGTGTTACTCCTGTGATCTTTGCGACCTCCCTAACGGAATAACCTTCAAGATAATAAAGCACAATTACCGTTCTCTGTTCCTTTGACAGCTTACCAAGTGCCTCATAAAGCTCCGAGTAATCCGGTCTTTCTGAGCGGTCCGAAAACTCGATGATATTATCCATGTCGTCACCTGCCGACACCGTACGTTTTCTTAACTTGAGTGTCCGGTAACATTCCCTTATCAGTATTTTTGTAAGCCATGTCTTTGCATACTTTTCCTGTCTCAAGGTATATAATTTGCTAAATGCCGTAGCGATCGCTTCTCCCACTGCATCCTCGCAATCCGCCTCATTTCCGAGTATTGCAAAGCTTACACGATATAAGCTGTCGGTAGCATTTATTACAACTTCGGCAAATTCTTCTTTATCCACTGTCTTCCTCCTTCCTGGCAGTTCTTGGCGAAGTTCAAGCCTTAGAACTATCTAAAATCTAATTCGGAGTATTGCAATATCCTGTTAAAATCGATTTCTACCCATTAGAGCACGAAAGGGTGGAAATGGTTCCACCCTTTGAAAATTTTATCACTTCCCAATCGTCACCTTACCGTCCGGACGTTCGCCGGCACTGTCAACCGGCACCGCATCATTTACTATGATAATATGTGAAAGTCCCACCTTCACATCATGATTCCTGTAATTATATGTACCGGAATATGATATCGTATAGCTCGTTCCCTTATCAGTCACCACCCCATAAAGATCGCCATTATAATAATCCTCAACCGCACCGTAATCCATATCGGTGGTAAAACCACCCGAGTCAGCCACCAGACTTTCTATTGACACTATATCTCCGTCTATAAAATTCCATGCCTCTTTAATCTGTGCGTCCAGATCATATCTGCCGCTTACCTCCCCGCTGAATAATGGTATAATCAGTTCTCCGTCCTTATCCAACACAGCATCTTCAATTATCCGCCCCACTCTGTAGGACTCTCCTCTCACATAATCGTTCGACACAAATACATATTCCATCTCCTGTCTTTTCTGTACCGACTCCTTCAAATCCACATACAGCTTGAACAGCTCATCCTCCGAACCTGCATCCCAATGCTCTAATATATTCTCAGGCTCGCATACACGAATAACATCCAGATAGAACAGCCCTGCATGTGAAGCATCATCCGCATAATATGAGAAGCCCTTATATACCAGCATATATTCCTCTCCGCTGTCTGTTTTAATGGAATGGATAGTATCAGAAAAGGTATAATATTCTGTCTCATTGTCTCCATCCCCATATTTAAACAGAGTTGATTTGGGCGCATCGCCTTTATCTGCCGACAGAATCCCGCCGTCAATATGAGAAAGCATTTCCGAAATCTGTTCTGAAATATCCGGTGTCGTGCTCTTTGCATAATCACTGAACAAATCGGTCATTCCGGTACTGTCCCCTGCCATCAGACATTCATAAAGCTTGTCCTCACATGCCTGTATATCCATCTCCTTAGAGGATAAGCCGCCATGCATAAAATGTAGGCCAAACACACCCACAAGAATTATCGGTACCGCCATCATTATGATCCCGGCAATAAGCCCGCCCTTCTTAGGCGTCTGTCCCTCTTTGCGCCGTTTTCTCCTTTTTACCAGAGATACAATCAGCACGATCAATCCAACAAGTTCAATAAATCCTAGAATCCCCATAACGATCACAAACACAATAAATGTGCCTGCAAGTGCCATACCTGCAAATGCCATATCTATATCCCCCTTATCGTTCTTTACGTTTCAAAACTCTACCCCCAGCCTTGCACCTACGCCTTTCTCAAAAGGATGCCTCTTCATCTCAACATCAGACCAGTAATCACTTGCTTCAATCATATAATCAAGCGGATCACGTCCTGTCATAACAAGCTCAGCACAATCAGGAAGTTTTTTAAGAAACTTTCTGACCAGTTTTTCATCAATCAGATTCCATCTGCATGGATATGTAATTTCATCCAGAACTATTAAAATTGGGGAGCAGGCATCATGCTCTGCATCACTCTGCTCATTACTCCTTATCTGCTCAACACATTCTGCAATCTCCTCAATAATTTCATTGTGCAGTCCTGTAATCTCCGCCTTATCCTTCTCTGTCATTTCATTATAGAACCCAAACTCCTTTTCCACCTTAAGCACCTTCATCTGAGGAAGGTGTCTTAATATATTGAGTTCAGAACTTTCATTTCCTTTCATAAACTGTGCAAATATAACACGCCCTCCGGCACCTAACATACGCACACTCATTCCCACCGCAATGCTTGTCTTTCCTTTTCCGTCACCTGAATATAAATGTGTCATTTCTCCCCCTGCTTTCCAAAAATATGCGCAATCCCATAAGAATACACCGTGTTACTGACATCAACCTCAACCTTATTCTTTCTTCTAGGCGGTTTCTGCACCACCTGGCGAAAGCTGCATGTGACATTGTCGCAAAGCTCACAGCTGTGGCATCCGCTCTCCTCGCGCTTTCCCCTGTATTCGGCAGTGAATATGACACTCTTTAAGGGATGGAGCATACCATTTTCCCATGAAACCGCCCTCTCCGCATATCCACTTTGCCTAATCTCATCAAGATACCCTTCTATATCCTTAATATCTTCCTCCCCAAGAAAATGATACTCGCCCATCCATTTTCCTGTTTCCTGAAATACAGTCTCATTCATCTTCTCGTAGGTCTTCGACAGAAACTCCATAGCAAAGCACTCCATACTGTATGCAAGGAGTAAATGCTGGGACTCCGCCACCACATCAAGCAGCCTGTCATACTTATCTCCAAGTGTTGCTGTACATACCACTCCGTCATCATTATAGGCAATCCACGACTCCACCGTATTAAGCTCGGAAAGAAATCGTCCTGTCGCCAGCAGAAGTTCCCTGTCCTTCTCGTCAAAATAATACCGCTTTATAAAATGCTCGATTGTTATCTCATTCTGTTCAATTGTATAAATGTATTTTTTGCAATTCATTATATACCGCCTGCCATTTATAAAAAATTTTTTGTATTCTCAGAATCATAATCAGTAACTCGATAGCCTTTTTGCATCACTCATATTTTAACATTATTTTGATTATTCGCAATATGCAATGTTCGTTATCACATAATAAAATTTCCGGCATCTGTACTGCCCAGTACAAATGTCGGAAAATATAGTATCTGCGCCTGCTATTCATAAAATTTCAACTCAATGTAAAAATAATTTATTGTACTTCATACTTCCACGCAGCACATATCTGCCCCATTAGTCTGTCTATATCCCAGTCCTTTCTACTATTTAACGGCGAATTGGGATCATTTACTCTTTTATGCATACCATGTATCTGAGCCGGATCATCAGGATTATAGGAAATCTTGATTTCCGTTCCTGCTTACTTAACTTTAACCTTGATCTTATATTTAACTCCATTAACCTTGATAGTAACTGTGGTCTTTCCTGTCTTCAAGCCTTTGATCTTAACAGTAGACGCCGCAGCCTTAGATGTCACCTTAGCAACTGTAGGATCAGCACTGGTATATACATTCTTAACTGATGAAGCCTTACCGGTTATCTTCACCTTCAAGGTCTTATTCTTTTTAACTGTATATGTGGTTTTCTTATTATATTTCTTGCCGCCTACCGTAAGTGCCGGACTGTTAGAAACCTTTATAGTGTATGTAAGTTCAGAACCATCCTTCAAAACAGCAGTAATCGTAGCTGTACCTTTCTTCAAAGCGGTAATCTTTCCCTTTGAAACGGTTGCGACTGTCTTTTTAGAGGTCTTCCACTTCTTAACAGTCTCACCTTTTAAAGATAATTTCTTGGCTGTACCTGCCTTAACATTCAATTCCGGTTTGAACACTACCTTGACAAACTTATCCTTTTCACTTACAGTCTCTGATTCCTGTTTCATCTCTGCAAGAGTTGGGAATGTAACTGTATAATAATCTGTTGATACGGCTTCTAACTTTGTGTAATTCTTAAGGAACTCGTCATATCCGATAGGCTGTGCCTTCTTGACGATTTCCAATATTGATTTGTAGGAAAGTTCAGTCACATCACCGTACTCTCCAATTATTATCTGAAAACTGTCTTTCGAACCAAATGTTGTAGCTGATACTTTACCTATACCGGTTGCCATATTTGTAATGGTTGCAGTAAGAGTATCTAAAAGGTCCAAAGAATCCTTATCTATATATAAATTATCTATTACAGACAAATCATATTTGCCTGCCACATATATCTTCTGAGAAATGGTTTCGGCAGCATCGTCTATAGTCATTGAATAATAATCACTCTTAAGATTCTTTTTAATGACCGCTGACATATAACCGTTCACAAGCTCATAGTCCATCTCCAGATAATCTGATACAGCCTGAGTGATGTAGAGACCAAGCGTATATCCAAACATTTCTGATGTCTTATAAGTATTTACGATATAATCACCTTCAAGTGCATAAGTCCAAGTTCCATTCAAGGATTCATAATCTGCCGTTTTAGCCTGAGCTGTGATAATAATAGAGTTGCCCTCAATCCTCTCGCTGATAGCTACATATTCAGTATAATCCTTCTTAACCTTACTGTAATCGGAATCTGCTTTAGTGAGATTCTCAAACACTTTCTGCATACAGTCAGCTTTGACCTCTGCGTACTGACCTACTTCACTAACCTTTGCAAGGTTATCAGCCAAAGATACTGAATCTTTTCCCTTTGCCTGCACTGTTATTCCGCTGATAAATGCTGCTGACAGGCACAATGCTGAAACAATGTGCTTTACCGTTACAATTTTGCTGTCTCTGTTTTTGATTTTTTTGTTCATGTTTTAATCCTCCTTCTTCTAATTAGCTGGCAGTACCCTCTTCGGCTTATCCGGCAGATACTTTATAACAAGTGTGCTGCCCTCCCTTAAGCCCTTAGGCGGCTTTGATAACCTCGCCTCTATCTCCCTGCCGTCCTCGGTCACATACCTGACATAATAGGTTTCGGTAGTCGATGTAGGGATACCTTCCTCGTCAGTATTCTCCTCTATATCGATCCTCGATACAACAGCTTCTGCCTCGATTCCAAAGGCATTGATCTTATCGTTCTGTTTCTTAGTCACAACTGCAAATACTATAACAAGAACTACAGCAATGACTATAAAAATAACAAATGGCATATATTTTTCCTCCTTTATTATTCTGTATTGTGATACTTTATTAACAGCCACTACGGGCTACCCCTCAATCCGTCGGCTTCGTCGACACCCCCAATGGGTGAAGGCAAAATATCGTTGTCAGCTATTTCTTAAATCCCGTATTCTTCTTAACATCTTTATTATTCTTTTTTGATACCTGATTCTTTATTGCCCTATCCTTTGAAGCCTGATCCTTTAAAGCAGCATTTCCCTGGGACTTCTCAAACGCCTCCTTAAGCTTATCTGCACTGTTCTTTCCTGCGACCTTGGAAAATCCCTTTGCCTGCATGACAGGTCTTGCTGCCATGTCAAGCATACTGTCATCTAATGACCTTTGTATCTCAGAAGGATTGGCATACCCGCTCTGCCTTGCAGCCTCCTCCACGGTCTTGAGATACACAAGTCTTGCAGCGATCAGCTCCACATTGTTCATTCCAAGAGCCGGTTTCTTTCCTGACCGTCTTATCCTTTCATACCGGTCAGACTCAATCCTTATCTTTTCTTCTAACTGCTCCTTTATCATCTCACTCTCTGTAAGCTTGCTATCGCCCCTGTTCTTGCGGTCATTAAGAGATGCGATCTTATTCGTCCTCTTCTCAATACTTCTGCTGATTGAAGCAGTCCTGTCACCCACAGTCCTTGCCTTTTCATCCATAACCTTGATATTCTCTGTAGTATATGATGACATTGCCTGGGCATATTTAAGCCTTGTTTTTCCGACATCGCTTACCGGTCCCACAAATAATCCCTCATGGGTCTTCACATAAGCATCAGCGGTTCTTTTAACATGACCCATGATCCTTGTATAATCGTCTATACTGCGGTTCTCAGAAAGTGTTGCGCCGACTTTGAGCATCTTGACAAAGTCCTCGTACTCAGCACTGTTGCTCTTGCCCTTTCTGGTCTCACTAAGAGCCTTCAGAGTATCCCTGCATGCCTTAGCCGCATCATCCATCATGTTCTTGATATCCTTGTCATTTGCAAGGCGTTTATCCTCCCTTGCTATCTGCCTGTCAAGAGAACCCTCTCTTGTCATATCCTTCTTCTTGTCAAGACCTCTTTCCAGGTAATTGTTCTCTCTCTCAGTAAATGTGAGCACATCGCTTACAAGATTCATTCTGTACTCACTGTCACCCGTACATGGCACTCTTGTCTTTCCCACATAGGCCTTGCAGGCTTTGATAAGCCCTTTGTTGGCTTCCATGATCTCCTCCTTGGAAGCTCCTGATGCCATGAGCTTATCGAGCTTTTCTATCTCCTTCTTGACAGGCTTTAACCGGGACACATTGGACTTCATGATCTTATCCATGGCATCCTTGCCCTTATCCTGCGCCGCATACCTTTCTGTTTCTGACTGATAGCTGATGCTTAATGTATTATCCACGAACCAGTCTCTCACCATCTCATGAATGACGCCCACGCGCCCTGTCTGTATGCCCCAGGAAGCGCCTTCATGTACTGCACTCACAAGCTTCCCAACCTGGCTGTAGCTCGTGATACGCACCACATTATTACGGTCATCTGCTATATACACGCCCTCCGGTATCTCAGCTATGCCGCTGCCTCTGTAATATTCACCATTTTCCGCATTGTAGAAACCTGCCTGGTGTGAAAGACCGTCATCCTTCCGGTTCATCTGGGAAAGATCGATACGGCTTAAATCCATTCCATGCTCTGTGGTACCAATTACAATACGCTTTGCCCCTCTGACATTTTCCAGAGGAAATATCATATCATTATGTTCCTGTGCCATTGAGCAGAACATTGTTGCATTCAGATTCGGAATATCCCTGATATCCCTGTAACCGAATCTTAACTTTGTTCCTATTCCCGGCACAGGATCTCTCTGCAGAACATCAAACTTAACACGGGACATGAATTTCTCGCATTCCGGATGCTTCTTTGCATAGTCCTTCATCCAGTCATTGATGTATATGGCACTCTCTACCGATGCCACAGCGCCTCTGCTGTGTCCCGTAATATTAATCTGTATATCATGGGGCTCTTCCTCGCCCCTCGCCCACTTTTCAAACAGGGGCTTAATATGACTCTTTGCAAAATCCCTGACATATACCCTGTTGCTCTCTATACTGTGCTTACCAAAATTAATAAAGGGCGGACCGGATATGGTATATCTTTTTTTGGTAAAGGTCTTATCACCCACCTTGACTTCCTTCTCTTTCACGCGGATCTTCTTAAAGGTGTTCCCTTTACTATCCTTCGCCAGCTCTCCATACTGAACCTGAATCGACTTCTTAATCTTCTCTCTGGACACATTTCCCACATTATTGTTTCCATGCTGCCCCAGGTATTCCTTTCTCGCTTCATTAAAGGTAGAGCCTGCCAGGTCGAACTCTAACACATCAGCACCATCCCTGAGCTGTCTGTTACCTTTGGCGTGATGAATTAGGACTTTGCGTTCTTCCTTCGTTCCTTTGTGCGCCTCGTCTATATCATCATATATTTCCTCGCCAAAGACTTCCTTGATTGCCTGCCGGTTGGTCTTGACGATTCCCCTTTCCTTCTGTCCGTAATTAAACTCTATATGTTCTAAGGCATCATCCGACATTTCAGTCATTGTATAATCCTTATTATCACGAAGCTTCTGCTTCTCAGCCTCAGTGCGCCTCAGATGATTCTCCCTTCCAACCAAAAGCGCCTCCCTGATATCAAGATCAACCTTGTTCCATACAAGTAATTGGGGATTAAATGTTCCATCCTTGGCGAAGCCTTCCTCAAGCTTGGCATCTTCAGGATATTCCGTATAGGACACCTTTGCGTTCATGAAATCATTCATTTCCGTGGTCAGATTGTCTGATATATCCTTATGCTCATGCATTAGCGGAATTATAAAGCCTGCAATATCAGCAAGCATCTCTCCACGCATCTCAAAGGAATCTGCCCTGCTGTTCCCAAGCCTTTCAAAAAGTGCCAGTCCCTTGTCCTTTTCAGCTCCTTCAGGCAGGGTCTGTATCTCCTCATAGAACCTTGAAAAGAAACTCAAATCCTTCGGAGTCCAGCCATTATCAAGAGTTTTCTTCATAAATGAGCACTGTGCATATTCCACGGAATCCGCTTCGCCCGAATCGGAAAGGGCATTCATTCTCCCGGTCAGAATATCCCCGCATATCTCACGGTATTTATCAACTCTGTTATAACTAAATGCTCCTAAGTTACGCTCTCTATCATATTCTTCATATATCCTGTCCAATACTTTAGATACACTCTCAGTTAATGCCATAGTCTGTCACCTGCCTTACATGTCTATCACACTTATCAATCACTGCTAAGCCTATGGATTGATAACTTCACCAATTATATATTACTATCCCTTACTTTGCAGGACCACTCTTTTCCTTCTTATTAACTGTAGTCCTTGTTCTTACCTGTGCTTCCTTCTTAACAGTATTATTCCTTGCCATATCATGAAGCTTATCGTTATTTTTCGCCGTAGCGGCAACCTTCTTAGGAGAGATAAATTTTTTAGGATCATCCGGTGACTTCAATGAATCAACAAATGCCTTCGATTGAACCTGCATATTCTTATATTCCTCAAGGCTCATGCTGCTGCCATCTTTTTTATCAGGCAGCTTGCCGCCATTTACCCTATACATCTGACCTATCATGGCGTAAGCAGAATCCTCAATGAAACTCTCCTTATTCTTATACTTGCCATTTTCAAGTCTGCCAAGTGCTGCATCTGTCTTTTCAAGAAACCGTTCTGTTTCTGCAATCTTCTTCAGTTCATCAATACTTGGAAAACCTGAAACAGTAACTTCAGCTTTTGACATATCTACACTGATGGAAGTATTTTTCAATATACTGCCGTCTGTAAATTTGGCATACAGGGCAAGAGTATCTTCAGGATTCTTAACCATATAATCTACTTGTTTCTTAACTGACATAAAAGCCATATTACTCGAAAGGAAATATTCCTGATTTTTCTCCGGTGTCACCCATTCAGAGAACGGAATATCCTTTTTCTCCTTCTGCATATTAGCCAGATCATCCATGACATTTTTTTCAGTAAGTGCGCTTTGCACTATTTTACCTGAATTAAGAAAATAGTCCCTTGAAACAGAATCAACTATATTATCTCTTTTATTATCTATTGCAGTATAAAGTGAACCCAAAATTCCTTGTCGTCCGGCCCACCATTCTTTATAATCGTTATACTCCTTCATCTCAGGATGGTCTTTTCTTGCAAGCTCCATTATCTCATTCTGACAACGCGCCATCTCCTGCCATGCATCAAATTGGAGATGTGACATGTTGAGCATCTGACAGAATCTCTTATCATTACGGATATCTGCCTTTGAAAAATCCACCTGCTTCGCCTGTTCATTGATCATATTCTCTGTAGTCTTCTGGCCCTCATATATAGTCTCTGCAATCCATTTCTGGCTTTCAGGTGTTGGATGCTGCATAGCCGTCACTACCTTATCGAACATTGCCTGTTTCTCATCATGAAGCTTTGCAGGATCCATAATATCCTCAAAGCTGTACTTTCCCGTATTGGCAAGAGCAAACACAGATACCGATATTCCCGCAGTTCTTGTTACATTATATCCACCATGACCATTACTCCGTGTCTTGGGATCCTTATACTTCTCTCCCCAGAATACAGCAGCGCCATCGCCGAAAGTAATTTTCATTTGATCATATAGCTTATACTTATCCCCAAAAATCTTCTGCTCAATCTCTTTTTTGAACTCCTTAGAAGCATCCTTGAAAGCTTCACCAAAGGTATTAATCCCTGCCTTAACCTTCTTTACGGCATTGACCCTGCTTCTTGCATAATCAGAGTTAATATCCTTCTTGTTTTCAAGATATGTATCCGCAAGCTTTCCTACCTTATCAACAAGCTCATTATATTTATCAAGATCATTAGTAGTAAGAGGTTTGCTGCTCTTATTGATCTTGTCTGAAAATTCTTTAAGCTCATTAAGTCCGTTTTTCAGATTCTTGAAATTCGGAGAGCTGGTCCATTTATCAACCTTTTTGAGATCGTTCACAAGCTCATCGAGGTTCTTTGCCTGCTCTCTTATAGCCTCCTTATATCCTACCCGTTTGGCCAAATCTTTGATACGGTAGACCTCCATGGAATCCTTCTCATTTGCCAGTCCATTAGCCTTAAGCTCCTGCATGACATTATCAATCTCTATGCCTGCTAACAAGGAAGCCTCCTCGGCACCTTGAAATCTGATTTTGCCGGCCTCAGTCGAAGCACCACGCCTGCTTTCCTTATACACATCAGTTGTTTTCTTAACTGCTTCAAGCTTTTCAAGGTATTTTGCACTATAATCCGCCAGTTTTTCCTTTGTAATATCTTTTTTCGGGTTCTCTTTAAGAAATGTCTGAAGCTCCTCAGCGGCAGTGCGCATATTCTTATGTTCAGTACTCTCTGAACCAAGCTTTGCTGCATTCATATTGGAAAATATTGTATCGAACCGTCTTTCCTGGCCCATCTTAATGTTATGTGCCCGGTCATAGAATGCAGGCTCTTTACCCGTTTCTATCATATGATCTCTTATCACGCCCTGACTCATGGTCTGATAATAATAGTAAACAGCTCCCTTATTGTTGCTAAGGTAACTACCATCCTGAACAAGTTGATCTCGTTCTTCACGAATCTCCTTTCTGGCATCTGCACTCTCAAGCTCGTTATTCTTTATTCCCTCCTTAACAAGTCCATCAAGTTCTTCAAGGATCTTCTTTCTGGCATCTGCACTCTCAAGCTTGGTTTTCTCTACTTTCTTCCATGCAGTCTCAAGCCTATGTACATATGCCTCATGCTCATTGTTTTGATACTGTGGCTTATCATATTTTTCAAATTTTTCAAGGTCTATATCACCATTACAGATAGCCCTATTCTGCTCCCTATACATAAGATTATAAAAAGCAGCCAGTCTTCCTATATCCTCTATATGCCAGCCATTCTCAAGCCCGATCTTCATGGCATGAAGACCGGTTTTAAGCGATGTAGTTCCGCGGTTACTCATGGGATGCAGATGAAATGCCGCATTTCCAAGCATTTGATCCGCTTTGATCTCATCATTGACCTGCTTGCTCTCACAGCCACTGATCATTTTATCGTATAATACTGACATATTAACAGTCTGATCATAGAGCTTCTGCCTGTATTCCTGTTCTTTCTCGGGCGTTAATGCTCCCCCCTGCTGCTCCTTCTCCATCCAGTAGTCGCTCATTGTCTTTAACTGTTTCTCACCATCTATTACCAGCTGATGTATAGGAAACTTATGCTCCCACTTTTCAATATTTTTCTGGAGTCTGTCATCTGCTGTGGATGCATTAAGAACAGCATATAACGAGCTCATTCCGCCAGCCAGAATATTTTTATAACTCAGATATGTATCGGATCTGCCGGAAGCTATTCTTCTTAATTGACCTGAAGAAATGGATCTGATATACTCCTTGGATTTTTCCCCGTATTCATCATTCGCTACATTATTATCAAGAAGTTCATCAAGCTTATCCGCCATCTGATTCATTTTACCCTTATACTTATTAAAAGCATCTCTGTCTTTTATTACATTTACATATATCGCATTTCCCATCACATCATAAGCGTTGCTATCTTTTTTTGTAATATCTTCCAAAGCTCTATTTAAAAGTGGTTCCATATCATCATCAACTGATTCCTGACCAATAATTTCTTTATACAATTGAGAATCAGTTATAGCATTATTTATTATTTCTTCTGATATTACAGAAGCAAAGCTCATAACTGCACCTGTTGCCTCCTTGCGTATGGTCGATTTCATATTCTCCTCATATTTTAACTGCTCCTCTAATTTCTTCTCTGTATCTGTCTGTCCATCCTTAGCCATATCAATATACCTCCTTATTAGTACAATTATCCTAATCAATCACTAATAACAATATACCACCCAAAGCGCTACAAAAGTGCAACTCAAAAAAAGAACTTCCCAAAGGAAGTTCCATTATTCTCTACTATATCACCTTTATTCAACTCATCAAAACCTCTGCACCCAGAATATCGTTTGCCAAGCTAAAAATCAGTATTTTTTAGAAATTGCCAACCAAAATCAAAACGGCTGAATTATCAATAATTCAACCGTTTTATTGAAAAATACTACTATTAAGTTATGTGGATAATTACTTTTCGGAATCTTTAATCTCCTGACGTTTTCCATTGAACTTAAGACCAAGGACTTTGAGAAAATCTCTATATGTCTTCAATTCATCCTTGCCATCTTCAACGCATAAGTCAAGAAATTCCTGCATTTCTTTTTTATCCATATAGACACCTTCTTTCTTAAAAATTCTATGCAAATTATAACATATTACATACCAAATCACAAGCACAAGAAGATGAAAAATATAGATTAAAAATGACCTGTCATGCCCTTGCCGGTGCAGTTTTTTTCGACTGCTTTAGCTGTCTCTTTGCCTCGGCTTTCTTTGCTGCCTGCCTTGCTTCTTTCTGCTTTGCCTGCTCCTTCTCCATCTCTTTCGCCTTCTTAACTTCAGGAGCCTTCTTTGCTGCCTCAGTCTTAATTGTCTTTTTCATATCATCATAAGTAAATGATTTTCCCTCGGAAAGAGATTTCACACCGTTTTCAACAATCTTTTCGGAAAGAGGATGCTCCCTGATCCCGTCAATCTCCTCCTTAGTGGGGATTATGGCAGTATTCAATCTGTTCACAGCCGCATTCAAGCTCTCCCCCGGCTTCATGCAAAGCTCATTATTAGCAGAAAGCTGCATCATACGGTTAGCATAATATATTGTATGAGCTGCATTGTCTGAAAGCCGTGACTTCATCATGTCAGGCTCCATGTCCTTGGAAGACGCCAGCTTATTCCTGCTGTTTTCAAGATTTTCAAGCTGGTCTGCGCATCTTTTGTTCATCTCTTCGATCTTAGCCTTTAACGCCTTATCAAGCATCTCCTGACGCATCTGCGCCACACTTTCCCTGATCTCCTCGGCAGCCTTGACCCTTGAATACTCATAATCTGACTGTTTCTTCTTGCCATCTTTGCCCGGAGCGCGTTTTTCCATATCATTTTCCTTTTTCTTCAGGTACTCATCAGATGCCTTATATACATCATGGGACAGCTTATCATACTTCTCCAGTTCTTCGGGAGTAAATGCAGTCCTGCCTTTCATACCCTTCATGAACTTGTCAAACCTTTCCATAGCCTTCTGCATCATCTTAAATTCCTTAGATGACTTCCCTGCAAGCACAGTCATATCAGCAGTGATATTAAGCTTTGCCGTCTGATCCGCCTGCTTATCTGTGAGGGAAGAATCATCAAGCTTCATCTCGGTATAATTGCCCTTCTTATTGACAATAGTATTCCTCGAAGGCTCAGTCCTGCCTGCTGCCGCACCATTCATAGCATGGTTATCAGAAGCTGCATTATTAGCCGCTGCAGATGTTTCTCTCACCGGACTATCGGACATCTTCGACTCATGACCAAGAGCCTGCTGCCTGCCTGCTTCAAAAGCCTTCTTCTCCGCCTCAAAGCGCTTGCGTTCTTCTTCAAGGGCAATACGCTCTTTCTTAAGGCGTTCCATCTCGGCTTCCATGGCACGCATACGCTCTTCCATCTCTACTTCCTTAGCGTCGGAGGTATTGCCCGGTTCCCAATTCGGTGCTACCGGATCCACATTGAGATCGTCTTTTTCAGCTTCTTTTGAAGATTGATTTTTCGGCTTATTCAGTTTATCATTTGATACTTCTTTATCGTTATTACCCGGTTCCGGCATACTTATACCCCCTTGCTCTATTATCAATTATATAAAATGCACTCACATTATCCCGCCAGCCTATAAAGCCTATAAAATCGTGAATTTGTGATGCAATACAACACTAAATGTTCATATTAAGCAGCAGCTTTCCTCTGTCCTCACCCCAGAAGAACAGTGCAACCGTTCCCGGTCCTGTGTGGCTTCCTATGGTGGTTCCGATATCGTATATCTCCACATTGCCATCAAGCTTTGGAAACCTTTGTTCTATGATATCTGCAACAGCCCGGGCATCTTCATAGCAGCCTGCATGGCTGATATAGCATTTACCCTTATAATCAATTCCGTCCCATGCCAGATTCTCCATCTTGCTTATTGTGGCTTTGACCACCTTGCGCTTCATACGAACTGTCTCCCACACCAGAAGCTTTCCCTCATCATTGACCTTCATAAGCGGGCATATCTTGAATATATTGCCCATCGTTCCGGCGGTTTTGGAGATTCGCCCTCCTCTTATGTAATATGTCAGTGTTGTGGAGAAGAACCAGTGATTAACAAACAGGCGGTTGTCCTCGATCCAATCCTTCAGTTCATCAATGCTTAGACCTTCATCCCTCTTATCTGCTGCGGCATCAGCAAGAAGTCCAAGCCCTGATGATGCGGCAAGGGAATCAATAATATATAATCTCCTGTCAGGAAACTCACTTTTCAATGCCTCCTGCGCTGCTACTGCCGACTCGTAAGCTTCAGAAAGACCTGAGGACAATGTAAGGTGCAGTACATCCTTACCTTCCTCAAGAAAGGTACGGAAATAATCCATATATCTTTCCACATCAGGATGTATTGTTTTTGTCATGGCCCCCTCAGACATTTTCTTATAAAACTCGTTAATATCTATAGACTCACCAAGATCATCCAAATATGTATCATCATCCAGCATGAACTCAAAAGAAAGATAATGAATATTACGCTTTTCATAATGTTCTTTTGATAAATCTGCATTGGAGCAGCATGAAATGATATATTCTTCCATGTAAGCTTCTTCCTTCCTACTACAATATATCTTAATAATGATTACTTTCTCGTGGCGTCAAATTGATTGGCTCTGTTCATTACTCATTGTTGCTTTTATAATGCCTTCAAAGCCTTCAGCCCTCTCTCCCCTTGAATGTGAATCCAAGCATTGTCATATCATCGAACTGTGGCTCATCGCCTGCGAACTCATCAACTGCCTTCCGCATAATATGGATCATTTCCTCATTATCAGCATCCTTATGGGCGTTAAGCACCTCAAGCATCCTGTCTGTACCGAATCTCTCACCGTCACCTCGCTTGGCTTCATTTAATCCGTCAGTATATAAGAAAATGCGGTCTCCCGGCTTAAGATCGAACTCCGTACCCACGAAATCCATTCCCGGTATAAATGCTACCGGTGGTCCGTGAGGCGTCTTCTCTATGACGAAATCCTCTCCGTCCTTCATGATAGCAGGATAATCGTGTCCTGCATTGCAGGCTGTCACATGACCTGTATTAAGATCTATTATGGCTATCCATACTGTTACAAATAGCCCTGCATCATTCTTCTCTGATATCTGCTTGTCAACCTTGGCAATGACCTCGGAGGGATTCCCCACCATCTTGGCGTATGTCTTAACCAAGGTCTTGGAAATCGCCATGAAAAATGCAGAGCCAACGCCTTTGTCAGATACATCAGCAATAAGTATCGCCAGATGATCGTCATCCACCATGAAGAAATCATAAAAATCTCCGCCAACCTCCCTTGCCGGAGACATGGCGGCATAGAGATCATATTCCTTCTTTCCTACAAAATCAGGTGCCACATTCTCTAACATGCTCTGCTGTATAGTTGTGGCTATCTCGATCTCGGCACCAATCCGTTCCCTTTCCGCCGTGATGGACTGAAGGTTCTTCTCATAATCATTAATATCCTTCTCCATGTCTGTCATCATGAGATATAATATCTCTATCTCATCACCTGTATCGATCTTAAGATCTTTGAAATGATTACCGGTATCTTTACCCTTTCTCTTATTATACACATATTCATTGGCTGCTACAGCAAGCTCATTAAGGGGCCTAACAAGGGTCTTCTTGACCTTACTGGTTGCAAAATACCCTAATATTATTGTAATAACGG
Organism: Lachnospiraceae bacterium; assembly: GCA_017470935.1. GTDB lineage: Bacteria > Bacillota > Clostridia > Lachnospirales > Lachnospiraceae > CAG-590. The sequence continues at coordinate 30,757 of JAFUXG010000030.1, forward strand.
TAATGAAAATAACATAGAACAGCACGAACTGTCTTGACTTCAATATGATATGCTGGATAGAAGTATCCACTAATATTGCGCTATTGCAGCCCTCATCATCACTTGTGGGTGAACCTGAGATCATATAGACTCCGTTGTTTGAAAAAAATGTTCTGAAGGGTTTATCTATGGTGGACTTGCGCAATTTTTCAATATATTTCACATTAAAATCATCATAGTCTCCCATATCATTTCTTGTTTCAGTTCTGTCAGGGTCCACTACATATATCAGTTTTCCGTTCTCTTCATCATAAGTCGTAAGATAGATATCATTTACCATGCCTGAATCCTTGAATTCCTTAAGCACAAGCTCAAGCATTCTATACCTTGTATCTGCCTCCAGTTTCTTATAATAACTGCGGTATTCTGACGAATCGGGATTTTGCCGCACATCCTCCGGTATGCTTTTGTAGACCTCAAGCACCCGGCTGCACATTTCTTCCACATCAAAGCTCTGGTCAATTACTGTTGCAGCATTTCTTGCCATCATCACATCATCTGATGCAATCTGCTTAACCATCTCCGACATATACAGACCGGTGCTGATAAGCAGTGACAATACAGCAAATACCACTGCTATCATAAAGACCATGTGAAAGGTCTTTCCCGCCAGTGAGTAATGCATCAGTTCGTATTTATTCATCTCTCTAACACTTTTTGCAGGCATCTATATTCTCCTCTTCTTGCTCTCAATTCATGACAGTCAATTATAATCAGTCCTTCTGCTCTTTAAGGTCATATGCTATACATACCGCCTCTACAATCTCTTCACCACAGTAAGAATATTCTTACCTTCATTATATTCATACTTCACATCATCCATGGTGCTCTTGACAAGATGGATACCGAAACCGCCCTCCCGTTCCATGAACATGGCACCTGATGTATCCGCCTCATCGGCTGCCAGCGGGTCAAAGGGCTTTCCTGAATCCATGAACTGGATACAAACAGAAAGAGGATTCTCTGTAACCTCACAGAAAACCTCTGCCTTTCCAATCTCAGGTCTGTATGCGTATGAGATGATATTAACGAATATCTCCTCCACTGCAAGCCTGATCTGCATCATAGCTTTGTTCGCACAGCCGTATGCCAGAAGCTTATCACGCACAAAATCCTGCACCACATCCATTGCTGCATCATCAGCATCAATGATAATGGAATTACCATCTTCGCTTATGCTATAATCTATACTCTCTCCGTCATCCTCGGAAATCTTACCCGATATGTTGAATTCCTCCATATCGCCCCCTAAGAGGAAGCTTTCTTCCTCGTTGTCGTCTCCTAAGTGGAGGTTTTCTTCCTGTTCATTTTCCCCAAGATGGAAGCTTTCCTCTGCTTCCTCACCGCCAAGGTGGAAGCTTTCTTCTTGTCCACTACCGCCAAAGTGAAAGCTTTCCTCTGTTTCCTCTTCCAGGTGAAATGTCTCCTCTGATTTGATATCATCACTCATGTCGCATATCCTCCTCGTACCAATTCATGTACTAATCATATAAATCGTTACTGCCCATGCCGGTAAATTCTCTCATTATGTCTTCATCTGTTTCGCCATCGTCATAAGAATCTATCTCATCACTGCTCATTCCGGTAAGTTCACGCAATGTATCTTCATCCGATTCATAATTATCATAAACATTCGTATCATAATCATTATATGTATTCTGATTACTATAGGAATCATCACCACCGTTTTCATCCATAGCATTAAACTCATCCGTAGTCATCCCTGTAAATTCCATCATGATATCATCATTTTCTTCCTCATAATATCCTTCATTTACCAATGGATTCAAGGATTCATCTACCACCTGTGTATTACTCGGAGCTTCAACCACAGGTGTCATTACAAGCTCCTCACCCATGAGCTTCTCATACTTTCTACGGGCAGCTTCCCGCTTCTTCTCTAACCGTTCAGCCTTCCTTCTGGCTTTCCTCTCCTGGCGGCTTTCATAACTTCTATTGTTATTAACAGAGAAGTCCTCCTGCCCGATGACATCCTGGTCTAAGCTTTCCCGTTTTGAACCTAAGCTCTCCTGTTCGCCATTATATAGATTGCCGGAACCCCTGCGTTTTCTTCTGCCGGCCTTAAACAGCTTCTTCAGATCAACATATTCCCGGTCATCATTTATGCCATTATTATCATCTTCTTTGCTAACAAGGCTCTTGAGACTGTGGATAATCGCCCTGTTCACATCATGTACGCTGTGAACGGAAACCTTTCTTACCATTGCATCAGGCAGTTCCCTGTCGAACTTCTTAAGCGCCGAATTAATTGCAAAAAGCGACATGAATGCTTTTGCAGTAAATGCAGACAGCTGCATACGCCCGTCGCTGTTCTCATAAAATACGATCACCACAGGATAGAATACAGGTGATTTAATGATACAGGCTGCCGCATCGTTCATACACTTAAGATTTGCCCGCCTGCCTATATTCTTCATAGCTTCGGAAGCCTGATATACAGCCTTTGCACGGTTGTATTTGGTTCTATATAAGAAATCTCTGGTGGTTATACCGGAAATCCTTACCTTATGCTCTCCCTCTGCAGCCCCATATCTGAATGTTCTTATCTCATCCACCGCATTAAGCCTGCCGTCTTCGCCCACATCCACCTGGTTGAGCAGCAGCTTTCTGGATTCCATAAGAAGCGGATTAGCCTTGTCCTTCTTTGATAACACTAACATCACCTTCCAAGTTATTTCTTAGGTCCCTTCTTACTGATGGACAGCATAATATTGCCATCAGACATAAATGATACCTTGATATATTCAACAGTATGATACTGGTCAGAGGAAACTGTCAGTATCGTTTCCTTCACTACAGTTATATTCTCCGCCTTCATATTCTTCAAAGCTTCTTCATCGATAATAAGCTCTCCGGTCTCCGGATCTATTGTATAACCATCTTCTGATGCAGTATCCTCCGAAGATGTATTCTCTGTATCAGAGGATCCACCGCCAGATGACTCATTATCCGTCTGTTCACTGTCCGATCCGGCTTCCGGCGATGAACCTGTATCATCATAGGTCTCATATAAGCCTGAATAATCTGTTGTGGCTCCAAGTCCTGTCGGGTCATTATCTGCAGACCCGCCGGATGTCACATTATCACCGGTGGCAGAATTGTTTGCACCGGTTGTATTATTACTATCTGTCGTATTATTAGATGAATCACCCTTATCATTCAAAGATTCCTCAGTGGATTCCTCGTAGGTATCGTCACCCATCTCCTTAGCTTTCTCTGCAAGCTTCTTGTCAAGCGCCTCAAGAACATCCTTAGGTATCTCGCCGTCCACTGCATATTCGGACAGATCAATACTTCCTTCCTCATAATCCTCATCTGAAATGGTCATATTCTCAATATCCTTAGCAGTCTTGGCAGGCTTCTCGCCTGTGCCGTTAGAAGATGCGCTCTCAGAATTATCTTCATCAGTATCTTCAGAATCGGGACCGTTATCCTCCGGATTCTCAGTCTCAACATATTCCGTAGTTCCTTCTGTAGTCACCTCTGCATCAGGATCATAATCAGGATTTTCTGAAATCTGGCATGAATCATAGCTGTCATCAGATATATTCCATTCAATACTTGACATATTGCTGCTGTCAGATACTCTCCAGTCATTCTGCCCCTTAACGAACACGACCTTTGCGGTACCGTCACCGTTGTTAACAAGAATATACGGATTATCAGTATTCTTGCCGCCGACACCGCCGCCGTTATCGGTAAGTGTGGGTGAACCGAATACATTCAATACCATTCCTGACTCATTCTCTGATATGCTGATGGGAATTCTGACCGAAACCACCTCAACCTCAAAGCCGAACAGCTCCTTGGTCTTATAAAGCCTAAGCTCCGTCATTCCCGGAGCCTTGGCAGATAAAGTATATACTGCCTTCCTGCCCTTGCCGTCATTCTTAACAGCTGCATCCACAATGCCTCCATCTTCCTCTATCTGCCATGGAAGATCTGAATTATTCTTATCCTTAAGCCGAAATACAACATTATTATCCTTCTGCTTATACATGCATGGATAATTAGAATCAGTGAAAAGCTTCACCTTTCCTTTATTAACATTGATTAATATGACTGCTGATAGCACTGCAAACAGTAATACTGCAATACATGCAATCAGTATTTTCTTTTTATTCATGTTCTATTTCTCCTGAATTCTCTGTAATATTGCCCACTATTAGTCAACTATAACACACAAAGCGCTACAAATGTGCAACACAAAAACGCCTGACAGCCGTTCAAATGACCATCAGACGCTTATTATTAATATCCTGTTATTCATTAGTATTATCTTTCACATAATCATTTATTACAGATAAAAATTTTTTGGCATTCTCTAATTGTTTCTTGGCATCTTCAGAAGAAAAAGATATATAATCCTCGTAATCACTGTCACTTCTAGTATCAAAAGCACTACCTACTATTACTGATAAAGATTTGTCAAATATGCCTGTTTTAATATAATTCTGACGAAAATAAGATATATTTCCTGAATGTCGCTTAAATTCTACTTCATCAAGTGCCAAAATACTTCTGATACTGTGATAAATACAGTAATAAGACCTATTGACAGCACCCTCATAACTACCCTTATTAAATAACGTCTCTGCATCTGAAAGGCATTGTTCTGCTTTTTCAAGCCGATAAACTGCTAAATCTTTACCTGTTCCTATATCATCACTGCTCATATATCTACACCCTCTTTCTCAATATTCTGATAAAAGGGAGTAAAGCCTAACTTACCATAAAAAGTATCGTTATCCCTCACTAATAAAGAAACCGTAACGCTATTATCAAGACTCACATCACTACCTATTACAGATGCCTTTTCTCTATACATTGAAAGTTCATCGTTGCGGCAATTAAGCAAAAGCATTATATCAACATCCGAATCATCCTCAAAATCTCCCCTTGCATAAGATCCAAAAAGAATAATTCTTGAAATAAGCCCTCCAAAGGTCTCAATACATCTATGTTTTATATCATGTTTAATATTATTAATGTCTGCCATATACATCACATCCTTTGAAATCAAAGATTAATGTTAATATTATAATCGTTATATCTGTTTTCATACTACCATATCTATATAGTAAATTCAATAAAAAGCACACTGCAAATTCAGCAAAAAACTAAACATAGTTTATATAGATACGCCTTTCTCAAATAAGTATAACAGGGAAGGTATTTCAATCTAAAATACCTTCCCTATCATTATGCTCATCTTTTCAAAATGAAATATCTTACCTTACAGTACCGCATCAGCCACACTCTCACTTTCCAGCCATCCCTTATGGCGTCGCCTCTGTCGCAGCTTCTGTTGCTGCTTCCGTTGTCGCCTCTGTGGTCGGAGCTTCTGTTGCCGCCTCCGTGGTTGCAGCCTCTGTTGTCGCCTCCGTGGTCTTCTCAGTCGCCTTCTCGGTAGATGCCGCCTCTGTTGTCGCTTCCGTCGTCACCACATCACTCTGTACCCATATCCTTATGGTGTATACCATATCCGGCGCATCAACAGGTGCAATCTCGACCTTATATTCCTCTGCTCCGCCGCTTATGTTGGTCGGTGCAGTAAATGTGAATCCAATGGTAGTTATGTTGGAAAGCGTTGTCGGAACTTCATCTCCTGCCTCACCAAACATCTTATAGGCATGAGCCGAATATCCTCCTGTCGAGCCTGCTATCTTGATGACTGCCGACAGACTTTCTCCCGGTTTAACTGTCACAAGTCCAATTCCGTCCTTAACTTGGGTCGTAGCACCGTTAGATCTCATGATATCAACCGTCATAGTTATATCGTTGAATCTCAATGTTCCTCCCTTCTCAAGTCCTAAGAACTGCTGGTTTATCGGTCTTGACTTTATCTTCTCGCCCCATGCGATGTCGCATACAACACCTGATATGGTCCAGCTTGCGTTCATGCTCTCAAGGGTCTTAGTGAGCAGTTCCACTTCATCCGTCTCCGTCATATTGCTGACTGCCGTATTGGTATTGTCGGTGGTCTGAAGATTATCCGTATTGGTTCCGGTAGTTACGCCATTCGCAGTATCCGTTGTCGCATTTGCTGAATTAGTGCCATCCGTGGTATTACCACCATTCGTTGAATTAGCATCAGTTGTCGTACTTGTATTACCGCCATCCGTAGTATTGCTCGCATCCGTCTGCGTTTCATCCCCAGTATTCTGGCTCTTAACCGCGTCATCCGATACCACATTGATATCCTTGGTCGTCACCTTCTTGCCGTTATACGGTATGATATCCACAGATGTCAGGGACAGATCCTTGTCAAGCTCATGTATAAAGAACTTGACCGTCGCATCCTTGTTCGCCTCGAACTTCTTCACATCACCCTGTATGTACGGTGTAGCATCCACGAAGGTCCTTGTCATCTTCACGCCCTTGTAATCGGTGTAGTTGAATGCCATCTGTACCTTGGACTCCGTTCCGCTGTCAAGCACATTGGAAGCCTCTGCCGTAGTAAATGTTACCGCAACCGGAGCAACACTGTCATCACCGTAGCACTTGTCATTGGTGGTCTTATACTTGGTAAGATTCTCCGTAAGCGCATAAGATGTATCAAAGGAAGCATAGCTCCTCTTAGAGCGCTCCACCGTCTCATACACTCCCGTCTCCTCGTTAAGCTCCGTCTTATCCACATGGTATACCACGCCTGCCGCCGCATCCACATTGCCCTTAAGGTCGCCGTAGCCTGCTATTGAATATCCCGTTATCTCCGATACATACGGCACATCATAGGTAAGCTCTGCGAACAGGCCCTCCGATATGGAGCTATATCCCTGATCCGTCAGATATACATATGGCGAGCGGTATTCCGTTCTTCCTCCGTCTATGGTTGACTTGTAGTAGAATGCCACCGCCACATCGGAATCCTCGTTAATAAGCATCTGCTCCTCCGTATTGGCACCAAAGGAAATGGCTATGGTTTCTTCGGTCCTGTCCACATAAGGATTGCTAATGAAAGGATCAGTCCTTAGTGTTATCACTGCCGAAGGCTGCCCAGAGAACATATATGTAAATGTATTCATGACCACATCATCTCTTACATGCTGGATGATGGCATGGTCGAACAAAAGTCTTGAACTAGAGCACTGTATTCCCAGGGTCGAAGCACTTATGAAATCCTTGACGCTTAATCCTAAGCTGTAAAATACTGCATCACTCGTTCCGCTGTTAGCAGGCTGCAATACATCAGTCTTCTGCATATACTGTGAAAACGGTATACCGTACTGGAAGAACATATTGACCTTAGAGTCTGCAATATTTCTCGTTGACTGCGCCGGATATACATAGACATTAATCTTGTCATCGGACGAATCCGGCATACGGCTTACAGGCGTAGCCCATCCCTCTGCAGTCCATGTTATACTGTTCTCGTTGAACTTGATCTCCTTGGAAGCAGACGGCGTACCGATGTTCACATTCACCGTTATCGTCTCACCGTCACTGGCACACAGGCTCTTGGTCTTCATGGTCCTTACATATTCCTCGTTGCCGTTAATCTGCAAGCCTCCATTTTCTTCTATCTCCGATATACATACCTTGCCTATGTTCCATGTGGCAGGATATCCGTTCCTTGACTGGGCAGTGAATACGATGCTCTGGATCGAGCTTACATCTGCCAGCGGCGGCATGATGAACCGGTCTGTGGTGTTCGGTCTGAACATCCACTCCGGATCGGATATGGTCTTCATCTGTGACGAAGCCACCTTCACCGCATCAGGATCAGAGGGGGCATCATAGGACTTGGCAGACTTGTTCATATATGCCGCAAGCCTTGACACCACATCAAACTCCTGCTTCTCCACCTTGTTGGTGGCAGCACTCATATAATATACTGTTGCCATCACCGAGCCCTCTAGCTGGTAATAATCATTATCCCATGGAAGGTTGGTGAACTCGCATAACAGGTTATATACTCTCTTCTTATCCGTAACCTTGCAGAGCTTGCTTATCTCTGCAGCAGTTCTCGCCTTCTGTCCACGGAGACTGGCACTTTCATTCTCATCACGGTAGTCGATATCTATCCATCCCACCTGCCCGATGATATACATCATGGCAGCTCCGCCGTTGGTCTGCTGTGTTACCGTTATCGTATCAATATTAAGCTTATCGAAAGGATCTGAATCCGAAGATATATCCTCCGGTATGATACGCACTCCCGTAACATCTCCGTAATCACGGTTCACAGATATGGTGAATACCTCCGTGGCTCCCGAACGGAATCCGTCAGAGCTTATCTGCTGATTGGCAAGCACATAGGCACTGTTGCCGTTCTTGAAAATGAGCTGGAAGTAGAAATAGTTGGTAGAACCGGAATCACCGTTGCCCATATCATAATCAGGATCCTCCGCCACCTTCACCGATATATCGTAGGTGATCTTCTTTTTGGCAAAGCCCCAGTCAACTCCCGTCTGGTCGTAGGTCATACGGTAACGCACCGAAGCATAGTCCGCATCCCTCACATCATTGACTGTACGGGTATTAAACGAGAAGTTAATGGTCTGCCCTCCCGTGAACAGCTGGTCAGACATGGTTCTGGTCTGATTTGATGAATCGTCATCCTCTACCTCCACATAGACCGGATTACCGTCGTCATCATAGACGGGATTGCCGTCATCATCATACTTCTGTTCCTTCTTCTTCTCCACCTGCCTGCCGTCTTCATCCAAGGCGTTGCCGTCATCATCCTGCACATATGCATCCAAGCCCTTCAAACTGAATATGGGCGCTATTGTCATCTGGCGTTCTATCCAGTAATTTGTATCATTTTCATTCTTTAAGTATGCACGGCGAAGCTGCACATCATCCACAAGGGAGATGATAAGATTATCCATCACCCATTCGTCATCGCCAAGCAATGATATGTCTACACCATTAAATGTTTTCAGATCCGGTGCTTCTATCAGAAATGATATATCGCCGCCGTCCCCAAGACCGGCAGTCTCTATGTAATTGCCTCCCGTCTTGGTAGGCCATGAGCCTAAGAAGTCATTTGCCCCCTGCTTCACCCTGTAGGATATGGTGGTAGCCTGAGTTCCGTCCTGCTTCTCGTAATGGAACATAAGGGAGATATCATCCTTTGTCCCCGACCTTTTCTTATCACTGGTCTTAAGCGTCACCAGATATCTGTCCCTGCCAAATACCGATGCGACAAGGGGCGAGCCGCTCATATATGCCACAAGCTTGATGGTATCATTACCATTCGCCTTCACCATTCTTCCCTTGGTATCAGTGGTGGTATAGTACTGGAAGGGCTCTGCACTCTCGAACACATACTGTAATGTAGCGCCTGTCAGTGCCTGCCCGCCAGAATCCGTACCTCCGGCTACATAAGGCATACACCCGCCCTTATACATGGATATACCGGCTAAGCTTATATCATCTGCCGCAGTGGCAGTGATTGCCGTATTCATCTTCTTCGTGGGGCTGCTTACATTTATTCCCTTTTCACTGATAATGCTCCTTGCGGTATTGCCTACATAGATCTTGGGCGAAGTGGCAAGCCTGTCAAATTCAGGAAAGATTCCCTGCATCGCCACCGTATCGCCGCGCCCCGCAAAGCCAAGTATAGTATCATCACCGCATGCCTTTGAGGCAGCCATATAACTGCTCAGTATAAATGGGAGCGTGACCTTTCTGGTCCATCCATGGGTATCCTTATACTGCATCTCAATGGCAATATCCTCAACGATACCGTTATCACCGGAAAGCTTGGTTCCGTCTGAGTTGGTAAATGCATCAATACCTGCATTTAACTGGTCTGCCATATCCATTCTTATGGAATAGAGCGAAGAATCTGATGCGAAACTCCGCTTGACCTCAACCGCACCATAGTTGACGATATCACAATAGTTGCTGTCCTCGGCACCGCCGATTGTTATGAGGGTATCCACTCCTGATGTGGAAAATGTAAGGGTTCCGCCGCCCCTCTTCTTTACATCCGCAATCATATATCCCTCAAAGTCAAGGAACTTCTGTCCGGAAACAAGACCATACTCCTCATAGCTCTTATATCTTTTGACCTTATATATGGAAAGACCCTGTATGGTCCATGTACCCTTGGAAGATGTTTTGGTGTTGGTGTCTATTATGCCCTTGTTGCCTGTGGTGACACTCTTCTTATGTGAAAGCTCAGATGCAGGCACCGCATTGCCTGTGTAGAAGCTCTCATCCTTCTCCTCTTCCTCCCCTGTGTATGCGTCCTGGTCGGTCACCTGGTTCTGTGGAACAAATTTATCCGTATTGGTGTCATAATACACATTCTTGACTGTATGATATACTGTTCCAACCGAAGGATCATATACGAACTTGCCATTAGCATCCTCCTTGAAGGTACGGGTATATACATCAAAGTAATAGTTGACACCCTCTTCATATTCAGGCTTTGGTTTCTTCTTATATCTTATCTGCTCGGTTAATTTTGAAAAATCATTATCGCTCACAGTAACTTGTTTATGTGTATTAAAATCATAATAGTAATCATAAAAAACATGATAATAAAATGTTCTTTTTGTGGTATTATACCGCCATTTGTCATCATACCAATTAAATGAATCCTCACTTTTTTTATAAAAAGTAGCAGAATCTTTATCAAACGCATAAAAGGCGTTCGCATCCGGCTGAGTATCCGGCTCTGTCCCGTTATTTTTCCATTCAGTATATTGATCCTTTGTTACAAATTCATATTTTTCAGGATAAAAATATAAGCCTGCCTCATCATAGTAGGTACCCAACACACGATCATATAGAAAAGCACCGTTAGCATCTACTATAAAGTCCTGATTAAAGAAATCATAGCGATATCTTTTGATAAAATCATCCATTTCTACAAATTTTCGGTTCTTGATATCATAAGATATATGTTTTTCAGTATGATATACTGTACCCAGTTCAGGATCATATACATATTTTCCTCTATCATCCTCCTTAAATGTACGAGTATGCAGATCATAATAATAATTGGTATTTTCTTTAAATTCGGGGTTATAATTACTATACCTGATCTGCTTGGTTAAATTCTTATAATTAACAAATTCATAGGTATTATAATCATAATAACCACCATCTTTATATTTATTATAAACATGACAAAATGCAAGATATCTAGTATCTGAATCATATCGATAAGCAATTCCTTTTTCTACCAAACCGTTGGCACGATAAAATGTATGGGTATCCTCATTATATCCATAAAACATACTCATACTATCTATAGGTTTTGTATCAGGGGTAACATCATTATTGAACCAATTAGTATATAAGTCTTTTTTTATAAATTCGTGAGTCTCGGGATAATAATATAATGATGTGCCTAAATAGTCTACCGCTTCGATATAATATGTCTCCAGCTCAGAATCATATTTGAATTTACCATTTTCATCTTCTATAAAATCCTGATCGAACTCATCATACCTGTATTTAGCATCCGGATTCTCGGTATTCATCTTGCCTGTACTGCCCGTACTTCCTGTATTTGCCGAAAATCTAAGGGTGCTATCCTCGGGAATGACCTTAACGGCACCCTCCGTATCCTCATCGGTCTTGATGACACCATTGGAGTCACTTACCTCTATTTTTTTGATAACATTATTACCCGCCTGCTTATTATTAGTGACAAACTGCGTGTTGGAATCATTTACTGTCTTCTGACTGTCATTATCATTATCTCCATTGGAACTTAAAGTATTATTATCATTATCCAGACTGCTGCTTGTGCCCGTGGTTCCGGTGGAAAGATAGACCTCCACCTTCTCAATGGACGCAATAGCCGATTCCGTCTTAAATATGTAGTCCTGTACCGTCCAGGAATCAAGGGGGCTCTCCTTTGTGCTGTTCTCCGCATATTTGTAATTACCTATATTGCTTGAGCCGTAGGCTTTGTCAAGGTTATCCCCTGCCCTGTATCTCAATATGGAATCACTTCTGGCACCGCCGTCCACATTGGGGAATACGAACTGTGACTTTGTGACACCAAATGTATCCTTATACCGCACCACAAAATAAAGTACCGCATCTCCGGCACTCTCCCCTGTGGCAATGGTAAGGGAATATGTATTAGGCATGGCATCTGTTACTGTACCATTATTCCAATCACTCATGCCCTTGTAGGCTTCATAGGCAGGAATATCTGTGTTCGGAGTTACGGAATAATTTGGCAGAAGTGAGGACTGATCCATAGCTGCCTCAGTTGCTGCATCACTGTCACCTGTAATATCCCCGTCAGCACTGCTTTCTGTGGCGGGCTCGGTTGTGTCTTCGGTTGGTGCCACTGTTGTTGCCTCAGTTGCGGCTTCGGTTGGTGCCACTGTTGTTGCCTCAGTTGCGGCTTCGGTTGGTGCCACTGTTGTTGCCTCAGTTGCGGCTTCGGTTGGTGCCTCAGTTGTTGCCTCAGTTGTAAATCTTGAAAAGTCAAAAGTAAAAGCTTCTGTCGTCGTACCACCTGATATTCGTCCACTTTTTCCAATTGCCTCCGCATCTAGTCCCGGAACACACGAAAGGAACAGGGAAAGTGCAAGCAGCCCTGCAAGTCCTCTTTTCCAAATTCTGTTATGAATGATATGTATTTTCTTCATGCTCTCATTCCCCATTTCATATATTCGTGTATCTATACTCTATCATACAGTTAAACTAATCATCATTTTTAATATAACACACAAAGCGCTACAAATGTGTAACTCAAAGCTGCAATTTCCAATTTATACATATATATAATTGGTTTATCATCAGTAATCAGGCTCCACCACATCCACAAGCCTTACTGCGTCAAAGAACCATATAGATCCGTCAAAGGAATTACTGCTGCCTGACCCACCACCAGGTAATAAAGGGTTATATTTACCAAGTAAACCACTAAGAAAAGAATTACCAAAAATTTCTGCTTCAGAGGGAGCAGGGGTACCGCCAGGATTTTTTTCAAGTGTTAAACTTGGTGAATATGCATACCTTACAAAGGTAGAGGTCCTGTCACATCTTATAGTTCCTCCATTATCTATATCGTATGATGACATGGAACCCCATGTACCATTATAGGACTGTGGACAGGTGATTCCATAGTACATGACATAACTATCCGCTACCTTAGCCGCCAGCGAATTGCCGTCAATAGACTCTAATCCGTCAACAGTGGTATAATCTCCGTCTATCGTAAGCTTGGCATTGTATAGCAGCTTGTTGATATTTACCCGCTTACATGCCGCTATGATTACACCGTCACCACGGTTTTCAATTATGCTGGACTTATCTATCTGGCAGAAGCTGTTGGCCATCAGACCGTAATTGATCAGGGTGGAACCGCCGGTAAGCTTTAAGCTGCAATCACCCTTCTTTACAATTGTATTTAAGTTAGGATTAGTCCTGTATATATCCGACAGACAGAATAGCCTTCCCTTTGGCATGACAACGATATTACCGCCGTTCATGCACTCAATCACACATTCGTCAGTGTCAAGAAATGGACTTATACACCCGCCATCCTTGATTATTATGGTGCCTCCGTTGTTAATGATCTTACCGTTGTTGATCAGGTTGGTGGTGACTGAAAGCACGCCGCCCTCATTTATTATTATCTTAGAGGTCTCAGGAAGTATAAGACCGTCTGAACGCTGAATCTTGTTGTTCACATCCATGTATTCCGCATTGCTGATCTCAAGCAGCTCGCCCTTGCCGATGGTGGTGGTTCCATGCTCACCCGTCTCCCGATCACCGCCCTGTCCCACAAGGGAAGCAAATGTGTAGGGCGTTCCCACATACCACATAAAACGGCACTCCGCACCGGTCACATTAACATCATATATATTACGCCCGTGGTAATGTGTTGATCCACCAATACCATAGCTGCTCGATCCTATCTCTGGTCCGTTACCCCCTGCCTGTCTTACATCCATGGCAAGAAGATAACCGCCCTTGGTCAACATCGTGGTGGAAAATCCTTTCACATCCTGACTGCTATCATTCTGCCATGAATCAGCTATGGCATAATCAAGTCCGTCAAGGTCTTTATCATCCTCCTCATTCAGGTCTGCCTTGATGACCCAGGTATCCCCTCTTCCGCCGGACTCCGCACCAAAGGGCTGCAGACAGAACTCATACTTTGGTGTATAACGATTCTCCCCCTGCTGTGCTAATTCTATGTACGGCTCATTCTTCTCACCGCCGCTTCCACGCCACCATTTCTGCAAGAAGTAATCATCTTCTCCAAGGGTGCCGTCCATAACCTCATAGAAGGATACATCATTGGGGTCCTCTGCCGCAGAGGCTCTGGCAAGCAATATACTGGCATCCACCCTGAATTTATTACGCCCGTCTAACTTAGTCTTCAGATTGTCGCCTATATTCTTGGCTCTTATATAGGGTACGCCCATATTGCTTCCGTTGGTGTAGAACACATTACTTCCGAATACTCCTGCATTATTCAAGGATGTGCCCTGTTCATCCAGCTTGATAAAAAATGAACTATACTGGTTGTAACAGTTTGACAGTCCGATCTCACTATCCACCTTAGAACCATGTGCATCCCTGCTTGACTGCACAAGCTTATTAAACTTTTTATCATACACGCCCTGGTCATATCCGCGAAAGATATGCTGCTTATCCGCAAAAGTGGATATAAAGCCCTTGTATTTGCCGTTTTTGTCCATGCGCACCAGCATTGAGGGGTGGTATCTGTCATCATTTATCAGATCACCCACATTGCTCTGGGTGACCTTCTCCCATTTCCACAGAACGATACGGCCATGGGTGTCTTTCAATACCTTGGCTGCTGAGTTCACATCCTCCTCATATTCCTCGGTTGAACCCTCGGCTGTCTCTTCACTTGATGATGTGGCATATACCTTGGAAGACATTCCATAAAGCATGGAAAAAGCCATTATTCCCGTAAGCAGGTATGCCTGAAGCTTCTTATAGGTTGTGAGGTGTATTATCTTATTGTGCATGGTTAATAGCTCCTTTCGTGGACACCACAATATGTTCGCAAGGTGTATGTAGTGTTGTTATACTGTATGGTTGTTATCGTATATATTAACTGTATCGTATATGCTTTGCTTATACAAAATGTCTATAATTATCCCAATTATCGATTAATACATAATATAACATGCAAAGCGCTACAAAAGTGCAACACAAAAATGCCTGACAGCCACTCAAAGACCGTCAGGCGTTTATAGTCTTATTGGATTTTTGCAAGGAGATTGTATAATATGTTATGCTCTTTCTATCCTGCATGTATATATTTTTTCTGTTTTGTCATAGTTGATACCTACAAGAATCAACTCTCCACCATAATCTTTAAGTTTACCATCATAATTCTTGTCATGAATCTGACTGATAGCCGTATCAACATTCTTATCCCATTTAAGCTCCACTATCATAGCAGGATGTGTCACTCCCCTTTTGGGAATAAATGCAACATCGGCAAATCCCTTTCCTGATGGCAGCTCTCGTATTATCATATAATGCTCTCTTGCAGTATAGTAACTAACCATAATAGCAAGGGCTAACGAATTCTCATCATGATATTCTAGGATAGATGTGTAATCCTGATGTGAGGCTGCAATGATTTCTGCAACCTTCCCTGAATTATTTTCCCATGTAGCCTTCAATAATGTATCCGATTTACGCAGTGCATCGCTTACATCATTCCATTCACCCACCTTGATTGCACTTTCAAAGATATCCCTCACTTCTTCATTGGGAATAAAAGCACTCTTTGTCGCAGGATCATATCCAAGATAGCCCATATGAATAAGTGCCGTCAATACATCATCCTTGCTTTTGAAGCTTGTAAGATCATTCTGATAGGTACCTGTATCAACAGGATATTCTTCACCGGTAAGCATCATAATAACTGCATCCTTCAGTCCGTCCATATTCATGGCAATATAATTGTTCAGACCTCCGAAAGCACCGGTGTTCTTCCAGTAGGATTCACATTCTCCGAAAGTATATGCTTCTACAAGGGAATTAGGATTGTATATATGAAGATTAACTCTGCTTTTTTCTGATGTTGTCATATCTACATAACTCATAAGATATCCGTCATACCATCTTCGAATTTCCTCGATATCCATATAGTTTTTCTTAGCATTTAACTCTATCACCTCTTCTTCGGTAAATCCAAAATAAGGTGCAAGGTCTTTAGGGGATATCATGGTATACTCTGTAAAATTATTCATTGCGGATTCGCCGTCAAACTTTTTAATAGGAAGTATCCCGGTAATATATCCAAGAGCAAGAAATTGTTTTGATTCTTCGGTCTTGAAGAACCCCCTCAAATACTTAAGATAATCCATAATAAGGTCACTATCATCCTTTGCGTCCCTGATAACACATTCCCACTCATCTATTATTATCACAAATTGATGACCGTCGCTTTTCCAGACCTCTTCTACAGCTTTTGGAACTGACATAATCTCCTTATTGATCAATTCCGGATAAATAGTTCTGAAATCCTTAAGAATAGAGTCATTCATAAGATTAATGGGATTACTGTACATCCTTATTCTATTACTTTCTTCATCATCTGCGCTATCAGGCAGACTCTCACTCTTTAACCTGTATGCATTTGCATCATTTAAGAATGTCGCCATATCAAAGTGAAGTACATGATATTTATTAATATATTTATCAAAATCCGGAGATGCAGAAATCTTATATGGTGCAAACATTTCTTTTGATTCACAGCCCATGCTGTAATAGGCATCAAGCATCCCTGCAACCATAGATTTACCAAATCTTCTGGCACGGCTTACTGCAAAAAATCTTCTATTAGTACCAATCCGGGAATTAAGTATTGATATCATTTCCGTTTTATCAACATATATATCAGACGAAATATCACTGCGAAAACTTTCATTTCCCGGGTCAACATATATTCCCACAACGCCACCTCCCAAATCTTCATGTCTTTTCAACAATATAACATAAATGAAACCTTTAATCTATAACAAATTATTGCAAATACACCCAAAAGGACTATCATCAACAGATATAGTCTCATTGATAATAGCCCTCATAGCCGGTATTACAAAGCACAGCAAGGTTTTCATACAAATAACTCGGATTAGACGGAAGCTTGTCTGATAAAACTTTTTCATTCCTTCAATGCTTTTATGTTCTATCTTATATTCAATAACCCTGCAAGTCCTGTCATCTCAAATACTTCCAGAACATTCTCATTCACATTCGTTACCATCAGCTTGCCACCCTTTTTCACAAGCTTCATATAGAGATTGCGGATACTTCTAAGACCTGCTGATGATACATATTGCAGATCCTTCATGTTAAGTGTAATATTCGTGAATCTGTCAGCCATCTGTAAGAACAATGCCTCCGCATCCTTGGCAGTCTTGGTATCCAGATCTCCTGACAGAAGAAGCTCCCCGTCCTCTCCTCTGTTCACTAATTTTACATCCATTGCTAATTCCTCCTAATTACCGATAATTCTAATTAATAACCACTCAATTTATATATTCATTAATACAACAAAGTCGTTCAATATCCGCATCACTCCAATAATTATTACTCCATCTATAATAAACATCTTTTCTTTTTTTGAATATCCTAAAAGGTTCAATTGTATTATCATAATCCGACATATTCTCTCCTTCCGTCCGGAAATTCCAGATATGCCCTCTTTGTCTTACTATCATATCTTGCTACCGGCAAGCCTTTGATTCTTCTTACTTCATCATCTATCCTTATAGATTCTTTAAATCTCTGAGTTAATTCATCATCTGAAATTCCACATGTAGAATCCAATTCATTAATTACAACCATTGCCATACTCCTTTCAAAATACATTAATTATTCAACTATAGCTCCAATCTTTGAAATTAATTATATATTATTTATTTTTTAAGTGCAATGACAATAATTATATCTGATTCTGCCTCAATTCTGCAAGCTTTACTTCTTTCTCTTTTCCTTGACATAGGCTGCCAGTTCTTCAAGAGTGATCTCCATAACAGGCTCGCCAAGCTCTTCCATTCGCTCGTCAAGATTCATGTCTGCATACTCCTCAGCCATAGAATCTAACAGATCTGCAAATACAAATGGTGCCGGCTCGTATTCACTGTCTTCATCATCATCAAAGAAGAATTCATCCTCAGGAAGCTCGAACTCATCATCCTCACTTTCATCATCCTCGAATTCAACATCCGATTCATCCTCATCATATTCTGAGTCTTCATCATAACCTTCTTCTGAATCATATTCTTCCTCAGAACCATATTCCTCGCTTGTCTCGTAATCTTCATCAAAGCTGAATTCGCCCTCGTCGCCATACGACCCTTCTGAATGTAAGCTAACTTCAGGCTCGTAATCCTCTTCTGAGCCGTAGCCTTCCTCTGGCCTGTATTCTTCTGAACCGTAGCCTTCCTCGGTATCATAATCTTTTTCTGAAGCATATCCTTCTTCGGTCTTGTAACCTTTGTCTTTTTCGTAACCTTCTTCAGATGAAGCCTGCTTAAAGCCTTCTCTTGCAACAGGCATTTCACCACCGGCAGTCATCATATCGGCAGACACAGCTCCTTCATCGGCTGTACCCAATGTTCCTCCGGTACCCATGCCTGCTACTCCTGCCAATCCCGTAGCACCAATTCCTGCACCAAGAGAAATCCATTTAAGCCTCTCTTCAAGCTCTCTTTCCATCTCTTCACGGACAGAAGCCTTGAATTTGTTAAGTTCCTCTTCAATATATGCCTTTGAATATGCATAATCATTCTGTGCCAGAGCATCAGTTCTTACACCTGCCAGTTGAATATTATCAATATGCCTGTGAAGGGTATCTGCACCTTTGGAAACATCCCTTGAATTACTTATATATCCATGATGTGAAGCAGCTACCGGTTCGCTATCATACTCTTCGTCTGTGGTTTCACTGAAGCTGATTCCTCCGAAGCTTTCTCCATAGCCTTCATCATAGCTCTCATCATAGCTCTCATCTTCACCGGCTAGCTGTTCATTATCATACTCCTCACCTGTGATCTCGCTGAAGCTGATTCCTACATAACCTTCATTCTGCAAGGCTTCATAATTATCATATTCCTCTCCCGTGGTCTCACTGAAGCTGATTCCACCAAAGCTTTCGCTTCCAACGGATGCCTGCTCACTATCATATTCCTCACCGGCCGTTTCACTGAAGCTGATTCCTCCAAATCTGCCCACCGCCATCTCGTATTCCCTGCGGTCAACAACCTCCTCGGCTTCCATAAGCTTCTCCATGGCAGACTTTCTCTGTCCTCTGCCGGAAGCCTCTGTATCGACACTCTCCTCTGACATAAGCTGTTCGGCTTCTTCCTCGCTTATCTCAGAGAATGTAAGTGAACTTGTCTCTTCTACTGCTTCAGATACACTGTTCTCAGACTGCATGCGGTCAAGAAGGTTTGCATCATGGGATTCACGGCTTTCTGCCACAAATTCCTCCCATACCTCTTCGCCATCTTCTCCTGAGAAATAGTTGCTCTCAAAGTCCATATTCTCGAACATTTCCACCATTGAAGACGGCACCTCGATCTGGAATGATGAACGGGATGTTGGGCTCATGATGGTAAATGCCTGGCCTCTCTTAGCACCAAGTATATCCTCCTGCTCCTGCTCATTAATTCCGCCAGCCTTGGCATAGAGCTTGCAAAGGTCATCCATATCGTTAGGCGCAAGACCGAACACAAAACTGTACTGGCATGCATTGATGATTGCGGAAGATTTTCTCGCTATCTCCTCGCTTCCCACAAAGTCCTTGATATTCTGTGTGATAACTATCTGCATACCGTTGTACTTACGGATACGCTTAGCAAGCTGGAACATGAAGTCAAGGGCAACCGGGAACTTGGTGTCAATGAACACATGTGCCTCATCTATAACAACCACAACCTTGCGCTTCAGACCGTAGCGTGTATTGTAGTCCCTGTTCTTGATTATCTCGTTGTCGATGTATTTGAGCACCAGCAACATCTGCGCATTGGCAATTGTAGTGTTACGGTTTGCAAGCATGGACTGGAAGTTGAATACGGAAAAATTCTCATCCGTTGTGATGGTGGATGGACCATTCCATATGTTTGCATTTCTTCCGCCTGTGGAGAACTTGGCAATATAATTCACAAGGGATCTCAGCAGCTGCCTCAAATACTCATTATTGGTTCTCTCAAATTCCGCCAGCACCACATCATAGAGGTCATCGAATATAGGATAATCCTCCGCGGTAAATGTTGACAGATCCGTCTCGGGAGTAATCCCGAAGTTAAGATATACTCTCTCTATGAGGGAGTTAAGATACTCAAGGGCATCTTTATCGATATCCGGAAGTATCTGCCTGAAGAATTCCTCAAGGAACTGTAAATGTGTGGCAAAGCTTCCGCCCGGTCCTCCGCCTTCAACACCAGCCTCATCATCATCAAGTGCGGTGATGATATGGAACGGATTAAGTCTTCCGTACTTGGCATTTCCCACATTTATTACCTTGCCGTGAAGATTGTGGGCAAGCTCTGAATACTCATTCTCAGGGTCAAGAATGAATATCTTCGCATCCTCTGATGCTAAGTTGGAAAGCAGTGACTTGGTAGCATAAGATTTACCTGATCCTGACTTACCGACTATTACCATGTTGGAATTGACTCTCTCCGAATCACGCCTGAAGAAATCTATGAATACAGGAACGCCGTCTGCGGATCCTAGCTTGATACCGCCCTTATCTGATATATGGGCAAATATCCAGGGATACATCCCCGCAACGGTATTGGTGGGTATGCCTCTTGCGTCCCTAACAAGCGGATCATAGTTCGATACCTGTGAGCCTATAAATGCCTGTATCTGCATGAAGTCCATTCCCGACATACGCATGCCCGCCTCGGAATAGCTTCTCTTAAGTGTCTTCTTCATGTCTGCCACTGACGGGATCTCCGAATCAAGCTTCTCAGCAAGATACGGATCCTCTGCTGTCTTAACAACATCATAGGCTGTCACATATATATTGGCAGAAAGCAAAGACTCATTATCCTGCTTAAGCGTAACAAGCAGAGATGAAAGAGTTTCAATATGCTCCTGCAGTTCTATCATCTTTGAATCAATGCTTGTGTTCATGTACTGTCCCCTAAGCTCCGCAAGGGAACGGTCAATTGCTCTCACTGACTTGGTGTTATCCATTGGGGTCAGCTTAACGACCACCTTGGTGGCAGGAAATGACATTACGCCTGCCATCCATGAATCCCCTACCGTAGATGGATAACTTATCACTCTTAGATTATGCGTAATTATATTGTTGACTTCTATCTTACGCATAGTGATCTTGAGATCCTGCGGCATAGCCCATGAAGCCCAGTTCTCCGGAGCGATGTTGTCGATCTCCTTCTCGTCAAAATCAAGACTGTTGGAATACTTAAGGAATACTGCCAGATCCCTGTCAAACAGTCTTCTGACCGTAAGCTCGCCCTGCTCCAAGTTCATCACAGCCTGTCTTGTAAGTATATCAAGCCTTCCCTTGTCACTCTCAAAAAGTGCTAGATAATAGAAGGATTCGATAACTCTCTCATCATTACAAAGAGACCGCACCTCATTGATCCGGTCATACTGTATCTCCACCCTCGATTGCAGCTCCTCCTCTGAGAGCATGCCGCTCTCATAAGAGCGTTTCAGAGCATTTAATTTCTCATACTCAGCATCTAAGTATTCATCATACACAATGGGCCGCTGAAGCTTGACAATGTTAGCACCATACTCACCCTGCAGGCTTCTTAATACCTTGCCGAAGCATGCTTCAATGGCATTGTTCCTCCGGTGCCTTGAGAAGAATCTGAACTCTACGGGATCAATTTCGATAACCGTCCCGTAGTATTTATCGCCATACTCAATAAAACCGCCCTTGATGTTGGTAAATGGCATAATATCTGCCATATCCTCAAAGTCACCATTTTCAGATGCTTCCGCCTTCTTCTCCTTCTTCTTCTCGGCGGATCTATTAGCCCTGGCAAGCCATACTGCATCCTTCTCTTCCTTGGTTGCAGTCTTGCTCTTTAATATCTTATCCTCTTCCTTGATAAGAGCCTTTAACCGTTTCTTCTTTTCGGCAGGACTTAACTCTTCCTCTTCTTTATCCTCTTTTGCCGCCATTTCCTCAGGACTGTCAAAGAATTCCTGGGGAAGATTTTTGTTAGACATCTGGAGAAGTGCCTTGTCATCATAGATCCTGGAATATCTCCTCGGATATGCCCGGTATCTTATCATATGCCAGAAGAATACATACATTGCCTCATCATCGAACCTTACGATAAGAATTCCGAAGACGACTGCGATAATGCCGGCTATTACCCATCTGGCTGGCAATGAGGATATGGCACATAGGGTAACTGCAATAAGACCCAAAAGTCCTATTACCACATCACCCAATGTAACGCCCCTGAATAATTCAATTTTAACCTTTGTTTTTCCGGGTATTAATCTCATTATATATTACCTATCTGTTTCATACTTTTAATATACTTACAAAATATATCTTTTGCATTTTCTATCAATCGTTGATGCTGTTGGATGTATCAATATTATCGGGTATGTCTTCGTTTCTCCCCACCTGACCTGACTGACTGCTCGGTATCCTTCCATCATTGCTATTTCCTGTAACACCTGTGCTGCCATAATTATATGTACTGCTGCCGCTTACCTGGCCTCCCTGGCTGTTCGGTATACTTCCTGTATTGCCGTTTACTGTACTGCTCCCGCTTACCTGGCTTCCCTGGCTGTTTGGTATGCTTCCTGTATTGCTGTTTGCTGTATTGCTTCCACTCACCTGACTTCCCTGGCTGTTCGGTATGCTTCCTGCATTGCTATTTGCTGTATTGCTTCCACTTACCTGGCTGCCGGATATTGTTCCTGTGCTTTCGGTTCCACTCGTGCTTCCACCTGCCGATCCTATACCTCCGGCTTCACCCGAATAACTTCCTCCTGAAGAATCACTACGGTTTAATCCCACCTGGTCGCTCTGGCTCTCCGGCACACCATGACCGGCTCCGTCGTCTCCAGGAGAACTGCCTACCTGGCCACTCTGACTTTCGGGCATACTGCCAGCACCATCACTGCCATTCCCGCTTCCGCCATGCATCCCTTCATATGCTTTGAGCGTCTCTTCCATCTGTCCCCTTTCACCGGGCTTTATATCATCGCCATTAGCGTGAAATCCATTTTCTTTCATAAATGCAAGATCTCTCTTCATAGCCTTGTAATCATGATCCTGCATATTTGACGCCTGTTTCAATGCTTTATCCCTATTAGGCGGCCCTGCCTTTAATTCTTTCTGGTGGAACTTAGCAGCCGCATCACTTTGCTGTTTCTGAGCCCTGTAATCATTCTCAGCAGCAGCCTTGGCATCCTTCATGCTCATACCGTCATTCTTCATGTGGTCAAGAGTACCCTTCATTACCGCAAGATCTTTACCGTCCTTGCTAAGCTTCTTGCCATCCATTCTTCGTCCTGTCTCTTGGCCATGCTTAACCGCTGCGTCTAACATCTTCATATCTTTATCACGCTTAGCGGCATCAGCTGCACTAGCCTTGCCTTCGCCGGCAGCACCTTGTTTTCCTCCACCAGCATCAGCAGGCTGGCCTCCTGCGCCGCTGGAAGCCTTATTTTGCTTCTGCTCCTGTTTCCGCTCGCTTTGCTCCTGTTTCCGCTCGCTTTCCAATTCTTTATTATGCTGATTTTTCTCGCTTGAACTAAATGGTGTATTCTGACTCATGAATTTACCGATTGCCGACTCAGTAAACGCCTGTCTCATATCGCCTGCCGTGATAGCCTGCATTCCTGCATTATCCGCAAGGATACCTGTGAATATTCCATTAACCTTACTTATAGCCTGAACTGAAGTATATGTAAGGACAACCTTAAGTATTATCGTCAGTATGAGATTCAAAAGCTTTGCCGCAACATCCATAATATTATTACTGTTGACAGCTGTATCCAAGTCTATATTAGTATCGCCGATAGTAAGTGCCGGACTCCATATTATTGGAACAAGAAGCAGGAACAGTCTTATGGCTATGACCATTCCGAGAACACTAAGGAGCTGAACTACAAATGCTGTAGTCCACTGCTTGAACTTCGCCCCGTCATCCATAGGCATAGTTGCAATAGCAAGCGGTGCTATAAGATATAGAGCCAGCAGATTGAATATTCTTACACCGCAGGTTACTATCACCAGTATCATCTCCATTGCGATGTAATAACCCGAAACATACACGACAACATAGTTCATTTTAAGAGGACTTACCGAAAATACATTTTTGACATCACTAAGGCTGTACATATCCTTAGAGCCATAATAAAATGGTGCTCTGATATTGTCATAGAAATTAGGATCCCTGTTATACTCATCATTTCTTGCCGCAGCCGTATTGATCGTTCCCATGGTGCCGGCAAGGAATAGTATCCTGTCAATTGATACCCTTCCTTTGTATTCCTCTGTCTTTCTCTCTACGGACTTAAGCACCTTGATGTTGGGATTTGCCTTAATTATCTCCATTGCATCCAAGATAGCATTGGTAATACCGTCATCATAAGAATCTAATGTGGTTTCCTTATTGTAATCATAGGCGGTTCCCAGCTCCTCCATAAGACTCTGCCAAGTGACCACCTCATTATTATTCTCATCATATTCCTCATAATGGAAATTGAATACTCCCTGGTCTCCCAGATATTTCAGGTCAGTTCTTATATCGTTATAGCATGCATTAAGATTATACCTTGACCTGTATGACGGGTTTAATGAATAATTACCTATGGTATTAAGTATTCTTCCCATAGCCGCATACTGTTCCTCGGTAAATGTTTTGGTATTAGAACCCTTTGTCAGGTCTGTAGATAATATAAATGAATCTGATATTGCCTGCAAAAGCACATTAGTCGTTGTGATCGATACAAGTATGATCGCATTCATACCAAATATAAGAAGAATACTCTTTAACAGATTCCCAAGGATAGCACCCATAGTCATGCTCTGGTACTTTCCTCTTGCGTCAAACATCTTTCTTATAACAGAAATGATGGCGAATGCAAAGGCAAAAACGATTCCAACCATTCCGATTCCCATATATACGCCCCTTACAGAGTCATGGTTAAAGAATACATTGATAAGGGAATTTTCATTACCGTTATACATAACCGGAGATTCACCGGTGAAGATCATCATCATATTTTCAAGAAGCTTCATACAGTAAAGCAGAGCTATCTCTACATAATAGAAGATCGCAAATACATAATTTTCAATTAAGTCTGAGAAGAAATCCTTGATCGCTCCACCTATATCCACTAAGAACATTGATGAATTGATGAAAGATATAAATGTGTACATATGCTCTCTCCTGTTCTTATCTAACTCTGAGATTCTTTCTTGTAAAAGTTAATGCTATCGCCATTCCCACTATAAGTATCAATATGAATCCAAACAGCATCCATGCCTGAAGATTAAGATATACCAATATCTTGAACTGTCTTTCAATATAGTTGCCTGCCGCATCACTGACCACTACACGGTAATCTCCGCTTTCCGTGATCTGTGATTTCAGATTGAGTTTTTTTACCTCGTTACCTGATATAACAGATACTGTGTCCCCCTCCTGAAGTCCTGTTATGGTAACGGGACCTTTAGCTCTGTTATTCTCATCAAGCCCTTCAAATGTCACCTGGGGAGGAGTGTGGTCTATAGTCACATTCAGAGTGTAAGTAATACCATTATCTGAACATATATAGTTAATGTTATAGACACCTTCCTGCGTCATATCCACAACACCGTAATCGTAGGCAGCATCATTACCATTTATCGTAACACTTCTTACACTGAAACCGGCTGGCAGATTATACTGGTTGACAGAGCCCGTAATATTGCTGACTACCCGGAACCCCATAATCTGACCGTCATTTCCCGTATCTCCGCTTATAATAGCATATGAACCCGGGGCATTAATAAGTCCGGGGAAGTCATCTAAAGGCTCTCCGTCCTTATAAAGTCTTACATTAGCATTTTCGCTAAGCGCAACCGTTACATCTCCTGCCACTATCATACCGTCAGCCACACTCACACTTACGGAACCGTTATCAACAGAATATATATAATAACCGGTCGCTCTGTCATAAACAGAGCCGTCTGATATATTAACTCTCTGGGTAGTATCCTGTCCTCCATCCGAAGAAATAGGACTTCCGGTAAACATATCTATGGGACCATCATAATCGAAATCACCATCTGAAACTCCTGCCTCGGTGGTATAACTATCAATGGCATTACTGTTCTCGACATCCACAGTGCCTGCTTCATCGATACCTGTAGCTGTTACAGTCTTCGGAATACCCATATCATAAGGATTGCCTGATGCGAGCAAAAAAACTGTGAGTAATATACCTATATATAATTTCAATACTGTCAATATATTTCTTCTCATTGAAAACTCCATTTTCCAATAATATTGCCATTCGTTTTTTTCAAAATGTACACCCCTCATCCGCCCTTCGGTCATCTGTCTTCGCTCCCTCGCAAACCCGTCGTCCACCTGACTTCGTGCGCCCCCAGAGGGAAGGCTTAACTTTCTTTGCCTCGTCCCAAAACTCATTTACGAAGCCTCATACTCGCCTTCGTCATCATCTTCTTCCTTGCCAAGTACGATATCATTTCTTATATCCAGATCATAGAATACCTCGTCTGCCCTGAACATATGGCTTCTTAACTCATCCATGTCCATTCGCCCCATCTTGTAGAAGGGACAGAGATAGCTTGGTGTGTATTTGGTCTTCAACGGATAGTTACCGAATGTAACGATAATGGCATTACCGGTACTCTCCTTATTGTTGAGCATCTGCAATTCAGACGGATATATAAGAGGTCTTACCTGCGTCTGGGTTGACAGGTTCATCTCGCCTGCCTTGGCTCCAATGGATGATGATGTGGATGTGGTCCGCACCGTCATATTACCGCAGAGCTTAGAGAACTCCTCACAGGTTCCTATATCGTTGGAACCGATGAACATCTTCATACCGCAGTTAGACTTAACGATATCCGCCACCTTCTCACCATATACATTATTAAGCTGTGAGTAGGACTGAACCACCATGTTGAACCATATCTTTCTTGAACGGCCAACGGTGATCATCTTGTCGAACTTCTCTATCTTAGGCATGTTACCGAACTCATCAAGGATGAAGTACACATTTCTCGGCAGTGACAGATCCTCTCTTGCCGAAGCCACCTTGATAAGCGCCTTATACATACAGAGGATAAATACAGCCGCAAGCCCGTGTCTTGTATCCTTCTCATCAGGAATCTTCATGAACAGTGCCGTAGGCTCCTCTGCAAACTTCTCAGCCTGGACATCAGTTGCAGATGTAAGACCACAGAGTCCTCTATCGTTGAACATATTTAACTTATCAAATGTTATTGACATATATGAG
Source organism: Lachnospiraceae bacterium (assembly GCA_017470935.1). Taxonomy (GTDB): domain Bacteria; phylum Bacillota; class Clostridia; order Lachnospirales; family Lachnospiraceae; genus CAG-590. Next base: position 58,240 of record JAFUXG010000030.1, read on the forward strand.
GAAAGTGTTGTATCCGCTGCCGAAAGCACCTGCCTTGAAAGGGTGTATGCCTGTGACAGCTTGCTCCTGCCCTCAAAGTAATCCTTCAATGCCGCAAACTCATTCTCGGAATTAGTGAGCGCCTTATTGAGATTGAAGAAATTGAACTTATCCTTAGTCATTCCAAGTCTCTCGTCCTCAGAATCCTCTAACATGGCAAGGCAGGTACTCATAATGATGGAGCGGGCACCCTTCTCCCATACAGGATCCTTCTCATTCTCTATAGGACATATAACGGATATAAGGTCATTAAGATCCTCGTACATCTCATCATAGTAACGCTGTCTCGTTACCGACACATCATCCTGACAGTGGGAAAGATCAGCATACGCCTTGCCATCCCATTCAGCCCATGTACTTCCTTCCTCTGCCTCTCCATCCATTCTCTTAAGATCAGGATAGTCAGCCATACTGTCCTTATGCATCTTGATGCCCTTGCCGGCATTCACATAGTCCTGATACATATCCCATATTCCATCTAAGGGATTCCATCTTGAAGATGAATATGTATCACGAAGGTCAAGAAGAAGCACATTATAACCGCGCTCTTTGAGAAAACCTGAATGAAGGTCAAAAAGCTCACCCTTCGGGTCTGTCATTATCATGGAGCTCCCCGCCGCCGTAGCTCCAAGAAGCTGTATCATCGGATTGATAAATGTTGTGGTCTTACCGGAACCGGTAGCACCGATTATAAGGGAATGGGCTCCCGGAAGGAAGTTGACCTCTAACATCTTCTTATTGTTAAGGACAGCCCTTACGGGGATACCATCCTTATTAACCTTATTGAGTTCACTGTAGGGATTATGCGGAAAATACTTATCCCTCTCCTTCTCTGTTAGGAAACGGCTGTTTTCAAGAGACCCCTCTACTCTGTCAGCCTCGCCCTTCCTGCCAAGAAGACTCCCGCCGGATGCCGTGATCATACGGTCAAGGTTGTTGCCTGAAAGCATATAGAGGATTGCCAGCACCAAGCCTGCACCAGCTCCATAGAGCCATGTCTTTCCTGATAACAGCAGCGTAAAATCTATCTCACTTTGCTGCCCCTGTATGGCAGCAGCTATCATATCAGGAATTGAACGGATAAGGAATCCCACCGTTCCCGCTATAAGTACGAATATGAGTATATACATTATGATCTTCATCCATGTCTTCATATAAGAATACCTCCAATTACAATTATTAATTGTAACTCCCAAAGTGGTAAAGAATATTATGCGAAGTACTTCGTACATTCTCATAACCTCGAAAACTTCGTTTTCTCGTTATCTTATCTCCCCTTAGATGTCATATACGCCAAAAGCCAAATGTCAGATGCTGCGTAACTTAACATCATTTATAATAATCCATCTGTCACATATGACCTCAAAGAGCAGACAACATAGCCAAACATAATATTGAAAAACCTTAATTCGGTGAATCCTCATATACAACTCATTGGTCAGAGTCTTATCCCTGACCAATGAAGTATGTATGTACATCTCAGGTTATGATTACTGAGCCTCTGTTGCAGTCTGTACAGCTGAACCTGCATTAGCTGTAGAGTTAGTCATCCAATTATTAAGTACAGGGATACCGAGCTTAAGTACAACCAAAAGTACAAAGATAAGTACATAACCTATAAGGAATGACTTAATTGACTGTTTACGCTTCTCTCTCTCCTGTGGCTCTTCAGCAGTAGCATACTTGAACCCAAGAATGATAGCATACACAGCACCGCCTGCACCCACAAGAAGAAGTAAAGGATTAACCAGTGAATTGATAAGGCCAAGTACAGGATTAACTACCGTGTTAATATCTGCACCCTGCTGTGCAGCAAATGCAACTCCGCTATAAGCAAGTACCGTAAGAACTGCCACAAATGCAAATGAGCAGATCTTCATCCTCTTGATTCCCTTGGGACTTCCCAGTTTCTTAATAACTTTCTTCATAATTCTTTCCTCCTTAATATGAATTTGTTTTTTTGATTCGAGGGTTATATGCCTTCCCTCACCGCTTTTTATTCTGCAATGCCTTCGATTCATTCTCATTATCACATTCATTACAGCTTATGTATGAATTGTACTATACAAAGCGCTACAAATGTGCAACGCATCGTATTACAAAACCCTTTCATTGCAGTCTATGCATATAGTGTACTACGCAAAGCGCTACAAATGTGCAACACACTTTCATATGCAATACTATATGCTTCTTAAAATGAATGCTTATATTCAAAAAGCAAATCTCACTAATATAAAAATGATGCCGGTTATTAAAATAACCGACACCATCTCTAGCATATGTATTATTTTCAGTATTTCAATAATATGTATCTCCCGACTTCATAACAAGTTCACCAAGGGTCATCTCAGCCCATGAATACTGTGTCATGTATTCTCCCTGAAAGGCATTGATATAGAAGCTGTCTCCTGAAAGATAGTTATAGTAATCGCAGTCAATCTTAGAAGTATCTATCCCATAAGCATTCCATGCCTTAACAAGAATATCCGCAACCCCAACTTTGTTAAGATCCTCCTTAAGCTTTGCATACCATAATCTTATCCAGCTTTTTTGCTGTTTCTCATTTTCCACATCCTCAAAGAATACATCATATATCTCATTAACGGAACACAATGCTCCTTTCCTGTCAATCAGATATGCAAGCAGCTCCTTACTCTTTGCTCTCTTGAATGTGACAGGTGTTCCGCTTGAATCAAATACTTCAAAATTACCAAAGCATTGAACACTCACTTTCTTATCTTTCTCTTTTTTTGCAACAGGATTTCTAAGTTCATCAAGCTCTCTTATTATATCCTCTCTGTTAACAGGCTTTAATACAAAACCGCTGGCATGAAGCTGAAAGGACTGATAAGCAAACTTCTCGTGTCCTGTCACAAAGATAATATTGGTCTTAGGGGATATCTCCTTTATCCTCTTGGCAAGCTCCAACCCCGTAATCCCGGGCATCTCTATATCCAGCCATGCAATGTCGGGAAGTTTGTCTTTCACATAGGAAAGTGCCGCCTCTGCATCTTTATAAGGAATATGTTCCCCCGTAGGATCAATCTCTGTCATTATCTTCACTATTTCCTTTGCGGTATTGATTTTGTCGTCAACTGATATTGTTATCATCAGCTTTCCTCCTGTTGTCTACTTATCGAATATCGGTATCCTTATTATCTGGGATGTTCCCTGTTCAGTCTGCTTAATGGATAATTCTCCATTACACATAAGCTTTAACCGGGTTCTCACATTCTTGATTCCCACACTCTTATGCTCCTTCTGTGTTTTAAGCTCTGTTCTTCTCCCATGCCCGTCATCAGATACTATTATCACATAAAATCCCTTATCAATCCTTGTTCTTATAATTACTTTGTCTCCTTCTGTACTCATGTCCACTCCATACTTAATGGCATTTTCCATCAATGGCTGAACCGTAAGAGCAGGTATAGAAAAATCCGTAACCTCATAGTCCTTAATTACCTCAAAGCCTCTTGACTGCGTGATCATCGCAAGCTCCACAAACATATCAACATGCTTCATTTCCTCAAGAAACGGAATCATTTCAACGCTTGTAAGAGATTCAAGATTATTTCTTAAGTGTCCTGAAAAGTTAAGGATTGCAGGCTTTACAGCTTCTGAGTCCTCATCGCAGAGAAGGGCGATCTGCTGAAGTGAATTATATATAAAATGTGGGTGAATCTGTTCCATCATAAGTGCAACCTTATTCTCCGAAAGAGCCGCTTCCCTGAGAAAAAGTTCCCGTTCCACATCTATCTGGTACAGGAACATTACCACCAGCAAAAGCATGGACATTCCGATTCCGGTAACATTTACCCCGGCACCCATCATTCCTATAAATGATACCGCAACAGGAAAGAGACATCCTATAACAAATCCAATACTGGCTCTTATGTCCTTCGATGATATTAGCAGCATAAATATAATGATCACATATTCCATCAAAAATGCTGTCCACCTGAAAAAGCTGTCATTCGCAAACAATATGAAGGAGATTGTAAGGATAGCAATAAGTCCCTGCAGGGAGAACCAGAACTGTCCATCCCACTCCTGCCCTTCATCTCTTTCCGTCTCAATAAAATAAAGGGTAAAAATCGGTGCTACTATCGCATAGAATATGTGTGCCCATAATATACAGTAATCAGATGAGCGAAACATATCATGTACCAGAAAACCGCCTGACATGAATTCAAAGGTTATACCTCCCATGACCGTAAGAACAGCCGCTATGAACCATCCCATACGCTTGCTGTAATTTTTCATCAGCATTATCACTATAAGAATTGTAAGCAGCAAAAATACTGAGGCAAATACTGTTACTGTATGCACTGTCTCCTGTACTTCAAGTGTTCCAAGCTTCAATTCCTGCAAATGCCTCACCTCCTGTTCCGCTTCTCTATCAGAGCTTGCACAGACTTCAGACCGGCCTCCCGGCTTACACTCCTCTGTTATATCTGTATAAGTAATAGTTCCCAAATACCTTCCATGTGTTAAGGAAAATAATTATTGAGATTGCAATATGTATAAAGGTAAGTATTATTGAAATTACTATAGAAATTCTTATCATGACTGAAATTATCCCCGGTGATATTGTTACTGCATACATCATAATATACATACCTGCATATAGAAGGAACCACATAAGATTCCTGACAATCTCTAAGATTATCCATGTTTTGTTCAGAGTTCTTATATGAGCAGCAGATACTGCGGGGGCGTATGGAACAGGTCTGCCGCTTATGCCAGCCGCCCCATCAATCTCATCTATCATCTCTATAAGTCCGTTAAGCAAAACAGCAACTCCTGCAACGACAAGCAATTTGGGGATTATATTCAATGCACTGTATAATATATGCGAAAACAAACCTTTCCCATATATTCTTACGAACAGTCCAACAATCTGTCTTATGAGTTCACTGAGCATTTCAAACACCAATATGATCCATGCATAGTTATAAGATCTTGAAATGCCGTTCATCCTGTATAGACATACAAGTGATACTATGGAGAATGCCAGATTGAAGAATTCGCAGGCATAATATACAGTATCCAGTCCGCCACTCGCCGCCACACCCTTTATTCCTGATTCTGATAAAGTGATCATAACCGTAAGCATACTTATATTTAATAATGGTATTATCAACAATAACAGCAGCAAAGAGACCGGCAATATTCTCATTGATCTGTAATCCAGTTCTTCTGACATGTATTTCACCTGCTATTTTTCAACCCTTCCTGTATAGTATTACATGTTTTATGTATGTTTTATCAGCTACAATTCTGAATAATCAATGGAACACATTACCACCAATATTCACTCCCTCGATATTATGTTCTGCAGCATATTTCTCAGATTTAAAATACAGATTCGGAACATTTCTTTTTCCATCTAATACTTCTTTAGCTACGGACATGCAGCTGTCTGCAGGACCTCTGGCAAGAATATATGCAAGTCTTCCTGTTCTTACCGGTTCAAACTGCATATCAGCATATATAACACCCTCGATAGTGTTATCAAATCTTGTACTTTCCACTCTGTTCATAACTACACTCCCCACAGCAACCATCCCGGGATAGTGGCTGTTTCCTGCTTCCGCCTCAATAATACCAGCAAGTGTAACAAGCTCGGAATCCGTGTGAGGATATGGAGATTTATAGTAAAACTGTGTTCCGTCACCGATATATGTAACATTACTGGAGTATGCATCCTGGCTGTAGCCATTTTTTATAAGGATCATCCGTTCCTCGGCTTCCATGAGAGCAATCTCGTTTTCTAATTCCTCGGCAAAGCTATTGGCGTTTTCCGCCTTAGCCTTTGCATCCTTCATAAGATCTGACATCTCATCTATGGATTGCTTGAACTTCGCTTTCTTCCTGTCATATTCCACCAGCTCCTCTTGACGCTGTTTCTTAAGCTCATCCAGTCTATCCCTTGTTTTGCTTGCCATATCCATCATGAACTGGTAGTCATTCATTTTTTCGTTGATATAACTATTTATCCTGTTGGAATACTCGATACGGTCTGCAAGCTCCGAAAAACGATCCACATTAAGAAATAATGATAACAGGCTTCTATCACCATCTTCGTATTCCATTTTAATAGAATTATAAAGATGATCCTTTTCCACCGCCATATCCTCTTCATATTCAATAAGACTTCTTTCAGCATATTCAATCTTCGTATCAAGGATGTTGAGCTCCTTATGTGCCTTTTCAATAAGCTTCGCCTCATCAGAAAGCCTAAGATTCATCTCACGGATTTCTGATGCCAGCTTCTTAACCGTTCCTGTATTGGCATCCGCTTCCTTCTTGACCTGTTCATACTCACGCCTAAGATCCTGAAGGGAGGATTCATTCTCTGTGGAATCATCTGCAGGTACCGTTTCCCATGTATCATCCTGCTGCTCCGACAACTCATTTGCTTCAGTCTGATCCGATGGTACAGCATATACAGAATTATTAAACATTCCGATAAAAAACAAGCATACTGCCAAAATGCAAACCGCCCTGATTATTCTCTTGTAATTATCATTATGTACTTTATCTATTCGTAACTTAACCATAAATATGACCTCAGTATTCTTATCAGCAAATAAACATTACTAAAAACATTATTATTTCATTTTAAAACACCTATATATAAATATCAATTTCCATTCTGGAAATGAAAGAATTATTGAATAACAATACAAAAAATGATAAGATAACGAGAAACCAAAGGTTTCAAGGTTATGAGAATGCAGGAAGTACTTCTCATAATATGATTGCCATACAGATTGAAAGAGGTTTCCAAGATGATTGCAGATTATCTTACTACAAACTATTTAACCTTAATAATATTACTTATTCTTGTTGCCACCATGTATACTAACAGAGGGCTTTCCATACCCTCTGCCGGTTTTTTCAATATAGCTTTAATTCTCATACTTGTACTTACTATATTCGAGTATCTGGATCTAATGACTCAGGGATTAACACGATATATACCGGAAGCTTTAAGTCTGAATGACCGTATATTTATAAGAACTATCGCCAGTACAGCAATGTATATTATACGTCCATATATAATCCTGTTAGAGATTATCGTAATTGTTCCGGGCAGAAGGAATCATATATTGTTTACCATACCCACTGTGTTTAATACATTGCTTTTCTTACCATCTGTTTTCGGAGCAAGGTTTGTCTTCTGGATAGATGAAAACAATCGCTGGAATGCAACCCCCTTAAAATCTACGGTCTATATTGTCCAGCTTTTGTATGTGCTTGCATTATTTGTCCTTTCAATCTATCATTTCAAGAAAAAAAATCTCAACTTGAGCATAATATTATCAATTATCATAGTGCTCTCATTTAGTATTGCATATCTGGAGCAAAAATATATTCTCAGTGGATATGTCACTCCCGTTTCTGCGCTATGTGTTCTTGCCTATTATATATACCTGACATCAATATATAAGCAGCAGCTTTATGACCAAATGATAGAAACGGAGAAAAAGCTGGCAGATGAGAAAATGGAGCTTCTTAGAAGCCGGATCCAGCCGCATTTCATATATAATTCAATCAATATAATCAGAACACTTGTAAGAACTGATGAAAAACGGGCGGTAGAGGTCATAGATTATTTTTCTGATTATCTGAAAGCACATTTTAGAAATATCGAGACAGAGGATATGATACCCTTTGACGCAGAGATTGAGAATGTGAAAGCATTTCTGGCTTTAGCTGAAGCAGATAGCACAAGAGATATTCAGATCGTGTATGACCTTGAAGAAACTAATTTCCGTATTCCGCAGTTAAGTCTTGAACCTGTTGTTGAAAATGCATTCAGACACGGAACAGATGAAGAAGGAGGTACCATAACCATATCTTCCTTTAAAGAGGATAACTGCTATATCATCCGCACAACAGATACAGGCTGTGGCACACATAAGGTTTCCGAAAAAGAATCTGACCGTCTGGCAATAGGAATATCCAATACAAGAAAACGGCTTGAGCTTCTGTGTGACGGCAGGCTTGAAGTCAATATTACACCAGACGGCACCACCGCAGATATCATTATACCTGTCAAGACCGATGATGATACGGAGCAATCTAGTTGAATATGCGGTCCAAACTACCGACATAAAGCAATGGTTCAAAACTGACTTGAATGCGCATTATAAACTACCGACACAAAACACCAATTCAAAACTGACTTGAATACGCATTATAAACTACCGACACAAAACACCAATTCAAAACTGACTTGAATACCCTCTATGAAAAGGTGTACAATATATAAAGTTTCACGAAACCAAGAACAGCAAACACAATTGTTCGAAAGGGAAAATCCTATGAAGATACTTGTAGCAGATGACCACAAATCAATAGTTGATGGGATTATTTTAGACCTTAAGGAAATCCTTCCGGATGCCACTGTGATCGGAGCCTGTAAGTCAAAAGAAATAGTGGAATTATGTAATGGAACCAGGTTTGATGTTATATTTATGGATATAGATATACCCTCTTCTAATGGGATAAGCCTTGCCAAAACAGTACTTGATAAATTTCCAAGAACGAACATCATCTATATTACAGGCTATGAGAAATATGCGCTGGAAAGCTATGAAACCAATGCCAGTACCTTTTTGATCAAACCCATCACCAAAAAGGCCATTGAAAAGGCTCTTGATAATCTTCGTTTTCCAGTGTCAGATATTACTGATGAGATGGTTACCGCTGAATATTCCGGAGAAGGTTATATAGGTAAAAGGATTCAATATTATAGGGAACTGCGGGGCATGACCAGAAATGAGTTTGCCGAACTTTTAAACGTCACGCTCCCGACTGTCCACCGGTGGGAAACAGGAGCCAGAATGCCCGATCTGGCAACGATCATGAAGATAGCTAACATTCTGGGGGTTAAACTTGATGAATTTATAGAAAATGAGCCATCATCATAATTGGTTGAGATCCAGAAACTTCTATTCAAACAAATCATCTAACTCAATAACCCTTGATATATGCTCTATATGGGCATTTCCACTTATTCCGTTAGTACAGATCATAACAATTTTCAAAGCATTCTTGGTTTTTGTTTCTTCTCTGAACACTTCAAGCTTATTCAACAGCTTTGTCTCATATTCTTCACTAACTGAAAATGGGGTGTCTGTATATTTTTCTTCGCAAATATTTGTGATTCCATCTGCTCTTTCTATTACCAGATCAATTTGTGCCCCACTTTTCTTTTTTTCGCTTATCCAAGAATATTCATTAGTATTGACGCCCGATATCCCCAAGGCTTTTTTTATCTGTTCAAAATGGTACATGCAGATTATTTCAAAAGCATGCCCTCTCCAATTAAGATATTTGCCTGATTCACCCTTATAATCCTCAAATTTTTTCATCTTCTCCGTAGTAGCAGCCGAAAGAAAATGATAATGAAACAGCAAAAATGGATCAATTAACTGTATTCTTAATGGATGTCCTTTTACATAATAATCAGTGCTTTCGTGAATATATCCACATTTTACAAGATCATCTATTGCCCGGGAAAACGTACCCTGGGCAATACCTAATGCTTTGCAGCATTCATTTTTGTGCATCCCATAGAGGTTGTGGGAAAGAAGCTCCATAATATTATCATATACAGGTGATTTCTTAAGGGTTGCTTCCAAAAGCTTCTTTGATTCGTTCCGAAGTAAAGCATGCTCACGAAATAACAAAGTATCTATATTCCAAGTAAGACTCTCGTCAGAATTAAGAAGATCAAAGAAATACGGCAATCCCCCAAAAACCATCTGACATTCAAGAATCTGTTTTCTGGACCATCCAAATCCTCTGTCAGCCATATACAATTCAGTTTCCCTAAGAGAAAATGGTTTCAGAAATATCTGGCTTGTAACCCTGTCATACAAGCTTCCTGTATCTTCCAAGACATTTTTAATTATCCATGATGTGGCGCTTCCACATATTATGAAAAGATAATTACCTTTTGCAGTACCACAACGATTCCAGAATTCGCCAAAAGCCATCAAAAAATCAGAGCGGGCAGTTACAAACCATGGGAACTCATCAAAAAACACAATACGTTTCCCATGTATAGAACTTACTGCTTCATCTACAGCAAGCACCTGCTCCAATCTTGAAAATGCTTCAAACCAATTCTTAGGCACCTGCTTTGACATATCCCCCGCCCCAAGTAATCTTTGGTGAAAGGATTTCAACTGTGTCCGTGTATCGCCACCCTCAACACCTGTGGCACGAAATGCAAAATAATTAGCAAATGTCTGTTCAACGAGATATGTTTTGCCAACACGTCTTCTGCCATATACACAGATGAGTTCTGATTTTTTACTTTTCTCACATCTTTCAAGCTCTCGAATCTCATCTTTTCTTCCTATTATCTTCATCATAATCCTCCAATCCGTCACTTTTTATACTAGCAGTACATATTCATACGAAAATTCCACATTCTTTCAAGAAAATTATCTTTAGAGTTTATGATATGATAACATAATCTCCAATTATAAGCAATACTTTGTTTATAATTGGAGATTATTTGAGTTTTTATCAAACCATCTCCAATTATACGTAGATTTTTGCTTATAATTGGATATGGTTTATATCACCTTATATTCAATAACATAATGTGAACGTAACGTAATGTGAATTTTTATATTCAATAATCCTGAAAGTCCGGTCATCTCAATTAATGACAATAATTATAATCCCATTCTACTGCGGCAGCCCATACACTATAGCAGCAACAATTAATGATATCATATCTATGGCAAGCATAATACCGAAAACAATCGCCACTATTTTAATCCACTTTTTAACCTTCTTTTTATTATCATCAGTCAGAACATTCTCCTTAATATCACTGTATAATTCCGATCTCACTATCTGTTCGGTGACTGCCTCCTGCTGCTTTGGCTTTTTATCAAGCACCAGTTCATCTAATGACACCTCAAACAGTTCACTGATGGCTGCAAGCTTCTCCAGATCAGGTGTCGATTCGCCAACCTCCCATTTCGAGACCGTCTGTCTTGATACATTCAGCCTGCCCGCAAGCTCTTCCTGGGATAGACCCTTCTGTTTTCTGAGATTATATAATTTATTATTGAACTCCATCATTCTCCCTGCCTTTCTTCATCATTATAGCAGATATGAACACCAATGCCACACCCAAAACTGCCGTTGTGATGATACTTGCCTCAATTCCATAAGCACCGCCGTTAAGCAGGCTGCCTTCATTTACTACTCTCATCAGATTTTCCTCCCGTGATTTGATGAGACCATAGTATAATTTCTGCCATTAATAATCTACCAACCCGCCTTAACAATATGGCAACGGCTCTTAACAATGGTGTTAAGAACCGTTGCAGCGCCCTGTTTTAAATCATTTCCCGGCATTTGACTTTACCCGCTTATTATACAATTCACCATTCCCAAGTGTATTCCCCATGAGCACCTCCGGATTCTTTTCCTGCATATAACCGGCGAATATATGATATTCTTCTGCGACAGCATCATCCTTCTTAATTCCAGCCGGCACTTCAGAAACCACTTCTGACCTGCCATTATCAAGCTTTACAACAATGGCATCATTCGTCTTTATTCCATTATAGTATTGCTCTATGTCATATATCCATAATATCTTCTCCGGTTCATACACCTTGATAAATTCACCGATGTAGTAAATGTGCTGTCTTGTCAAAATCGTTGATGAGCGTGGCAGAAGCACCACATCTATCCCGCTTATTTCATTATAGAACTCATAATAGCTTATACCCTTCTTTTTAATATCCTTATAAAAAACTATGCCCATATCGATCTGGTATAACCCAAGCAAAAGCCCCGCAGGGATCGTCACCAGTATAAATATAAACAGCCATGATGCAATATTAATAAATATATTACCCTTATCAATCTCCAGCCATATCACATAACGGCCAAACATATCATCGAATTCCTCTTCAGTAATATCTACATTACTGTTTTCCAAAGCCTGCATTGCCGGATTCTTTACATAATCCATAATCGGAAGAGCAAGCCCCCTTACCTCCACCTTTCCCTCTGCTTCTATTCTTGCATTAAGCCCATTTAAAATCGGAGGATCCGCCTCTATAATATAGCATTCATCACCCACATAAGCAAAGCATACACTCTGATCACCATTCTTTGTAAATTCGTCAAGTACCCTATCAAGCGTCATATATATGTAATAGCAGGAATTGCCTCCTCCATTTTTATCTGCCATCTCCTCAATGGAAACAGGATTATCCACAATCCTTTTATATGTCATATATTGATAAATAAATGCAATAACACCAAGTAATATCAGTATTACTGCAAGAACAAGCTTGCGCTGTTTTTTGTAAATCTTATTTTTCACGAACCGCTCAACATTTACATTAACATCATCCATAATACACCTCATCAAATTCTGAATAGTATAAATATAACATATTTCAGGTTTTATTCAATAAACACTAAAAATGTATTGATTAACAGCTTTATAAAACCTAGTCCATTTTCAGATACATTTCAGATACAATTCCCTTATATAATCTTGTATTATGGCAAAATATATACTATGATGAAATAAATTACTATTATATCATTGTATTAGGTTAACCTAGATATATGTTATATTAATTGCAACATATGTTATGTAAACCTATTTCTGTGTATTAATACCTACTGACTCATGACGTATGATTATTGGTTAAGGAGCTCAAATAATGATCAAAATACTTGTTGTAGAAGACGAAAAAGCAATTTCAGACCTTATTGTATTCAACCTTAGAAGAAACGGTTATCACTGCACTGCCCTATATGACGGCGAGGCAGCTGCGGATTTATTAGAGGACGCTAATTTTGACCTGATACTTCTTGACATCATGCTGCCGAAAATAAATGGATACGAGCTTATGGAATACATCCGTCCCATGGGCATCCCGGTAATCTTCATCACCGCCAAGGCATCACTTGATGACCGAATCAAGGGACTAACCTCCGGTGCCGAGGACTATATTGTCAAGCCCTTTGAGATTGCCGAGCTGCTTGCAAGGATTCATATTGTACTTAGACGCTACAACAAGACTGAAACACATCTTACTTTCAAGGCTATTGAAGTGGATGTGGAAAGCCGTGTTGTTACAAAGTGCGGAAAAGAGATCAAGCTTACGCCTAAAGAATTTGACCTTTTTGTGATGCTGCTTCGAAATCTTAACATGACACTTTTCAAAGACCGCATATTCGAGACTATATGGGAGGGGCAGTGGCAGCCGGAATCAAGAACGGTTGACCTGCATATCCAGAGACTCCGCAAGAAGCTGGATCTGAAGAACAGCCTAAAGACCATATACAATACGGGATATCGACTGACAGATGAGTAAAATTATGGTCGAGGTTACAGGGTACGGTTCTCTGTATCCTCTCGATATTGCAGTCCAAATCCCATGGCAGTAATTGCTCCGTGTGGAGACAGAGAACCGTCCCCTGTATCCTTCAAAACTGTTAAGTAAACTTTGGAGATCACCATGAAATACAGATACAAAGTCCTTATCATCAACATGATAGTCATCTCCATAGCCCTGTCACTGTCAGGGCTCATTTTGATGTCCAGAAATAATTCCATGATGATGGAATCTGAGGTCAAAAATGCCGTCGTCGAAAACAACCTGGCACAATCCGTAATCGAATACTCATTACTTGATGTGATTAACTCAAGCAGCAGCGTTGCAAAGCGCCTGCCCGAGATAGGTGATGAAGTTTCAGCAGGAATGCTGACAGACACCTCGGACCTTTTCATCCGCTATGACAATGATGTTCTGTTCAGCACAAATGCTTCAGCAGACATAAATACAGAATTGTTCAGTCACCATGAGGGCATTAAAAAGAACTATATCATTTCCCGTGAGAATGAAGACCTGTATATCTATGTCACTTCCTTCGGTGCTATCAATGATAAGACTCTCAACATCATAACCCGCAGAAACATCACTGACACCGAAGTTCTCATGGAGAAAAATGTCCATGACTATATGCTTTTCACCGTTATAATTCTCATGCTTTCCGGCATTCTTGTATATATAATAAGTTATCTTCTTACAAGACCGCTGGAAAAATTAAACCGTGTTACGGACGCATTTGCCGAGGGTGATTTCAGTGCAAGAAGTGATATAAGCTCTGATGACGAGGTCGGTCTTCTGTCCGACAAGTTCAACGGTATGGCATCATCAGTTGAAGACCATATTGACGAGCTAAATGATATGCTGCACAGAAGGGATCAGTTTGTGGCAGACTTTACCCATGAGATCAAAACTCCAATGACCGCCATCATCGGATATGCCGACACCATTCGGTCTGTTGACTTATCCCGTGAAGAAGAAATACATGCTGCAAGCTACATTTTTTCTGAGGGCAAAAGGCTTGAGCAGATGTCCATGAAGCTTTTTGACCTGTTGTATATCAAGGATCATCATATTGAAAAAACGCCCTGCAGTACCGAAAGCTTATGTGAAGATGTTGTGACAAGCGTTACCCCTTTATTAAGTGAAGCAGGCATGAAGCTTAAGTATCATTTTGACAATGCAGTCGTCACATGCGAGCCCGGACTTATCAAAACGGTGCTTATCAACCTGATTGATAACGCAAAGAAAGCATCCGAAGAGAAAGCGGTTATCGAGGTATATGGAAGTTTAATTGATGATATACAATACTACAAATTCACTGTTAAAGACCACGGAATCGGCATTCCACAGGAGGATATCGACCGTATCTGCGATGAATTCTACATGGTGGACAAATCCCGTTCCAGAGGAAAAGGCGGTGCCGGTCTTGGTCTGTCGCTTGCTAATATCATCTTGCAGGAGCATGATTCGAGACTTGAAATTGAAAGCGAGGTCGGCAAGGGAACTACAATGACATTTCTTTTGAAGATTGAACCTGCTAATAAATCATCAGCTGCAGATAACTCTGAAGTTGTAGTTACTGAACTAATTTAACTATTATAAGGCTCTGTCACAACCAAGTGTTGCGACATAACCTATTATAAAAAATGAAATAAATAATAAAAATGATTTATCATATGTTAATACATAACATATAATATTCAAATTTCAAAACCCAAAAAATAATGCAAAAATAATTCGAACAAAATCCGAGGACACAACTATGAAAAAGAAAAACAAAATCCTGCTTAATTTAATAATATGCACTGCTGCTCTTGCCCTGGTATCTTCCAGTGTGGTGCTTCCAAGGTATATACTGAAAAACAATGCCGAAAAGAATTACAACACAGTTACAGAGGTACCCAGGCAGTTTTATTCCGGTCCCTCAGAGGCAGTCGTGAAGAATGCCTCAAAGCAGCTTTCCGACTATCAGAAGCTGCAGCTAATATCCGGACTCTGGGAAAGCGAAATCTCAGCCGCATCAGATTCCGAGACCAATATAAGTGAATTAGACGCAAAGGATCTTGCCATTACCAAGCTTATCTCACTGTCTTCAGACGGTCTTTATCCGATAAATGTTGACTCTGACTATCAGAAGTGGTACTCATGGGAAGCCTCTGCCTATAAGGCAGTTGACACCACCTTCCGCACCTACGCCGCCATTTACTGGGATGTAACATTTACCAAATATGACAACAGCGAAAGCCACCGAATCATTATTACAGAAAACGGTGATGTACTGTTTGCCAACGCAGCTTCTAACACAGATAAAAAAAGCTTTGGCAATTTCTCACCAAAGCTTGAAAATATAGGGTATCTGTTTATTAATGATGATATTTCCGGTACATCGGATGAACACATTAATCATTTCCAGACAACTCCGATTTCAGATAATATTAATTCCTCAAGCAAAAGCTCTCTTTCAGAAAGCAGCAATATAACAGATAATTCCTCAACATCACAAACCACAATAATGTTATCTTCTGCCGAAAATTATATCACCGACCTGCCGAACTTTGAAATCAAGGGCGGAGCTCATTTTGCTGATACGAGTGGAGATGATCCGCTTACCGGAACATTTATATATGGCAGTGAAAATGAGAACTATACATTTGTACTGACTTTCTCTGACCAACAGCAATGAAGCATCTAGGAGGCGATCATTCTGCAACCATTTTTCAATGCACCAACTCTGCCGCATCCACCAAAGACCCGTCTATTGCATTGATATACACCACGAACTGTACAACATCAGCAACATTTGTTTTATCAGGTTTTGTCCTGAATTCCCAGACAGGGATACATGTATATTCCCTCTCATTATTCGGATTGTTTACAGGATAATATGATAGATACAATTCATCAAAATACAGTTTCTTCCTGTCTCCGATTTTTTCCTTATCAAGCTTATTCATCACCGCATCCTTAAAGCATTCCTTTATCTTATTCTCATCAAGTATCTGCACATTTTCTGTAATGTCAGTAACCTCCATGCTCTGCCTGAACAGCACCTGCATAACGCCCTTATCGGTAACCAGTACATGCCCTGAATTATTGAGTTTATATTGCTCATTGTCACCCATTGTCTCAAACAGTCCTGATAATTTACCGGAAAATACAAGTTCATACCCGTTTGCAAATCCGTCCTTCGCCATGAGTTCATATAATTCATCATCATCGATATCAAGATAATCACCATACTCGTCTGCAATAGTGTGCTTACCCTCTATATATGAGGCTGCCTGCCCGTTGATAAATACAAGGTCAGACTTTTCTACATTCATTGTATCAGGATACGCATCTCCTGTATTGGGTGACACAATATTCTTATACGCATTTATCTTGAAATTATTCTTCAGGAACTCCCCCACATCATCTGCCATCGTCTCAGAAAATTCCATTCTGTTATCCAGCTCCTCCATATCACTGCCCGGATTGCAGCTATACACCATTACAGAATCATAATCTTCATCTCCCATATAATCACTTATGGAGACAGGTGATAATAAAATGGTTCTCTGTCCGTTAAGCTCCCCGGTCCACTCATTCTCTACATACTCATATGAAAGCAGCAGATAGAAATCTACACCATCACGCTTTCCCTGATACATATGTATATAAAAATCATCTCCGTCAATCCATACTCTCTTATCACCATTACGCTCATCTTCATGCCTCCAGGATAAATTGTCATATGCGGAGGTCATATCGCACACATCATCGATATGCCTGATCCGTCTAGGCTCTGCAGTAAGCTCATCAAGCTTTACCGCCGTATCCCCAAACAGTGCACTTACTATCTCATCATCATTTAACTCTTCCATTGTTATCTTCTCGACCTGATACACATTTATAGACGGTTCATCCGGAACGCTGCATTTAACACCAATATCCACCGGAACTCCATTTGTCTCAAAGCCGTCTTTCCATTCAAACCTTTCGGTTCCCACCATTTCACGCAGAGAAGCTCCACTTGAAATGACAGAGTTGACACCACTATTACCTGTGTCATTATCTCTATCAATCACCGTATCAGCCGCTTCACCATCTTCACCACTTGCGTTTTTTACCTGCTCTCCGTAGTCGGTGACAATATTATTCTGCTTCCCGCAGCCCGTAAGTGCCATGCATAAGATGAGAATAAATGCTGATGAAAACGCCTTTGCCTTACAAAATATTCTGCGCCTTGCATCTTGTGTTATGTCAACCATTCTATAATTGTTGATTTCTTCAATATTACTGCTATTTCCATTAGAATTGCTCCTTTTACTAAAATCTGATATTATGTTAATCATATTTTCTCTCCTTTTCTTTTGGGTATGTAACATGCACTTTAATACAGCATAATTGATTCGTGTATTTTTGCTTCATATAATTCTTTGCGTACACATAAAATCAAAAAAATAAATAAAAACATTACTGCAATAATCTTTTATCTGTTATAGTTATAACAAACGATTGCATCAAAGTTGTATCATAAATGTATATAAAATGCATCAGAACAATCATGTACAATTTCATTTACCATTATGTGAATTATATACTGTCTGTTATTTTTATCAATTTGAAAAGAAACCCGGAAGAATAAAAAAAGCCCCCGGGGGAGCTTTTTCATAATCTTTGTGTATTTTATCCTTATACATACCTTTAATCTATTGTATTCACGAAGCTTGGTAATCGATTTGATTGTGTAAAAGCAAAATAAAATCAATCCTATTGAAACAGATCATCCCCAGCCAGTTCACTGACCACACAGTTCTTATACTGATTATCCGAAAGTCCTGAAAAAGTGACCATAGTTAGCCATAGAGCCTTCTTTGTGCCTGTCTCTGTCCGCAGAGCTTCCACCTTATGAATCAGCTTCTTTTCATATTCCGCATCTATAGAAAAAGGTTCCTGCGAGTACTTAATTTCACATACATTGATAACATCATCCTTACGGTCAATAAGAAGATCAATCTGTGCGCCCGGCTTTGTCTTTTTGCTCTCCCATGCAGATTCATTACTTGACACACCGGAGATGCCAAGCTTTTGTTTTATCTGCTTTGTATGCAACAGGCACACTTTCTCAAATGCAAGTCCGCACCAGCTATAATAAGCCGGGGTTTTTATATGATCCATCCATGAACCTATAGTTCCTTTATCAATAAATGTTAAATAGAACAGACACATAGGATCTATCAGCTGATAGTGGGCTCCGTTTTTCTTTGATGAAAAATTATGATACCTCCTGATAAAACCGCACTGTTCCAAATCCTCAAGACATCTTGTAAGCGTTTTGCCATCAGCCACATTTCCACTGTCAATCAATTCAGTCCGTGTCATTCCATACTGTTTTCCTGCCAACTCCCTGACAATTACCAGATAATTATCAGAATTCCTGAACAGTGCATTGAACATCTGCGGAAACTCATATTTCAAAGGACTGTTTTCGTTAAAGAAAATCATATCAACATTCTGTGCAAGACTGTGCTGCGGCTTCAAATAACTAAGATAATACGGCACCCCGCCAAATATCATATAACTCTCAACCACCTGTTTTCTTGTATATTTCAGACCATTGTCCTCCAAAAATTCTTCACACTCACTGAGAGTAAATGGCATAAGCCTGATCTGTCTTGTCAGTCTGTTATAAAATCCTCCTGTATCCTTTACAATATTATTAATGATCCATGAAGTAGCCGAACCGCATATGATCAGCAGCAGATCCTTTTGTGAAGAACCCCAGCTATTCCAAAAGTAGTCAAATGCACTCTTAAAATCAGATCTGGCAGTATCCATCCATGGAAGCTCATCCAGAAAAACAATACGCTTTCCTGATCTGTATTCTCTATTAACATTGTCATCACTAAGCAGCTTCTCCAATCTTGAAAACGCTTCAAACCAATCCTTAGGTATTGTCTTTTTCCTGTCACCGTACTTTTCCAATGACTCCTTGAAAACACGCAGTTGCTGCTTTGTATTACAATTCTGCACTCCTGTTGCATAAAATGAAAATGAATCATTAAAAAATTCCTTTATCAGATATGTCTTTCCAATTCTTCTGCGTCCATATAATGCCAGAAATTCAGGCTTTTTGCTGTTAAGCAGATCTTCTAAAATTCCTATTTCTTCCTTTCTGCCTACCATAAGTCATCCCTCCTAATGGAATATAATATACATTTTTATTTAATATATGCATTATAGATTTTGGGAAATTATAAGTCAATATCTTTTTATAATTCCCCAAAACACTATATTATTATATAAGTTTGGGGAATTATAAGAAGCTTTTCCTCATTCTGTCACCACCACATCCACTAGCGTTCCGTCAATGGCATTGATATACACATAAAATCTTTTATTACCACGATTCTTAATATCCCATTTCGTAGAAAATTCCCACACCGGAATATATGTATATTCATCTTCATCAGAAGGATTCTGTACCGGATAATATCGCAGTATCATATTATCAAAAATCAATTGTTTCATCCCATCAAGCTCCATTTTACCCACCGCATCTAAAAGTACCGCCTTAAAGCTTTCCTTTATCTTATCACCATCAAGAATCTGAATATTCTCTACAATGTCTGTAACCTCCATCCTCTGTGAAAGCCGAACAGACATAACTCCCTTACTGGTAATAAAAATGTTGCTGTAACCTATAGGTAACTTGTATTCATCAGAACCTTCTACTAAAGTCACACCTGAAAATTTATTAGGGAAACACAATTCATATCCGTCAAGCAGTCCGGTATTTGCAATTTCATTTTCAACATCCCGCACTCCAATATCCAAATCCAATTCCCCGCCTTTCATTTTGATTGTATGCCCCTCCCATATATTATTGTATTTTTCCGAATTAACAAATACAAGCTCATTTTTCCCGACAAATCCTGTTCCAAGATCTATATTAAGATTTGCATTATCTGCTGATATCATACCGCTATACACATTAACCCCTAATTTATCTCTTAAAAATGAAGATGCCTCACTAACCAGCTCATCCGGCGAATAAGAAAGTCTGTTTTCATCGTTATCCAAAAATATTTTTTCGGCAGTTTTGTTTTCCTCTGCATTATATAAAAATACAGAATCATACTCAGGATCTGATATGAAGTCTCCCACCGATACCGGAGTAAACATGATCGTTCTAGTCTTACTTATATCAGAATATCCATATAGCAGTATGAAATCAATCCCATCATATTTGCCCTGATATAAATGAATATATCTTTCATCATCATCAATCCATTCCATTTTAGCATCATTAGCAGCATGAGCTTCATCCTCATTATCAAAACCGAACTCCCAAATAACATCATAATATGCACCAATAACAGGTGATCCGGTACTAATGTTAGTCATACTTGAAGGTATTTCATCAAGCTTTACAGCAGTATCCCCAAACAGGTTTTCCACAATCTCGTTTTCCTCTTTCTTCCCACCGGAAACTCTGTGTACCTGATAAACATTAAGCGAAGGAATATCAATGACCGCAGACTTAATATCCATATATATGGGAAATCCGTTTATCTCCATACTGTCCTCAAACTCCAATGTATCACCGCCAACCATCTCACGCACAGTCTTACCCTTAGCAGATATGACCTGGCCGCCTGTTGCTTCCTGTCCTGCATTCGTCGAACTTTCATCACTGCTACCACTCTGATCAGTATTTCCATTCTGATCAGCATTTTCTGTCTGATTGGTATTTTCCGTCTGGTTGCCGTAGTCGGTAACTATGTCATCTGCTTTACCGCAGGCTGTAAGTAACATGCATGTGATGAGAGTAAATGCTGATATACATGCTCTTGCACTTCTCCATTTACTTAGTCTTGTCTCCTGTATTGTGTCAACCATATAAACACTCCTTCAATGACCCATTTTCCTTTATCAACTCGCTTCATTATACACAGTATCAATAAATGTTCCATCAATCGCATTAAGATATACATCCATATACAGCCAATGTCCGTCACTAAGATCCCGCTTCGAGGTAAAGCACCATGCAGGGATATAGGTAAGTTCATTTTCATCATTTGGATTTTCTACAGGATAATACACCATCTTCATTTCGTCGAAAACAAGCTGTTTCAAATCTCCAAGCTTATCCTTGTCAATGTTTTCAGAAAGTTCTGCCTTAAAACACTCCTTTATCTTTTCGCTATCAATTATCATTACATTTTCAGTGATATCATTTACTTCAACACCGATATTTAACATAACCTCCATTGTCCCTTTGCTTGTTACTAAAATTTTTCCACTGTTGCAATTTTTATCATCACTTATATGAGTTCTTTTCTGTTCAACTCCCGACATATAATCAGAAAAATAAAGCTCGTATCCATCAACGATACCTTTTGAAGACAACATATACGCAACATCATTATCTGCAATTTTAATAGTTTCCATGCCATCATCATCAATAACTGTATTGTCATCATAAGTACCCTTTATATCATCAGCGGTAGTAAATATCAGATGATTTTTCGTGGAAGTCTGTTCTCCATACAAATCTGAATGCTTTGCATTTACAGAAACCATTCCATCATATGCATTTATTCCAAGCTTCTCCTCTATAAATGAATTGCATGTATCAAGAAGCTCCGCTTCGGAAAATTCAAGTTTATTATCAGGCTCACTATCACTGTTGAACTTGTTATATACACATAGTGCATCATACCCGTCATCACCAATATATTCCCCAAGTGAAACAGGTGCAAGGTATATCGTCTTTACCATGCTCAATTCAGAATAGGCATATAACAGGTAATAATCTATATCATTATATTTTCCTTTGTAAATGTGAACATACAAATCATCACCATCTAACCACTCCATTGCATCTGTTTTAAAATGAAAATCATCACGCATATAGCCTCTGTCCTCTCTTACATAGTAGTATACACTATTAATATCTGACGCATATTCGTATCCAAATATGCCATCCATATGCGGAAGCTCATCAACCTTCTCATAGGTCTCTCCAAATATATTCTTGACTATTTTTTCCTCCTCATCATGCTTTCCGGACACTCTGTTAACCTGATACACAGAAAGAGATTCCACATCAGGAACATCGCATTTTACCCTTATATTAACAGGAATTCCGCCGGCCTCCATACTGTCCTCAAACTTCAAGGTCGCACCGCCAACCATCTCACGCACAGTCTTTCCCTTAGCAGATATGACCTGTCCGACTGTTGCTTCCTGTCCTGCATTCGTCGAACTGTCATCACTGCTACCACTCTGATCAGTATTTCCAGTCTGATTAGCATTTTCTGTCTGATATGCATTTTCCGTCTGGTTGCCGTAGTCGGTAACTATGTCGTCTGCTTTACCGCAGGCAGTCAGTAACATGCATGTGATGAGAGTAAATGCTGATATATATGTTCTCCCACTTCTCCATTTCTTTCGTCTTTCGTCCAACATTATGTCAACTATATCGTTTTCGTAATTCTCTGCATTTATTTCGCTATTTCCTTTTTTAATATTATGTATTATGTTAACCATATAATATTCTCCTTCCATCTGTTCTGCTTATAGAAGTATTACTATTTTTTGTCTACATTATATTTATACCATCCGATTGCATCAAAGTTGTATCATAAATGCTAAAAAATACCAAAGAAAAAGAAAACCAGAACTCCTGGTTTTCCATGTAATTACCGCTATTCAAACTCATTACAACACAGCATCATCCGATATAATCTCAAGTAGTTCATTTGGAAAATGTAAGTGTTCAATATTAATATTTTTTGATCTATAAGTAATCTCATTATATTTATCTTCTACAATATCTTTCCTGAGTATTATTGCAATCGGACTTGCAGGCATTACAGATTTTCTTATCGTACTTCATGTGCCCTCCTCATAATCCAAAAGAGGACGCATTCTCGTAAGAATACGTCCTACTTTCGGGTTCTGTCTGATTTTTCCGTTGTCCGCCAACCGGCAGTCCCTTACGTACTGCAATTAATTCGGATTATAGTGTCAGACCACTTGGCAAGTCCCCCACTATGTGGCTTTTCTTACCTATCAATATTATTGTACTGTTGTGGTAGAAATATGTCAATAATAATTTCATTTTTTAATACACCGCATCAATAAGCGACCCATCAATCGCATTGACATACACAACGACCGATTTCCCGCCCGAATTTAAAGCACTACCATTTGTCATAAATTCCCACACCGGAATATATGTATATTCATTCTCATCATCCGGATTCTGTACCGGATAATAACACATGGTCATTCTGTTAAAATACAATCTTCTCAGTCCCTTCAACTGCTCCATATCAAGATCATTTATTATAATATCCTTAAATGATTCCAATATCCTGCCGCTGTCCAACAGAAGAATGTTTTCCGTAACATCAGTTATATTAACTTGTGCCTCGATATAGGCTGCTGCAATTCCCCTGCTGGTAACATATACCGTTCCATAATTACTGACAGCCGTCATATTTCTATCTGCGTCATCTACATATGGCAGATGAAGCCCACTAAAACAGCTGTCTATATAAATTCTGTATCCGTCACACAATCCAATGTTCTCTCCTTCCTGCGAATCGATCTGTTGCTTTTCCTCCTCATTTAGAAACAATAGCTGCTCTCTTGCATCCGCATCATCCGATTCAAAGGAAAATGCCGCCATATCCTCTGCAATTCCTACCGCAAACTCATCACTGACAAAGCTTCTTGCAGATTTAAGTGCTTCTTCCTCATGTCCTGACATGGCATTGGTTTTGTTTATAATATTCTGATAAATTCCGTCATACCCTATCATTTTATCACCTTCATTTACCAGAGTATTTCTTGAATAGCACCATGTAACATTCCTATCCGGAAAATAATCGGTAAAATCAAGCACCTTCAATGCAATATAACTTCTCATAGTCTTGTATGAAAATGCATAGATCAGACCGCATTCATTTCCATCATATATTCCCTTATACATGTGTAAGAAATAGTCTTCCTTGTCAATCCATCTATGTCCATTCACTCTGTCGGCTATCATATCCAGACTTTCATCCTCATCGAAAGAATTGTTTATTGTGGTATCACATGAAAACACTATTTCATCGTAACAGCCATCCAACCCCAAGCTGCCACCAAATGTAAATCCATTATAACTGCCGATTTCTCCTGCATTTTCCACCACCTCTGCAGTATCGCCGAACAAATTGTGCACGATCTCTTCCTCTTTATCCCTCATATCCCCAATACCGGTTGCCGTATAGGCATTAAGTGACTGTACATCCGGAACGAGCCCCTTTGCATCAAACTCAACTGAAATACCATTGACCTCGAATCTGTCCTCGCATTTAACCATATCACCGCCAACCATCTCCCGCACAGTCTTTCCCTTAGCAGATATTTTTTCACTGCTTTCACCATTTTGCTCATCTTCTGTTTCAGACCTTGCGCCATAATCCTTGACGATATCATTACCACTTCCACATCCCGTTAAGCACATACATAATACGAGAATAAATGCTGATATAAATGTTCTTCCCTTTCTCCGGTTTCTTTGACTTACTTGTTGTGTTATGTCAACTCTATTATCTTCTAAACACTCTCTAATTTTTGATATTTCAGATATCTTTGTTATCTTTTCTTTTTCACTAATACATTTTATGTTAACCATATGATAATGCCCTTTCAAAAACGCTGACTGAAAATCATTACTATTTTTGTCGACATTATACTTATATCACAGGATTGCATCAAAGTTGTATCATAAATGTATATAAAATGCATCAAAAAAAGAAACCCAACAGATTGATATGTATCTGTAATGCATATAACAATGTTCTTAATAAAAAACAAGACCATTTTTGTAATGACCTTGCTTTTTACGACTTCAACATTTTTATAATATTATACAGATAAAACACATTCTTCATGATAATACGGTACTAATTCATCATGAGTCAAAAATAACATATTTTCAGTTTTCGCTTGTGCAATCAAAAGTTTACTCCCTCAAACATATTAGCAATATCTTCATTTAATTTATCAAAGTTATCACTATTACCCATTTTACCTTTTGCAAAACCTATCCTTTTGGACACATCAATCGTATTATTCTTAGTTTCAGACTTTTCCTTTTTTGAAAAAAAAGACGGATTCATATTATTAATAACCTGATTAATAAAAAGAGCACCCTCATCAGACATATCTATTATTCTTGCGCATACCTGCTGTTGAACTGTCATAAAATCACTTCCTTTACTTATTATGCACATATCAATTGAACTACTTAAATATTATCATATTAGTATTTTATTATCAATGAAAACCTATACCATTTTATATATACAACACAGTATTTTTCTTCAAAAGTTATCAACTTGCTTCATTATACACAGTATCAGTAAATGTCCCATCAATAGCATTAAGATATGCATCCAACAACTCATTTCCTTAATACACCACATCCACCAGCGCCCCATCAATCGCATTTACCAGAACACAAACCGGACTCTTTCCCTTATTATCATCATTAGTCTTGAACTCCCATACAGGAATGTATGTAAATTCTGTTTCATCCGAAGGATTCTGAATCGGGTAATAATACATCTTCATACTTGTGAAATATAATTTGTTCCGTCCGGCAAGCTTATCATGATCAAGCTTTTCCGAAACAATATCCCTAAAGCTTTCCGCTATTCTTTCACCATCTAACAGACGCACATTTTCTGTCACATCCTTAACATTCATCTGAACATTAATAAATGCCGAATACACCCCGCCACTGGCTGTCTTCACATAACCCTGATTCTTCATTGCAGTAATATTCCCACTGTAATCAGGCACTGTCAGACCATTGAATCTGCTTGCATAATTCACAAAGTAACCATCTAAGAGACCGCTATCGTCATTTAATGAGCCGGCAGCCTCCTCCTTATCAATGAACAAAAGCTGTCCCTTAAAATTAGAATCAAAGGAAAAAGCAGCCATTTCATCAGGACATGAGACAAGAAGATAGTCGATTATAAAGCTCCTTGCAGCATTTAATGCCTCATCCTCTCTTTCCGCCATCGCATTAGTCCTGCCGGAGATTATTCTGTCAAGCTCATTATCATTCTGATAAGCATCAGAATCGGTAATATTAAGCTCCAGATCTCCGTCTTCATTATATCCAATATCCATCCGATTGTCTGAAATGCACTGAAAAGCATTCATGTCCGGAAAATAATCCGCCGGATTAATCAGTGCAAAGGTAATATATCCTGTCATATCATTATCGCAATAAGCATAAATGAGCCCAAATTCCATATTATTGTATTTGCCTTTATATATATGAATGTAACCCTCAGGAGCATCTACCCATTTATAGAAATCATTACTTGTCAACAGTCTTTTTTGTTCTTCCATATCATACTGCTTCGCAAATATGTCCTCAAAATATATATCACTGTACCACTGCCAAAGCTCATTGTCAGAATAGTAAGTTTCACCCGAATCATCAATGAACCGTATAGGCTCCGGAACCCTGTCAAGCTTTTCCGCTGTATCACCAAAAAGATTATCTACAACCTTTTCCTCGTTAGCAGTAAACTCTTTAATATCCTCAACCTGATATGTATTCAGTGATGGAACATCCGGTACAAAGCCCTTAACATTAACCTCAACCGGTATTCCTCCTGAATCAAAGCTGTCCTCATATTCTACATTCTCAGTACCAAGCATATCCCTTATCGTCTCCCCGGATGCAGATATCTTTTCACTGCTTTCACCATTTTGCTTGTCCTCTGTTTCAGACCATACTCCATAATCCTTAACGATATCATTACCACTTCCACATCCAGTTAAACACATACAAAACATGAGAATAAATGCTGGTATAAATGATCTTCCCTTTCTAAGGTTTCTTTGAATTATTTCTTGTATTATGTCAACTCTATTATCTTTTAAATACTTTCTAACTTTTGATATTTCAGATATCTTTGTTATCTTTTCCTTTTCATTAATACATTTTATGTTAATCATATGATAATCCCCTTTCAAAAACACTGATTCAAATCATTACTATTTTTGTCGACATTATACTTATATCACAGGATTGCATCAAAGTTGTATCATAAATGTATATAAAATGCATTAAAAAAGAAACCCAACAGATTGATATGCATCTGTAATGCATATAACAATGTTCTTAATAAAAAAACAAGACCATTTTTGTAATGACCTTGCTTTTTATATTTAAACAATTATTTATATAGCAAACTTTTTCACTTCTTCAACTATTTATGTACCTATTTAATTTTATCATGCAGAACATACTATTTTATTTCGTATATCCATTTCTTTCCCCAGTATCAATGATAATGCCAACACATCATCCGAGCTTATACTTTCATTATGAGCATTTGCATATGTGATAAACTGGTACATTTTTCCCCAAGCTTCTTCGCCACCACAATTACTCATAGTACCACAAACGAAATCATGGTCGTCGTATATCTCTCTTAGTAAATTCATAAGTTTTTTCCCCATATCTGTCATACTTAATCCTCCCATAGTTCTTCAACTGCACTGACAATAGGACACTTTCCTATAACAATTCCATTTTCTACAATAATAAAAAAACAAAATCATAACATCTGGTACATAAACTTGCAAGACTCATCATATCTTGGCTTAAGTCTATTATGAAGATCCTTCTCGGCAGTGATTGATAACCTTTTGAAACCATACCTTTTATAAGCATTAATCAATGAATCATATGGTAATGCAAAAATATATATTACCCTTATACCAACATGAAGAGCCGCCTCTCGTATAATGGGAATAATAAGATTAACAAAAATAACCTGTCCAATTCCTTTGATATAAGGATATTTACTTACAAACGAACTGTTCACTGCAAAATTTGCTAATTCTACACCAGGAACTGTATCAAACTCTCTCAATTTCTTTTCCTGCCCTGTATCTTCGTCAAATATTTCACTTTTCGTTTCATTAAGAGAAATAAGACCAGCCTTCAAAGAAAAATATCCAACACATTCATCAGTTTTCATATATCGTACAATATATGTTCTCATATTACCTTCCGATTCATCAACACAAGCATATTCTTGAAGATAACGTTGTAGTCCATATCCTGTTTTATTTGCAACATAAAAATCTTTGATTGCTTCAACATCTTCTTTTCTATTGCAATTCAAGTGATTGATATAAAACAAATTGTTTTTGATAAAACCAACGTCTTCATTTTTTGCTGTCATCCTCGTGTTTCTCCATTTCTTTTATCATCTGCTGCTCCAACCTATCTGCCTCTTCTTTCATTTTCTTATAATCCATTCTAGGAGTATTAATAATTTCATCAAAAATTTCTTTTGGTAGATTTGTCATATTTGGCTTAGCATACCGTTCCAAAGTAGCCATAGTCTCAACCTCCTTACTTATCATTTACAACAATTTTCTCTTTTCTCCTTGTCTCAAAGCATCCATATAACCTATCAATCGATCCCGCATACTCTTATCCATCTGCTCAAACTCAACAAGCAAATCGTAAGAATCCGTACCTTCACTGACCACCTTGTAATCTATCATCTCATTAATATTATCTCTATTATTATCTTGTAATAACTCATATGGCGATACTCCCAAAGTTTCACAAATCACCATAATCTTATCCGAAGATGGGTTCGTTTTCTTTCGCTTCCAATCACTTATTGTACTCTGCGAAATACCGGTCTTAGCCGAGAAATCTGTCTGTCTTATCCCCTTTTCTTCCATTATTTTGAAAATACGTTCACTGATTATCATTATCTTCACTCCCGACAATATTACAATCATACATAAAGCACAATCAATATAATAATATTATTATATTTCAATCAATTAATAATATCAATGCCCGTTTTCTTCACAAATCCCGCCACACCTTTGCATATACATTCTATATTTCGTATATA
Organism: Lachnospiraceae bacterium; assembly: GCA_017470935.1. Classification (GTDB taxonomy): domain Bacteria; phylum Bacillota; class Clostridia; order Lachnospirales; family Lachnospiraceae; genus CAG-590. The sequence goes on from JAFUXG010000030.1 coordinate 87,638, forward strand.
CGATATTATATCTTGACTTCCATACCTTGTCAAGTATTATATACTCTATTTCACTATTCCAAAAACAGTACCTATCCGGTTAAGCACATCCTTCTTTTCGTACATATTCACATAATATTTGCTGTCTGTTCCGGAGAGAGTATGCTCCTTGACATCTATCCCTTAACCACACTACTTCAATACACTACCTCAATAAGCTCCCCATCAATAGCATTGATATACACCACCACAGAAGTTCTGGATTGAGCCGTTGCCGTATACTCCCACGCCGGCACATAAGTAAACTCGTTGTCATCATCAGGATTTATCACAGGATAATATCGCAGGTCAAGCTTGTTAAAATAAAGCTGCCTTCTTGTTCCCATTTTGTCCTTTTCAATATTATTCTCCACTGCGTTCTTAAAGCACTTCTTCATACTCTCACCATTTAGAAGCGTTACATTGTCCGTCACATCTGTAACATTTACCTGCCATGACAATGATACCGAAAGAATCCCCCTGCTTGTAACCCGCACCCTTCCGGCATTGCTTAATACAAAGCCTGTAGAATATCTAAAATCTCTGTAGTACGCATCATCAGTCACCTTACCTGCTGACGGCAAAAGTCCTGATTTATTCTGAGTTATATACAGTTCATTACCATCAAACCTGTCAACCTCTGACACTAATGGAGAATCCGCAAAGGATTTGTAAAATCCCAGCACTTTCTTGGACTCACCATAATATTTTCTGCCAATATCATCATAAAATGACAGCATATTATCGTATCTCTTAATCATAAGCTTATTGCACAAAAAATCCTCCGCTATACTAATAATCTCATCATCTGTCATCCTGCACTCATTCTCTTTATTCCAAAATGAAAACAATGTTGTACCGTCATCATCAACTGCATCCTGATTGTAAGGCGAATAATCCACATAAGCCCCATCATCAAAATAATTTTCAAGCGTTACCGGTGCAAAAGAGATATACTGCGTGTTATATTTGTATGAATATGCGTAAATGAGCCCGTAATCCACTCCTTCATAAACGCCCTGATATAAATGAATATAGTAATCCTCCGCATCTGCCCACTCGCGAAGCAGCGGTTCGTCATCGGAAAGCTCCACTCCCATAGCTTCAGCCAGACCATAATATTCACTGCATAGCTCCGTATATCTTGTATCCCTATAATCATCCGAAGTATCCATCTTAGAAAGCTTCTTTGCCGATTCCCCAAACAATGCATCAACAATTTTCTCTTCATTTGCACTGCCTTCATCAACCCGTGTCAGCTGATACGCAGAAACCTTCGGAATATCCGGCACAGAACACTTGACATCAACCTCCACAGGAATTCCGTCTGCGTCAAAATTATCATAATACTCTATACTGTCTGTTCCAATCATGTCCCTAATAGATGCACCGCTTGTAGAAACTGAAGGTTTTATAACCTCACCTTCCCCACCTGATTCATCTGTGTTATTCTCATAGCCGTAATCTGTAACCACATCCGTCTTTCCACATCCGGTCATAGTAACACTACACATAATCAGAAATACTGCTATCACAACAACCGATGTTATGTCAACCAAATCCATCTTGTTATAATATGTCTTTATTTTCGTATCATTGCATGTTTTCACTCAAACACCACCTCTATCCGATACATTCTACACATAATTATACTTATTAATTGCATCCAAAATGTATCAAAAAAATGTAGCTTATGTGCTACATTCTTTGGCCTTGGCTATACGAACTCATTTCGGTTCCGCTAAATATTATCATCAAACGCCTTAGAAAAATCTTAACAGTTACCCAAATATACATATGACAGTTTCTTGCTTGCTATATCAAACAATTCCTTCATTACAGCAATATCCGTCGCTTTTCTGTCTGCATACCTGCTTCTTGGAAAGAATCTGCTTATATGGTACGGGATTGCTTTACCATACTTCTTTTCAAGTCCTTCAATCCACAATGACATCTCTTCCATCTCTTTTACAGAATCGTTCTCACCCGGAATAATCAGCGTTGTAATTTCCACATGACAGTATTTTAGTGCCTCTTCTATACACTCTTTCGTAGTTTCATAATCACCGTTTAAAACATCTTTGTAATAATCGTACGAAAAGCATTTAAGATCTATATTCATCGCATCAATAAATGATCCTATCTCGTCAATCACCCCTGGCAGTACACTTCCGTTCGTAACAACCACAGTAGAAAGCCCATCGGTTTTCAGCAGACATGCCGTATCTCTAACATACTCATAGCACACAAGCGGCTCATTGTAGGTAAATGCCACACCGATATTACCATGCGGAACATACTCTTTAGCAAGTTCAACAAGAGTCTCCGGAGCAACATACTCATACTGCGGAAAGTTATTCGTGTTGTTATCGGCAAGCGAGATACTGACATTCTGGCAGAAAGGACATTTCAAATTACAACCGTAACTACCGACAGACAGTATCATACTTCCAGGATGAAAATGATAAAGCGGTTTCTTCTCAATCGGATCAAGTGCAATAGACGTAACATGTCCATAGTTTATCAAAACTGTTTCCCCGTTCTCTCCGCCTGCTCTTGCAAAACAAGCGCCTGTCTGTCCTTCATTTAGTTTACAATGCCTAAAACACACATTACATGTACTCTGCATAATAAATCCCCCATGTTTCACCATCATCACACACATTATTTTTGCAGCACCACATATATTCTCTCGCTTCTCTTTCTCGGCTTATCAAATGTAAATGCATCATAAACAGCTCCATGTGCAAATCCTGCCGTAATCGCTGCTTCCTTTATCTCACTCGCGTGGTAGCATCTCTGTCGGTGAAGTTCTTTCTTATGTTCATGCCTTCCATCTGCAACAAAGTCAAATAGTAAATGGTACTGATGAATACGATTAACATGATCATATTTATTCTTCCAAACATAAGAGAAATCTCCCATATTCTCAGAAAAAGTTTTTCCATCTAATTCATTCTCAAAAAAATATTCCGTCTTAAGATCAAATATAAATACACCTTTATCTAACAGACTATAATATGCACAGATACAGGCTTTTGTAAAATCCTCTACCGTAATCAGATAATTCATACTATCACAGATACTTATAATCGCATCCTGCTTATGTTCTAAGGAAAAATTACACATATCCCCCAATTTATAAATTATATTATAGGCAGTATTTGCTTTGGCAACCTTTAACATTTCCTCTGATATATCAATTCCCGTCATATTAAAACCGTCTTTTGCAAGCAATCTTGTCATAATACCGGTACCACATCCAAGCTCGGTGATATCCGCACATGGTGACACCCCATACTTATAAAAGAGCCAAAGTATATACTGCTTCCACTCTTCATAAGGAATGTTATCCATCATTCTATCGTACACGGTCGCAAAATACTGATATTGTTCTTGTGCCATAAATCTTCTCCGCAGTTCTGCTTATTCATTCTAAAAACTCATAGTGTGTCTACTATAAATATGAATTATACTCAAATCAACTACTTTTTCAATATTTTTCCGATAATAAGATCACCATTTTGAGCACTATCTCTTCAATACCCCACATCAATAAGCTCCCCATCAATAGCATTGATATACACCGCCACATATGGTCTGTTCTGCATGTTGCCAACAAACTCCCATGCAGGAATATATGTAAATGCCATATCATTCTTTGGATCATCCACCGGATAATAGGTAAGCCTCAATGAATTAAAATATAATTTCTTCCCCACATGATCCAGGCTTGAATAATCAAACTGCTCCTGCATGACATATTTGAAGCTGTCCCTGATCCTGTCTGCATTCAATAACTGCACATTATCCGTTACATCAGTAATATCCATTTGCCTTACAACATATGCCGATAGTATTCCTCTGCTTGTCACCACAACACTGCCTGAATTGTTAAGCAAATATGGTCCCATTCCGCTCGCAGGAAAAAGTCCCGAAAGCCTTTGCGAAATATATACCTTATACCCGTCACACAATACCTCATCCGAATCAGATGTCCTCCAATATTTCCGGGTCATAAAAAGCATCTGTGTTTTATCATCTCCATAACCGCTGATATAGACATCATTTGAATTCAATGAAAGCATATCCTCATACACCGGAACTGAAAGCTTATTCTGTAAGAAATCCGCAGCCTCTCCCACAAGCGCTTCATCTGACATTTCGCACCGGTTCGTCTTGCCCTCCATAATTTTATCCTGTATGGTCTCTACATCAAAGTCAACTTCCCCATATTCATAAGAATCCACATACTCCTTCTCCCCTTGAAAATAATCTGACAGATAAATGGGCGCAAAACCGATACACTGCTTCTTATCCGTATATGAATACCCATAAATGAGCCTTGCAGGAACACCATCAAACTGTCCCTCATAAATGTGAATATAGAAATCCTCTGTATCCATTGATTTGAACCTCAAGATTCCATCTTCTGTCCAGTCAGTTTGAACATTATATTTATTAAAAGGATCAAACTCATTAAGAATTGCATCATAATAATTACTAAATTCCAACCATTCTTCATCATCCGCCCCTTTTACCAACTCCTCCACGGGTGTTCCTGATTCCAGCTCCTCCACAAGCTTCGCACTATCTCCCAGAACATTCTTAACGACCTGTGCCTCCGTACTTTCTCCTGACAGATTCTTTGCAACTTGTTCCTCTGTACCACCTTCTGTTAGTCCCTTAAAATCCACCATCTCATTATCCGCAACCCTTACCCCTGTATATGCGTCAAGTGATGGCAGATCAGGAATCGTATATTTCACTGCAAGCTCCACCGGGAATCCCCCCGCCTCAAATTCCTCGTTCCAATCTACTTTTTCAGTTCCAAGCATTTCTCTTACGGATTGTCCTGAGACTGATACGGATATATTGGACAAATCTGCCCCCGCTTTATTCTCATCTTCAGATATATTATCCTGCTCATTACCGTAATCCGTCACAACATCATTTCTATTTCCACAGCCGGACATAATTATACAACAAACTATTATTAGTGATATTGCCGCAGTTTTATATATTATGTCAACTTCAGAACATTTATTGCAGCTATTCATTTTCATTAAAACACACCTCTCCACTAATCCAATAATTCTATACTACAATTTTATACAATATAAATGCATCTAAAATGTATCTAAAACCAGCCGTACTGTAATACTTTATTATATTTCATATCGCTATTGATATTTTTAGTTGAAACATTTATAATACTTTAATATAGTTTATATATTTAATTATTTTAGAATTTAACAATTCAGATTGTTTGCAAAAAGTTAATATTTTTATTGACACCGAAATTATTACATGCTAATATAAGCAAAGTCAATGAATTGATTTACGAAATTCTGCATATACTATCATGGAGTGAACTCCGGTGTCCTTCGGGCCCGGGGTCTTTTATTTATTATTTTACCGATAAATTGGGGAGGTACATTGATTTGTCTGACAAAGTTTTCAAGAATCACAACGAGTTAATTGAATTACTTATTGAACGTGGTGTTGATATAAGTTCAAGTGAAGCAAAGCGGTTCGCCAAAACCCGCCTGCAACATGAAGGATATTACAACTTAATTAACGGCTACAAGACATTGTTTTTGAAAAATTCCTCAAAAGACGAATATAAAGACGGAACAACCATCGATGAAATATATGCACTATTCATATTTGATCAGAATCTACGTGAAATATTTCTAAGATATATCCTGAAAGTCGAAAGAAATATTAAATGTTTAATTGCATATGAATTCCCCCAAAAATATGGTCATGATAATTATCTTCTTTATAACAATTTTGATCAGAATAAAAAGGACTCACACAAAAACATTATTTCACTGCTGTCAGATATACAGCATCAGATAGCTGCAAGAGGCTCAGATCCAAGTATAAGACATTACCTTGATACATATGGTTTTATTCCACTTTGGGTGTTAAATAACATTCTTTCATTCGGGCAAATAAGCAAATTCTATTTTAACATGAAGCAGCCTGACAGGCAAAATGTATCAAAAACATTCAAAATTATGGATAATGAGCTCGAAACATTACTAAAGTATCTGACATCTATTCGCAATTGTTGTGCCCATAATAACCGCCTATATTGCTTTCGCTCACATGATGTAATGACAGATACAAAATACCACGCAAATCTTCAAATACCTAAAAACAAAGAATATGAATGTGGTAAACGTGATTTATTTGCAGCTGTTATCGCTCTGAAAATATTGCTTCCATTCTATATTTTCATTCCTTACATATACATCATCTTCTGATTCATCCGGCGAAAAAGCGGCTCCCAAATATTCATATGCCTTTGCATATGCTCCACTCAAATCATAGGAGACATCTACACGATCATTATCATCATTTGTATAATATCCTTCATAGTGCTGCAGGTACATATCATCCGTATCCGTAATAATCTTATCAACTTTTTCTCCCGTGCCGCCAAAGAACTTCTTAACAATCTCCTCTTCATCATCCTTGCCGTCATTTACAAGTCTTGCGACATATACATTAATGGACTCCACATCCGGAACTGTATATTTCATACTTACCTCCACCGGGATTCCTGATGCGTTAAGCTCCTCACTCCACTCAATATTTTGAGTTCCGATCATTTCTATCAGAGAGCTTCCACCTATAAAACTTTGTGATTCATCTGTGCTATCATTTTTGTTATTCGTGTCTTCTGCCCCTGCATTTCCATTTTCGTCTATTTCTGCCTCCTGCTTATAGCCATAATCTGTAACAGCATCATTGCTGTTTCCACATCCTGTCATAATTACGCAGCACACGCCCAAAAATATAGTCACAATGCCTGTACATATTATGTCAACCTGATCCATTTTCCCATAGTATGGCTTATGTTTTTTACCATTTATTTGTTCCATTCAAAGACCACCTCTATCCGACACATTTTATATATAATTATAATTCTCGATTGTATCTAAAATGTATCCGACACATTCAATACACTTTGTGTAAAAAGTATATTGACACATCGTGTAATGTCTATTATTATATCAATGGGAGCTGCCATAACGGTAGGCGGTTAGTCTGATTATCGGAGTACTGTGAACTCTGTTTACATAGAGAATTATCAGAAACCTCTCATTTGAGGAATTAATCGATAGGAGGACTATATCATGGTTACTATAACTGATCTTATAGCTGTATTAGGCTTATGTGCTACATTCTTTGGTCTTGGCTATACGATTGGTCGTAATAGCAAGACGAAAAAATAACCGCCCTGGTCCTGAGAAAACTGGGCAGTTATTTTAACCTAACTTTTCAAAGGCTAACCGTCTATCGGCAGTTCCTTCTACAGAGATAATTATATATCTACATATTTTTATTGTCAAGAACATTCAAAAAAACTCTCACTCCACTCACTCCACTCCCGCAAACGATCCGTCCATTGCATTGATATAAACCGTTGAATATAAGGTGCTCATCTGGTCATGTCCCGTAAATGCCCAGGCAGGAATATAAGTGTATTCCCCATTCTTTTCCGGCGATTCCACAGGATAGTACACAAAGGTTATTCGGTCAAAGCGCATGCTCTTCTTATCGGTATACTTCTCATTTTTCACTGCCTCCGGCATGGCTGCCTCAAAGCAGTCCAACACATTATCCGCCGAAATAAGCGGAACATCATCACTTAATATCTCCTTCACATCAAACTGTCTTGCGATATCCACAGAGTATACGCCCTTAGATGTAATACATACAGAGCCTGAATTGTTCATATTATACTCTGCAGAGCCTTCGGAATATCCATTAAAATCATTCGTGATCTTAGCAACCGGGACACCTTGGAATCGACCGTTTAAGTACACCTCATAGCCGTCCTTTAATATATTATCAAAGCCTTCTTTATCTTCAATCTCAGTACAGAAAACCATCTCAGTTCTTCCAATGGTGCTTTCGCCCATAAACATGCCATTTAACACCATATCTGCCTGATTAAATGATATATCACCCTCATAACTGCTTATTCCAAGCGTATCAGAAAGGAACTTTTCTGCGCTTTCTATCAGTGTATTATCTTCGGCATTATATTCATTTGTGATTCCGCTTATAATATCGCCACTGCCATCATTATCAGCACCGTCTGCATTTTCTTCATCACCTTCAAATGTAAAGTCGGTAAACATTGTATTGATCTCACTATTACCGATATACTCCCCCGGAGCAAGCGGAGCAAATGCTATATACTCCCTTTCGATAAAATAAGAATATCCATACACCAGTGCATAATCAATTCCGTTAAGCTTTCCTGTATAACAATGAATATAATACCAGTCCTCACCATCGTCTGTTACCCTGTCAAGCTGTCCGGGCAGGTCCGGTATTGTCGTATCCCGGTGTTCAGGGTATGCATCCGGATCACTGCCTTCATTATCTGAATCACCCTCAGATTCTGAAAGAGCCAAATCATAATGATCAATCAGCATGATCTGATCATAAATGCTTTCTATCCATGAATCCCTATGATAAGCGTCACCCGCATCTACCAGATATGAATCAACATCTGACAGCTTATCAAGCTTTTTTGCGGTGTCTCCCAACACATTTTTAACGACTGTTTCTTCACGAGAGCTGCCCACACTTACCTTTTCGATACGATAGGCACCAAGCTTGCCAATCTCCGGCACATCATAGGAAGCATCTACGGATATGCTCTTGCCACCCACATCAAATTCCCTTTCCCACACAAGCTTATCGGTCCCCAATTTTCCCTGCAGTCCGCTTTTACCGATAGATTGTGCTGTAGCAGAATCATCTGTGCCACTTGCGTTTTCAGCCGCCCCATCACTGCCGGTATCATTTTCTCTACCCTCATCTGTCTCCTGCTGATACCCGTAATCCTTTACCACATCCGTCTTTCCACAACCGGACACCAACAAAGTAACTGACATAAATACAGCAGCGAACAACTTACTTTTTTTACCTGATAAAACCATATCCATAGCATAATCTCCCTTCATCTAATGCATAACAACTTAATCATGTGAATATATTACTTATACTACCCATTTGCATCTAAAATGTATCCGATACATTCAATACACTTTGTGTAAAAAAGTACATTGACACATCGTGTAATGTTTATTTTTATATCAATGGGAGCTGCCATAACGGCAGGCGGTTAGTCTGATTATCGGAGTACTGTGAACTCTGTTTACATAGAGATTTTTCAGAAACCTCTCATTTGAGGAATTATTCGATAGGAGGACTATATCATGTTAACTATAACTGATCTTAAAGCTGTATTAGGCTTATGTGCTACATTCTTTGGTCTTGGCTATACGATTGGTCGTAATAGCAAGACAAAAAAATAACCGCCCACAGTCTGACAAACTAAGCGGTTATTTTTAATAACAACTATTGTAAGGCTAACCGTCTATCGGCAGCTCTTTTTACAATATTATTATAATTCTATACATTATTATTGTCAAGGACTATTACTGTTAACACTTCAACATTGCAACACTCAATATTCCGAAATTTTACGCATTCTTTGCCAGCTTATGAAGTCTTACGACAAACTCCCCATCCGGCTCATCGCCCCTGTATCTAATCCTGTAATATTCCCTAAACACTTCATTAAGATCGTATTCTGTCTTCTTTTGTTTTATATACGGAATATAATCAAATACCGATAACACCTTAGTATCTCCATCCAAACGCTTATCACATTTCCTGCTGATGACTCCTATATCCGATAGCACCTTGTCATATGGAGAAAGTCTTTTATAGCTTATGATCTCAACAAGTCTGTATATTATCACCAGCAGCACCGCCATGCCCATCAATCCTGACAGATAGCCTCCTGCTTTCTTTATAACGCCAATCACTGTATCCTTCAAACTTAATGCATCAGGGTTCTCATCTCCCATATCATCCGATACTCCTGCCTTCTTCTTCTGTGTCTCCACATCAGATGGGGGAACTGCCGTTGCAGGATCATAGCCTGATACCTTCTCCTTGACCTCCTCCTTTTTCTCCTTAGGCATAAGTCCCCAGCCTGCCTCCTTGGCACTTAAGTATATTACTGTGGGCTCAAAGGGCACCCATCCTGTCCCCTTAATAAATGCCTCCGGCCATGCATGTGCCTCATTACTGTATACTGCCTCACCCTTTTTTGTGACATGCCTATAGCCTTGGGTATATCTTGCAGGAATACCGATACTTCTCAGCATTACCACCATAGCAGATGCAAAGTGAACGCAATATCCGCTCTGGGTCTCAAACAAAAACGCTTCAATATAGTTATCCCTCCCCCTTAGATCCATCTTATGATCGTATGAATACTGTCTCAAAAAAGACTCTATTTTCCTTGCCTTTTCGTAGTCTGTTGCAGCGTCCTTGGTAACCTCCTTGGTCAATTCCCTGATCCTGTCCGTAACAAGAGCTGTATCCAGATATCTTTCATCCTCAGCATCCTTCTCATATTGTATAAATGCCTGTTCGTAAGCAGCCTCATCTATGATGTCTTCAAGCTTAATATTATATATATCATACGCATAATCTTTAATCACAGAGTAGGCTGCAGGCTTTACACTTGTCTCACCCTCCAAACCCTCGTCTGTCATCAGATTACTTCCTCCTGTCATATTCATGCGGTAGAAATAATCATATGCCATAGCAGTTCCAAAGCCCTTGTTATTTCTTGGACCATTTACAAAGCCGCCATTCTTTACAACATAATCAAGATAAGGATTTGCATAATCAAGAGCAGCATAATTAAAGCTGTATTCATGATCCCTGGAGTGCTCATCTCCCTCCTTGTCCTCATCAATAGAAAGAAGATTAGCGGACCGCATTACATCCTCGGTCTTCATATATTCATATTTCACATTGACCTTCAAAAGCTTTGAAAAGCTTGCCGCCTGCTCCTTGGTAATCCCATATTTGTATAGGGAATTGAGATATATGGCAAACCACCCGTTATCATCTATCTCCTCGGAAATCCTTTCGGCAACACCGTTACTTGTAATTCCCGCATAGCTTGCCCCCTTAAGATATATTCTTGATATCTTTCCCGTGATCTGAACATCCAATTCCTCACGATATCGGTAATTGACCCCCTTGAACATTCCTCCCGGCTCGTTGTAGCCTGTATAGCTAACACTGTCGAAGGCTCCAAGCCTGTATTCTGTATTTTTAAATGCATCCGAAACCGCAAGCATGACCTTATCTACACCCTTCGTCAGCGGTTTCCACAAAAGAGGCGATGTATCCACATTAACGAGCAGAACAATACACTCTATTAACACCACCAATGTAACTGCATATCTGCCATGCTTTGTAATATAGCCTGATATGGCAAGTATTATAAGTCCTGTTAATGATGCTGCCACAGCTTTAGTGGGCTCAGCCCTCCACAAACATATTACTGTGAGTACAATTGCAATTAATGTAAGCACCTCTCTCCTTCCCCGGCTCCTTATGAGCATCATCAATATTGAAAATACTATAAATGCAGCCAGACAGTTAAGAGCAAGCTCCCTGTCACGGAACACAATAAGTACTGCAACAGTATATGCCGCCCCGGCATAATACAGCATTTTCTCCTTATCTATAGCAGTCATAAGAAGTGCTATGAAAAGCATGGCACAGTAATAGAACATGAAATATTCCCCGAATATGCCAAGTACACCTTCTGTCTGCAAAAGCCACACAATAGGAATCCCACACATAAGACAAGGTATTAGATTGATCAGCTGTTCAGATATCAGCTTTTTTTGTTCAGACATAATGTATTATCCTTCTCTCTCAATATCAAAAGTGCATCATCATACACATCCGCCATATGATGGTCATTTATATTGCTATCATTTATATGTTCTTCATACATCTTTTTCTCAACATTTTTGATTCTTTTCTCAAGTCCGGAATAGAATTTCTGAAAGCTTTCATAATTCTCCACAAGCATTCTTTCATTTTCATCCGTACCATATATAAATGTTACCGGTTTCTTCCTCTTTGCAAAGTAACTGGCTGCCGAAACGCAAAGCTCCAGAAAATAATCTCTCCTCTTTATAAACTCGATGCCCTTGCCTGACTGCTCAGGAATCAGCTGTACCGCAGGCATCTGCGAATCCGGAATATCCGGCAGCCTTATATATAGCTCACCACTTCTGGCATAATTCTTCCAATGTATCTGCTTTACAGGATCCCCTGCCGTATATGCCCTGAGATCATTTCCCAGTGTATCCTCCTTAAGCTCCTTTGTGACGGTCTTTCTTCCGTTTAACAGTTCGTCAAGAATACGGTTAAGGGCTTTGTCAGCCACATCAGTAACTGCAGGAAGTACAGATACCCTTAAGGGTGCAGGTATATGATATCGTATAGTTATGATCCCCAAAATATCCTGAATAACAATATCCGTTACTCCTGCCTCATAGCTTCCGGCATATCTAAGGAATACATCTGTGTGAAGCTCCGTTTTTTCATGGGGAAGGAGCTCAAATGATCCGGTTATGAAATCATCAGAAAAAGACGTTATGTCATAAGCTGCCATAAACCTTATGCCTCCCATAACGAATGGCCCGCTGTTTTCAATCGAAAGGGTATATCTCTCTGCCCGGTTCTTATAAAGCAGTCTGACCTCAAGCTCCTGGTATATCTTAAGAAACCCTTTAATATAAAGCATATACACAAGTGATACCGGCAGATACAGAATAACAGAAAAAAACAGGACGTAAGAAGCTGCTCCTCCGATATTATTGATCATAGCAACAGAAAATGCCAATATGATCAAATAGATGATCAAAGGAATACGTTTCCTTATATGTCCTGATTTTTTTACATATGTATTATTTTTCTTTCTAATTCCCATATTACTTATAATGGTCTTTTGACCCTATCAAGTATCTCTGTGATCAACTGCTGCCCCGTAAACCTGCTTATATGTGCCTCCGTTGTTAGTATCATTCTGTGTGGAAGGCAGACCCTTGCCATTGCTGCCACATCCTCAGGAATAACATAATCCCTTCCCTTAATATATGCATAAGCCTGGGATGCCCTTATAAGCTCTAGGCCTGCCCTTGGACTTAAGCCGTAGACAAGCTCCTTAACCTCCCTTGTCTTTTCTATAACTGACAAAGCATAATCAACAAGCTCTTCCCTGCATATAACTTCCTTGACTTCCTTCTTCATCAAAACAACATCCTCAGAAGATGCAACAGGTAACGACTCCTTAGTAAGCTCTCCTGCAAGAAACCTGTCTGCCAATCTCCTATGCTCATCCTTTTCGGGAAATCCTATATTTAACTTCATCATGAATCTGTCAAGCTCAGCCTCCGGCAAAGGATAAGTACCTATCTGTTCCGATGGATTCTCCGTTGCCACCACCATAAATGGCTCTTCAAGGGAATATGTAGCTCCATCCAGTGTTACCTGGCGTTCCTGCATTGCTTCTAATAAAGCCGACTGTGTCTTAGGTGATGTTCGGTTGATCTCATCAGCCAGAAGTATATTACAGAACACCGGTCCCTTCACCACCTGAAACTCTTCATTTTTTGCACTGTATACGGATGTGCCTATTATATCTGTAGGCAGTGTGTCCGGCGTAAGCTGTATCCTTGAGAACACACCGTCAATAGAATTAGCCAGTGCCTTAGCAAGGGTAGTCTTACCCACTCCCGGAACATCTTCTATAAGAACATGTCCGCCTGCCAGTAAGGCAACAATCATATTATCCGTGATTTCCTCTTTGCCCACAAATTTGCTGTTGATATTATTCCTTAAAGCTTCAATCTTCTCCTGCAGCATATACTTTCCTATGACCTTTCCTCATCCTTATAGTTCTAACCGTATTAATATGTATTATAATGTATCAGCAATTATATACACATACCACATACTCAATATTAATCTATCAAATAACTGCATTTCTTCCTCAGTCAAGATTCAAATGCTTATCAAACAAAATGTTAGTAATAACGAAAAGTATTACATTGGCTATCAATGCCGCCACTAATGAAACTATACTCGGCAAGAATCCATACCTGCCCATAAGCACTTCGTCAGTATTGCCTGATCTAAATGATATATTTGATAAAACTGCAACTCCGATGGTACTTATGATCTGCACAACGATCATTATCAAAAAGTAAAATCCTATGGATGCCACCACCCTGTATTTCCCGAAAAGCTGGCCTATACCGATACACATATAAATTAGCAAAAGCCCTGCAATTGACCATACAAATGTACCGATATAGTACATTACAAAGCCTGCAATATCCTTGGATGAAACACTGTCAGTAAGCTGGCTCAATATTCCATTGATCATCATTCCCGGTGTAAGCTCACCATTTATGAACATTCCTGATATGCTTTCATGCCACAGCCAATAGGAACCTGTATAAAAAATGATACCCAGAGCAGCTATCACTGCCACGCATATAACTCTCCATAAAAGCCCTCCCAACAGCTTCGACCAGATAATTGTAGAAGTCTTTGCCGGCAGCGTCCATGTAAGATATGCCTGGTCAGAAGCCGTGGTGCTGTAAAACCTTATGACTATCATGACCTGGACAGCTATGCTAATAAGAAAGGCGACCATCACGAATCCAAATGCCATAAGCATCTGAATTCCATCCCTTGCATTATCACCATAAGGAAGCATCGACAGTATCTTCATGAATAAAACCATCAACCCACCTGCAAGATATATGATCCCCATGGAAAATCCATAGGACTTGAACTCATGCTTTAACAACCTTCCTAGCATCGAAACACCTCCCTGAACACCTGATCCACAGATTTATTGTAGGTGTTTCTTATATTCTCAACAGAGTCATAACACACCACATTTCCCTGCCTTATCATGACCACATCATTTAATATATTTTCCACATCATATATAAGATGCGTGGAGATCAATATACTTCCTTCAGGATTATAGTTGCTCATAATGGTATTAAGAATATAATCCCTTGCCGCAGGATCTACTCCTCCCATAGGCTCATCAAGAAGATAAATGTCAGCCTTCCTGCTCATAACAAGCACAAGCTGCACCTTCTCCCTTGTTCCCTTGGACATGGTCTTTAACTTGTCCGATGGATCTATTGAGAGATCTGCAAGCATCCTATACGCCATCTCTTTATCAAAGTTATCATACATATCCTCAAAAAAATCCAGAATAGCACTTACCTTTGTCCATTTACTGAGGTATGTTCTTTCCGGCAGATATGCCACCTTTGCCTTTGTCTCCGGCCCCACAGGCTCCCATGCAATTGTAATCTCACCGCTTGTAGGGGTAAGCAGTCCTGCACACAGCTTTATAAATGTTGTCTTTCCGCTTCCGTTGGGACCAAGAAGTCCTATAATTCTTCCCGGTTCTAATTTCAGATTCACGTTGTTAAGCGCAATCTTTCCGTTGTAGCTCTTTGTAAGAGAACTACTCTCCAAAATACTCATTCCTTCACCTTCGTTTCTCTTTTTTATATAGCTTATGTGTATTAAACAACACTTATATTGTAATCTCGGTTATCCGAATTGTCATTCTTACTCATTATCTTTTTCTTCGTCCTTGTTATCAATTTTCTCCTCAGGAAGCTTGCGGATCTTTGCCTTGGTTATCATATGGGACTCCCATTTAATTGCAATAAATGAAAAACCTTCATAATTAATCTGTATATGCTCTTCCTCCTCCGGAAGTCTTCCAAGCTCATAAAGCATAAAACCGTTGACCGTATCTATGTCCTCATCAGGAAATTCTATATCAAACAAGTCTTCTAGTTCTTCAAGCTTCGTGCTGCCATTTACTATGTAACCGTCACCAGTTGCGAGCTTCATGATGTCATCTTCCTTCTCATCATGCTCATCAAGAATATCCCCCACAATCACCTCAAGAATATCCTCTAATGCAATGAGTCCTTCAGTCTGACCATACTCATCCACCACAATGGCAAGATGATTCTTGCTGCTCTGCATTTCGTTGAAAAGCTTTCTTATCTTCTGGGTCGGATGGACATAGAAGGGCTCACTTCCAAGCTCCCTCACCGTCTGGTTAGTGTCCTCCAGATATGCTGTTACCGCTTCCTTTATATGTAATACACCGATAATATTATCAAGATTCTCCTCGTAGATGGGATATCTTGAGTAGCTGTTCTCAAGCATGATATTAAGCGCTTCCATGATATCCGTATCCGCTTCGATTCCAAGTATCTTCTGTCTCGGGCAGCATACATCCCTTACCTGCTTATCCCCGAACTCGAACACGTTGGTTATCATCTCCGCTTCGTCCGTCATGATAGCCCCCTGTTCATGCCCCTCTTCAATTATCGATCGTATCTCTTCCTCCACCGCATCTGCCTGTTCCTCACTGCTCTTCTTACCGAACAGACCCTTTAAGGTTGTCGCCCCCATAAAATATCTCTTCCTTTCCTTATATACTAAATTACTGTTTAGTTAAATTTTGAAACCGTACGCCGTCTGCCTTGTACAGATACCCTCAGGTCAGATGGCGGATTGGACGGGATAAGAACTTCTAGATGTCCCGGATAGACTTTGGTACCGTCCGTGGCAAGGTGCTTAGTCGCCATCCATGGCTCCAGCGCACCTGCGAGGCCTCCATGCCTCGCATCCACTAGGTTTCTTACGGGACATCAAGAAGTTCTAATCCCTTTCCAA
>JAFUXG010000031.1 GCA_017470935.1 Lachnospiraceae bacterium
CTCGCAGGTGCGCTGGAGCCATGGATGGCGACTAAGCACCTTGCCACGGACGGTACCAAAGTGTTCTCGGGGCACCTAGAAGTTCTTATCCCGTCCAATCCGCCAACTGACCTGAGGATATCTGCACAAGGCAGACGGCGTACGGTTTCAAAAGTTAACTAAACAGTAATTTACTTATTGTGCAAGTAACGCATCCACAAGTTCTGTAAGCTTTGGTACGTCGGCATCCTTTAAGGTTGAGCGCACTGTCACAACAGGCTCCACAAGAGTTACATCCTTGAAGCCTTCAACATAGGACTTCATAACCCTCGCTGCAGAGGGTGCCCAGCTTCCGTTCTCCACCAGCGCAACCCTTCTCTTCTGGTATGCCTTTATCTTCAAAATATTAAGGAACTGTGTCATAGGAGGGAACAGGTCTGCGTCGTATGAGGAAGCACAGAGTATCATCTTGTCATAGCGGAATGCATCCTCAACGCCCTCATGAATGTCATCATTAGCGAGGTCTGTTACTCCCACCTTGATTCCCTTTGCCTCTAACATTTCCGCAAGCTTTAATGCAGCCTGCTTTGTACCCTGATCATGGATGGAAGCATAGCAGATTGCAACGCCCTCGTCCTCAGGCTCATATGCTGACCATATCTTATACTTCTCGATATAGAAATCCAGAGGCTCATTTTCAGGAAGAACAGGTCCGTGAAGGGAGCATATATACTCAAGCTCCAAGCCCTCCGCCTTCTTAAGCACAGCCTGTACCTGTGCTCCGTACTTTCCTACTATATTGAAATAATATCTTCTCGCCTCACATGCCCAGTCATCAGCCTCAGCGCCTCTCACACCAAACTTGCCAAATCCGTCCGCTGCAAAAAGCACCTTCTCTGAAGCTTCATAGGTCATCATTACCTCAGGCCAGTGCACCATAGGAGCTGCAATAAATGAGAGCTTATGGCTTCCAAGCTCCAATGTGTCACCCTCCTTGATAGTGGTGATCCGATCTGAAAGGTCCTCGTCAAAGAACTGCTTCATCATGTTCTGGGCACCCATGCTCGTATATATCGTAACCTTCGGGAACTTTTTAACCAAGGTCAAAATTGATCCCGAATGGTCAGGCTCCATATGCTGAACTACAAGATAATCTATCTCGGTCTTACCTGCATCAGAAAGAGCAGCATCAATATTGGCAATCCATTCATCCGTCACATCAGTGTCCACACTGTCCATAAGACATACCTTGTCATCCACAATAAGATATGAGTTGTATGCCATACCCTCCGGCAGTTCATACTGATTCTCAAACAAGGTGATACAGGGATCACTAACACCCACATTTAATATTGTATTGGTTACTTCTTTGTACATATAATTAACCTCCCATTTTATTATCAAAAAATAACTGCTGCAGTCAGGCACAATGCCAGAGACCAGCAACAGTTACATCTTATCATACTTAGCTTACTTTTTCCATATTAAAACGCACATATATTTGCTTAAAGTGCCAGCCTCCGAAAACTCACTAACATCTGTCGCAGTTCTCCATTTGCCATGCGCCGAGAACAGCTTCAATACTCCGTCCGAAAGCTTCTCTCATCCTCTATAACATTCATATCCTTACTCTCAATATCATCTATATGTATAAATGTTCCCGCTTCCACCTCACCGAGAAAGCTCCTCACCATATCCTCATCACCCTGGACCTCCAGCTCCACCCTGCCGTCATAAAGGTTCTTCACAAAGCCTGTAAGTCCCATGGCTCTTGCCGTATAGTACGCCCGATATCTGAAGCCCACCCCCTGGACTCTGCCGCTAACAAAGTAATGTCTTCTGATCATACCCATATACTAATCTCCCAAATTCAAATCTTTTTCCAAGACGCTTTCATAACATACAATTGATTTATGTCTTCATCCCATAGAAGCCAACAAATGCAAAGCGTTCATAGTAGTTATTAATCATCAGCTGTAATATAGACTTTTTCAACCGCAGTCAAATCTCGGTCTTGTTTAACCGCAGTCAAATTACAACTGTATTTGTCTGTAATCAAATTTGTTCAGGGGTTTCATCCCTTGGCATCAATATATTTCCCGATCACTTCAACGATTCCGTCCTCGTCGTTGGTCCGCTCCGTCACATAATCCGCCACATCCTTAACCGCCTGCTGGCCGTTTCTCATACATACGCCCACTCTGGCATACTTAATCATTGACATGTCATTAAAGCCGTCCCCTACTGCAATGGTATCATTTACATCTGCCCCAATAGCATTGAACAGCCTGTCTAAGGATGCGGCTTTATCTACTCCCAAAGGCATTGCTTCTATGAAGAATTCTTCGGAACGGTATATGCTTAGCTTATCCTTATACATCTCCGCCATCTCTTTTTCCAAGTCAGGTGCTTCCTTTGGTGATGCTGTAAAGAGACATTTATTCACATCAAAGGTCACGTAATTTGCAAAATCTTCAACAGCCTTAAGCTCCATAAAATTAAGCCCTGCCTCAAACCTCATATAGTCATCTGCCCTTGTTCCGTGGATCACCGTATCTCCCTCATAGGTTATCATTCCCATGTCATGGGCAAGTGCATATTCATAAAGGGGTGCTATGCACTCCCTCGGAAACACATTCTGATATATGATCTCGCCCGTCTTGAAATCTATAACCTTTGCTCCGTTAAAGCACAGTGCATATCCGCCGTATTCACGCAGCTTTAACTTATCAACAATCCACTTAATCCCGGGAGTAGGCCTGCCCGACGCAATAACTATCTTGTGTCCCCTCTCCTGAATATCAATCAGTGCTTTGTATGTCTTGTCTGTAATCTCTTTCTTACTGTTGGTAAGTGTTCCGTCAACGTCAAGTATTAAGTATTTATTATTCATATGTATTATCTCCGAATTAACTAAATTATGATTCAATAATTTGCAACACTATATATCTCTCAATCCTTGCACATCTATTATAATACACATATATCTCGTTTAATTCAACCGTTTTAATAGAGGACCCATTTATATGAGTCCTCCTTCTGATAAATATTCAAGAAATGCTGTACATCCCTCTTCCACATCACTGTATGTAGTCTTGAAATCTCCTGTGTACCATGGATCTGCCACATCACGATTCACTCCCGCAAATGAAAGCAGCCGATATATCTTTCCCTCCGGATCACCCCCACATATCCGTTCCATATTGCGGATATTGGCAGAATCCATACCAATCAGATAATCGTATTTGTTGTAATCCTCACGCCTTAATTGCACCGCATATTTTCCATCACAGGAAAGACCGTGCTTTGCCAATTCCTTCCTAGCAGGTGGATAGACAGGATTCCCCCTGTCACCCCATATCTCCTCAGTACTTGTGGCAGCAGAAGCAATGTAGAACTTATCTGACATACCCTTTTTCTTGACCATATCCTTTAAAATAAACTCAGCCATGGGCGATCTACATATATTGCCGTGGCAAACAAACATTACTTTTATCATAATCTCCATATTTCCCTTACTCTTCCCACCAGCTCCACGCATGTATCCACATCAATGTCGTCAATCGCCTGATACATCTGCGCAAGAACTTCCTTAACCTCATCCGAATAAGAATGCTTCTTCAGTGACTCCTTGCACTCCTCCATCTTATCCATATCCAGGTCATCACAGGCTGCAAGCAGCTCATCCAGTATGCGGTCAAACTCTTCATCATCAATTTCAGAAAGCTGGCTCTCGTCAACCTCTTCCTCAGGGAAATAGGGGGAGAGCTTATTAAGCAATTCCTTAAATGTATTAAGGGTCTCCTCGGTCTTACCCTTAATAATATCCATATCAAGAGCCTTGCCCGCATTCTCCAGCTCCTCAGCCTTGTCGCCAAGCTCATCGGCGCCTATCTGCCTTGAGCTGCTCTTTAAGGCATGAACCTTAATGGTGTAGTCAGTCCAGTCCTCATTGGCGTAGGCTGTCTCTATCTCTGCGCATTTATCCTTACCGGATCTGACATATTCCTTAACAATGGTCCGATATAATTCAGGAGAGCCAAGAGCCTTAATAGCCTTATCAATATCGATCTCTTCTATTCTTCCGATATCAGCTATTACGCCGGTATCGGAGCCTGTTTCGGCTTCATTATCTCCTGAAGCAAATGCCCCCAAAGCATCTGCGCCTGACTCCTCCGCCGGATCCCTGTGAAACATCTTCTCCTTAGGAAGCCACTGCTTTAGCTTGGCAACCAGATCCCTTATATCAATGGGCTTTGCCACAAAGTCGTTCATTCCCTCGCTGATGAACATCTCCTTAACTCCCTCCATTGCATTGGCAGTAAGAGCAATAATAGGAATATCATCAGCCTTATGAAGTGTGCTTCTTATAAGCCTTGTGGTCTCAATTCCATCCATCTCCGGCATCATGTGATCCATGAGTATAAGGTCGAAGTCTTCCTTTTCAATGAGGTCAAGAGCCTGCCTGCCACTGGATGCGCCAACACACTGTGCCTGTATTGGCTTCATAAGTCCTTCGGCTATGGTTATATTAATAACATTGTCGTCCACAATAAGTATCCTTGCATCCGGAGCTATGAAATCGAATTTAAATGCAGAATGGGCATCGGATATGGAATGACCAAATTCCTTCCCGTTAAGTGTCATGACCATGCTGAGAGTTGTCTCCGGTCTTCGCATTATGCGCAGGTTGCTTCTGTCTGCCTCGAATGTAGAACCAAAATCAACCAATATGACACCGATAACATCCTCATGCTCGTCAAGAAATTCCTTAAGTTTTATGTCATATATATTTTCTTCAAAGAAAAGAAAATCAATCTCTCCACTAGGCTCAAATTCAGAAAGAGAACGAATAATCTTACCGTCAACCCCCAGCTTATTCATCTCATCAATGAACATTCCAAGCATTTCCGGATTTTCATTAAGCACCACTGCATGCTTCTTCTCTGCCTGATCCACCACCAGGTCATAGGATGGATCAATAACCCTTTGGGGAATGCTGAAATAGAAATCCGAGCCCTTTCCATACTCACTTGTCACACCGATCTTTCCATCCATAGCCTCGCACAGCCTCTGGGATATGGCAAGTCCAAGACCTGTTCCCTCCACGGAACGGTTACGCTTAGAATCCACCTGCTGGAAGCTTTCAAACAGCTTGCTTAGATCCTCCTGCTTAATGCCCTGTCCTGTATCTATAACGTGGAATATGAGATTGATCATGTTCTCAGATAATTCCTCCACTGTGATCTTTACAAGAACCATACCCTCCTTGGTGAACTTGATGGCGTTGTTTGCCAGATTAATAAGCACCTGGCGGATGCGCATGGCGTCACCCTCCAGGACGTGAGGTATCGTATTATCACATATAACAAACAGCTCAAGCTTCTTATCGCCGATTCTTGTTGCAAGTACATTGGCAATATCATTTATTTCAGAAAGAGGCTCGTACTTCTCCGGCACGATCTCCATCTTACCAGCCTCAATCTTAGAAAAGTCAAGAATATCATTAATAATATTGAGAAGGTTACGCCCTGAATTCTGGATCTGTAACAGATAATCCTCAACCTGTGGCGTCAGCTCCTCACGAAGAGCAATCTCCGCCATACCGATGACCGCATTCATAGGCGTACGGATCTCGTGGGACATGTTGGCAAGGAAATCCGATTTCATCTTAGCAGCTCTTTCAAGCTCCATATTAGCCTGCTCCATAGCATGGATCTTCAGGATGGATTCCGATGTGTCGTGCAGAATATAGATGGTTCCAAGATCAGAATCATAATCCTTAAGCTCCGTCTTGGTTATCTTGTAATAGGTATTCTTACCGTCTATCTCCACCTTACGGACCTCAATATTTTCAACTGTTATGGTATCCTCCATCCACTCATCTATATTGGCCTTTGATGCAAAGCTTCCGATAAGCTCAGAGGGAAATGCGTATTTCAACAGATCATTTACAAGAATGAGCTCGTTAAACTCGTTATACAGAAGAAAGCCGTCACTCATCTCATTGGCAAACTTGGTAAGAGACCAGTCCCTCAGCTTTCTGTTAGAATAAAAGCAGGTGTAATACAGTCCCACAATGCATATAGCATTGATAACCAGACAAATGATCCATATGGGGAATGCAAACCTAGAGGTCGCCAGCTCTAATACAGTAAACAGAAAATGTATTACTATAAGACTATAGAATCTGCCTCTGAAAACCTTGGCAGAATGGCTGCAGCATATGAACATTATGATGAGCGTTATCAAGATATTAGCATATAACAGCATCCTATATGTACGAAAGCTCAAAAATGCAGATGTGGCGTTTCTGCCCTTGCTGTCCTCTGCGATCCACCAGGCACCTCCGAACCATATATGTCTTGAAAGTGACATTATCCTGTTACGTCCCATATTACCAGCCATTATCACAGTCTGAAGCACACATATCAGGGCTGTGGGGATACAGAAAAGCATATAATTCTTACGCCTGCTTATTGCCATTACCATCCATGCAAAGGCAAAGAACAGCCAGGCGTGTACCATATAGTAAACAGTCATCACGCTTCTGGCATCAGTAACACTCTTACATCCAAGGAGCCGGAAGCATATAAAATCACAGGCAGCAACCAGCACCGTCATAACGATGTAGCCTATATTATGAACCTTTTCCTTAACCGCCGTAAAGATACATGCAGCCGCAACGAATGCACATATCAAAAATATAACCTGTAATATCATATAAATACTCCATCAGTATCACTTAATATCCTTCAAAAGATCTACGTTGTATGTATCCTTGAAGGTGTCTGCCGCCGAAGCTGTAGCCTTCTTAAATTCCTCCAGATCAGGATTAGTAATATTCATACCTGCTTCCTTAAGCTTCTCTATATACTCCTCGGTCTGGCTCTTTACAAGCTCTCTGTCCTTATCCTGGGCTTTCTTAGCCGCAGCAAGAATAATCTGCTGATCCTCCTTAGACAGATCATCCCACACATCCTGTCTGATAACAAATGGCATTACATCATAGCTGTGATTGGTTATCGCCAGATTGGCCTGCACCTCATAAAGATTATTGTTATATATTACAGGAATAGGATTCTCCTGGGCATCAAATTCACCATTCTTAAGCGCATCATATAGCTTTGTAAAATCCAGCACCTTAGGCTGTGCCCCAAGAAGAAGCATTGTCTGCATAACTATCTGGTTCTCAGGAGTTCTGATCACCAGACCATCCATATCCGATACCGAGTTAACAGGACCCACCTTCTCTGAGGTCGTAACACATCTGAAACCGTTATCGTAATGGCCTAGTACCTTGATATTGTAATCAGAAAGTCCATCTTCAGCCTCTGCCTCTGTGTCACTGTCCACAAAGCTCCATGCGTCCTCAAAGTCGTCAAAAAGAAATGGAAATGCTGAGATACCCACATTAGGTGAGTAGCTTGCAAAGTTACCTGCAGAGGAAGCTGTTATATCAACCTCTCCGTTAACAACTCCGCTTATAAGCTCCGAATCTGCTCCCAACTCTCCATCAGGATGAATCTCTATAGTAATTCTTCCATCAGTTGCAGCCTCAACCTCTTCCTTGAAGAGCTCTGTTGCCACAACTCTCGGGTCAGATGCACCCGTTGAAAAACCTGCCTTCAATACAAGCTTCTCATCACCTCCGGATGAGCCTCCTCCACAGCCGCTCACTGCTAATACTGTCGCAAGCATCAGTGTAATGGCAGCAATCTTCTTATCCCCCATAGTATATACCTCCTGTTCCGCATCAGTAGATTATTTCACATACTTTTCATCTACCTGATTATACCCTATCAAGTCCCAAAATACAACTTAAATGAACAATTATTTGGCCTGTTTCCCTTTATTTTGAATATGTTTTACACCTATAGCGCCACAAAATATCTGCTTTTGCACACAAGTGTGCAAACCGGACACTTTGCTCATTATATTATATACGCATGTGTTAAAGATATTTACTTTAGGAAAATAACTGTCTGTCCCGGGACCGATCCACTCTTTTCATCAAGCCCCGCTGCATTTCCAACTGAATGAATAACCTTCATATCCCCAATAAGATCTAAAGCTGCATCATCAAGCCTGACCTCTTTATCCCTTGGATTCACGATGACTACAATGCTTCCCCTCTGATATACAAAGGCCTTATGCTTGTCACAGCTTACAACCTTAAATGATCCGTCTGCATGAAGATCCCTTTCCCTATGGCGGAGGGCAAGGATATCCTTTACCGCATTATATAACGAAGCCTTATCCTCTGCTGCCTGCTTCACTGACACTTTTATATTTGAACAGTCCCTATCAGTCTTGTATCCATTAATACCATCCTCAGGTGATGACTCCCCGCATCCGTACTGTACAGGAAGATAAAGCTTATCCGATGAGGCTTCGGAAAATCCTGCATTTACCCCATCTGTCCACTGCATAGGCGTACGGCTTCCTGTCCTTGTATAACCGCCCTCCTTAGATGGCATATCCTTAATATAGTTAAGGCCTATCTCATCACCATAATATAGGAACGGAACTCCCGGCATTGTGAAAAGGAATGCGTAAGCGACCTTAAGCTCCTCCTCACTTAATGTATATCTTGGACGAGGTGTGTCGTGGTTGCAGGTCATAAAGCTTATATATCCATTATCCTTAGTGGCATTATACCTGGGAAGATAATCCTCGAGAAACCGGTTGATATCTCCATCTGCATCACTTTTGAAATAGCTGTTATCCACCTCATTACTTTCATAATCCCTAAGGAGTGTATTATATCCGTTGTGCCAATGGTCCAGGTAGAAATCCATGTGAAAGCCGGCACCGTTAATTGCCTGCCATGGGTTGCTCCACTCAGAAACCAAAGCCGCCTGCGGATAATCCCTGTCAAGCATTTCCCTGATATTCCGCCACACCTCACACGTACCGGACTTGTTCTCATCATCATCCTTCACCAGGGAATCCGCCATATCCACACGAAATCCGTCACAGCCCTTGTCAAGCCAGAACCGCATTATATCCTTAAGAGCCTCCCTTGTGGCCATGGCATCCGGCTCATGCATTTCTGTCTGCCAGGGCTCACGCTTCTCCTTAAAGCCATAATTAAGAGCCGGCTGGCATTTGAAAAAGTTGAGCATATATGTACCGTCACGCTGTGCCTCACCGCCGATATATGGATGCCCTCCTATTCCTTTGAACCATGAATCCGTCCAGATATAGCGTCCGGAATATTCATTATGTTCCGCAATACTGCTTAACTTGAACCACTCATGCTCCTCAGATGTATGACCGGGCACAAGATCAAGAAGTACATGTATTCCCCTCTTGTGGGCAGTATCAAACAGTCTCACCAGATCCTCATTAGTCCCGTATCTCTCCGCCACCTTCTTATAATCCCTCACATCATATCCTGCATCCTTAAATGGGGAATCAAAGCAAGGATTAATCCACAAGGCATTACAGCCAAGCTCCTTCACATAGTCAAGCCTTTCTATGATCCCCTCAATATCACCTATACCATCCCCATTACTGTCATAAAAGCTCTGTGGATATATCTCATAAAACACTGTATCATTTAACCAATCCGGCACAAAAACACCCCCCATATCTTATCACATGATCAACCAACCAGGTACATTAATACATTTCATAACTTCTTATCACATAATCTTCAAAAAGCGGTAATGTAAATCTAACATAGCCATGTTCTTTTCCATTCAACACCCCACGCTTCACAAGTCTGTCTCTATACACACTGTATTCATTGTCTGACATGGAAAGAATAGTCTTGATATCCTTCGCCTTGCCATTTTCTGATTTTGCAACACCGTATGCAAGTCTTCTGTCACCCGCCGACATTTCATCCCACACCTTTTCATATACGTAATCCTCTAGATATTGGCGAAAATCCGGTATTGCCTGTTTGTAATCTCCTTCACTTTTCCAGGTAAAATAACCTAGCACCTGAAACGCAAAGGAGTAGCCTTTGGTAAGCCTTGCCATATGATCTGCATTTTCTTTACTGAGTTCAAAATTCTTCTGATAGTTATTCGATATACTCCCCAGATTAAGAGGTCTCAGCTCTATCTTAGGTGCTCTGTAAAGAAATGTGAGATTATCCTCGTTCTGAAGATTATTAATGTTCTCAAAAAGCCCCGTCATCAGAAGATATATAGGCAGATCCTGTCTCACAAATATCTGAAACGCTCCTGCAAAAGCTTTCATATGTTCTGTGACAGTAACTTCATCAATGCAGACAAGCACCTTTTTCCCTTGCTTTTTCAAGCTTTCAAGCATCTTTGTAAGAGCAAGCTGGATATTAGAGATTGGTACACTTCCTTTGACTTCAAGGCCTATTCCAAATACGGAGAGATTAATGCTTGCATTTTTGAAAATCTTTGCAAGTTCGTTCTCACTGCCAAGATATGCAGTCAAATCTTTCAGTAGATCCTGTGATGAATTAAGTTCCACAACTATCCAATCTTTATCCTTTGCAAGCTCCTTAGAAATCTCTGTCATAAATACCGTCTTACCACATCCACGGATTCCTGTTATCATATATATCTGCTGCACCGACGGTTCCTCTTCAAAGGAAGACAACACTTCTGTCATCTGCGTCGCTCTTGATATGTTTTGGGGTGGCTCCTTGCCAAAAATAGTATTATAGGGATTCTTCTTTGTCACTTGATCACCTCATTTTACGATTTTTATTGTCTTTTATCATTTTTTATTGTTTTTATTATTTTTTACGATTCTTTACGATTTTAATTTACCACATTTATTACTTTCGGTCAATAAACAAAGTTTCTTATTATAAAACAAAGAGTTGCTTGCGACTCTTTCGCGCCCGAGCGGTATTGCAACGCAATTAACTTCTTCTCCGCGAGGTGCGCATCCCGCGGAGCGTTTTATATAATAAGAAACATAGTTTCTTATTATATAAAAACAGGCACTTCATCAGGACATGTATTAACACACCCTGACAAAATGCCTGCTTATGATTTTGAAATATTAAATGTTTTACCACTTCATTTTAACTAATTTCATTGAATTTGTAATATAATTATTATTCGGATCATAAGGTGAAATATATTTTTTCTCATTTATTTTTTAAGAATGTATCGTATACCTTCCGTCTCCTCGCCCCTCAATAGTAACAGCATAGAACTTCTTAGCCGCTTCAATAAGGTACACCGTATCCAAAGCGCCGGCGGTCTCATATGCCGAGTGCATGGCAAGCTGGGGAAGTCCTATATCCACCGCATTCACTGACACTCTTGTGGTCGCTATATTTCCAAGCGTAGACCCGCCTGCAATATCTGAACGGTTGACATACGTCTGCACAGGCACGTCTGCCATCTCGCAAATTTTTCTGAAAATACCTCCGGACACTGCATCAGTTGTATATTTCTGATTGGCGTTATACTTTATCACAATTCCCTTGTTAAGCATCGGCCTGTTGGTGGGGTCTGCCTTATCGGGGTGATTAGGATGCAGTGCATGGGCATTATCCGCTGATACCATGAAGCTGCCAGCATATATCTGTCTTATCTGCTCTTCATCCTTATCAAATGCGTAATTGATCCTTGAGAGAACATCCTCAAGAAATGATGACGCCGCTCCCTGCTTCGTGGAGCTTCCCACCTCTTCATTATTGAAAACGCAGCATACAGGAATCGAAGATACCGGCTCACCTGACTCCACAAAGCCCTTAACTATCGCAAAGGCACACTGCAGATCATCAAGCCTTCCGCTCCCGATAAATTCACCGTCAGCACCATACATTGTTCCCTTATTCCTGTTATACAAGAAAAGATCTGTATCCAATATGCTCTTCTCCGATACCCCTGCAGCCTCCGCCACAAGCTTAAGAAAAGTAATTTTATCCGCAGTTAAATCAGCCCCTCCATCTGTCTGTGCAAACAAGGGCAGCATATCCCTCTGGGCATTCCATGCATATCCCTCGTTGATCTTCCTATCCATATGTATGGCAAGGCTTGGTATCATACAGAGATCCCTGTCAATATTCACAAGCTTAGTCTCCACGCCATCCTCTGTCTCCACAACAATTCTTCCCGCCACAGAAAGAGGCCTGTCAAGCCAAGTTGACATTATCATTCCACCATATTTCTCGGTGTTAAGCTTCACTAAGCTGTTCTCCACTGTGAGCTCTGCATTGGGCTTTATCTTAAATGCAGGTGAATCACTATGGGCAGCCATGATCTGAAAGCCCTTATAACTGCCGGAAGGCACCCCGGATTCCGGGATTCTGAATGCTATTATGGAAGAATCATCTCTTG
The DNA here is from genome assembly GCA_017470935.1 of Lachnospiraceae bacterium. Lineage (GTDB taxonomy): Bacteria > Bacillota > Clostridia > Lachnospirales > Lachnospiraceae > CAG-590. The sequence continues at coordinate 12,270 of JAFUXG010000031.1, forward strand.
TCACATAATAGTCTTTACCCGAAGAGAGCTTCCACATCTGTCCTTCATATAATCTTATGAAGCCGCCATTATCCAGCAGCTTTGTAATATTACTTACTGCAAAGTAAGCATTGGGACTTTTATCTATAAAGTCAAGAAGTTCACCACCGACCTCAGCAACCCTGTTCTTATCCATATCTATTACATACCTCATCTCTTATCTGCCCATGCAAGAAAATCCTCAATGACCATAGGCTTTGAATAATAATAACCCTGGAAGCTCTGCACATTATAATTCTGTAGTATGTCCCTCATTCCCGTTGTTTCAATACCTTCCACACAGACCTTTGCCCCAAAGGTATTGGCAACACCTGTAAAATGTCCTATGAGCTCCTTTTCCTTGTCGTCCTCCTCCAGCTTTAACACAAAGCTTCTGTCAATCTTGATAGTATCAAAGGGCAGATTCTTTACAATACCCATGGAAGAAAAGCCTGTCCCAAAATCATCTAAAGCTATGCGCACCCCTTTTCCCCTCAGATTGACAACAATGTTCTTAAGGAGTGTCATATCAAGAAGACGGCATCTTTCCGTTACCTCAAGACAAAGATTCCTTGGGGGATAATCCGTCTCCTCCAGTGTGCCAAAAACCATGTCCAAGAAATCCACCTTTTCAAGCTGGCTGTAAGATAGATTAACATTCACAACAAAATTGGGATTACTCTTAAGTATCCTTTTTGCATCCATAAGAGCCCTCCTGAGCACCCATTTTCCAAGATCCGGGAACAAAGCATCCCGTTCAAGTATAGGGATAAAATGATCCGGCGGAACCATGCCATAGGTCTCATTCTTCCATCTTATAAGTGCCTCGGCGCCGATAAGCTTTTCTGTCTGTGCGTCCACCACCGGCTGATACATAAGGAAAAATCCCTCATAATCCTGCATAACCGACGCTCTTATTGCATGAAGCTTCTCGATACGGTGGCGGTTATCCTCCGTAAGATCATTATAGAACTCCACCATGTCTCCCTGTCTTCGTATCTTTGACTCGCCATAGGCAAAATTAAGGCATGCATACACCGTCTGTACATCCACAGAAAAATTGTCCATGGTCAATAATCCGCCATTAAGATCTAAGATAACCACCTTATCATCTATTGAAAAACCGCTTCTGAAATGTGTTCTAAACTCTTTGTATTTCTCAAGTATCTCCGGCACCTCCTGGGTTGCAGTTATCACCGCAAATTTTGTGCCATCAAGCCTGTATACACTGCCTCGGTTACCCACCTGCTCCAATAAATATCTGCCCACCTTCTGAATAATACGGTTACCGAAATCATATCCATACACTTCATTAATTTCGGTAAACTTGCTTATTCCCACCATGACTATGCGGGCAACAGAATTCCTGTTAATATGGGTATCAAGATCCTCAAAAAATCCATACTGGTTCCTAAGACCTGTAAGGGCATCAATATGTCCCTGTATACCATGGTTTCTTATAACTCCGGCAAAATACTCCGGATTGCTGTCATCATCTAACAGAACCACTCCACGGCAGGTACACACATCATACTCCCCATTGACCTTTCTTGCACGGTACTGCATATCATGGCCATTCTCAGCTCCTGAAAAAATTGCGTCAATACCGTCATGATATGTTTCCCTGTCCTCAGGATGTATATGCTCCTCCCAAATACCACCTGCATTATACATATACTCTCCCGGAAGATCAAAGGCATATACTGCATTCCTTGACCACTTGGAATAATCATAGCGCATGTCACATACATATACGTAAGTTCCCTCTGCCACTATTGAAAACGCATCAAACATTGAATCCAATTTCTTAATCCTGTTCTCTGGAATTGTTTCACCCATAGCAATTCCCTCCCAATTTTTATTTTATCTTCAACTTCTTATTACTCTTCCGCTGTCCGTCTATAAATTGTTTCTTCATACTTTCACATTATAATATAGAATACAATATTAATCAAACAAACTTTACTATCAACTTGTACCATCATTTATCCCATTCAACAACATCTTGTGTTTTGCATTGTATACAAGATTGTATACAATTCTGAAAATTTATGAACGCTTGATTTTTCTGGCATTTCTCAGGTTTTTAAATTTTGTCTTTCTAGATTTTTGTACTTGAAAAAATACAATAATTGGACATTTTTCCGTTGACGTGTATACAATTTGAAACTATAATAAAACCATGACGAGATTACCGAGCGGAATTTACCTGGTGATCATCATAATTATTTATATCAAAGGAGGATTTTTTTATCATGATGAAATCGGAAGCATGGAATGGTTTCAATGGCGGAAACTGGGAGAGGTTCATCGATGTACGTGACTTTATTCAGAAGAACTACACTCCATATGAAGGAGACGACACCTTCTTAAGCGGCCCTACACAGAACACTAAAGATCTTTGGGCACAGGTTATGGATCTTACAAAGAAGGAGAGAGAAGCAGGCGGTGTGCTTGACATGGATACAAAGGTTGTTTCTACTCTTACTTCACACGGTGCAGGATACCTTGACAAGGACAAGGAGACAATCGTTGGTTTCCAGACAGACGCTCCTTTCAAGAGAGGAATGAACGTATACGGCGGACTTCGTATGGCTATGAAGGCTTGCGAGGATAACGGATACAAGGTAGATGACGAGATCGTAGAGTTCTTCTCTAAGCACAGAAAGACGCATAATGAGGGTGTATTCGACGTATATGATGCAGAGATCAGAAGATGCCGTACAAACCATATCGTAACAGGACTTCCGGATGCATACGGCCGTGGCCGTATTATCGGTGACTACAGAAGAGTAGCTCTTTACGGAACAGATTTACTTATTGAAGATAAGCTTGCTCAGAAGGAATCATTTGGTACAGTTTACACAGATGATGTAATCAGAGGCAAGGAGGAGATCTCAGAGCAGATCAAGGCACTTAAGGAATTAACAAAGATGGCAAGCTTCTATGGCTTCGATATTTCTAAGCCGGCTACAAACGTTCAGGAAGCTATCCAGTGGACATACTTCGGATATCTCGGAGCAGTTAAAGAGCAGAACGGTGCTGCAATGTCACTTGGACGTACAGCTACATTCTTAGACTGCTACGCTGAGAGAGACTTGGCAGCAGGCAAGTTTACAGAGGAGCAGATTCAGGAGTTCGTTGATCATTTCGTAATGAAGCTTCGTTGCGTTAAGTTCGCTCGTACACCTGAGTACAACCAGATCTTCGCTGGTGACCCTGTATGGGTAACAGAGTCATTAGGTGGTATGGGTGTTGACGGACGTACATTGGTTTCTAAGATGAGCTTCCGTTACTTGAATACTCTTAACAACTTAGGTACAGCTCCAGAGCCGAACCTTACAGTTCTCTGGTCTACAAAGGCTCCTACAGGATGGAAGCAGTTCTGTGCTAAGATGTCAATCAAGTCATCTTCTATCCAGTACGAGAATGATGATATGATGAGACCTCTTCACGGTGATGATTATGGTATCGCTTGCTGCGTATCTTCAATGGTTATCGGTAAGGAAATGCAGTTCTTCGGAGCTCGTGCTAACCTTGCAAAATGCCTTCTTTACGCTATCAACGGCGGTGTTGATGAGTGTACAGGAGTTCAGGTAGGACCTAAGTATCGTCCAGTTGAAGGCGATGTTCTTGATTATGATGATGTAATGGCTAAGTTCGATGACATGATGGAGTGGCTTGCTAAGGTATATGTAAGTGCTTTGAACATTATCCACTATATGCATGACAAGTATGCTTATGAGAGAATCCAGATGGCATTACATGACAGAGATGTTAAGAGATACTTCGCAACAGGTGTTGCAGGTCTTTCAATTGTAGCTGACTCATTATCAGCAATCAAGTATGCTAAGGTTAAGCCTGTACGTAACGAGCAGGGTGTTGTAGTAAGCTATGAGACAGAGGGTGACTTCCCTAAGTATGGTAACAACGATGACCGTGTTGATGAGATTGCTACATCAATCGTAACAACATTCATGGATAAGATCAGAAAGCAGCACGTATACAGAAACGGTGTTCCTACACAGTCAATCCTTACAATTACTTCTAACGTAACATATGGTAAGAATACTGGTGATACACCTTGTGGACGTAAGCATGGTGCACCATTTGCTCCAGGCGCTAATCCACTTCACAAGAGAGATACTCATGGTGCAGTAGCTTCACTTGCATCAGTTGCTAAGATTCCTTTCAAGGATGCACAGGATGGTATTTCTAATACATTCTCAATCATCCCTGGCGCTCTTGGCAAAGAGGATCAGGTATTTGCAGGAGATATCGATATAGACTTAAGCAAATAATCAATAACAATAATTAATGGGCAAGGGAACTGCTTATGCAGCTCCCCACCCATAAGGTATCTGACAAAGCATTAATCCGTGGAGGTGTATTATGGAAGAGAAGAATCAGGTAGATGACATTGTTTCTATGTTAGATAATATGATGGGCAACGGTCACGGACATGTAAATGTTTCTGTTGACGATACTGTAGAGGCAGGAGAGAAATCCGAGGTAACACTTGGCTGCACAGACTGTGCCAAGGGCGACCTTGCCTGCAGCGTACCAACCCTCATGGAGGGTATGGACGAAGAATTACATGAAGATTAATACCATTTTTATCAAAAAGATGGATGAAGAACTTCATGAGGATTTGATTACTCTTTGTAATTTTTCTAAACAAATAATACAACTTATATCAATTAATATAATATTAAAAAGGAGGACTTTTAAAATGGCAGCAACAAATACTCAGCAGATCGATAACTTAGTTAATATGTTAGATGGTTATGTAGCAGAGGGTGGATATCACCTTAACGTTAACGTTCTTAACCGTGACACATTATTAGATGCTCAGGCTCATCCTGAGAACTATCCTCAGCTTACAATCCGTGTTTCTGGATATGCTGTTAACTTCATCAAGCTTACACCAGAGCAGCAGGCTGACGTTATCTCAAGAACATTCCATGAGTCTATGTAATCGTTCAAGATGACTACAATTAAGCTATAATATTTCAAACAGGCAAGGACCTTGTCCTTGCCTGTTCTATACTAGAAATGAGGTGACTAACGTGATCGGACACATTCATTCAATCGAGACCTGCGGCACCGTCGATGGCCCCGGAATGCGTTATGTTGTATTCTTCAAGGGTTGTCCCATGAGATGCAAGTACTGCCATAATCCTGACACCTGGGAGCCGGGTGGCGGTGAGGAGCATACTGTGGAGGACTTGATGGCGCAGTATGATACCCTGAAGCCATTTTACAAAAACGGAGGCATTACTGCCACCGGCGGAGAGCCTCTTATGCAGATTGACTTTTTGATCGAATTGTTTGAGGCGGCTCATGCAAAAGGAATTCACACATGCTTAGATACATCAGGTGTAATATTCCATAGAGATAATCCGGAGCTTCTTGCCAAATTTGACAGATTAATGAAGGTAACCGACCTGGTGATGCTCGATATTAAGCACATTGATCCCGAGGAGCATATGGAGTTATGCAAGCAGCCTAACGACAACATATTGGATTTTGCAAAGTATCTGGATGAACAGGGTGTAGACATCTGGATTCGTCATGTACTTGTTAAGGACATAACATATGTTGATAAGTATCTGGATGCTGTTGGCTATTTTATCGGCGGCTTGAAGCATTTAAGAGCATTGGATGTGCTTCCTTACCACAGCATGGGTGAGGCAAAATACGAAAAGCTGGGCATGGAATATCCACTTAAGGGTATGGAGCCTCTCACGAGCAATGACGCGATCAAGGCTAAGCAGGTTATTATCAACGGAATCAAGAGAAGACGAGCCGAGGAAGAGGCTTAATATATTGATCTTTCATAAATGAAATTTTTTATCAAAAACTCTTGCTATATTTTGTCTCTTGTTTTAAAATGTATTGTAGTGGCATAATTATTACCAATGATCATTATGCAATTTTAACAAACACACATTTAATCAAACACTAATCACTAATTTATAAGGAGGTTACTATTATGGCATACGTTATTAGCGACAGCTGTATTTCATGTGGATCTTGCGCAGGTGGTTGTCCTGTTGGTGCTATCTCTGAGGGAGACGGCAAATTCGAGATTGATGCAGATACTTGCATTTCTTGTGGTGCATGCGCAGGCGCTTGTCCTGTTGGTGCTATCTCTGAGGAGTAATTGTACATCTAATATGTACATAAAAGTGGGCAGAGTGAGATTTGACATCTCCTCTGCCCGCTTTTTTCATTATGTAATTCCTTTCCCACTCTATTATCTCATGTCGCCTGCCGGCTCCATGTCTATACTCGCAAAAGTGTTGATTCCGTGCGAGCACGAATCAACACCTTTGCTCGTTATCTCACATAGCTAATGAAGACGTTGCCACTTTGCATTATATTTTCCTCAAATTCCTCTCGTTCATCCACTGTATCTGTATCCTCTAACGGATTAATATATCTCACCCTTTGTCCATTATAGCTGGTAACAAGTACATAGGTGCCATCCGAAAATCTCGTTATTACAGGGGCATCCTTACATAAATAGTACAATCCGTTTTCAAAATCGCAGCCTGTAATATCTGTCCCCTGTCTGCCAACATATTTGAGTATTACATCCTCTACCGGTGTACCGCCTGACAGCTCATCCTTCATAGCTGAATAATCCGGATTCTTTTCCTCGTATATTCCCATCATATATATGCACGCAGCTAAGCTGTCCTCAATACTGTCCACATGGAAAAGCCTTATCTTATCAGCAACGGTATGATAATCCTTAACGGCTATCTTTCTCCAGAGAATAATGCCGTCATCATCCGTTACAACACCTGCATTTTCATAGGCTGCCCTTACTGCTTCATTTAGATTTAAATAATCTGTCATGAAATGTCCTTGTCCAAAGGCATAATACTTGGGGTTTACATGGTCGAAGGATATCTTAACAGTAACATCTGCGTCGGATACTCCCTCCTTGGTTATTATCAGCTTGGGCATCTCAACAATATACATATAATCTGGAAATTTCAGATACAGCTGATTATATGCATCATCCTCATATTTGTATGATACAGAAACCTTATTAGGATCCTCATCCTCCTTGTAGGTAATAAAGTCTGCGGGGGCTTCTTCAAATTCGTCACCAAACCTCTTCACCCTTTCAAGATATATGACCTCATCCTCTGCCCTTGCATTTATTACATACATGCCGGAGCTTTCATAGGTCTTCACCACCTTATTGCGGCTGTCCATCAGATCTATTGAGGAAATGGGGCAGATAACAGTCTTGTCCATGGCTACCACAATGTCCGGTTCTTTAATTCTTCCCAGTACAAGATCCTGCTGCACGAAGCCGATAGCACGGAATCTTTCAGCACTTGACGCCTGTATATCCCTCGACTCCCCTGTGTCAAGATCAAGCACCGTGACCATTGTTGTATCCTCAATATGCAGCGCATTGGGATATCCGATCAGATGATCGTCCGTAGACACTGCAAGATTTTCATTTAAAACATCCTCTATGAAGATCTCCGATTTCATTTCCTTAGTATCAATTCTCATTATACAATCATGGTCAAAATAGAAGAACTCATCCTCCTTGTTAAGATACATGAGGGTTTCCATATCCTCTCTCAGAATATTGTAGGGCTTATCATTTTCTATGAACAGCAGCTCGTCCACCCTGCTCTTATCTGCGATGTAGCGGTATACGGCAATACCCACCTTCCCCTCATACTTTCCGCTATTCATATAACCATAGACCGCAAAGGAAATGTTGCCTGAATTGTCCATTTTCAATATCTTGATATTGTTGTCATCATATGATGCTCTCGGGTCCGTATAATTAGTGCTTTGGCAAAAGCCAAACACATTGCTGACTAACCCCGCATCATAATCGTAATACCACAGCTGCCTTGTCTGGACAAATGCTGCCTTATGCTGGTCGCTGCTGGTGACACACTGGAAATCCCTCTGGTCTATTATTCCCAGCTTAAATGAGTTACTGGTGGTATTAATATTGTCTGTGGTGAATACCTCCTCCTGGCTGCGGTTGTAATCTAGAAGGTACACATTTTGCTCATCAACATATCTCACCCGGTAATCCTCTGTCACAAAAAAGTTCTCCGGGATCTTATTCTCCGTTGCTGATATAAGATATTTGAGCTGTATAATGGCATAGCTGTCATCTATCTCTTTAATAGCAGCAACTGGTTTGGTAATCCTGGAGGGCTTAAGCTCTGCGAAGGTTATAGTTTCAAAGCTTGAGTGGATATTAACATGGGTAAGGTAATCATTATTGCCCTCCTCATTGGGCTCAATGCTTTTGGAGATAACATTCTCTGCCTGCTGCTTGTCGAAAATGGCATTGTTGAATCTTTCAACAAACTCTAATAGCTTTGCAGCATGGAAATTGTTCTCCACCACAGCTCTTGTATAATATCTGACTGCCACGTCCTCCTTATCAGTAAGGGCCTTTATAACAATAACATATTCAGAAAGCTCTTCCAGCTTTGAACGGAAGGTAATGCTCAGCTTGTCGTAGCCCTCTTCGCTTTTGACCTCTGTTACTGTATCATTTTCTATAAGGTCGCCCTGATACTGGCTTCTGAGCTCATACTCATATCCGGTAAAGACTCCCTCACTTCGGGACACCCATATCTCAATGTTCTGCCCATAATCCATAGGTGTGATGGTGTCCCGGAAATAGGTGGTATCAACCTTTCCTGTGTACCCATGGAGCATATTGATAAACTGCTCATTATATCTCACATACATGACAGGAATGGCAGACTGCTCCATCTCAGCAGTAACCTCGCTGACACCAGCATTGCTCATCTTGTTCACAACAAAAATAGTACCTGTAAATACTAATATGATTATCAATATTCTGGCAGCTAATCTTCTGTCCATCTGAATTCTCCTCCGACAGAGTTAATATTTCAAACCTTTAATTATATAAAGGCTTTCTATGCTTGAAGCATTTAACAAATCTGTCATGACGTCTTCTTCGACGATATATCTCATCACACAGCATGACCTGTAATACATCCCTTATACAGCCTGCCATGTTATTTTCCTCATCATATCCTTCTGCAGTAATCTGTCCCTCGTTAACCAAAGCTTCTTCAGCCCTGAAATCCTGCATTATATCTCCATATATCATATAATATATATCATCTGCCATATTATATACCGTTACCTCATCCAGGTATTCATGATATATTGGACTTCCCTCATATTCAAAGCTGTCAACGTACTCCTCGGTAACAACGGTCGCTTTCCTGGTCCACCCAGGATACAGCCTTCTCATATTCTCATAATCCTTCTCGCAGGCTTCCTCTTCCTGCAAAAAATCCGGACTCTCGGGAAATAAAGAATCCAGATCATAATGTAGCCCTGGCATATTCATATACTGTACCTTATATTCATTGCTCATATATATTATATGCAGAAAGCCAGTAATGTTTCTTATTGTCTAACTTCTCCATCTGGTTATGCCATATGCGGTCATGCAATAGCACAAAAGCAGAATTGCTCTTTTGTTTGAAAATTGGATGATCAGGATCTTCTATGCCCATCCAAAGATCCCGATCACCATATAATTATTAATTAGCCATCCACTTATTAAGCTTAATCTCTTTTATATCCAATATACATGCAATCAATTACTGTTACTTTACGTGTTACTCATCACCAAATGATATTCCAAGAGCTCTTGCATTCTGAACAATGCTGTCATCAGGAGATACATATTTCAGCTTTCCTGCCGACTCCTCTAACGGAATGTCTGTTACGTCATTATCCTTTAATACAACAAGGCGTCCGTACTTCTCGTCCTTGATAAGTCCCGCTGCATAAGCGCCGAAACGGGATGAGAGCACACGGTCATATGCATCTGGTCCTCCGCCTCTTTGTGTATGTCCCGGAACAGCAACTCTGACCTCACAGCCGCAGCTGTCCTTGATCTGATCTGCAATCTCATAAGCAACTGATGGATATGGACGGTTAGCAATCTTTTCCTTTCTCTTCTTCTTAGGAAGGGCTGCGTCCTCCTTGGAAATGGCACCCTCAGCAACAGCAATAATGGAGAATCCCTTACCCTGCTCACTTCTCTTGTCAAGAGCCTTGCACACACTCTTGATATCGTAGGGAATCTCAGGAAGAAGGATAACATCTGCACCGCCTGCAATACCTGCATGCAGTGTTATATGTCCAACCTTATGTCCCATTATCTCCACAATAAACACACGGTTATGTGAGGCTGCGGTTGTATGTATGCAGTCAATTGCAGCTGTGGCAATATCAACAGCAGACTGGAAGCCGAAGGTCATATCTGTGCCCCACAGGTCATTGTCGATTGTCTTTGGAAGTCCGATAACATTTAACCCCTCTTCGCTCAAAAGGTTGGCAGTCTTCTGTGAGCCATTACCACCAAGCACTACAAGACAGTCAAGCTTTAACTTCTTATAGGTCTCCTTCATGGCCTTAACCTTGTTGATACCATCCTCTGTGGGAACTCCCATAAGCTTAAATGGCTGGCGGGAGCTTCCAAGGATTGTACCACCCTTAGTAAGAATTCCCGAGAAATCCTCTGCCTTAAGAAGCTTGTAGTTGTTGCGGATAAGTCCCTTGTAACCCTCTAAGAATCCGTAGATCTCCACGTTCTTGTAGGTATTGCAAAGTCCCTTAACAACACCTCTCATGGTAGCATTTAATGCCTGACAATCCCCGCCACTAGTTAACATTCCTATTCTCTTCATGTAAAATACCTTCCTTTCTTCTCTTTGATATATTATAGGCGTTTGTGAAACTCAAATATACATTGTTATAATCGTGAACATTGTATAGTTCCAAAACAATATCAGTTATAAAAGAGTTTCGCAAACGTCTGCTTTGGCCATTGAATTACTACATGTCCACTCGTCCATCTAAGGCACGCATGAGTGTCACCTCATCGATGTATTCCAGGTCTCCACCCACCGGTATACCGGAGGCGATCCTTGTGACCTTGATCCCTGTGGGCTTCACCAGCTTGCTTATATACATTGCCGTTACCTCACCCTCAACACCGGAGTTAGTGGCAATGATAAGCTCCTTCACATCCCCCCGCAGCCGTACAATAAGCTCCTTCATCTTAATATCATCCTGGCCTATTCCAAGCTTGGGAGAGATGGCTCCATGGAGCACATGATATACACCCTCATACTTGCCTGTCTTTTCATAGGCTGCCAGATCCCTTGGGGTCTCAACAACCATGATGGTGGACTTGTCCCTTGTCTTTGATGAGCAAATGGGACATATCTCCCTGTCTGTAAGGGTAAAGCACTCCTTGCAGTATTTGACATTTTCCTTTGCAGATACAATCGTTCCGGCAAGTGCCTTCACCTGATCCTCCGGCATATTAATTATATGATATGCCAGCCGCTGGGCTGACTTACTGCCAATACCGGGCAGTCTTCCAAGCTGCTCCACTAATTGATTAACCTGCTCACTATATAGATCCATTAAAACGGAAATCCTCCCATTCCACCCATGCCGCCTGTGATCTTAGACATCTGCTCAGTCTGGTCATCATCCTGCATGCGGATAGCCTCGTTAACTGCTGCTGCAATGGCATCCTCTAATGTCTCCACATCCTCCGGATCTACTATCTCCGGATCGATATGCACCTCAGTAATCTCCTTCTTTCCTGTAATAACAACCTTAACAGCACCGCCGCCTGCAGATGCCTCATAGGTCTTCTCCTCTAATGCCTTAGCCTGCTCCTCCATCTGCTTCTGCATCCTCTGTGCCTGCTTCATTAGATTGTTCATGTTTCCGGGCATTCCTCCCGAAAAGCCTCCACGCTTTGCCATGTTACCTGTCCTCCTATTATTTGAATATGACATCCTATTATTCCTGATGCCCTATTACATAACTATATAATTATCATCCTCACTACCACAAGGAGCTTTGTAGGATTGATAGCTTACACATAATCAATCCTCCTCCCTGACCACCATATTAATCCTGCTGAGATTAATGCTGTGAAGATCAGTCTCTCTCAGATCATCCTTCTGCCTGCATGTTATCTCACAGGCCTTGCCGGTCCTTTCACCCACAATATTCTTAAGCTGTTCCATAATCCTTGCATCTGAATAATGTCTAAATGCCATATCACCCTTAATGGATCTGTCAAAGGACAGAACAATCGAGGTCTTATCTAAGCCCACATTAATGCTGGCGTTAGACAGCATACTGACAGTGCCCCTGCCTAAGCTGTCATAGCTGTCCGGATCCCTTCGGATATTGTTGATGCATTCCATAATACTGCTCATATCCTCATACTGTGCCGGTGTAAGCTCCTCCTGCAAAACAGCCTGCCTGTCTATAGAAGGCTCTGCCTCTTTCCCGCCAGCCATATCCGCTGCGCCGGCCACATTTCTTAAGTCATTAAGCTTTTCATCAATAAGCCTTTCAAGCTGCTCCTCTGAAACCCCGCTGCCATTGCCGCCCCCAGAAAGCTTACTCTCCAGGGATCTTATCCTTTCTAACAGAGATTCGGAATCTTTCTCCATCTGTGGTGTCATAAGCTTAATAACCGCCATTTCCAGTACGACCCTTTTCTGGGCGGCATACCTCATATTATTACTAAGCTCAGAGAAAATGCGGATATTACGCATAAGAGTGTTCATCTCAATACTCTCTGCCACCGCCTTCATGCTCTCTATATTATCCTCCGAGAGATCCAGCTGGTCGTTCACACCATCTGACACCTTGATAAGCATAAGGTTTCTCATGTACCAGGTGTAGTCTGTAACAAACTGATTAAGCTCACTGCCGTGCCACACCACCTCATCAATTATATCAAGAGCCTTCATTGTGTCCTCTTTGGCCACCGCCAGTGTAAGCCTGTTGAATACATCAATATCAACAACCCCAAGCACCTCTAACACATTGTCATAGGTAAGGGTCTGCCCAAGATAAAAGGAAATACACTGATCAAGCAGGCTCAGGGCATCTCTCATAGAGCCATCTGCCACCTTTGCCACATAACGCACAGCCTTCTCCTCGGCAGTAATGCCCTCTCTATTCAGCAATTCCATTAATCTATCATAAATGGTCTCCAGACTTATTCTTCTAAAATCATACTTCTGGCATCTGGATTGAATGGTAATGGGAATCTTGTGGGAATCCGTTGTGGCCATAATAAAAATAACATATGACGGAGGCTCCTCTAAGGTTTTAAGAAGAGCATTAAATGCTGCCCCCTGGATCTGGTGTGCCTCATCAATAATATAAACCTTGTATCTCCCCTCAGTGGGACCATAGGATACATCATCCCTGATCTCTCTTATATTATCAATACCGTTGTTAGAGGCGGCGTCAATCTCTCGCACATCCATGGAGCTTCCTGAAGATATTGCTTTGCAGGAAGCGCACTCATTACATGGGCTGCCATCCTCCTTGGGATTCTTACAGTTCACAGCCTTGGCAAATATTCTTGCCACCGTGGTCTTTCCTGTACCCCTTGTACCACGAAAAATGTATGCATGTCCTATTCTGTCATGTGTGATCTGATTCTTTAAGGTTGTAACAATATGCTCCTGACCCTTGACCTCCTCAAATTCGTCAGGTCTCCATTTTCTATATAATGCCGTATATGACATAATTCATATCCTGCCTATTCACTAATTCTGAAATGGGAATATAACATCCAGCTTACGAAGTGTTCCCATTCTTCCTGTTACTGTAATCTCTCCTACCATAAAGCCCCGCTGGAAGGTGCCCTTGCCCGCGATAATGTCATCTAAGGCTCTAGCTGTTGTTTTCAGCAAAACATCTGCCTCCTCAGTTGCTGCATAGAATACCTTTACATTATCAGGCATTGCATCTATATGCAGTATGCTATTCTCGTCTGTAATAACAATGGCATAGGAGGCTTGGAAATCTGCAACAGGACTATAGCACTTTGTAAATGCAGAGATATACTTATCCCCACCTTCGGAATTACCGGTTTTGTCACGAAGCGTCTTATCATCATCCGCCGTATCATCTTCCCTATCCTCTTCATCATATCCGGATTCCCCAAACTCATCGCCTGTCGTGTACATCATCCGTTTAAAAATAGCCGAAAGCTCTTCTATGTCCTCCTTCTGCTGCTTAACATAGGTCTCATCACTGACAAACTTAGAAAGCTGCTCGCTTTCCTGTGGTGTGAGCTCGATAGTCCTGGTCTTCAAAATGTTAGTCTTAACCGCAAGATTACTTGTGGGAAGGCTTTCAGTTTTTTGATGAATTGTTCTATATAAGGTCTCTGTCTTCTTCTCAATAATGTTGCGGTAGCCCTCGTTCTTCTCAAATTCATCCAGGTTCTCCACATATGCAACAAGCCCTGTGATTGGAATTCCACCAAGGGTCTCCCATGCCTTAACAAGGCTAAGCTCCGCATCCCTCTCTCCATAGGTTGTAGCCATTACAACAGGAAGCATATACACATGGGACAGTTCCTGCTTATCTGCATACAGCCAGCACATATCCAAAAACTGCTGCATAAAGCCTCCTATTCCAAACCATTCAACAGTTGTGGCAAGAATAACGCCATCAACACCCTTAAGTGTGGATGGAAGGGTCGCTATAGCATTCTTGTCCTCAAATATATTATATCTCTCTACCTCAACCCGAAGCTCCCTTAAAACATCCGTCATTTTGTTAATAACATAGATTGTGGGATCCTCCAAAAGACCTCTTCCACCGTAATATATATTAATCTTCGTAGCCTTCACCTCCAAAACCGCCTCTTGCTTAGGCTCGCAGCCAATGCAAAAATGATGATTTTCACCTTACAATAGTATAGCTGAAAACCATCATTTTTACAACTGAAAATAGAAGATTTATATTTGTACCTAAAATGAATTTTTAAATTCCACTATTCCTTCTTCTGGGGGTGCGGACATAATCCTGGACCAAATAAGGTTTTGGGAGGTTTATATGTATTCATACGAAGACCGCATTCGCGCTGTAAAATTTTATATTAACTGTGGCTATAATGCAGCTTACACTGTCCGGAAATTAGGGTATCC
>JAFUXG010000032.1 GCA_017470935.1 Lachnospiraceae bacterium
CTGACAGTATGGTGCGTTTTGTATGACATCTGGGAGGTGATTAGAGTTTCTTAGTATCCCTAAAATCACCAGCGGATGCGAGGCATGGATGCCGAGCAGGTGCGCCGGAGCCATGGATGGCGACTAAGCACCTTGCCGCGCACATCATCAAAGCTTTAACGGGATACTTAGAAACTCTTATCACCGTACAGAAAGTCATACAAAATGCACCATGCTGATAGCTTACCTGCGTCCGCCATACGAAAACAAAACTGCACTAAACAGTAATTATATTATTATAAAGACCATCCCACCATTACTGTCATTGATGATCTTCTCCATAGTATCCTGCAGCTTGATCTGGGACTCATCATTTATCTTGTTGGACTTGGATATAAGACCCTCCTCCACCATCTGCTCAACCGTCTTACCGAATATGTTAATGTTCCATAAAGCCTCCGGCGAATTTTTCATCTGATCCTTCATGTTGTTAAGGAAATCCTTCGCCTGTTCTTCAGTTCCCACAATCGGTGCTATTTCAGTAGATACGTTAGCCTTGATGAAATGAAGTGACGGGGCATTTGCCTTGATCTTGATACCGTACTTGCTGCCATGCTTGATAAGCTCAGGATCTGCAAGAGTAATATTTTCCTTCTCCGGCATTACAAGTCCATATCCCTTCATCTGAACACTTTCCATAGCATCTGCCACCCTGCTATATTCCTTTCTTCTGCCTGCCACATCCTTAAGCAGCCTTAAGAAATCGTATTCATTTTCCACCGGAGCATCAAGCAGTCCCGACAGCATATCATAGTAATACTTCTCAGGAATATTGATATTGAAATCAACTGTTCCATCCTTGAGATCAAGGCTGGAAACATTGGCATCACATATGTATTCACTGTCTGCCTGCCGGGTCTCATATACATGCTTCATGCTGGAAACATCCTCTAACACCTGTCTTGCATAATCAAGCAGTGCCTGCTTTATAGGGCTTTCTATGTCTAAGGTCTCTGCCCACCGTGGAATAAAGAATCGGATCTGGCTTATTGGGAATTCCAGCAATATGTTTTTCAAAATTTCAATAATATCTCTGCTTTTTAACTGGTCACAGTTGACAGGAAGCACCTTGACTCCATACTGATTTGTCAGCTTATCTGCCATATCAGCCACCTCGGGGCTTGCAGGCCGCACGCTGTTAAGTATAACAATAAATGGTTTCCCAAGCGCCTTCATTTCTCCGATTATCTCTGCTTCAACCGGTGCAAAATCTTCTCTGTCAATATCTCCAAAGGAACCATCACCTGTCATTATAATTCCGATGGTGGCGTGGTCCGTCATTACCTTTTTAGTACCTATATGAGCAGCCTTTGTAAATGGAATCTCATAGTCATACCAGGGTGTCTTTACAAGTCTTTCTCTGTCATCCTCAAGATGTCCCGTGGCTCCCTCCACCATATATCCAACACAGTCTACAAGGCGAACATTAACTGATGTCTCATCATTTAATGCAATCTCACAGGCTTCCTTTGGTATGAATTTAGGCTCTGTGGTGGTTATAGTCCTGCCCGAGCCGCTTTGTGGAAGCTCATCCACTGTACGCTGCTTCTCCGGTCCATCCTCCATTCTTGGCAGTACAAGATTCTCCATAAACCTTTTAATAAATGTAGACTTTCCTGTTCTTACCGGTCCCACAACACCTATGTACATATCACCGCCGGTACGGTCCTTTATATCTGCATAAACGTCAAACTGCTCCTTCATAATATCCTCCTTAAAATAATCATAGTTATCCTAAAAAGAATATATGCGGGAGCAGTCCTCATTATTCCTATATCATTATTCTAATATTATAATTCTGACTTCAATATCTATCAGGAATTATCCTTATGCCGCGCCTTGTGATCTCAATATCAATCCCAGCCCAGATTCGCAGATTCCATTGTTCTGTCGCGAAGAAGCAGGCCCGCGGCTTCTTCCCTTGCATTTACACCCTCGAACAGTACTCTGTTAACAGCCTCAACTATTGGCATTGAAACATTATATTTCTTTCCAAGCTCATAGGCAGCCTTTGCAGAATACACACCCTCAACCACCATCTTGACCTCATCCATTGCCTCATGGTAGCTCTTACCCTGACCGATCAGGAAACCTGCATTTCTGTTACGGGAATGCTTAGAGGTACATGTAACGATCAGATCGCCTATACCCGAAAGTCCTGCTACTGTTTCAATATTTCCTCCCATAGCAATGACCAGTCTGCTCATCTCAGCAATACCTCTTGTCATAAGTGCAGCCTTTGTGTTATCACCATAGCCGAGACCATCAACAACTCCTGCCGCTAACGCAATAACATTCTTCAACGAGCCTCCAAGCTCGATTCCTATAACATCAGGACTGGTATATACCCTGAAATAATCATTCATGAATGCATCCTGGATAGTCTCAGCAACCTCTTTATCCTTAGAACCTGCAACAATGGTAGTAGGTATCTTCCTGCCCACCTCCTCAGCATGGCTTGGTCCTGAAAGAATACCTATTCTTGCCTGAGGACACTCCTCACTAATAATCTCCGTCATTGTCTTATAGGTCTTATCCTCAATTCCCTTAGCCACATCAACAACTATAGTACCCTCCTTAATATAAGGAGATGCATTCTTCATTGTAGAACGCACAAAGGGGGACGGCACAGCACATACCACAAGTTCTGCATCCTTTAAGGCAGTTTCCAGTTCCGTAGTGAACTCTATTGTACTTGGCACCATAACACCCGGAAGCTTATCCCTTTGCTCCCTGTAATCCTTAAGCATAAGAACCTCCTCCGGATCAATGGACCAGACACACACGTCATGACCATTGCCACAAAGAAGTATGGATAAAGCTGTTCCCCAGCTTCCTGCACCTAATATACCAATATTCATCTTTCAAATCCTCCTATAACTTGATACTATTCAAACACGTAATTACCTATATTAAGTCGTGTATTATATACACGGCTTTCATAGAATCATCCAGCGTTTTTATTAGAAAATATCTTATTCTCTTCTCCATGCACCAACCTTACTATATTCGCCTTATGCCTGTAAAATGCCAGGACACCAAACAGGAAAATAATAATATAACATTCTGTCAGTCCCCCACCGCTATATGCATTCCCGGTCACCGGATTGATTATCATGCCACCCATTCCAAGACAGAGATATGTAAGAAAGAATAGTGTTACTACAACAAGGGAGCCTAGTGAAACATACCTTGTAATAGCAACGACCACAATAAATGATATAAGACATACCGCCATTATCCTTATGTCAAGAGTTCCAAATATAACTCCTGCGGTCGCAGCAATTCCCTTGCCGCCCTTAAAGCCCATATAAAAGGGATAGTTATGCCCAATAACAACTCCAAAGCCAGCCCACAATATCATGGGATACATGATATGCGGAAAGAAATGAAGCCCAACATATCTGGCGGCAATACAGGCAATTGCAGCCTTCAAAAAATCACCGATGAAAACAACAAGACCTGCACGCTTGCCAAGCACCCTTAATGCATTGGTGGTACCTGCATTGCCGCTTCCATACTCTCTTATATCAATTCCGTGAAGCTTTCCATAAATATATGAGGTCTGGATAAGTCCCAGACAATATCCCAAAACCAAACAAAGAATCCTAGCTGCTATCTCCATTTTAACTATATTGACCTTTCTTAATATCATTTATTCATGCAGACTAACGTCTCCAGGTATTCATAAGCGTTCCACTTCTGTAAGCGCAGAACCAAAGTCCACCTGACCTTGTGCGCCACAAAAAGAGCGTATCAAGCAAGCCTTAATCCTTGTCCTTACGCTCACGAATAATGAAATGCAGGGGTGTCCCCTTAAAACCAAAGGCATCCCGAATCCTGTTTTCTATGTATCTCGTATATGAGAAATGTGTAAGGCTCTTATCATTTACAAAAATAACAAACGTAGGGGGCTTAACGGCAACCTCGGTCATGTAGTATATGCGCAGCTTTCTGCCCTTGTCTGAAGGGGGCTCCTGCATAGCCACTGCCTCTGTAAGTATTTCATTAAGCACTCCAGTGCCCACACGCAATGCATGGTTGTCCACCACAATATCAATAAGCTCAAATAGCTTCGGAAGTCGCTGGCCTGTTTTCGCAGATATGAATATGATCTCTGCATAAGGCATAAATGAAAGTATTCTTCTTATATCCTCAGTGAACTTATAGACACTCTTATCATTCTTTTCCGGTAATATATCCCATTTATTAACGGCAATGATCATACCCTTGCCCCGTTCATGGGCTATGCCTGCAATCTTGGCATCCTGCTCAGTCACACCCTCTGTGGCATCAATAACAAGCACGCATACATCCGCACGCTCCACAGCAGTAACAGTACGGATCACCGAATATCTCTCCAGCTCCTCCTTGACCCTGCTCTTTCTTCTAAGTCCTGCTGTATCAATAAATACATATTCCTTGTCATCTCTGACCACCGCTGTATCAATAGCATCCCTGGTGGTACCGGCAATATCCGATACAATAACCCTTTCTTCTCCTAGAAGCTTGTTAATAATAGAGCTCTTACCCACATTGGGCTTTCCAATAATGGCAATCTTAGGTCTGTCATCCTCCTCATCACCCTTTTCATCCATGGCAAAATGAGATACAACCTCATCCAGCATATCTCCAAGACCCAGCTGGGAGGCTGCGGAAACAGGAAATGGATCTCCAAGGCCAAGATTATAGAACTCATATACATCCGGCATGAACTTATCGAAATTATCAACCTTATTAACAACAAGCACCACAGGCTTCTGGCTTCTTCTAAGCATATCAGCCACCTTGCCATCTGCATCCTGAAGTCCCTGCCTCACATCAACCAGGAAAATGATAACATCCGCCGCAAGCATTGCCACCTCCGCCTGCTGACGCATGCTTTTCAATAATATATCATCACTTTCCGGCTCAATACCGCCCGTATCTATCATTGTGAAATTATAATCTAACCAATTAACATCAGCATATATTCTATCCCTTGTAACACCAGGTGTATCCTTGACAATGGATATCTTAGAGCCTGCCAACACATTAAACAGTGTAGATTTTCCAACATTAGGTCTGCCCACTATGGCAACTACTGGTTTGCTCATCCTCTTCTCCTGTTCTTTATAGAAAACACATCATATTGTCTGCAATAATAGATAATACCACAAATTAACCTATGTAACTATATAATAACGTGCCGATTTTGTAAAGTTTTTTCTTTAATAATAAGAAAATTTTAATAAATTCATAAATTTCTTTGCACACTTATGTTTTATATGCTAACATAACATTAATAAATTTTAACATGTACATTAATATATATTATAAGGCTAATTATTTAACAAATATATTTTTATAAAAACAATTTTCTAAAAATTACCAACTTATATCCGTAAAAAGGAGAAATATAAAAAGGAGAAATGTTATGGCAGGCTCAACTATTGGTACAATATTTCGAATTTCAACCTGGGGTGAATCACACGGCAAGGCATTGGGTGTTGTTATTGACGGCTGCCCTGCAGGTCTTGCACTTTCAGAGGCTGATATCCAGCCATATCTTGACAGAAGAAAGCCTGGGCAGTCAAAATTCACGACACCAAGAAAGGAAGCTGATGAGATAGAAATCCTTTCTGGTGTGTTCGAAGGGAAAACCACTGGCACTCCAATTTCAATGATCTTATATAATACTTCCCAGCAATCAAGGGATTATAGTGAGATAGCCTCCTATTACCGCCCTGGACATGCCGATTACACCTTTGATGCAAAGTATGGCTTCAGAGATTACAGAGGCGGCGGCCGTTCATCCGGTAGAGAGACCGCTGCCCGTGTTGCAGCCGGTGCTGTTGCCATAAAGCTTTTAAAGGAGCTTGGAATAAGCTTTACAGCCTATACCCGTTCAATTGGCGACATAGAAATCTCTTATGAAAATTTTGATGCAGATGAAATAACCAATAACATGCTATACATGCCTGACAAAGATGCATCTGAAAAAGCCGGAGAATATATAGAAGCCATTTCAAAGGAGCATGACTCCATAGGCGGTGTCATAGAATGTAGAATTTCCGGTGTTCCTGCAGGCATTGGCGATCCGGTATTTGATAAGCTTGACGCTAATCTGGCAAAGGCAGTAATGTCAATAGGAGCCGTTAAGGGAGTTGAAATAGGTGATGGTATTTCAGTATCTAAGAAAAAAGGCTCTGAGGACAATGACAGCTTTAAGCTCTCTTCTGATAATACCATTATTAAGAATACTAATCATGCTGGCGGAATTCTCGGTGGAATAAGCGACGGCAGTGAAATACTTGTGCGGGCAAGCTTTAAAGCAACGCCATCAATTCTTAAGGAACAGGCAACTGTCAACAAAGAGGGCGAAGAAATTTCCGTTTCCATCAAGGGAAGACATGATCCTGTTATAGTCCCAAGAGCTGTTGTAGTTGTGGAAGCAATGACAGCCATAACCATATTAGACTCAATTCTAATCAATATGTCTTCAACAATCGATAATATTAAAGCATTTTATGATAAATGATGCTTACAGATCAAAGCCTAATATTATCAATATCATTATAGAACATGTCAGCGTAAAACAGGCTGCAGCCATCAAGACTGCAGCCTGTTTTATCTGTTCATTACTCTCTTGCAACTAATATGATATCAAAATAATTGATACCGCCTTCGGTATATATTCCTATGCCTGATATATTAATATCCTTATCCAGGATAGCAGCTCTAAACCTGTCATCAATACTCATATCAGTAATAAGCCTGTCTATGCTATAATCAGCAATTCCGCCATAAGAGAAATCATATCCGCCAGACCCCTTAATTCCACGATTGCCAAGCATAGCCTCCACACTATCCCCATTCCCCTTAAAGCCATCCTTCAAGGACGTTGCCCTAATAAGCGCACACGCCTGTAGTCTTGTATCTATTATGATATCAGGCAGTCCAAGCTCAGCTCGTCTATTGGATATATACTGATACACAGGATATAGGAGGGTTGCATTTTCATCCACACTGCCATCAGAGCTGAATATATATGTCACTCCATCTATATCCATTACTGCATCGCTAACACGCTTTCCATCCTCCTCAAGGTAATAGCGATATCCATCAACCGTAATAAAACCGGTCTTTATCTCCCCATCCTCTCCGGCATAGTACCAGTCCTCATCAATCTCAAACCACCCAAACAGCTGCTCTGCTCTTTTGTTAAAGTAGTACACCTTACCTTCAACCTCAACAAATCCTGTTTGAATAACACCTCTATCATCAGTAATATAGAAAGCGTCATCAGTATCAATTACGCCGATTTGTATTACTCCATTTTTATCAGCATAATAATATGCCTCCTGCTCCTCTATATATATTTTACCTGTCTGAAGATAGCCATCCTCGTTGAAGTAATACATAAATCCATCAATTTCCTGAAAACCAATGGCATTTTCTCCGTCATCTAACTCATAACGTTTTCCATCTTCATCCTCCTTCCATGAAGCATGTGCACTGCTATGCATCACAGAAATAACCAGCATTATAATAACAATGAACACAAGCGCCTTAATTATATTCTTCTTACCATCAGATAATACATTAATATTCATATACCTCAGAGCTGCTCCTTTCCTTTATCCTCCTCTAATGCATCATTTTCCACTGCAGTGTCCTCACTAATATGCTTTCTCCCATCCATATATTTGATCAATATATTATTATTGCGTATCGTGATAACTGCAATTCCAATCAGTATTATTATTAACGGTATGATCACTATGCCTGACACCTTCATTGTCCTTATGAAGCTATGTTGATAAAGTGCCATATTATATTTTACATCCTTCCCGGCTATACTAACCTCATTACCACTTCCCGTCAAATAATTAACCATGTTGATGAATAGCTTAGAATTAGCACCAAGAGAATCCTTATCAACCTCATCATTTAAAATAATATTAGAGGTTACAAGCAACAACTCTCCCTCATTCTTTTTTACAAGACTTACAATACCAAATGGTCCCCCTACATCATCTGCACCCTTTTCAGTCATATTATCATAATCAGATTTTTTTGAAAAAGCTATTCTACTGGTCACTAAAAGATCTGTTCTCTCTAAATCAGAGGTGCTATCAACCATTTTAATTCCCTTGCTTGTCATTGTATATACAGGCAGATTAGCTTCTAATATTGCCTTAGTAATTTCATGCTCCTTAATTTCCGGCGCCAGATAGTACGGTGTTTCATAAGCATACCTTCCTTCATCCTTCTCAATAACAACCCCCGACTCTATTGGCAATCCATAGTCATCCAAAAAAGAATACAGATTGGTCAATTCTTCATTTAATGGATCAATAAAGACTAATAATTTACCTCCATTATCTACATATGATGATAAATTATCAATCTCACTCTGGGTATAGTCCTCCTCAGGAGAATTCATTATAAGAAGCTCTCCAAAATTATTCAATCCCAAAATTGAGTCGTCCTCTAAAGTAATATAATTAATACTATATCCCTTTTGTCTGAGCTTATTATTTATATTATCAGTAAAAGCAGCCTCCATATTACCATTTAACATATATACTTCTTTCTCTGTTGGATTATTAGTGTAATATATGGCCTCCGTTAACTGATTCTCTATTTCCAAAAGACTTCTATATTCCTTATCCGATTCCTGTATAGTTGAAATGTACTCATTAGAATCAAGATAAATATATTTGTCATCACATACTACTAAAATGCTAGCCTCATTTATCATGGTAATTCCACTCATGTATGCTTTCATAATTGAATCATTCTCATCCAAATCCACATATTCCACTGAGACATAGTCACTTTGTTTGTCATACAGCTTTAAGAATTCACGATAAGTAGCATTAGCATTACTAATTCGACCTATATAATATAATTTAGTATCCTTATCCACCTCATTTAACACATTAATAGTTTGTGGCGACAAGGTTAAAAGTCCTTCCGGTGTAAAATCCTTTGTAGCAGAGCATGAATAGAAAGCAACAGAAACCGTAAGCGCTGTTGCCAGCATCAAAATGAGTACGGTTATTTTCTTAACAAGATTAATTCTGTTAAATATCAGCTTTAGCCATGTAAGATTAACAAATAACAAAATCAAAACAACTATAAAAGCGATATTTCCAGTTCTTACAATTCCTGAAGTCATATCCAGATATATATCATATAAGGAAATTCTATTCAAAAAATTATAAAGTCCCCCTTGACCTGCCAAGGATTCAAATAATCTAAAAAGAATTAGCAATACATAAGATCCATATAGAAGCAATGCAGCCAATATTGGATTAGATGTGATAGCTGAAACAAACATTCCAAGAGACGTTACTACTAAAACCCCAATACAAACTGCAATGTATGAACATACCAAAAACCTAATGTTAATATCGCTATGTCCCACAATAATTAACGGATATACAATCGAGAGCACAACTGGTAATAAAACAACTATAACAGCAGCCAAGTACTTTGCAAGAACAATAGAATAATAAGATACCGGTGCGGTAAAAAGAAGCTGGTCAGTCTTTCTATTTCTTTCCCCTGCAAACATCTGCATTGTGAATAAAGGAATCATAAAAATGCATATATAAAATGCTTTAGATATAACATAATATCCAAACTGTGAATTGTAGTTAGCAAGACAATATACAGAAAACAATATACCACATGCAAGCATGAACAATGCGTAGTATAGATATGTTATAAATGATGTATAGTATTTTTTGATTTCTCTTTTAAAAACCGCCAACATATCACATCTCCTCCCCATCATTTACCTGTATAAATACATCCTCCAAAGAAGCCTGCTGCTTTGAAATACCATATACAATATATTTCTTTCCAACAAGATAGCTCAATATACTATCTCTAATATCTCTGGAGTTTTTAGAGGTTACAACAAATTCAAAAAGTCCTTCCTCTATCTCTCCTTCGCATGTAACACTTTTAAGATTAGAATAATTTGACAAAGCTGTTAATATTTCATCCTTTTTACCCTTGACCTGAATACTATATTTATTCTCTTTGCTGTTATTCTTTATTGTTCTCTTTGCATCATCAATAACAATCTCCCCATCCTTTATCATGATGATTTCCGTACACAATTCTTCAATCTCAGATAATATATGGGAACTAATAAAAATACAATGATCCCTTTGAAGCTGTTTTAATAAATCCCTTGTTCTCTTAGACTCTACAGGATCAAGACCAACCAAGGGCTCATCCAATATCAAAACCTTTGGATCACCAATAAGCGCACCCGCAAAGCCAACCCTTTGTCCATAGCCCTTAGATAGCTTCTTAATAAATTCATGGCGTCTATCCTCCATATCCATAAGGTTTAAGACCCTAGAAACCTCATCCTTTTTGTTTCCCACCCCTTTAATCTCTGCAATATACCTAAGATATTCCTCTATTCTCATATCCTTGTATAAAGGCGGAATTTCCGGGAGATAACCTATATTTCTTCTAGCCTCAATAGGCTCCACTAACATATTCTTATCACAGATAATGATTTCTCCTGACTTTGGTACAAGATAACCTGTAAGTAGATTCATTGTAGTGGATTTTCCTGCACCATTAGCACCCAAAAAGCCTGTGATACAATTATCCTTCACCTGAAAGCATAATTTATTTAAAACAGTTTTTGAACCGTATGACATTGTCAAATTATTAACCTGAATCATTACAATCTCTCCAATTCTTATTAAACATTTATAATATATAGTATAGGTATATACATTTTTAAAGGGATTGCGTTAATACACAACCCCTCATAATTCAATAATTATACATTTGCCCTCGGATGTGCCTTCTCATATACCTCCTTCAGCTTTGTGTTTGCATTTGCCTTAAGGTAGATTTGAGTAGTAGAAATATCAGAATGTCCTAACATCTCCTGAACAGCCCTCAAATCAGCACCATTATTAACTAAATGCATTGCAAAGGAATGTCTGATTGTATGCGGCGTAATATCCTTTTTGATTCCGGCCTTTCCCGAGTAATATTTTATAATTTTCCAAAAGCCCTGCCTAGTCATAGGAGAACCCTGGCAGTTTGTAAAAAGCACCTCTTGATCATCTGTACACAAAGCCATTCTCGCATTATTAATATAATCCTCTAATGCTGCCTTTGTCTCCTTGGTAAACGGAATAACTCTATCCTTGTTACCATCCCTGCATTGAATATAATCCAAGGACAGATTAACATCCTTAAGCTTTAGGTTAATTAACTCTGATACTCTAATACCTGTTGCATACAAAAGCTCAAGCATCGCCTTATCTCTAATGTCCTTAGGTGTTGTACCACCAGGCTGCTCTAATAGTAAATTAACCTCTTCAGTAGTAAGAATAACCGGCGCCTTTTTTTCGATTTTGGGAGGCTTCAAAACCTCACTGGGGTCCTCTGAAATAACACCCTGCTTAAGCAAAAATATAAAGAAGGCTTTTATCGATGCAATATTTCTTGAAACCGTAGCAGTAGACATACCCTGCTTTTCAATCTGAAGTATATATGAATTAAGATTAGTTCCGGTGACCTTATTAACATCTGTAATATCAACAGAAATTAAATAATTATATAGTTTATTTAAATCTCTCTTGTATGATGCTATAGTATTAGCACTTGATTTTTTTACATTTGTTAAATAGTCTACAAACTCATCTATCTTTTGTAACATTTCATAACCCCTCAATACATTAATTTCAGTAATCCTATTATATATGCTAATTTACATAAAATCAAACATTATTTTTTTTAAGAAAGCTATGATTTTACTGTATTTAAGCGTTCTATACAATTAATGGTGTTTACATAATATTCAACTACAATATATTGGTAATTTCACCAAAAAATTTTTTTGAAAAAAATATTCAAAAAACACTCCAGCAAGTAACATAAGTATAATAATTATAATTTTTACAAAAAAATTAATATTGTTAAATCTTTCATATATATTTCTACTTGAGTCTTCATTACAATAGAACCATTTACCTAATAGACATACAGCATAATAATAAAACATAAAATGTGGTATAAAAAGACACGCTATTAATATTAAGCCATCAAATCCATATGTAAATATAATATTAGAAGAAATAATAATATAGTATATTCCAAATAGATAATTAAAAAAAGCCGACGCAAAATAGTAAGAAAATATTAATTGTACAATAAGGAATGCTACAGCAACTATTATCCTTTGATTAAAAAAATATAAAGAGGAATTACGTCCCACATCTAAGCTATTACATATATCTATTATATTATCCTCAATAAAATAAAAATCACGAGAACTGTCAAATATTATTTTTATAATATAAATCAAGGTCCCGGTAATTAGACCAAGAAGCAATGGCAAATATGTATAATGCTTATACGAATGTTTATTAAACATATATACCCCCAACAATTAAAATACAACAGCATCCCTCCCGGAGAGAATAGTTATTTATATAACGCTGAGTTCCACATTAAAGATATATCTGAATTTCACAGCAAGCTAGTATATTATATGTATTTGCGAAAATAAAAATGAGTCCGAAACAAATTGTTTCGGACTCAGAACTCGTATCGGTTAACTCTATTTCGCATAATCCGTCACACGGGACTCTCGGATAATGTTTACCTTAATCTGACCCGGATACTTCAACTCATCTTCGATACGTTTAGAAATATCTCGTGCCATGAGTACCATGTCGGCATCATTCACCTGCTCAGGAACGACCATAATACGAATCTCTCTACCTGCCTGAATTGCAAAAGATTTATCAACACCCTTAAAGTCATTGGCAATATCTTCTAACTGCTTTAATCTTGTTGTATATGTTTCAAGAGTCTCACGTCTTGCCCCAGGTCTTGCTGCAGAAATAGCATCTGCTGCCTGAACAATACATGCAATCATGGATTCTGGTTCAACATCACCATGATGTGCCTCCACTGCATTAATAATCAGCGGTGTCTCCTTATATTTTCTACAAAGATCAACTCCAATCTGCACATGTGAACCTTCCATCTCATGATCCACAGATTTGCCAATGTCATGTAAAAGACCAGCACGCTTAGCCAAGCGAACATCCTCACCCACCTCAGCAGCAATCAAACCGCACAGTAAGGATACTTCCATGGAATGCTTCAATGCGTTTTGTCCATAGCTTGTACGGAACTTCATCTTACCAAGAAGCCTGATAAGCTCAGGATGGATTCCCTGAACACCAACCTCAAAGGTAGCATTCTCTCCTTCCTCACGCATTGTCTGTTCAACTTCTTTTTGAGCCTTTTCAACCATTTCCTCAATTCTTGCGGGATGAATTCTTCCATCAAGAATTAATTTCTCAAGGGCAATCCTTGCTACTTCCCTTCTAACAGGATCAAAGCTGGATAAAATAACTGCTTCAGGAGTATCATCGATTATAAGATCAACTCCTGTCATAGTCTCTAAGGTACGTATATTACGTCCTTCACGGCCAATTATCCTGCCCTTCATCTCGTCATTGGGTAACTGTACCAAAGAAATGGTTGTCTCAGCAACATGATCTACAGCACACTTCTGAATGGCTGTAACAACATATTCCTTAGCCTTCTTGCCGGCTTCTTCCTTTGCTCTGGTTTCCATTTCTTTAACCAGAACAGCAGTTTCGTGTTTTACATCATCTTCAACAGTTTTCAATAAATATTCTTTTGCTTGTTCAGAGGTTAATCCAGAGATTCTCTCCAGTTCCTGTAGCTTCTTTGATTCAAGCTCTTCCACCTTAGCCCTTTGCTTATCTAAGGATTGCTCTCTAGATGCAAGACTCGCTTCCTTCTTTTCGATGGCATCAGACTTCTTGTCCAGATTCTCTTCACGGGAAAGCAATCGCTTCTCCATTCTTTGAACCTCATTACGCCGATCCTTAATCTCTTTATCAAGATCATTCTTGGTTTTAATCGAATCTTCTTTAGCTTCTAGGAGTATTTCCTTCTTCTGGGCTTCGGCACTCTTAACAGCTTCATCTATAATCTCTCTCGATCTGTCCATAGCATCACGATTCTTCTTCTCCACTACATTCTTTCTGTAGGAGCCTGAAATAAACCATGTGATTACGACAGCTACGATTAAGATAATAGCAAAAGCAATCCAATAGCTTGCCTCCACAGGAGCACCTCCTTATAATATATTAAATTTTCATGTACTTAACATAAGTACAACAAATAAATATTATCTTTTTTTGTGCAATATGTCAAGTAAAAGTTATTTTAATGGTTAATTATGTAACTTATGTTAATATAAATAATAAGGCATGCTCAACAAAAATCACCTGTTATGCTCTAGCGCTTCATTGATCAGTTCTACTGAGAAGCCTTTGCCATAAAAGTATCTGAATACCTTCTGTTTAATTCTAATATCATTAATATCCTTGCCCTTTGTATATTTGTTAAACTTATGCAAAAAGCATTCTCGTTCAAGGCAATCAAAGGTATCATATTCATCAAAAAATGAATCTATAAGCTGCTTATCAATCCCCTTGGCAAGAAGATCTGAAACCATCTGTCTCTTACTCTTTCTATGGCTGTTAGAATCCACAAATAATGCAACATATTCTTCATCATCAAGATAATGATATTCCTTTAAGAAATCTACAACTCTATCTGCAATACATTCAGGAGTTCCGCTAGATACTAGCTTTCTCCTAAGAGAAGCAGAAGAATATGGCTGTCTATCCAAAAGATACAATGCTCTTTCTTTGGAGCGCTTAAATATAACCTCATCATATATCCTTGAAACAACCGAATCGTCTAAAAAGAGTCCTTCTTCAATATTAAATTGTGTAAGCTCTTTCTTATAAAGGGAGAACAGATATCCATCCTCTCCGAAGATTTTATACCTGTTCCCCTTATATAACTCTATTCGTGTTATAATCATAATTCAATAATTTCTCTATTCTATATATTAATTATTATTGATAGATGGTTATTCTATAATTATTATTCTATTAATAATTATTCTATTGATATTACTCTTCAGACTCAACATCATCAACAGCTACATTAGAGTTACTGCCTGCATCAGGATCATCAGCCAGGCCGGCTGCTGCACGTACCTTAAGCTCAACCTCCTTGGCAACATCTGGATTATCCTGGAGATAAATCTTGGTATTCTCCCTGCCCTGGCCAATCTTCTCACCATTATAAGAAAACCATGCTCCCGCCTTATTAATAATGTTCTCCTTCACAGCAAGATCCAATATATCTCCCTCTTTAGATATTCCCTTGCCAAACATAATATCAAATTCAGCCTCTCTAAAGGGTGGAGCCACCTTGTTCTTAACAACCTTAACTCTTGTTCTGTTACCGATAACCTCACCATTCTGCTTAAGAGTCTCAATTCTTCTTACATCAAGCCGCACTGATGAATAGAACTTAAGAGCACGTCCACCTGTAGTAGTCTCAGGATTACCAAACATAACTCCAACCTTCTCGCGAAGCTGGTTGATAAATATAACCACACAGTTAGACCTGCTTATTACTGCAGTAAGCTTTCTTAAAGCCTGGGACATAAGCCGAGCCTGCAATCCCACATGTGCATCTCCCATCTCTCCATCGATCTCTGCCTTAGGTACTAATGCTGCAACAGAGTCTACAATAATAACATCAACGGCTCCGGATCTTACCATTGTCTCTGTAATCTCCAATGCCTGCTCACCATTATCAGGCTGGGAAATATATAAATTGTTGATGTCAACACCAATATGCTCTGCATATACAGGATCCAATGCGTGCTCTGCATCAATAAACCCTGCAATACCTCCATTCTTCTGTACCTCTGCAACAACATGAAGTGCAACCGTTGTCTTACCACTCGACTCAGGTCCATAGATCTCAATAATTCTTCCCTTAGGCACTCCTCCAATTCCAAGGGCAAGATCAAGACTTAATGATCCCGTTGGAATCGCTTCCACATTCATATTAGCCGCTGAGTCACCCAGCTTCATCACTGTACCCTTGCCAAACTGCTTCTCAATATTAGCCAATGCTGCATCCAACGCCTTCAGCTTCTCTGTATTGTCTATATTACTCATATCATTCAACCTCCTGAACATCCGTTCGTTTTAATTATAATATTATAAAACTATTCTTTTGTCAATAGAAAATCGAACAAATTTTCGATTTTCTTCAAAAATAAATCCTGGGAATTAAATAATTGATGAATTATCAATAAATTAATATACTTAAGTAAACAACCTTTAATAAAAGTCATGTTTTTGGGAAAATAAACTTTACAGAAGTTTTAAGACCTTTATAATGTATCATATCAGCATTTAATTGTAAAGCTAATATTATATTTGGGAGGAATAGGCATGGGACATATTGGTATAATTACTGAATACAATCCTTTTCATAACGGACACGCATACCAGATTAATCAAGTAAAAAAATTATTTCCCGATAAAAGCATCATCATATGCATGAGCGGCGACTATGTTCAGCGGGGAGAGCCAGCAGTATTTCCAATGTCCCTTAGAACTGAATGTGCCCTATCAGGCGGGGCCGATCTGATCCTTGAGCTTCCCTCTATATATTCCTCCGCATCATCAGAATTGTTTGCAACAGCAGGCGTGCTTACTCTTGCACACACAGGACTTGTGGACACCTTATGCTTTGGCGCTGAATGTGACAACATAGAAGCTCTCACTTCTCTGGCTGACTTTTTTATTAATGAAAGCGAGAACTATAAAGCTTTATTAAAGGATAATCTTTCAAAGGGTCAAGCCTTTCCAAAGGCCCGCGCCAATGCTACTGCCACATGCCTGGAGGATACCACTATACTTGATATTTTGCACCGTCCTAACAATATACTCGCCATAGAGTATATAAAGGCTATTATAAAATATAACCTTCCAATAAAGCCATTAGTTATAAAGCGGACATCTGATAATTATGACTCCATAAGCCTTCTTCATGAGCATTGTTCCTCATCTGCCTTAAGAAATATTCTTTATACAAATGATAACATTTCTCAATTAAACGAATATATGCCCGAGGCAGCTTATAATACTCTTAAGGCCTCTTCATTATCGAAGCCTGTATTCTTTGATGATTACTACAGCTTTATTGAGTACAAGCTCCTTACAGAAGGCAGCATGCTTTCAGATTATTATGAGATGTCAGAGGAGCTCGCCAACCGGATTAATAATATATCCATATTACCAGGCTCATTAAATGAATTAATCGATATGCTTTCAGGAAAGCAGATCACCAATTCCAGAATACGGAGAGCCCTGATTAATATTGTTTTGGGACGCAAAAAAGAACAGATCAGTAAAATTACAAAGCAGTCACCAATTAAATATATTAGAATTTTGGGAGTAAAGCAGGATTCAACTTCTCTTATAAAAGAAATGAAAAGTAAATGTGAGCTGCCCATAATTAACAAAGTGGCATATTGTAACAAAAAGCTTTCAAAGGATGAATTAGAGCTTTTTAATATAGATGTATTTGAAAATAATCTATACAGACAGGTATTCTATAATAAATACGGAATAATAATTCCAACAGATTATGAGCAGTCTGTCATAATAAGATAATTATTTTCATACAATTTTCTAACAGCTATTTGCGGCAGCATGCATGAAAAAGCTATTATCCTTTATTACACTTCTTTTCATAGTATTAATTTATCATAACGAAGTTATCATCGGTGTAAAGAACGGTCTTCTTTTGTGGTACCAGTCATTGATTCCCGCTTTGCTGCCATTTATAATAATCACAAACGCTCTTTCCGAAACACATTCCTATGATATAATCGCATTAAGGCTTCAGAATAAGATCAATAACATTTATATTCTAATTGCAATACTCCTTGGCAATCTATGCGGATATCCCATAGGTGCAAAGATCATTAATGATTTCACCGAAAGCGGCCATATTACACCCCATAAAGCCAATTCATATCTTGCATCAGCAAGCCAGGCAAGTCCCATGTTTCTATTAGGCTTTGTCTACCCTATGCTTCCAAGTGACATTATACCGGTACACATTTTCTTTTTATTCATATACCTGCCTGTGATATTATTAAGCCTGGTACTACAACTGTCTGAAAATGACACCTTAGGGTCCACCCGCCATTCACACTTCTCCTCTCCATGTAAATATGGCAATCACACAGACCTTTGCGCCAGTCCCAGTGAAACAAAACCGCATCATACAACCTGCTCACATCAGGAAAAAGACAGCATGGACGCAGCCTGCAATGTATCAGAATCCTTCCTGCATGCTACCTGCATTATGGTAATAATAGGGATATACGTTATTATTTTTTCTGTTTTGTTATCTATACTTATACCTCATGCTTCCACCACAACATCCAAATGCATGCTTTCAATGCTGGAAATAACAACAGGACTTAAATTACTTAACTCCTTACACTTATCCACCAGGGCATATGTATGTCTGATCCTTTTTCTTTCCTCCTTCGGTGGTCTTTCTACTGCATTTCAGATTAAAGCAGTTGCAACATATAAAAACAGTTCAATCAAAAAATACCTGCGGGATAAAATAATATTATCCGCAGGTACCTTAATCCTGACATATATATATCTGACACTTAAATATATCTGATTACTACATCAGATCTTCTTCTCCATCGTATAATCATCGATGGCTCCAACAGACCTTCCAACAGGTGTTTCTGCATTCTCCTCGATAGCAGCTGCCGCCTCACTAACCGGCGAATCCTGATTTCTTCCTACCCGTGGTCCTCTTTTGACATTGCCCTCCATAGGCGGCACCTCACGGGCCTGCTCTCCATTTGCCTTATATACAGACTTATCGACCTTATTATTAGCTGCCGCTGCAACAGTCTTTGCAACTGTTTCCTGAGCTGTCTGTGGCGTATGAAGCACCGGATTTCTCTTCTTAACAACCTTCTTTACCTTTTTGGGCTTTTCACCCTCAGCTTTATTATCATTTTCTAAATCTATCTCTTGAAATATTGCACTGTTATCCGGCTTATCCTCTACAGAAGGTGCTTCCTTTTTCACATCAGCCTTTGCCTGGATTCTTGCGCCAATATTGGTATCTGTCTTATTTGCAGCAGCCTTATCCTCTATTGGTCTTTCTACAATAACATCTGACTTTTTCTCAATAGGTATCTCATCGATGATCACTTCATTCTTTGGTGCTTTATCCTCCTTGCTCTCAATTGCGGAGATAACCTTCTCAACCATACTCTGCTTTGCCTTTGGCGCCTGTGGAACAGCCTTTCCATTGGCAGCAGTCTTCATCTGAGGAGCCTTTGTCACGCTATTAGGATCTCCTGTAAATTCAACGATCTGTCCCTGAATCTCCTCAACGTTGGCACTTGCTATCATATAATCATTCTCTAATGTGGAAATGAGATTTTCATAATTAGCTCTCTCTGCCTGGAGGGTAGCTTCAATATAATTGCGGATACCTGTCATAAGATCATTGGTATACTGCATTGAGCCAAGCCTTAACTCATTAGACTCGCTTGCAGCCTGGGCAAGCATCTCATTAGCCTGAACCCTGGCAAGCTCCACTGTCTCGTACGCCTGCTGGTTTGCCTGATTAACGATTGCAGTTTCAGAAACCATCTGATTAGCTTGGGCTGTAGCCTTGGCAATAATATCATCAGCCGTCTTTCTGGCATCCATCAAAATCGCTTCTTTATTTCTCATGATCTTCTTGCATCGATCTATCTCAGCAGGGATCTTAACCTTAAGATCACCAAAAAGCTCATCAAATTCATCTCTTGGGACAACCACCTTATTAGAAGACAAAGCTGTTGTCTTACAGCTGTTCATAAAATCCTCAATCTCATTCATTACCTCTTCAATACTTTTCCTAGCCACTTCTTAATCCTCCATTTCTACATTTGTACACATATTCTTCGTCTTATGATGTAAGCTGCCAAAGCTTAGCTGCAAAGATTATATTAAATCTGGCAGAACTTGCACTTTAACCTGTCTGCAACAAAATCGGGAACAAAATCTGTCACATCAGTTCCGTACCTTGCGTATTCCTTGACAATACTGGAGCTAAGATATGCATAGTCAATACTGGTTGTCAAAAAAACAGTATCAATAGTATCCTTACTAACCTTGCGATTGCTCTGGGCAATCTGCAATTCATATTCAAAATCCGTAACTGCCCGAAGTCCACGGACTATTACAGAAATATCATTCCCCTTCATATAATCAATAAGCAGTCCATCAAAGGTGATAACAGAAACATTTGAATATTCCTTAACCGCTTCCTCTAGCATCAGCCTTCTCTCTTCTAAGGAAAATAATGGGCTTTTGGCATTATTGGATAATACACCCACAATAACCTCATCAAACATGGAGGCTGAACGTTTGATAACATCCAGATGGCCGTATGTTACCGGATCAAAGCTTCCCGGATAAATCGCTCTGCTCAACTTGTAATCCTCATTTCTATGTAAAAATAATAATCAGCATTTTTCAAAAAAAACATGCTTGTTTGTCTTATAAAGCTTCTCCTTCAATATCCGCAGGTCCGGATAATCATCTTCAATAAAAGCTGTGTCAAGGCTTGCCTCCACTATAACAAGAGCATTATCCTCTAATATGCCAGTAAATGAAGGCTCTCTTAGTATCTGCTTTTCCAGATCCTTGCCATAGGGGGGATCCATGAACACCACAGAAAACCTTTCCTTGCCGGAAAGTGTCTTAACTGCCGAAAGAGCTGTCATATTCAGAACATCTGCTGCCTCTGATAAATGAGTTCTTAACAGATTATCCTTAATAACCTCACAGGCCTTTCTATTATTCTCCACAAAATAAGCCTTTGCCGCTCCTCGTGAGAGGGCTTCTATTCCAATGCCTCCACTGCCGGCAAACAGATCCAGGAAATTAATATCAAAAAGCTCATCCTGTATCATATTAAAAAGAGTTTCTTTAATACGGTCTGTTGTTGGCCTTGTATCCATACCCGAAGGTGTATTCAAGGTTATTCTTCTTGCTTTTCCTGCGATAACTCTCATAAAACAAACTCCTTATTTATTTTAGTAGAAAAAAGAGAATTGTCAAGCTAATTATATTTTACTTATCAATACCCTATAGATAAACCGCTTCCCATTCTGAAATCAAGGTTTCTATAGGATAATTCTTATTATATAAATAATCCACAGCCTCTTTAGCCTGCTTTAACATATCAGCATTATTGTATATATCACCCAGCATAAAAAGCATCTCACCACTTTGTCTGACTCCGAAGAAATCCCCCGGTCCTCTCAGCTTCAGATCTTCATTAGCAATCAGGAATCCGTCATTGGACTTGTTAAGTATATCAAGCCTGTCCATAACCTCCTTGCTTTCTGAGCTTACAAGCATGATACAATAGGATTGCGCATCTCCTCTGCCAACCCGGCCTCTCAGCTGATGAAGCTGGGCAAGTCCGAATTTCTCAGCATTTTCTATCATCATAACAGTAGCATTGGGATTGTTGATACCCACCTCAATAACTGTGGTAGAAACAAGAATATCTATCTCACCTTTAGAAAAGCTTTCCATTATATCATTCTTCTCATCAGGTGACATCTTTCCATGAAGATATGAAATGTTTACCGTACCTGGAAATACTTCCATCAATCTTTCCTTGTATTCAGTAACATTCTCCGCCTCCATATTTTCAGATGCTTCCACCATAGGACATATTATATATATCTGATGTCCTTCATCAATCTGCTCCTTCATGAATTTATATGCAGTGGGTCTATATTTGGGCCCCACCACACAATTTTTTATAGGCTTTCTGTTGGCAGGCATGTCCTTAATAACAGATATGTCAAGATCTCCATACATTATTATGGCAAGAGTCCTTGGTATGGGAGTTGCACTCATAACAAGCACATGGGGGTCAACTGCCTTTTCAGAAAGCTTTGCTCTCTGCCTTACACCAAATCTATGCTGCTCATCAGTAATAACAAGAGCAAGCTTATTGTACACAACCTTTTCCTGTATAAGTGCATGGGTGCCAACTACTACATCTATCTCGCCACATGACAGAGCCTCATATATCCTTCTTTTTTCAGATAGCTTTGTGGAGCCGGAAAGAAGCTCCACCCTCACATCATATCCTTCAAAATCCTTTGTCAAAGATTCAAAATGCTGTGCCGCTAACACCTCAGTGGGAGCCATAAATGCTGCCTGATATCCATTCTTAACCGCAGTCAAAATTGCAGCCTCCGCTACAACAGTTTTGCCGGAGCCCACATCTCCCTGAACTAATCTATTCATGACTGTCGTACCGGAGATATCCTTTAATATATCCTCCACAGCACTTCTCTGCCCTCCTGTCAGCTCAAAGGGCAGCTCTTTGATGAATTTTTCAGTTTCAGAAAGGTCAGCCATAACATAGTTATTCTCTGCCTTAACTGTATGCTCCCTTATCATTCTCATATTAAGCAGAAAAAAGAAAAACTCATCAAACACCAGTCTGTTCCTGCATTTAAGCATATTATCAAAATCATCAGGAAAATGGACACCATTTACAGCCTCCTTAAGAGACATCAAGTCAAATTTATCAATGATCTCATCAGGCACCTTATCCTTAATATCTGACAGCAATGGCAATGCAGCCTTTACAGACTTTATAACGGTTTTATTGGTAAGTCCTTTTGTCAGAGGATATATGGGCTGCATTGTGGATCTCATATCTGCATACTGCTTAAGAGTATAGTATTCCGGATGTTCCATCGTAAGCTGATTTTTCCTTATTGAAAGATTACCCACAAATACAAAGCTCTGGCCTATGTGAAAAACATTCTTTAGAAATGGTGAATTATACCAGACAAGCTTAACTGTCCCTGTACCATCCTTCACCATACATGTAACAAGAATAAGCTTTCTTATCTTCTTCACATCAACATAGCTGTTAATAGAACCAATAATGGCAACACGTCTCCCTATTTCCGCAGAAGCTATGTCACATGGCTCATCATAGCTTAGATAATTTCTAGGATAGAATCTTAATAGATCATCAATTGTATTAACCTTTAGCTTTGCGAACAATTCAGCTGTTTTGGTGCCTATCCCCTTCAATTTGACCACACTATCCGTAATCTTCATAATACCTTCCTTTATCTAATTACAAATGATTCATTATTACTACAAAACAGCCATGGAATGCATGACGCTCTTATCATAAGATATCAAATCTTCTTAATAGCATAACAGAGCATCCACTATTCCATGGCATATATTATACAGCTATATACAATTATTCTACCGAAAGAATGTAATAATAGATTGGCTGGCCGCCATAATTAAACTCTACATCACAGTCCTCGTAGGTATCCTCCACATACTGCTCAAATTCCTTTGCATCATCTTCTTTGACCTCAGCACCATAATAAATGCTGATAAGCTCAGAATCCTCATCTACCATATGGGAAAGCAGCTCCTTAGTTGCCTCTAGAAGATCAACAGAAACAGACTGTATTCCTTCATCATCAATTCCCATGATATCACCGGCATTAATAGACTTGCCATCAATGCTTGTATCCCTGACAGCATATGTCACCTGACCAGTCTTAACATTGCCCATATCCGCAGTCATTTTTGAAAGATTATCCTCTGGTGAAGACTCGGCATCAAATGCAATAAGTGCAGCCACTCCCTGGGGAGCAGTCTTAGAGGGAACCACAACTATCTCCTTATCCTCAGTTAAATCCCTTGCCTGGTTGGCAGCAAGAATTATATTCTTATTATTTGGAAGAATATATATAGTCTTTGCATTGACCTTTTCTATTGCATTTAACATATCCTCAGTACTTGGATTCATTGTCTGTCCACCCTCAATAAGGTGATCTACCCCAAGATCCTTAAATATGTCGTTCATTCCCTGTCCCACAGAAACAGCTATGAAACCATATTCCTTTTGCTTTTCTGCATCTGAAGCATTACTATCAGCTATCTTCTTATCGGTCTCCGGCTTTGTCTCATTCATCCAGCTCACACTGTGTCCTGCTATCTGGACATTCTCAAAGGATTTACCTGCAACAGCCTTGCCTGCTGCAGCCTTCTCAGCCTCGGTAATGACCTTCTCACGATGCTCCTCACGCATGTTATCCACCTTCATGCTTGTAAGAGATCCATATTCCATAGCCTTTTCAAATGCCTGCCCGGGATGGTTAGTATGAACATGCACCTTACATATAGTATCATCCGATACAACAACTAACGAATCTCCTATAGAAAGAAGAAACTCCTTGAACTTCTCCTCTGTCTCTTTAGGAAAATCCTTTTCTAAAATAATGACAAATTCAGTACAATATCCAAATTTAATATGTGATGTGTCTATAGTCTTTCTGTCAATTCCAAGAGAATTTGTAAGGCGAAGTCCTGAAGCATCAGGCGCAGGTCTGTCAGACCTTGCAGCATGTATCATCTCTCCATCATAACCATTGGAGAAATCATAGCTTACCTTACCTGTAAGAGCGTCAAATGCACCCTCCAATATAGTCATAAGTCCCTCTCCACCGGAGTCAACAACTCCGGCTTCCTTCAAAACCGGAAGCATATCCGGTGTCTTATTAAGAACCTCTCTGCCGTATTCAAGCACTCCTGTTGCAAATTCAAGAGGTGGCTTCTTAGCCCTGGCAAGCTCAGTAGCCTTATCCGAAAGTCCCTTTGCTACTGTGAGAATTGTTCCCTCCTTAGGCTTCATAACTGCCTTATATGCAGTGGCAACAGCCCGTTCAAAGGCAGCAGCTACGATCTCAGTTGTTATCTCCTCCTGCCCTTCAAGTCCTTTGCAGAGACCTCTTATGAGCTGCGAGAGAATTACTCCCGAGTTGCCTCTGGCTCCGCGAAGAGAGCCTGTGGACATGGCCTTTGTAACATTGGCAAAGGTAGGCTCTGTGATTGCAGCAACCTCCTTAGCCGCGGATGTGATCGTAAGTGTCATGTTAGTTCCGGTATCTCCATCAGGCACCGGAAACACATTAAGCTCATTTATATATTCCTTTTTCGCCTCGATGCTTTTGGCTCCTGCAAGAAATGCATACTGCAGGCCCTTTGCATCAAGTCCAACGTTATTTTTAGTATTATCACTATTATGATTCATGCTCTGGCTCATAGCTCCTTCCTAATCAATTACCCGAACGCCTTCTACAAATACATTGATCTGCTCAACCTGCATACCGGTAAATTCTTCTACCTTATAGCGCACTGTTGACATGAGATTCTCTGCAACGGTCGAAATACTGACGCCATAAGCCACAATAATGTGAAAATCAATGTTAATGGCATTATTCTCCCCAACAGTAACATTGACTCCCTTTGAAACACTGTCACCACGAAGCAGCTTAACAAAGCCGTCCTTCATGTTAACAGTTGCCATTCCCACAATTCCAAAGCATTCAATTGCCGAAAGCCCGGCGAACTGAGCGATAACATCACTCTCAATAAGAACATCACCGTTTCCGTTTTCCAATTCAATCCTCATAAGATTACCTCCTATATAGTTCCATATTATTGCAAACACTCCTTGGCAATAATACTTATTGAACATTCCATACAATAATAACATTCCACTGCTTGCCTTGCAAGCAAAATCCACTGAATATTCCAAAAAATGCTGATTTTTGAAATTTCTGCTTGCATTTATTATTCACTTCTGATAGAATTGACGTGTTGCGTACCGAAAGGTTAATATTTTCAAGGAGGTGTCAGCTGTGGCAAAGTGTGCAATATGTGATAAGGGCGCTCATTTCGGAATCAAAGTGAGTCATTCTCATAGAAGATCTAACAAGATGTGGAAGTCAAACATTAAGAAGGTTAAAGCCAATGTTAATGGTACACCTAAGAGAATCTATGTTTGTACATCATGCCTGCGTTCAGGCAAGGTTGAGAGAGCCTAAGCTTATTAATACATTAATGTATATTACTTAAAAATAGTACTGCTTTTTTGCGCAGTACTATTTTTTTGATATTGACTATCCCATATACTCTTTTCTTATATCTACATCAATATATTATATTAACATTAATAATATCATGCTTTAACATCTGCAAAACAAAACGTATGCTATAACCAGTGCTAACACCAGCACTAAGAAATTCCAGAATCCCTTTAGCAGAAAATCCGCAATCATTCCCACTGCAAACCAAAAAAAAGCAAAGCCCCATACCCGTTTCATATATGCAACCAGTTTCAACTTGCTATAAAACAGTATATGCGGCTTTTCATTAAAATGTTCCCACTTATTATAAATTATTCATTTTCTACAATCTCTTCTACAGCCTTATCAATCTCCGGTGAATTGAGATCCACATCCCCATCCTTCTTCTTGAATCTTTCAATGACCTCCGGAAGCATATCAAGCACCTTTGTAATAGTATCCTGGTTCTTGACATTTACAAGCCTTATCTGGTCACCATGGATCACAAGCACAGCACTTGGCGACATCTTTCCTCCCATACCGCCTGCACCATTGTTCTTCTGCTCCCCTGCAAACGCGCCTGCAGCCACGCCGAAGCTCACATCCACCAGCGGAAGAATTATGGTATCTCCTACATTCTTTGGCTCTCCCACCACAGTTTTTGTTGTAAGAAACTTGTCCATTCCCTGAAAAAGTGAACCTACTGTTGTATTAAAATCATTATTTGCCATCATTAAATCCTCCTAAGCCTCTGCTATAGTTTTTACTCTCTTTACAACCATCATTAGATTTTTATTAAATAAGACCTTAAGCGCAATCCTTGCAAAGGACCAAAGCCTTATTTTCCCATATCCTTTAAGTAATCCTTCAATTACCTGCCTTTCAAAATCAGGTCTTATATCAAGAAATCCGTCATATAAGGGAAGGACTGTGGCAAGTCCTCCAAGTATCTCACCTGTTGTTGCAGGATCATCCAATCCGAAATGAACCCTTCCTTCTACATGCTGGGGCTT
The DNA here is from genome assembly GCA_017470935.1 of Lachnospiraceae bacterium. Lineage (GTDB taxonomy): Bacteria > Bacillota > Clostridia > Lachnospirales > Lachnospiraceae > CAG-590. The sequence continues at coordinate 26,971 of JAFUXG010000032.1, forward strand.
TATGGCCATCAATATTTCCTTGATATACCTTATCACATCTTCCTTTGCCTTATCAAATCTTTTGCTCTTATATACCTTTATAAGACTATCCTTCTTCTTGTTAAGCTTTGAAAGCTTTTGTTTTATATCTGCATATTTTTTCTTTATCATTTCCACCTTTTCATCTATCTTAGAAGAAAGCGGTCTGTTGTCTTTTTCTTTTTTTATTTTCTTTGGCTTATGCTTCTTATTGGTATCCCTTTCATCCTTATCTTCTGTATCCATAGCACCTGCTGTATCTACAGAATCTGCAACATCCATAGCACCTGCTGTATCTGTGCTCTCTATGCTAATATCCTTTATGTCTGCTGCAGCTTCCTGCTTTTCTATCCCATCTGTGCCATATTTTTTTATTTCTTCTATATCATTATTATATCCATTATCATCTATCCCAACATCTGCATAAGAGTTTGCCGCCATATCATTATTCACTCCGCCAGGACCATTTCCATCGGAATCATTTCCTCCTGTACCAATTCCTTCGGAATCATTTCCTCCTGTACCAATTCCTTCGGAATCATTTCCCCCTGCAATCTTTCTTCCAAGCCAGGAAAGCCTTACTCCAGTGTTGGTCATTACCACTCCCCCAAGAGCCCTTATTGTATATTGCAGCCCATTCTCCTTAAATGTCACCTGGGCGTTAAGTCCCACAGGCGCATACTTTACAACTGCCAGCACATCCGGATTTTCAAAGTATTCTGCTGAGAAACGATATCTTATGGGGACAAGCAGCACCAAAGCCAATATTAATATTATAAGGATAAGGATCACCAGAAGAATTATTCCGACGACCTTTAATATTGTAAGTATCATAAAAGCTCCTTGTTATCTGCAATGATCGATCACCTTCTATATATACGATAATATGTCATGCTTTCTGTTCAACTATCGGTTCCGCCTTCAAAATAATCTATTAACGAATGCCTTCCGCCACTTATAGCATTTACTCCCACATCCTTCACAATGCGTTCCACAAGGGAAAAGGCATCCTCCTTGGATTTTGCAATGCCGATAACTGTGACATCATCATCAAGCTTCTTATATATTGGCAGCAGAAACTCAGGATATCTGTATATTTCCAAAACTCCGTCATCTGTAAGAGGAAGGGTTATCAAAAAAATCCCCGCCATTATTTTCCCATGCTTTATCTTACTCTTTACAGCCTTTAATTTCTTCTCGGAGAAGCCATCACTATATAATTTCTCACAAAAATGAAACTTCACTTTTCCACCCGCCTATTATTCCTCAGCCATCATCTCGTCAAGAAGCTTTGCACACGCCATAAGCTCACTCTCATTGCTGCAATGGGAAAGACTGTGTTCAATGTAATCCTTTATCTCAGAAATAGAATTAAACAGCACCGGCATATTAGAGAAAACTGCTCCCATTACAGCCCGGTTGACTTCCTTGGGATGGCTCTCAAAAAATTTTCCAAAGGCTTCCACTAATTCATCCCTCTTGCCTGCAATATATTCCGGACCGGCAGTCTTACTATCCTCAACGCTATCCTTAAGATCAACGAAAAGACTGTTAGCCATAAGCTTAGAGATCATTTCAAGCCTTTTAAAAAGCTCATCTGCCATTATCCAGGAAATATCATCCTCTGCATCCTCTAACACATCCGGAAGTACAGCCTCAAAGGAAAGTATATCCTCCCCTAACTGCTCCTGGACACCCTCGATAAGCTCAAAGCCTTCATCCACCGAGGATGGTATCTCACTCCGGGCTATATAAGCATCATGAAGCTTTGCTATCATTGAAGTGCATGCTGCAACTGATGCATTATCGTTGCTCTCATATGGCATCGCCAGCAATACGGAATAAAGGGCATTCACGATCTCCATGAGCAGAAGATGGTTACTTACGGTATCCGTTAAATGTACGGTTGTAAACGAAAACTGCTCCATTATTGCTTGATATGTCTCCAAAGAAAGCTTCTTATAATCAGTATTATCAAGCTGTTCAATAAGCCTGTATACCTCAGGATAAAGCTTGCCGTACCCCTCAGGCTTTTCAAGAACGGCTGTGGACTTCATCATATCCGTAAAGCTGTCAACAGAGGATACATCTGATCCATTGTAAATGTTAAGGGTATCATTCAGATAATCATAAAACTTGCTCTTTGTCATTCTTATGGGCAGCTGGGCTGTCACCATCTGTACCTTGCTGTTGATCACCATTTTATCATTATCATTAAATATATATTTGAACAGTCTTTCTGAAAGGCTGTCCACATTCACATCATATGTTGCTCCCGTGATTCCGTACTCTATGCGGTTTAATACATACTCATAAATCTGCAGCGCATCTGTATATGCAGTAAGCACCACCATACGGTCTGTAAGCTCACCCCGGAGAGCATCCAGACGCTTTATTAGATCATCATAATCAATGGAAGCAGCATCATCCATTTTCATCAGTGATTCATATATAATAGTGTGTACCTGCTCTATGGTTTCATTAAGAGGCTCATCTGATATAACGCTGCCCCCTTCATCAAAAACCTCCTTCATGGTATAGTAATTAAGCACAAGTCTTATAAGGCTATACTCATATGCTGAATTAATATATGCATTTCCGTATGCTGGAAGATTGGCTTCTAAATCCCTATGCCTCTTGATCTCTTTAATTATTCGTCTGTCCTCTGTATTCATTATCTTAGTCCTTATACTTTATCCTTATTATAGATATTTTATCGTTATATTCTTATAATTAATAATAAACTCTTGCTTATCCTTATACTCTTATCTTTAACAGTAAGCTCTCACTTCTTGTGTTCATGTGTAAACAAATGATTCTGGCAATACTCATAATTACCCTTACATCTTGAGCAGTACCTGAACTCAAGGGCAGGGTCATCCTCCTCAGTCCGCCCGCAGATAGCACATTTATGCCTTGTGAGAAGCTGTGTTTGTCTGACCTCACGCTTATACTGTCTCTTTCTTCTCTTATGGGCAGGGGTAATTCTTGTCTTGCCCTTCATTGTAACATAGAACAATATAAAGTTAAGCACAGACATGATCACTGTCACCATTCCGGTATAATACCCCATCATACCAAATCTCAATACCTCAACAATAAGATATGCAATATCAAGATAACCAAGCCATTTCACCTTGATTGGTATTATAAAATAATAAAGCACCTGCATATCCGGGAACATAAATGCATATGCAAGGAACATACTCATACACAGATAATAGGTGGATGCACCATATAACCCATACTCATTGTAGAGACTAATAAGCTCCTGCTGTCCTGCCAATGCCATTATCCCATAGGCCGCCATTATTCCTATATCGGTGAAAATGATTCCGGAGAGAATATATAAGGTGTATCTGAAATCTCCCCATGTATTTTCCAAGGTTCGTCCAACATAAAAATAAAACATTAGCGTAATGATCACAAGAATACTAGCGCCGTAAGGCGGAATTATAACCCACGATATAAGACGGTATACCTGTCCATGCATTACCTTAATCGGATCCAACGAGATAAGATTCATTGCCTCCGGTGCAAATATCTCTATCAGATATCCGAGAACAAATCCTCCTATCAGAATAAATGTAAGATTAGGTATTGCAAATTTCCCATACTTTCTTTCAAGCCTTGTAAAAAAATCCATATTAAAACCATTCCTTTATATTAGTGATAAATCACTTATTAAGAGCCGGTATCAAAACCTCATCTCCTATTTGCAGATTATACACATTAAGATAAGGATTTAAACGCATAATGTCAAATAACTTAACGTCATACTCTCTTGCCAGCCCGTAAAGTGTATCCCCTTTTTCTACTATATGAACTACCATGCTATCACCATATAAATATTATATACTTTATTATATGAAGCTTGCATTTAAATGTTCATATATTAATGATCATTGTTCAATTATTCCAGCATCATCTGCGCTGCCGTCATCTGCTTCTGTGGCTTCCTCTGTGGCACTGCCCTCACCATCTGTCCCACCGGCTTTGGAGGCTGCATTATCTGCACCTGATTCTTCCGTGGAGGCTTCATCTGTTATAGCCTCTGTAGCAGCTTCAGTTGTGACAGCCGGCTCTAATTCCTCGGGAATCAGCTTTATCTCATAGGAATCTCCTTCAAACTTATCTTCGTAATACTCCTTGTAGCACAGAAGATATTCTGCCCTGTCAGCTACAGTAAAAAGTATTGTCTTGGTAATGCTTTCTCCCTGCCTCAATGTATATATATTATCCATATATTCAGCATTGCCAATTTCAGTGCTTCCAAAGCCTGTAATAGGATCACTGCTGTCATTCTCACTGAAATCCAATGTAAAATCAGATATACTCATGGGAAGATCCTTATCATAGGTATTAGTGATGGTAATCACCACCTCAAGATAGGTATTACCCTCATCAGCCATATACAGCCCATCCTGAAATTGGTATGTGGTGCATTTCTTGGCAGAATCCACAGTCATATCAAAAAACACTGTATTAACAGTCTTGCCAAGCTCTCCCTCAATAAGTCCCCCATAGCTTCTGCCATCCTGGGATTTCATGGAGCCGTTAGCATCCGGTCTGTTGCCGCAGCCTGTAAGCATACAGAAAGCCAGCATAAGTATCAGCATTCTGCTATAGACAAGCTTATATTTTACTGAATTATTAAAATTGTATTTAATATAAAACATCTCTCTCTACTTCCATTTTTTTAATCTAATTAAGCAAAACATCTCTTTAAGTACTAATAATCTCAAAGCTTTTCCCGTATATGCATTTTTATACATGCAAATACTGTATCATACCAGGTCCTAGTGAATCAGTTGGTCTTGCAATAAAGCCATGCTTCTCATAAAAGTGTTCCCTCCCCTTTGCGCACATAAGACAGAACATCATCTCAGTACCATTTTCCCCTATGTCCTTTACATATTCCGTAAGCTTATTAAGGATCAATGAGCCAACACCCTTATTTTGATATTCTGGAAGAACAATAAGATCCTGTACATAACAGATCACTGCACCATCTCCAACTATTCTTCCCATTCCTACCAATCTGTCATTATCATATGCGCCCACAGTATACAAGCTGTTTTCCAGCGCCTTTGATGCCTGGGCTTCCGATAATATCTTCCATTTAACTGCATGCCGTATTTCAAGATATTCTTGAAGCTTTATTTCATTTAATCTAATTAATATATCTGTATCCAATTTTGATATGTTTCCTTTGTCATAGTCTTTATAAGCTTAATAATTGCTATATTCCTGCCGCACTAAAGCTTGCTTATGTCAATATATACATATGTATGTAATATCTTTACATCCTTACAGGTACTTCCTTACCCTTAAGGTAATTCTTTAAATCCATTATTTCCAATTCCTTGTAATGAAACAAAGATGCCGCAAGCGCCGCGTCAGCCTTGCCCTTTGTAAGGGCATCATAAAAGTGCTCCTTCTCTCCGGCACCGCCTGAAGCAATAACCGGTATTGAAACAGCCTCACTAATTGCAGCGGTAAGCTCAATATCATAGCCTGCCTTTGTTCCGTCGCAGTCCATGCTTGTAAGAAGTATCTCTCCGGCACCTAATCCCTCAGCCTTAACTGCCCATTCCACAGCATCAAGACCTACATCAATTCTTCCGCCATTTTTATATACATTCCATCCGCTTCCGTCAGTGCGCCTTTTGGCGTCAATGGCAACTACAACACACTGGCTGCCAAACTTATCAGCCGCTTCACCGATAAGCTCCGGACGATTGATGGCTGCCGAATTAACAGATATCTTGTCGGCACCCTCTCTAAGTATTGCCTTAAAGTCATCCACTGTTCTTATTCCGCCTCCAACGGTAAATGGAATAAAAACTGTCTCAGCCACTCTCCTTACCATATCTATAACAATATTCCTGGCATCAGAGGATGCAGTAATATCTAAAAAAACCAGTTCATCTGCCCCTGCCTTGTCATATGCCTTTGCAACCTCAACAGGATCGCCTGCATCTCTTAGATTAACAAAATTAATACCCTTTACAACCCTTCCCCCGGTAACATCCAGACATGGGATTATTCTTTTCGTATGCATATATTACTCCTTCAATATATCCGATAAACACATACCGGACAATCACATATCTATAATAATCATATATTCTCTATACAATATATCAGTCTATCTGAGCTTTATAAAATTATCCAATATTTTAAGTCCAACACTGCTGCTTTTTTCAGGATGGAACTGGCAGGCATATATATTATCCCTTTCAACACTGGCATGAATCCTTACAGAATAATCGGTTGTAGCGGCAACCTCCTCTTCATTATCAGCCTTAAGATAATAGGAATGTACAAAATATACATATGGATTATCCTCCACCCCTTTAAACAGAGTGGCTCCCTCCTTGATATCCAGGCAGTTCCAGCCCATATGTGGTATCTTAAGTCCCGGTGCATCAGGTATCCTTAATATCCTGCCCTTTAATATGCCAAGCCCCGAAATGCCAGGTGATTCATCACTGCTTTCATAAAGAAGCTGAAGACCTAAGCATATTCCAAGAAATGGAATCCCCTTATCAGCCACATCATAGATAGTCCTGTCAAGTCCAAATTCCTTAAGTCTTGCCATGGCATCACCGAAGCTTCCGACTCCGGGAAGTATCACCTTATCACATGAAAGAATCTCATCTCTATCCCTGGTAATAACACAAGCTTCTCCTAGATATTCAACTGCCTTTTCCACACTTTTAATATTGCCCGCATCATAATCTATTATTGAAATCATGTGCATTACTCCTCTCAATATTGCCATCAGTAAAGCCTTTGCAAATTTTGCAAATATCTATTACCACCAATTAAATGTATTACTCTTCTTCATCCCCACCGGTATATTCCTCAATGGTCTTCATATATTCATAATCATTCATATCATTGATCTCCAACGCACGCTCAACGGTAATACCGTAATTCTGCTGCAGGGCATTTTGAATCTGGGAAAAGGAAAAATCTATATCGCTTACAATATCCAGCTCCTTTGCCTCGTCGTAATACTCGTAATATTTGTCAACACCACGAAGGAGACTGTCAAGAGCCTTCTTCTGTCTGCCAAGCTCAATATTATTCTCATAGCCCTCATAGAGACGCTCAACATACATTACAGTATATATACGTTCCTTAAGCTCCTTGTCCTTTTCCTTCACCTCAACACCCTTAATCTCATCATAAGCCTTATGATATTTCTGGCTGGCAAAATAGTTAGCAGCATGCTCTATTGCCAGTCTGTAATTGAAATCAACTGTTGACAGATAGAAGAAACCAACTCCGCCTAAAAACAAAGAGAAAATAAATATGACCATAGGCTTGTTAAGCTTCTTCTCCGGCTCAGCATTCGCTGCCTCAGCCTCCCTTGCAGCCTTCTTCTTAGCCTTCTTCTCAGCCTTCACACGCTGTTTCTCAGCATCAGCCCGTTTCTTATCCGCATCCTTTTTGCTCTTGTCTGCCTTATCCTTCTCCGCCTTAGCCTTCTTCTTCTCAGCATCAGCTTCCTTCTTCGCTTTCTTGGCTGCTTTCTTTTCCTCTATGGCCTTAAGCTCTTCCTCTGTAGGCTCATCATCCTCGTCAGGCTCACCAAAAAGAATTTCCATAAATGTACGCTTTTTCTTCTTTGGCTTTTCAGAAATATCCTGAATATCATTAAGATCATCTAATCCACTGGCATCAATACCTGGATCGCCTAATGCTGCATCCAGGCTGTCAGCATCACTCTCAGCTCCTCCGGTAATATCGCCATTGCCATCACCAGATCCTTCTTCATCCAGATTCAGCATGGAGAACAGATCATCTTCACCTAAAGCATCACCATCATCCTCTGAGCTGTTATCGGAAACACCCTCCTCCGGATCATCACCACCCAAAAGATCATCAAGGGAATTAGTGACCTCTTCTTCCGAACTGTCTTCATCAGAATTCACATCTAAAGCATCTTCTAAAGAACTGTCAGCATCATCTTCATCAGATGAAGAATCCTCGTTCTTTTCACTAATATCCTTTGCATCATCAACGGAAGAATCATCCTCCAACAGACTGTCTAAAAATGAATCAGCATCAAAATTATCTTCATTCAGATCATCTGTATTTTCCAAAGCAGCACCATTCTCATTATCTGAGGAGATATCATCCTTCGAAGCATCCTGTATATCATCATCTAAACCTTCTGATCCTACTGCCTCTTGTTCCAGTCCTTCTGATCCTAATTCTTCTGAACCTGATTCTGCTTCGTTCTGTATATCTGAATCATCACCCTTACCTATTCCTTCCTCGAACAATTCATCAAAATCTGAAGCTCCGTCATCTGATGCTCCGTCATCAAGTTCATCTCCAGTAATATCAGAAAATGAAGGTATCTCCAAATCTCCATCAAATTCCTTAAGCAGCGAATCAAAATCTGAGTCTGATACATCATCACTCAGCTTAGTGATATCCAAATCATCAAAATCGATATCAGCAAAGTCAAAATCCCCTATATCAAGATCAGCAAGATTATCAAGCTTATCTAACTCATCAATCTGTTCCTCTGAAAAATTAATATCTACATCCTGGCTGCCCCCCTCTGCGTCAAGCTCAAGATCCATATTAAAGGCTTCTTCCCTGGATACAGACTGTTCCGCAAGAATATCTTCCTTTTCTTTGAGAAGCTGCTCATCCAGCTCATTTTCTATTTTATCATCAATCTCTTTGTCTAATGAAAACTCATTCAATAGATTATCAAGATAATTCTCATCCATAAAGACACGCCACCTCATAATAGTAAAATACACAAACATAGTTATTGTATCATACCTTTGCAATTTTAACAAGAAAAGTCCATCAATACTTGAAAGAATTTTAACTATTGCATTTTATCATCATTTATTATATTATTATAAATATCTGAAGGAATCGGATAGTGATTAGACGTATTAACGTTTC
>JAFUXG010000033.1 GCA_017470935.1 Lachnospiraceae bacterium
ACAATCAGAATTCATAGTCATTGTGATTACATGTCACCTGACGAATATGAAAAGTTGTACGAAAGGGTAATGTCTCTTCCAGCAGCTTAGCTGACAGAACATCTCATTTTAATTTGTACTAAATCTTGACATAGGACCATTACATTTTATTTAATTCCATCATTTATAACTCACCTCTTTTCCGCACTTCCGCTGTTATAGTAAGTTCACAAATGTGTACTCCATTCACATCAGATATTACAGTACACATTTGTGTTTGTCAAGAGATTTTCCAAAAAATATACACAAATGTGAACTAACGTGATATAATACAACCAGTTTATAAAATAGGAGATATTATTCATATGACAATAGGAGAAAAAATCAAGCATTATCGTAAATTGAATGGCTATTCTCAAGAATACCTTGGAGAGTTATCCAACATAAATGCTGCAACAATTAAAAAATATGAGTATGGTATTCGTAATCCCAAACCTGATCAGCTTCAGAAAATTGCAAATGCGTTAGGTGTAAGTATTTTCGTCTTTATGGATTTCGATATCTTTACTCAATCAGACCTCCTTTCCCTTTTAATTAAAATGGACGAAGAAACTTCTTTACGTTTTGAAGCTGAAAGAGATGAGAATGGCAACATTGAACCGAACAGTGTCAAACTTTCTTTTGATGATCCTTCTGTTAATTCAGCTATTGCTCTTTATCTTGCCACCAAAACTGTAATTAACGATTTGTATCTGAATGATAAGCGTTACTCATCAAAAGAAGAACATAATCGTGCAATAGCTGCAATGTCCGATCAGCTTAACGATGTTAAGGACAAGCTACTGATTAATAAATCAAGCCTGCAAGGTCCCAAGGTCATAAAATCTCCTACCGGTAAAATAGTTCCAATCACTGAAATAATAGATACGAGTACTAATAATGAAGAATGAGATTATACTACGATTACATCACACAAAAAATGAGACTATCAATAATAGTTATTCAAAACTATTGATGATAGTCTCACTTTGATTTAATCAATATAATCTCAAATTAGAGCCAAAATAGAGCCAACACCGATGTTATCATCGTTCAACCCCTTGTAAACTCTAGTTTTTTTGAGTATGTCTATTTATTCCAGCTCGATCGTTCCTGGCGGCTTCGAGGTCAAGTCATACATTACGCGATTAACGCCCTTAACCTCATTGATGATTCTGTTCATTACAGTCTGTAACACGCTCCACGGTATCTCTGCACTTTCTGCAGTCATGAAGTCTATTGTCTTGACTGCACGAAGGGCCACTGCGTAATCATAGGTTCGCTCGTCACCCATGACACCTACTGAACGCATATTGGTGAGGGCTGCAAAGTACTGGTTTGGCATCCATGGCGGATTCTCGCTCTCGCCGCGCTTATGTCGCTCCTTGGTGCCATCCTCTTTCTCAATGCTATACTCAAGGCAGGAAGAATTCTCTCTCCATGCCTTAACAGCCTTGTCTATCTCTTCTCTATATATCGCATCTGCGTCCTGAACAATCCTGACCTTCTCAGCAGTTACCTCGCCGATGATACGGATACCAAGTCCCGGTCCAGGGAAGGGCTGGCGGAACACAAGGTAATCAGGTATTCCAAGCTCCTGTCCGACCTTCCTTACCTCATCCTTAAAAAGGTCACGGAGAGGCTCAACAATCTCCTTGAAATCAACATAATCAGGAAGCCCGCCCACGTTGTGATGAGACTTGATAACAGCCGATTCTCCTCCAAGCCCGCTTTCCACCACATCAGGATAAATGGTCCCTTGAACAAGGAAGTCCACAGCACCTATCTTCTTAGCCTCTTCCTCAAACACACGGATGAATTCCTCACCGATGATCTTTCTCTTTGCCTCAGGCTCAGTTACTCCTGCAAGCTTTGCATAATATCTGTCAGCAGCATTAACCCTTACAAAATTAAGATCATAAGGTCCCTCCGGTCCGAATACCGCCTCAACCTCATCACCCTCATTTTTTCTCAAAAGTCCGTGATCCACAAACACACAGGTGAGCTGCTTACCAACAGCCTTAGAAAGCAGCACTGCTGCAACCGAGGAATCTACGCCACCGGACAAGGCACATAATACCTTTCCGTCTCCAACCTTCTCACGGATCGCCTTTATCTGATACTCTACAAAGGAATCCATTCTCCAGTCACCAGAGCAGCCGCATACATTATATACATAATTTGATAATATCTCCTTACCCCTTATGGTATGGAGCACCTCAGGATGGAACTGAATTGCAAACAGCTTTTTGTCGAGATTTTGTGCTGTCGCCACAGGACAATCTGCTGTGGTTGCCACCACCTCAAAGCCCGGTGCCACTTGACTAATATAATCATTATGGCTCATCCAGCATATGGTGGTCTCCGGTATTCCCTTAAACAGGGGGGATGATGTATTGACATTAACCTCTATCTTGCCATACTCTCTAACCGGTGCCTTCTCCACCTTGCCTCCCAACTCATGCATCATAAGCTGGGCTCCGTAGCAAAGGCCAAGCACAGGGATTCCCAATTCAAAAAGCTCTGTTGTATAGGAGGGGGCTCCCTCCTCGTAGCAGCTATTGGGTCCTCCGGTCAAAATGATTCCCTTAGGATTCATTTCCTTAATCTTATCTATATCGGTTTTATAAGAATAGATTTCACAGTACACGTTGCACTCGCGAACACGTCTGGCCACAAGCTGGTTATATTGTCCACCAAAATCAATAACAATCACAAGCTCCTTATCCAAAAACCTCAGTCCTCCAATCCCTTATTATCACAAGCCAGTTACCCGGCTCACCATCAATATATCCTAAAGCTTCACAGACATTACTCACAATAAATGTGATATCACTCCGCAGCTTCTGATGCTTCCTCCTCAGTTTTTTCAATCTCACTGGCATTAGTGTCAGGGTTAGACTCCTCCTTACTTACACTTCTTCCAAGCTTCTTATTAATCTCATCAATCGCGGCATCTAACTGGTTATCTGTCTCTCCTTTAGAATCCTTGTATGCCTGTGAATCAAATTCTACCTCAACATCCGGCTTAATTCCAATCTTGTGAATATCATTTCCCTTTGGGGTAAAATACTTAGCTATTGTAACCTTTACTGCCGAGCCATCCTCTAAGGGGAACATTCTTTGGACAATGCCCTTACCATAGGTATTAGTTCCAACCAAGATACCAATCCCATAATCCTTTATAGCTCCAGCAAATATCTCTGATGCTGATGCACTGTAACCATTCACCAAAACCACAAGAGGCTTTGTAAACTGCTGCTCGTCAGTAGAGTTGTAGGAATCGATAACATTGCCATCCTTGTCCTCAGTATATACTATCTTTCCCTCGGGAAGCATAAAATCAAGCATTTCAACTGCGATATCCAATAATCCACCGCCGTTATCACGAAGATCAACTATAAGTCCTTCCATACCCTGAACATTAAGCTCTCCCACAGCAGCTATAAACTGCTGTGCCGTCACCTCATAAAAGCTTGATACCGATATATATCCAATATTATCAGACAGCATTTTGTACTCAACTGTAGGGTTTTCCACCTTCTGCCTCTTCATGGTAAATTCGTGATCCTTGCCGTCTGAGCTTCGGTATACTGTAATGGTAACCTCAGTCCCCTCAACGCCTCTTATCTTATCTACCACAGTGTCAATATCCTGATCGCTTATATCCTCTCCATCAACCTTAGTTATCACATCTTCTGACTCTATTCCAGCCTCCTTAGCGGGTCCATCAAACACCTTAACAACTGTTATTATCTTAGTGTCTGCCGCCTGTGACACCTGCACACCCACGCCTACATATTCCCCCTCTGTATTTTCCATAAACTCATCATACTCTTCCTTTGTATAGTATACAGAATATGGGTCATCAAGTCCCTCCATGTATCCCTTTATCAATCCATCCTGCTTTGCCTGTTCGTCCTCTTCAAAATAGAAGTTCTTGTCAAGAATACTTTGAATCGCCTCAAGCTTTGAATTGGTATCCTTACCAACAACATCACTATCTCTTAAGGTTTTCACCTCGGTACTTTCAGAATTAAGCTTAATTTCTTCTGTTGTAGCATTCTTTAACACCAGGTTCTGCTTTCCACAGCCACAGCTGCCTAATATAACAAGTGTCATCAAAAAAATTGCTGCAATTTTCTTAGTTGCCTTCATGATATTAACATCCTTTCTTATTTGTAAGTCCCTTAAGCACTATTGTAAATATGTCAATGGATCTACATATGAACCATTAATTCTCACGCCAAAATGACAATGTGGACCGGTAGAAATACCAGTGGAGCCTGCATAGGCAATTGTCTGCCCTGCTGACACTTGATCTCCAACAGACACCGCCAGAGAAGAATTGTGCATATACAACGTTACAACTCCTCCACCATGGTCAATACATACGTAATTGCCCTCTGCATAATTGTAGGTGGCAACAATAACTGTTCCCTCGGATGCAGCTACAATTGGATCTCCCATATTAACAGCAATATCAATACCCATATGATTAGAGCTGGCTCCCGGTACCGGTGATGTTCTTCCTCCAAAATAAGAGGTTATTGTATAATTCCCTGGAGCCGGCCAAGTAAATGTTCCTCCAGTATACACAGTACCATCACCTGCAACGGAGGCACTGGCTTCAGCAGCAGCTATTATGGCCTCAGCCTCGGCTTTGGCACTCATATATTTCTGTACCTCCTGCTCCTGCCCTGCAATAGATACATTATATTGTGATATCTGAGTCTTCTTATCTTCGACTAAGGCTTTCATAGTGTCTCTTTCAGCATTCACCTTATCTTGAAGCTCTTTATTACTAGCTAGATCCCTATCTAGCTTCTGCTTAATATCAGCAACCTTTCTCTTAGCCTTTTCCAGTCTTTTCAAAACATTATAATCATACATCGAAACATAGGAGATATACTCTGTCTTATTGAGCATATCCGACATTGAGGTTGCGGTAAGGATTACGTCAAGATAATGCTTATCACCAGATTCATATACCATCTGTATTCTTTTCTTCATCTGTTCATACTGTTTCTCCTGGGCATTCTGTGCCTTAAGAAGCTCACTCTTTGTATCCTCAATGGTTTCCTCAAGCTTCTTTTGCGACATTTCCAAATTAGTAATCTCAACCTGTAATTCATTAATTGATTTGTCAAGCTGTATAACATAGTTTTCCAAATCATTTTTTTCAGTCTTCAAATAATCAAGAATCTTTTGGGCATTATCAAGATTCTCCTCTGCTTCCTTCTTATCTTCCCGCGCCTTATCTACAGAAGCATCGCTTGCCCCAGCATCAGTGGCATTACCGTCATTGGTGCTTGTTCCCTCTGTGGTGGCAGTGTCTGTTGTAGCACCATTATCTGCATTTTCTGACGCGTTCTCGCCTGTAGCATAGCTTACCACAGCAGGATAACCCATACATCCAAAAAGCATAGTTATCATTAATAAAAAACTAATTAATTTCTTTTCTCTTGTGCCCACAGCCAGATCATCCTTTCTCATTTCACACGCGCAAATGTCTGTATGTTGTAATGAAGCTCCCCAAAAACCCAATTCCAATACCCATACCAAGAGCAATAGGGGTCATTCCCTTTATTACAGTATCAACGGAAACAAAGTTAATAAGATTGGCAACCACATTAAAATGCTCCGTCAGATAATTAACCACTGCGTCATACATAAAGTAAATGATACCAATAGGAATAACAGAACCAATAAGACCTATCATTACACCCTCAACCAGGAACGGCGTACGTACAAAGCTGTCCTTTGCACCAATCAGCTTCATGATTGCAATCTCTTCCTTACGGACTGATATACCAATAGTGATGGTATTGCTTATAAGGAACAAGGACACAAACAACAATATTACAATAACGCCAATAGAGGCATATCCCACCAAATGATTAATGGAGTTAAGGCTGTTAGCTGTGCCTTCACTGCTGTTGACCTTTCTCACATCAGGAATAGCCATTATGGACTTAACAGTATCCTCCTGTATCTTAATATCCTTAAGCTTTACCTCGTATGAGGATGCATTTTCCAAAGGATTATCATCACCAAATATGGAATGGACATACTCTGTATCCCCATTATAAACATCCTCAATATATCCCTTCCACGCCTTATCTGCGGAAATATAATCTATCTTATCTACATTTGCAATTGACTTAAGCTCATTACCAATCTCAGCAATCCTCTCTTCTCCTGTGCCCTCATCAAAAAACACGGTAATCGTCAGGGTATCCTCAATGGTCTTAACCTCATTCTGCATATTAAGCACTATGGAATAGAATATACCAAACAGGAAAAGACAGGCAATTATTGTACCAATTGAAGCCAGTGAAAATAATAGATTTCTCCTGATGTTAATAAATCCCTGCTTGAAGCTGTATTTCAAAGTACTAATCTTCATCCTTATAACCACCCTTTTCTACGTCACTTACAATCTTACCCTTCTTTAAGCGGATAACTCGCTTCTGCATCTGATCAACTATCTCTCTGTTATGGGTAACCACAACAACCGTTGTTCCACGCCTGTTGATCTCCTCAAGAAGCTGCATGATTTCCGAAGAATTCTGAGGGTCAAGATCTCCTGTGGGCTCATCTGCCAAAATGATCTCTGGCCGATTAACAACTGCCCTTGCAATGGCAACTCTTTGCTGCTCACCACCGGAAAGCTCCCTCGGATATTGCTTGTACTGATCAGCAAGGCCAACCATCGTAAGCATAGCCGGCACCTCCCGCCGGATCTCCTTGTTGGGCTTTTCAATTACCTGCTGGGCAAATGCCACATTTTCAAATACAGTTCTATCCTTCAAAAGCCTGAAGTCCTGGAATACAACTCCTATCTTTCTTCTAAGCATAGGAATCTCCTTGCGCTTAAGCTTGCTGTAGGCCTTGCCCTCCACAGTAATATCACCCTGAGTCGGATTAAGCTCCTTCAAAAGCAGCTTAATCAGGGTAGTCTTTCCAGAGCCACTGCTTCCCACAATAAAAACAAATTCTCCCTTATTGATATGAAATGTCACATCATCAAGGGCCTTCTTCCCAGTTGGATACTGCATTGTAACATGATCAAGTACTATCATTTAAAATGATCCTTTCCCTATTATAAGTTATATTTAATAAGCATTCCAAACCATTACTTATATACCATTACATCCTTACCTTAATTTCTATACCATAACTTTCATATACGCAAAGCATAATAATTGCCGAGCATCATTGCCTTAACATGCACAAATATTATCAGCCCGACAGGAAGACCTACCGGGCATAATATATTAATTATATGATTCTAATATTCAAGAGTTTCCATATATTTCATATACTTCACAACCATAAGTGCAATCTTAAAGGTTATGGCATCCTCAAATACTCTAAGGTCTAAGCCTGTGCTCTTCTGGAGCTTGTCAAGCCTGTAAACCAGAGTGTTTCTATGTATGTATAGCTGTCTTGAGGTCTCTGAAACATTCAGGCTGTTCTCAAAGAACTTGTTGATTGTTGTCAGAGTCTCATCATCGAAGTCATCAGGTGAACGATTCTCGAAAATCTCCTTGATGAACATCTTGCAAAGCGGAATAGGAAGCTGATATATAAGACGGCCTATTCCCAGGTTGCTGTATGCGATAATGTTGCGGTTTCCGTAGAAAATCTTTCCCACGTCAAGAGCCATCTTAGCCTCCTTGTAGGAACGGGAAACCTCCTTAAGCTCATTTACAATTGTACCGTAAGCAACGTGCACAGAAGACATTGCCTCAGTGTTAAGCATATCGACTATAACCTTTGCAGTCTTACTCATATCCTCATAAGTCTCGTTCTGCTTAACCTCCTTCACAAGAATAATATTCTTTTCATCAACTGCTGTGACAAAGTCCTTTGTCTTGCTTGAGAAAATGTTCCTAACTGTCTCAAGAGCATTGGTATCCTTCTCATTCTTTGTCTCAATAATGAATACAAGACGTCTCACCTCAGCGTCAATGTGAAGCTTCTTTGCACGGTTATATATGTCAACGAGAAGAAGGTTATCAAGCAGCAGATTCTTGATAAAGTTATCCTTATCAAATCTCTCCTTATATGCTACCAAAAGATTTTGCACCTGGAAGGCTGCGATCTTACCAATCATATATACATCATCCGCCTCACCCTTGGCAATTATAATGTACTCCAACTGGTTATCGTCAAACACCTTAAAAAATTGATAGCCTGAAAGCATCTGGCTCTCCGCCGGCGAGTCCACAAACGCAAGCACCGACTTCTCATACTCTGATGTATCCCTAAGGGTTGAAGCAAGCGCCTTCCCTTCAGTATCCATCACACAGAGATCAATTCTTGTAATTGCTTTGATACCCTCAATTGTGTCCTGCAAAATCTGATTTGAAATCATCCCTTCTCACTCCTTATCTATAACTTAAATTATGATATACACGCACAAACCAATCTGGCCTTGTGACACCTATATCATATTATTACAATCCTTTATATTTTAACGGAAAATTGTGAAAAAATAAAGTCCAAGATTCATATTTTTTGATTTTGAATTATTTACCACTATTTTCTTAAGATTTGTTTGGCAATATCAATATCTATATTATAATGTTCATTACAATTATCTGCTCTGTCCCGCCAGATAATTGATGAACTGCTGCGCTGTCCGGCCCGATATTCCTCCATGGGCAAGCTCCCATTTATTGGCCTCTGCGCAAAGCTCTTTTTCCGACAAGGTTATCTCAGGATAGCGCTTCGCCAATTGGCAAACGATATTGAAATACTCCTTCTGGTTCGGAAGAGAGAAGCTTATTGTCACACCAAACCTGTTAACAAGCGAAAGCTTCTCATGCATGGTATCTGAATGGTGAATCTCATCACCGCCCCTTTCCATATCATCCCTGTCGCCCCATGTCTCCTTAATAAGATGGCGCCTGTTGGAGGTTGCATATATTAGCACATTGTCAGGCTTTGTCTCCACGCCTCCCTCAATGACAGCCTTAAGGAACTTATACTCTGTCTCGAAATCCTCAAAGGAAAGATCATCCATATAAATGATAAACCTATAATTTCTGTTCTTGATCATAGCGATAACTGCAGAAAGATCCTTGAACTGATGCTTGTATATCTCGATCATCCGAAGTCCCCTGTCATAATACTGGTTGATTATTGCCTTGATGCATGTGGACTTTCCTGTTCCTGCCGAACCAAAGAGCAGACAGTTGTTAGCCGGCCTTCCCGCCACAAAAGCCTCTGTGTTATCAATAAGCTTCTTCTTCTGTATCTCATATCCCACCAGATCATCAAGAACAACATTTTCCGTATTATTAATTGGGAATATATCTACCTTATTCTCCACATTTCTTATTCTAAATGCTTTATTAAGTCCGAACATTCCCACTCCGTAATCTGCATAGAAGGCTGTGACCTCATCAAAAAATCCCTTGGCATCATCACATGCCTCCAGCCTCCTTGACAGAGCCCTCACCTTCCCAGAAACATTGTAATTATACATGCGTTCCTTCTTAACAATAGCCTTGTATGATGATATTGTAGAAAAGCAATCTATAGAAAGCTTCTCCTCAATCTCCGAAAAGTCAAAGTCAAAAAGCTCCTTGAATATTGCAAAATCATTCATGGCAAAGTGGTTAACGCTTCCGTCATTGGCCCCCACCTTCTCACTTGTGAGGGTAAATGAGTTCTCATTATTTATCATCACAAAGGTGAGGTAATTATGCCACAGATTATCATCAAAGCCATAGTCTGTAGATAGATCCAGCAGCCTCTTAATCTCCGCATAGATTCTTGTGATCAAGGTCTCCTTGCTTATATGCTTTTTATCCTGGATTTCCGCTAACTTCGATGCACTAAATGCAGATGAATCTGACAGCACATTTTCCTTATACCATCCGAAATCCTCAAATATACCTGCAAGGCGCTTTAATATGCTGTCCTCTCCTAACTCTCTATATACAATTAGCTTTGATACATACTTATACATTGCTGCATATCCCTTCTAAAATCCTGCTTTTACTTAAACATCTGCGAAACTCATATAATATATTATATCACTCCATTATCTCCCCAGTCTCCACATCAACATTTCTCACATTGATACCATTGACCTCAACGTTATCATTTATCTCAATCAGAATATACCTCTTTCCGTCAATGTTTCTCGTCTCCACAAGGTCTGTTCTTTCAGGCTTGACCTTGATCACCACATCCGGCATCTTTATATCAAAGCTCCTTGTGCTTGCCACTGTTGCGGCTGTGAACTTAGGACGCTCCTCATCTGCCACTATACTGTCAAAGGCAGTATCAAAGATCTCAAGCTGTTCATCCTTAACACCGCTGTCAGACAGAAGCTTCTTCATCTCCATCTTATCAAGCTCCGGCGGCTCCGGTGCATCCTTTCTCGCCTCATAATAATCATTGAGATTCTCATGAATAGTCTTCACCGTTTCAAAATCACACTGATCACCAAGAGAATTCTCGATAATGTCCTGGAAGGTCTCCTGCTGTGCCTTATAGGAAAGGGGCGCTCCACATCCAAGTGTCTGATCGATGAAGCCTTCCTGCATCATCTCAGAATTCTTTGTGTAATACAAAAGCCCATGAATATCAGTATTTCTGTCGTTAAATGCAGGGAACAGGAAACCGTGTGCAGGCGGTGCCACAAGCCAGTCCCTTATTCTGCTTTCGATGCTGTTATGCTTCTCATTGTAGCAAAGCCCGGCCTCTGTAAGCTTAACAGGACAAATGCTGCAGAGAATATAGTCATACACATACTCTGATGCATCCTCATTCTCCATTCCATCTGTAGTCTGTCCCGGAACGTCATAGGCTGCATACACAAGAATAATATAATAATTCTCCGGATATTCATAGGACTCTATAACCTTGTCATAGAACTGTTCTACCAGAGAATCATCCTCCAGCTTAGAGCTTTTTAACCGCAGTAAAAATTCCTGTGTGCCACCCTCCTTTTCCTGTTCAAGGGGAAACTCCATGTTAAGGAGATTCTTTCCGATGGTTCCGGAAAGAGTATTCTTGAATATGGTGAAATACTTAAAATTCTCCTCCTCTGTGAGCATCAGAAAGGTCTGTGCAAGCTCTGTCTTTTTATTCTTATCTCCATCAACATAGCAGCCGCAGATCCTTGTGATGGTGCAGTGCTCCGGGGTAAACTGCTTTTTTATCTCATTGATTTCTCTCTTGTTCATTAGATTTTCTCCCTTATATATTAATTAATAGCCATGCCGCCAACTCGCAGCATAGCTGCTCGTTGTCGCGGCGTTCGCCGTATGTTCAGTGCATCAGATATAGCTGCTTGTGAGCAAGCTCCCAGCATCTATATCTGATTCGCTGCACGCATGGCTCACTTTTCACGCAAAGTAAGACACGTACTCTATTTTATATGGACTGTCAGGGAACATGTACTCGAACAGATCCACAAAGTAGTCATCTGTCATGCTGGCGATGTAATCAACCACCATCTGTTCATTTGTAGTGGTTTCAAAATATCCTTCACATCCATAACCAATTGTATTATCCTTAACATATTCAATATGATGCTTATATATCATTGAATCCTTATTGCCATCCCTAAGATCGGAAAGCAGCTTATCATACATCTTATGATACATAGGACGTATTCCATCCTTATATATGCTCTCAACATCTTCATTAAAGTATAGCTTCTCATAGTTTTCACGCTTTGTAGCCTTGATAGCCTGATAATACTCTTCATCCATGGCAATATAATCCTTGCCATAGCTATTGGTTACAATATTGACAACCAGGTTATTAATTATCTCAGGATTGCTTTTTCCGAAGGCCTGTTCTGTGAATATTGAATCATCCTTGATAAGATTAGCCCTTATGGCATCCTGTCTGTCCTTTCCGAGATATGCTATCATATCACATACACGGACCACACAGGCCTCCAATGTGTATGGAACCAGTCTTCCCACCGCATCCTTATCCACATAGCATTCTTCCACCTTCTTCTCAAAGCCTTCAAAATCCCCAAGAGCCGTAGGTCTATATTCCTTCATGGCAAATTCTCCATTATGACAGAGAATTCCATCCAGGGTTTGAAGGGATATATTACGATTCATAATATCATCCAATACCCTCACACTATGCACATTATGATTAAAATATCTTCCTGTATGCTCCTCTAAGCATTCACTTAGATACCTCTCTCCTGCATGACCAAAGGGTGTATGGCCGATATCATGTCCCAAGGCTATTGCCTCAATAAGATCCGTATTGAGGTTAAGCAGCGAGCCTATGTTTCTTGCTATACGTGACACCAGCTGCACATGCAGTGCTCTTCTGGATATATCATCATTCTTATAGAAGGAAAGAACCTGTGTCTTATCCGCATATCTGTTATAGTAAGGAATATGCATTATCTTTTCCACATCTCTGACATAGGCAGGTCTTAGCAGCGTGTTCTTATCCCAGTCCATCCTTCTGCGTATTGCAGCTTCGTTAGAGGTATAGCTTGGATTAACAACTCCATCTTTCCTATCCGATAGTATCTTGTCTTTAATGTCTTCCGGTAATTGTTTATAATTTGCTTTCTTTGTATTGTTATCTTCCATTTTTAACCTCGGTTAAATTTATCATTTTTGTATAGCTGTATGCTTCATTAATTTGTATGAGCATTTGTAAAATCAAAAACCTTGTTATAATAAGTATCCGGGTCTGCGTATCTGCAGGTCTCATGAGTGCCGCTAGGAATAACAACCAGCTCATGAGATGAGGCAATTGACTGATTAAGCTCATTCGCCATGTCCTCTGTTACATATGTATCCTGCCCACCCTGAATCAGCAGAATGGGGACAGCAGTCTTTTCAACCTGCTTGACAGCGCTTGCTTCTCTCAGGGAATATCCTCCCCACAGCTTTGCCACAGGATTAATCATTTCCATCATAGGGAACACCGGCCACTTCTCATGGCGCAGCTTGAATTCCTTCTGCAGAACCTCCCAGGCACTTGTGTACGCCCCCTCAGCAACAATTCCTTTAATATTGCTCTTAATGGGCTCTCCAGAAATCATTAAAGCAGTATCTGCCCCCATATCCTCTCCATGAAGAATTATCTTTGCTGAAGGATTATCGGCTATGATCACATCAATCCAATTGATAACATCCAATCTGTCAAGCCAACCCATACCAATAAATGATCCCTCACTCTCCCCGGAGGCCCGAAGGTCCGGCATGAGCACATTATAGCCCTTCTCCGCATATTTTTTTGCGATATCGTATACATCCTCCATGCTTCCGTTATAGCCATGCATGAGAACAACCCAGTTATCCTTATCCTTATTGGCTATAATTCGCCTTGCAACTAGGATATATCCATCATCACTTTCTAATGTCAGCTTCTCGGGCTTTGCAGCTTTGATCCACTCCTTAACCTCAGCATCCTCGCTGTCCTTATTAGACTTAATTGTCTGGGTTATCTGCATGTCATCCAGGCTTTTCAGATTGCCATTCCGCCCGCGAATAAGCATTTCTCTTGAAAGGAAAAAACCAACTATTCCTGTCACAATACTTATTACTACAGCAAGCTTGAATATAGTCCAGACAAATTCTAATATTCCGCCTATTATATCTCCAACAGTAATACCCTCCTTGCGAATGGGTGCAGGAACCGAATTATCGACTATAACCTCATCCTCCAATGCCAATGCTGCAGCCGATTCATCAATGGCCTTATTAATAGCTCCACCTGTTCTGTCAGCACCCCCAGTCCCACTGCTTCCGTTAACTAAAATATCCAGCCGTCTGGTATCTCCGCCTGCTTCTGGAGACGGATAAACCTTTGGCATATTAGATGGTCTTGTGGTGTCAGCATTCTTATCATAGGATGCAAGCTCTTTTCCAACACGTTCCTTCTCAGCCTTTTCATTAATAAGCTTGTCTCTCTCCTTCTTCTCCTGCAGAGCCTTTTTCTTCTCTATTTCATTTCTGCGGATACGTTCCTGCTCCTTAGCTTTTCTCTCCGCTGCATCTCGCTTCTCCTGCTCCTTAGCTTTTCTCTCCGCTACATCTCTTGCAAGCTTCTCCTGTTCCTTTTTAATGCGCTCTAATTCCTCTTTCTCCTTTAAAGCCTTTGACTCACGTTCCCTTTGCGCACGTTCCCGTTCTGCTTTATATTTTATCTCTGTGGAATCTGCATTACCGTAATTTCCACCTGCACTGCGTTCTCCACCTATATTGCGGTCAAGCTGCTCCTGGGCTTTTTTCAAAAGGGCTTCAACCGCCTCATCACTGGCATTATCCTTCGCCTGATTCAATTTTGTTCCTGTAAGAACATCTCTTTCCATTACCACTAGTTCCTCCCACTATTATGCAACAATTCAAGAATATATCTAACATCCTTAATGTCTATCTGTCCCGGAGCCGATGACCTTCCCGCTGCTGCAAAGGTAACAGCTGAGCCAAACAATTCGACGGACAAACGGCTTATAAGTCCTGTCCTTCCCATGGACATTGTTATGACCGGCTTACTTCCTTCTAGTCTTTTATATTTCAAGGTGGCTGAAAGCAAAGTCAACACATCCTCCTCTGTTTCCGGCATCACCGCAACCTTAGGAATATCCGCCCCATTATCATCCATGTATTTCAGTCTGTCAAAAATAACCTTCTCCTCAGGTGTCCTTTCAAAATCATGGCTGCTGGCCACCACATATACATGGTTTTCATGGGCCACATCACATATACTGTTAAGCATTCCTTCCTGCATAAATGCTTCCACATCCACCATATCTATCAATCCGCTTTCACATACACTCTCTATTAACCGAAAGTACTCCCCGGCAGATATATCCGCATCTCCTCCCTCATTAGAGGTCCGTAGAGTGAACAGCAGCACAGTATCACCGATACTGTCACGTATTATATGCAGTGCATTTATAAGCTTTTCTTCATCTCTGTACTGTTTGTAATAGTCGCCACGAAACTCAATTATATCGGGACTTGCTTCAACAGCCTGTCCAAGCACTGAAACCAGCTCGTCATCATCCGCTGCCACTATGGGAACACATATCTTAGGCATTCCCTGACCTATAGTGATATTCCTGACATTAATACTTCCCATTTATCCTCTTCTCCATATTTTTGCACAAGGGCCTATGGCACTCGCATTTTTCATGTCACCTGTCGGCTCCATGTTTTTCATTCGCAAAATATCTTTGATTGCGTGCAAGCACGCATCAAAGCTATTTTGCTCATTTTTTCACAATATACACAGTATACCACACATTTAGAAAAAAGGCTATTTTCTTTATCAAATCTTAAGAAAACAGCCTTTTATCACATATATTACAATATGGTTTTATATTATCCTTTATAAGTATACCATTAGGAATCAGTTTGTAATTCCAAAATACTTTCTGTAGTTTTTCATTTCCTTTTTCCCCGACTTGTTATACATATAGGTGGATGAGAACAGCACAAATCCATCACATCCCGCTGCCTGCTCCTGCTTGATCTGAGTCACAATAATATTGTTCTTCTTTTTCCAGCCCTTGTCGTTGGAATCCTTAAGCCCTGCCCGGTACAGTGCAAGCCCTATCATCATAGGTGTATCATTTTTATTAAGCTCCACCCACTGCTTGAGCCTCTGGCTATAAAGCTTCGTCTTCCTTCCGTTCATAATATAGCTGTCCGACCAGTATATCTGTGGGACAATGTAATCCATATACCCATCCTCAGAAAGCCATGTCTCAAGGTCACAGCCTATGGATTCCGCATATGTCACTGTGCCTGCAGGACTTATTCCGAACAAAATCTCCTGGTCAGTTTCCTTGATTGCCTGATATACCTTCTTGATCATATTATTAACATTTTTCTTTCTCTTCTTCATGGACACCTTCCTGAACTGCCCATTAGATGGATAGAAATAGTCATCCATATGAATCCCATCCACATCATAATTATCAATGATCTCATTTACAATATTAAGGATTCTCTTAATAGATGAACTCTTTCCTGGGTTGAAGCTCTTCTTCATGGTCTTTCTATAAGGATTAAGCCATGCATGAAATGATATATCATTCTCGTGTGCTAAGTCTATAAGAATCTCAAGAGGATCATATGAGGGAGCCTTTGCAAACATGTATTTGCTCCATTTCAGATATTTGCTTGGATAAATGGAGTCATTACAGGGCACAACATGGAAAAATACTGTGTTGATATTGTCCTTCTTAAGCTTCTTAAACATCTTGTCTGCGTTGGCGCAGAACACCTTCTCTGACTTATTATACAGGCCCATATTCTTGTAGTCCACAAATGCGATCCACACACCGCGCATATCTGTCAACGTCTCAGAGTTACGGATATTTCTCTCAGATGTTACAAAGCCCTCAACATTTTCTGTACCGGCCGCCTCTGTGGCATAAGCAATACCGTCAACTGACGCAAAAGCAATAGCCCAGGCAAGCAAAATAGCTATCACTGCTTTTGACAGCCCTGTTCCTTTCTTTTTTCTCACCTTTACAGCTTCCTCAATCCCTGTTCCACTAACAATCTTCATACCATTTTTTAACATAAGCATCCTTTCTGTTACTAATGAAGCTAATTTCCAACATTATCATACAATGATAAAATTGTTATATACCTTCACACACTGTTACTTACTTTTTCTTCTTAAACTTATACTTCACATTCTTTGCTCCGGATTTCTTGATAAGCTTAACCGCCTTATTGTAGGTCTTCTTATCCTTGGCATAGATTGTGATAACAGCCTTCTTCTTAATGTTCTTGAACGCGTTCTTACCCACCTTGGTAAGGGCATTGCCATTGATCTTAATGGTCTTTAACTTCTTATCGCCGTTAAATGCATTCTTACCGATAGACTTGACCCTGTTCTTTGAGAAGTCTACTGATGTAAGAGCCTTATCACCGTTAAATGCACCATCGCCAATCGATGTCATAGCGCTTCCTGATGCTGTCACCTTCTTAAGCTTCGGACATCCCGCAAATGCATTCTTGCCGATAACCGACACTTTCTTTCCCAATTTGACCGTAGTCAATTTTGCAGCCTTCTGAAATGCGCTTACACCAATCTCTACAATATTGTCACCAACAGTAACCTCTTTGACATTCTTATTGCCCTTAAGCGCATTGTCAGCGATCTTGGTAACCTCATATGTAACCCCATCTGCACCGGTTATGGCCGCAGGAATCGTTACCGACGTTGCAGTACTGTCAGCACTTTCTCCTGAGTATGCTGCCTCACCCGCATCTCCTGCACCTGCCGACTTACCAGTCACTATGTAGGTAGATGTTGAAGCAGCTCCACCACTGCTTACATCTGTCACTGTCGCTCCCACCTCTGCCGGCAGGAGGGCTGTTCCCTCAGAAGGCTTCTGTCCCCCCTCTTCACCTGTGCCATCCGGCTTATCATCAGCCCTCTGATCATCTATTAAACCATCTTCAGTGCCTTCTTTATAAGGAACAATGACGCTTTCCTCACTTATCTCCTTAGTGCCTGCTGCATCTGAAAAATATCTTCCGCAGCTGCTGCACATATAATATTCAATATTACCATTTTGGTCTATTGCAGGTGTCACCGCTGCCACATGCGTCAAGGTATGCGGCACTTTAATCTTAGCAGTTTCGGATGAACCCTCGCTATAGACACCATCTACCCTTGCGCAAACTCTATAGGATGCCTCCTGTCCACAGCAGTAATAATCCACAAAGGAAAGTCCATTACTATAACCCGCTGTTGTCCATCCACTATCCGTACCTGTTTTCTTAAGCACCTTATATCTTGTGGCAGACTCCACCTCAGACCATGTAACCTTGATAGTCTGACCGTCCTTAAGCCCATTAACCATGGATGGCGGAATACACTGTGGCTTATCCTCCGCCTCCTTAACAATTCTTGCCGTCTTCTCATATATGGTCTTTCGGTAGCCTTTGTTAGGCGCTGCAGCAGCCCGTACCGTATATGTCCCTATCTCAGAAGGTGCCTCAGTATTCCATGCGCTGCTCCCCTTTTTCTGATAAGTAAATGTTACTGCTCCTTCACTGTAATTTTTAGTGATCTCAGGTGCAAGTGTTGTCTCGCCATCATATATGATATCCTGACATTCAAAGTCAAGGATTGTGTCTGTGGGATAGCCTATATTTAATGGTATCAGATCATACCATCTTTCCCCTTCATCCACAGTTGAATCTATAGATCTGAATATCCTGCCATTACCACCCAGCTTCAGATCACCCAAAAGCTGCGTATAGAAAGCCTCACCAAATTCTCCTTCCAGAAGCTCCTTCAAGTCCGACTCTGCAATCCCGCCGTCCTCTTCTAATGGAATGTCAACCTCCTTATCATCTATGCTAAGAATAATATTATCTCTGTCAACATCCCATGCATGAACAAAGTAAAATCTGTCGCCTGTATAAATCATATGTGAAGCATAAGGCTCGCAACGGCTTACATCATTCTTTTTGAAATACTGTGCAGTTATACTGATACCACCGTCTCCCAGCCCTGAAGAATCATTCCAGCCGTAAAGGGCTGTTCCGTCACTGTAATGAAATTCACTTATTGGATCTCCGTTTTCACCAGTATCAACGTCAACAAAATTCACATCCATATACAGATTCGCATCATAAGGATTCTTTACCACATAATCATATATGTATTCATCATTAGCAGTACAGGTACACACAGTATTGCCTGTAGCCTTTAAATCATTTAATGTAATATCATTCCCATAAGCTCTTAGGCCTAGCACAAATTCCGTATATTTTCTCCCGGTGTTGTAATCAAACAGTCCCCGATCCACCATCTCACTTATCTCATCATCTGAAAATACAGGCTCATTAATTCTGGTTGCAAATTCATACATAAGCTCAAAAGTTCCTGTTTTAACCCTATAGCCCTTTTCCTTTAACACATTAAGCACTTTCAGTGTATTATCATACTGCTCTGATGCCACCGCTGAGGCTGCAGGCAGCACATACACCATGAATGACTTCTTAACATTTGATCCATCTGCTGCACTTATTGTAAGCTTTGCCCTGCCCAAATCCATAGCAGTCAGATTGCCCTCCACATCAACCGCCAGCACTGATGTATCCGAGCTGGAATAGGTATATCCCATATCACCATCAGCCATAACAAGCTTATGCTCATCACCCTTTTTCATTGTATGGAAGTCAAATGACAACGGTTCCCCACCAATGCTGTCAATCTTACATATAGTATCAGAAGCATTATTGTTCTCCACAACACCCGTACTCCATAACGCAAGAAGCTTAGCAGCAGGCTTCTGATATATATTTGCTGAACAGTCATAGCCGTCACGCACGTCATAATTCTGATTCCATGTCTTCCAGCTCAGTATATGATAATTTGAAAATACAATGCCGGTGTATTCCTTTTCAGAGTACAATTCAAGAGCCGCCTGCCATATTATCATCTGCTGAAGGTAATCCACGGTGGTGTAAAGAGTTGATTGATCTGAGTAATTGTGGTACTGCCATCTTCCCTTTCCCACATTGCCGTCTGCATGGCTTCCGGCACAAGCAACAGTACTGGTAAGCCACCATTCTGTATCAATGGGCTTTCCATACCTCTCATACAGGGTATCAGTCAATGAACCAATATGCTCCTGCATCACCTTTTTACATTCCTTCACAGAGGGATTATCTCCCTTAATGTAATCCTGCGTATCCATCACAGTAATAATAACACCGTCAACATTTGAGAACAGATCCGAGTTCTCTATATAAGCTGCCACATTAGTCGAATTCTCCATAAAATGCGCTTTAATCTCTCCATTATATGAAGCCTTCACTGCGCTTATCAGATCACTCCAATGCCCATCATTAATACGATACAGCCTGTCAACCATGTTGGCATCCGTAAGACATATTCCATCAACTCCCGCCTTGTCATAGCTGGCTCCATATTTCTCAAAATAAGCCTTATACGCCCCAAACATTTTGTCAATAAATGCAGCCGCCTCTTTACTTTTGGGATCATTAACATAAGCCGTTAACATCCTGTCCGCATATCTGGTATCCCACACAACATCCGCATATTCCGAATTATCTCCCCACCAGCTCTGCAGTGTTATATACAGCTTCTTCCCCTGCTTGTGCAGCTTGTCTGACAGCCTTTTGTATTCCTCAAAGGGAAGCGTTCCGCAGGCAACAGTCTGGGTCCACCGCTCTAATGCCAGCTTATCCGACTCCCCTATCACATTACAAGGATTAAAATTCCTTTTTCCATTAACGGTAAATATCGGCTGCTCCACCAACAGTACTGCAGCCTCATTATCCTCTTCAAGATGCTTTGGAAGCGTATCAAGCACATTTTCTGCATAGGTGCTCAGGAACAGGGCATCCTCTGTACTTGCCCCTATAGTGACCTTGCTTTTAATATCAGGAGAGTCCGTTACATGCACCCTTATCTGAACAGGGAGGGAACGCCCTGAGGTCTTGGCAACAGCTGTTATGACCGCATCACCCTCGGATATTCCGTACACCCTTCCCTTATTATCAACTGCAGCCACCCTCTCGTTGGAGCTCGAAAAGTATAAATGATTCCGATACCAATCATCACTATCCTCTGAAACACCAATTGACAGCTGTCTATCCTGAAGGCTTCCCAATGTGACAGAGCCTTCTCCCGAATTAATTATGCTGACAGCTCTTTCGTACTCCTTATCTCTTGCAACAGGCATAGAAATATCAGGTGTATAGAACATCTTCTGAAATCCTATAGACTCCGCAAGATTCATGTATATATAATTCTGCTCACCTACCACATCCTCAATATCATGGTCACTTACGCCATAATACTTGTCTATGGGCCACAGGATCGTCTTATCATCACCTTCGCCTTCCTCATACCATGCCCGGCCTGTAAGCGCCATGTCCTTGGCAAAATTAATTGAGGCATTCTTTGTCAGCAATATATTATCCTTAAGCAGATAATATCTGCAATCACTCATAACCATACTATAACCGGAGGTATTGTAAAACTGGCATATTCCGGCGGAGCCATAGCCGCCCTGCACAGTAATCCTTCCATTAGGGAGCTTCACCCAGCCAAGCAAGAGATTGCCGTCACTATTCACAAGCATTCCGTCACTGTTATAATCTCCGCTCCACAATGCATACTTATCCATAACAGCATAGTGGTGAAGATAATCTAAAGCACTGCCACAGCCAAAGAGATCTCTTCCAAGAAGCGTTAGAGAATCGAAGTCCGGTACAGCCACTCCTTTTCCCGACACAGCCCACTCCCTTTCCTCATCACCCACAGAGGAATTATAGTACAGATCATTTGGTGCATTGGTACTTCTTCTGGCCTCCGGCATCTTATCGATCAATTCCGTACAGAACACATTGACCCTCTCCGCATATGTCGGCAGATCAACAAGCTTTGTGCTGCCGCTTGTAAGCTTCTTAACCGCATCATCGGAAAGTATGTCCTTATTCATGGCATACTCCAATGCATACACGCTCTCCTGCGTGAACACCTTCTCTGTGCCGCCCTTCAAAGCTCCGGTAGATGTATATTTACCCTTAATATATGTATTATAGAATTCCTGTCCTATCCTAATAAACGCATCATAATCCGATTCGCCTGTCTTCACATTGGCATAGTCCAATGCAAGACCGTCTCTGCCTACTGTTGCCGCCTGTGCTGTTACAGGTAGTGAACCATCTATATGCGGCATTATGGACAATACCAGAATAAATGCTAACACATATGCAACCAGCCTCTCTTCTGTTCTCCGTCCTGTTTTACATCTCATATAATTATTTCCTCCGTAATTATACCGTTCCCTCAAACAACACCTTATCCCCCACATTTACACGCTCTACACCCGGCTTCTTATTCTTATTGAAGCTGAAGCTTAACATATACCCTGTATCAATACTTATTATGATTATATGAAAAGAACCAGGCAAAATCAATAACAAATCCATATTCAGCTTGACACAAAAGATAAAAATACATACAAAAGGTAAAGAAAGATAAACTCCACTACAAAAATAAGACACATAGTAACAGGCGGATCATCCATACCGGACAATCCGCCTTACCTTACACAGCCTTTGAGTTAATTCTGTTCTGCATTTTCTCTCAGCCAATAAAGCTTACAGACTTTGGCAGTCATCAGAACAATTAATTATTTCTTCTTTTTGAACTTATACTTCACATTCTTAGCTCCTGACTTCTTGATAAACTTAACCGCCTTATTGTAGGTCTTCTTATCCTTCGCATAGATTGTTATCGTCGCCTTCTTCTTGATGTTCTTGAATGCGTTCTTACCTACCTTTTTAAGAGCGTTGGCATTGATCTTGATAGTCTTTAACTTCTTATCTCCGCTAAATGCGTTCTTGCCGATAGTGGTAATCCTGCTCTTTGAAAGGTCGATAGAGGTCAGTGCCTTATCTCCGCTAAATGCTGATTCGGCAACTGTTGTTATCTTGCTGCCTGAAGCAGTCACCTTCTTAAGCTTTGAACATCCTGCAAATGCATTCTTGTCAATAGCTGCAA
>JAFUXG010000072.1 GCA_017470935.1 Lachnospiraceae bacterium
AAGTCTTAAGTTTTGGGTTCTTCTTTCTCTTTAGATAAAGTGAACGAAGCTGCGCAAGGAAATCCAGAAATACCTGATTATTGGTTGCACTGTCAACCTCATCTATAAAAAGTACAATGGGCTTATCGCTCATTTTGCACATTCTCGTGACAAATCCGAAAAGCTGAATTAACCGGAAATCATCAGGCTTTGTCCTTGAATAATCCGTCCATTCCGATACCAACTCATTGATATTATCCTGCTCCGTCATATCTATATCCGTGGCAATCTCGCAGAATTTCCCCGTAAAATCCCTGCAGAACTTCTCCTCCGTTTCAAAGGAACTCTGCCCAAAATCCTGAAAGTCCATGCTGACTATATAATATTCATTTTGCAGATATCTCTCCAAAGCTGCCAATGTTGTTGTCTTACCGTACTGCCTGCCACGATTGATCGTGAAATACTGACCTTCACCAATCATTTCTTTCATTATGTTCAATCTGTCAGTGATATCCACCATATAATCTTCTTCAGGCACACAAAGTCCTGTTGTATTAAATGTCCTCATCAATCACACCTGCCTTTGCCATATCAATTACACAAATAAATCTGTAATATAATATAGCACATTCTAACATTTAATACTACCACAAAAAACTATATAATATCCCTCCTGCAAAACAGTGAAAACACATTAAAATGCTTCAACAACCTTAACATCACCGGATTATCATTGGCATATCGTTCAAATAGCGAACCGACATTGAAATTATATGCCAAGTCTCCAAGAACAGTAGAATTATTAAACGGTACATCTAATTTCCACTTGCGCTCTCCCAATTCAAGCAGTATGACACCCTTTTGCGTTTCCAATGTATTTTCACCTTCCCGTCCGGGAGCCGCTACTGCTTTATAGAAAAATGAGAATCGTTCTCCGCTTGAAACTGTTTCAGAGAAATCAGAATTTTGAATATCCTTTAATGAGCACATATACAAATCTCTTGCAATATGATTCCAGTGAGTATCAAAATCTTTTCCTGAAACCCGTAATAATCCATTTTCCATCTCTATTTTTTCAAAATCAAGTGTCTGCCCTGCCCATTCTTTTGAAATCTCATTAGTCACATCTTTAAGAAATTCATGTATATTTTCACTTTTGTTCCTGTAATCTGTATCATAATAAACCCATCCTATATCATTATTACCATATTGAGATGCAATACCTGTGCCTGCATCCATACATAATTTCGCCATTGACCCTGCATTACCATTCTGAAAAATTGCATATACTTCAGATATAAGCCTTAATTTTCCTTCATTATCAGTTTCTGAAATATAATTTAGTTCAAAGTTATATTCATAAACTTCGTTACATATATCCTTGAACTTTTGTTTCAATTCATCATTTGAGAAATCTCCTTGGCAATATTGGTACATATAATCAGTTATATTTCTATGGAATACATTCTTGCCATCCCCTCTAATAAAAGCCAAATTGGTCGTTTCATTATACCGGATATTATTATAATTCTCCGAGGGAACTACCGTCTGCGATTCCGATGTTATCTCCATGCGGTCATACTGATTTGCAATTCCTGTTGTCTCCCTTTCTGTCTGCCCTATCTTTTCTTGAATTTCACTTCCTGCCTGCTTCGTGCTTATCTGATTTCCTGACAATACATTGATTGAATTTGCTGAAACTGCATTTATACCCATGCCCGTTATTCCTTCCTGATTCATTGTTTTCATGCCGTCTTTATTGATACTTCTCTTTCAACTCACTCTTGGGTGGCTTCTTTACATCATATATATTGATTCCATAAGGAATATCTAAAGTTCCTCTCTCGGATACAGTATATTTTTCACCATCAATTTCAAATACTGCACCGGGTTTGTTATCATAATATGTGCCAATTTCACCCGCCTGACCTGTAATTCCTTTATAATCAGAATCATATTGACTTCGCGGTATTAGCTCTGTATTACCGCTCCTTACATCGGTATATAGGTAGTCCTGCTGTTTTCCTGCACATTTAACAGTAAAAAAACCTTTTTGAATGCCAGCCTGTTCCAAATAATTATTTACCTCATCTTTGGTAAAATATAGTCCGTAATAAAGACCATGTCGTGAAAGAAGCTTCCAGAAAAAGCCCAGCTTACTGCTTTCTTCATCCACCATCTTCTTTTCAAAGTAAGAATAGGGACAGCATAAATCATTATCTGTGCAGGCAAGCTTATGCGCTTTACCATTTACATCATTGAATTTATAGTAATTACCCGATTGAATATCTATCACATTATCAACTGCCCTAATCTCTTTACAGCGGTCAATCGACACTTCAGGTATTTGATCAAAACTATATTCCACCCCATCAGCAATTACGGAATAAGGGGTAACTCCAATTGAAAAGTAATCAAAATTCAATCTATCCAACATTGATTCGGACATCATTTTATCTGATTTTCTGATACCCTGAGTGGATAGTTCTAATTTATCATAGGTTACAGTTTTCTTTCCCTTCGGTATATGTCCCTGCTTTATGGCTTTCATTTCGTTACTGATTGATAACACCGTTCTTAATCCTTCAATATTCATTACGCTTTCCCCACCTCTTCATAATTATTCACTTGAGAATTTAATAACTCTACATAATATATCGTTAGCCAAATGCCTGCCCTTAACCAAGATGTAGCGAATAGCAAAAGAAAACACTCCCTTATGCATAACAGCATAAAGAAGTGTTTCTACGCTCATTTTATTATATTTTCTGAATTACAAACTCTCCTATAAGCACCCTTTTGATTATTTTTTTTGCGTTATGCCGGTTCATGCAAGTATGACTGTCGCAACGCTCATTTTTTCACGCCGCCTACGGCTCCGTGTGTTTTCACGTCCTCACACTACCGCTTCAACCAGCACCTTGTCCCCGACAGGGATTGTCTTAACTCCCACTTCCTTGTTCCTGTTGAAGTTGTAGCTTAACATATACCCTTTCTGTATATGAAAATAATCAAGATAATCCGAAAGCTGTTCCTCCCCACGCTCATTGTAGGCATTACCGCGCCATATCTTGAGCTCGACAACGAACCGTTCTCCAAGATAATCAATCACTACATCCATCCGCCTGTTGTTTCTGGTCTGCGCCTCAACGTAATAGTTGCCTGTTCCGTTGATGATCGGGCGGATGTATAGCAGAAATCTTCTCCTGCCTTCGTCCTCATCAAATGTGTCATAATCATCTCCATACAGATCATCAAAACTTATCACGAATCTCTCAAGCACCTTATCCATATCTAAATGACCGTTCTTGATAAACAAGTCTCTGTCATTGGAGCCTGCACTATAAAGAGGTGCTGATTTAATTTCACTATCTCCCAGAAAATAATTATACAAACGTGTCTCAAAAATTCTGTTTGCAATAACAATCTTTCCATTCTCAATCTTTATAAAACCATACATTCTTGCATCGGCAATCGCTAACTTGTCAGGGTTATAAGACACTGCCTCTCCACCAAACAGGATATCTTTTAACACATTACAAAGTTCTTCGTTATCGTAAAGCTTACCCATAAGGGAATCAAATAAAGTATTCGTCTCAAATAGAATTATTCTTACCGCCTCATTAATCCCCTCTGATGTCCATGTATCAGAAAGACAATAAAACCTATCCGTACCCGCTAATTCACCGTCAAGAATCTGACATATCCGGCATACAAGAAACGGATAACCGCCCGTATAGTCCCGAATCTCCTGTGCAATACGCTTTACATCCATACTCGTATTATGATCTTCCTCATAATCTGATAGCATTCCCGCAATCCCTTCTGCCGAAAGGCTCATATCGATCAAGAAATCTACCGCGATGTTCCATGGACTATTCACCTTAGCCGCCTCATCAGGACGCAGCTTCCGTTTTAGGTTCTTCACATCTGTCACTCCCGCAAGAATCACTGATTGAAAAGTCTTAAGCTTTGGGTTCTTCTTTCTCTTTAGATAAAGTGAACGAAGCTGCGCAAGGAAATCCAGAAATACCTGATTATTGGTTGCACTGTCAACCTCATCTATAAAAAGTACAATGGGCTTATCGCTCATTTTGCACATT
>JAFUXG010000073.1 GCA_017470935.1 Lachnospiraceae bacterium
CTAAGCACCTTGCCACGGACGGTACCAAAGTCTATCCGGGACATCTAGAAGTTCTTATCCCGTCCAATCCGCCATCTGACCTGAGGGTATCTGTGCAAGGCAGACGGCGTACGGTTTCAAAATTTAACTAAACAGTAATATAGTAAAAGAAGGGAAGATGAGAATGAAAAAAGTAATAAGAAGCATGCCAGGCAAGATAATAATATATCTGCTTACCTGCGTGTCGATGGTGGCAGTTATATTGTCGATAGGTGTGGCGTTTGTCTGTTATGAGAATGATATGTATGATGAGAATTTGAATGATATATTAGATGAAGATGTTAACAGCCGGACATATTGGTATTCTAGGGAAATCTTGGAGAGCGTTATCTCAGAGGCTTTTGAACATGATGGTAATAACAGTTATGTTGAGTATGATTATGATACCTATTACGGTGATAATGTAATACCGGATAATGCAATGTATCGCATAACAGATGAAGACGGAAGAACTATGCGTGAAAGCAAGAATTATGATACCAAGCTTGCAAAATATACATATTATCTTAGGAAGAATACAGGTGAGGGCGCTACGTGGGATACGCAGCTGCTTTCAAGGATAAAGGATGATCCTTCAGGTAAATATATAAGTATCAAGGTGTACTATGATGGAGACGGATATCCGGATACGAAAGATTTTGAAAGATTTAATTATGTTGTGTCAACTGCTTACAGTCTTAGATATGATGTCTACAAAATTGGGATAGCCGCAGTGATCTTCTCACTTATATTCTATGTAATGATGATGTGTGTGTCCGCCAGAAGACCCGGTTCTGATGACGTACATCCGGGATATCTTAATCCGGTGCCATTTGATCTTATGCTGTTTTTAGCAGGAATGGCAGGAGTGTTTATGATCTATGCGTCCGCTAATGCGGGGAGCAGAATATTAGAAATAATATTAGGCTGTATAACAATCGTATATGCAGTTATGGCCTTCAATGCTTTATCCATGAGTGCCGCCGCAAGGGCAAAGGAGGGTACACTTTTATCCAACACCATAATATATAAAGTGTGTAAATGGTGCTGGAAACTGGTCAGAAAATATGTGTTTGGATTTATCGGATGGGTGTGGAAGCTGCCGGGTAAAATGTTAAGGGGAATAGGAGGAATCTTTCGTGGTGTTCCGCTTGTGTGGAAGTCGCTCCTTATCTTTTGCGTGATATCATTTATTGATTTGGTTGCAATAATTATTTTTGGATGGGATTGGGAAGAATGGGATGTGTATGCCATGTTCTGGGTTTTTGAACATATAGTACTATTAGTTCTGGTGTGCAGGTTCATGTTGGGTCTTCGTAGCCTTCAGGCAGGTGGAAGGGCGCTTGCAGAGGGTAATCTGGATCATAAGGTGGATACGAGTAAGCTTGTGTTTGATTTCAAGGAGCATGGTGAGAATCTGAATCATATATCAGAGGGCATGGTAAGTGCAGTTGAGGAGAAAATGAAGAGCGAGCGCATGAAGACGGAGCTTATTACCAATGTGTCCCATGACATCAAAACTCCTCTTACATCTATCATCAATTATGCTGACCTTATCGGGAAAGAGCAGACTGATAATGAGAAGATCACTGAATATACAGAGGTACTTCTCCGCCAGTCGGAAAGGCTGAAAAGACTGATAGAGGATCTGGTAGAGGCTTCCAAGGCAAGCACAGGCAATCTTGAGGTGGAGCTTGCATCCTGTGAGGCATCCATGTTCATTACACAGATTGCAGGAGAGTATGAGGAGAAGCTTGCAAAGTCTAATCTTACACTTATTACTAAGGGCACAGATAATTCTGTTAAGATCATGGCAGACGGAAGAAGAATGCTTCGGGTATTTGACAATCTGATGAACAATATATGCAAGTACGCATTGGAGAATTCCAGGGTATATCTTTCATTGGAGGTAAGTGATATTGAAAGCCGGTATTATATGACAGATGTTGTGGGCGACGGGATCAAAGATGCTTTGGCGCGTTTTTCAAAAAAAAATAATGAGCAGGATGATTCATATGCCGGGAATAAGGGAAAGAGCAGACTGGCAGTGATAACATTTAAAAACACATCAAGGCAGGAGCTTGACATGTCACCGGAGGAGCTTATGGAGAGATTTGTGCGCGGCGACCAGTCAAGGAATACCGAAGGCAACGGTCTTGGACTTTCCATTGCAAGAAGTCTTACTGAGCTTCAGGGAGGAACATTTGATATTGCGATTGACGGAGATCTGTTCAAGGTTGTGCTGACTTTTCCGTTGAGGGAGTAAGCTGTGGTGAGTCAGACTTGTATCAAACGTACCTTTGTGAAAGGAAAGCAGTTTGGGATCAGGCAATGTGAAAGAGTGGTTACAATAAAATTGAATTATCAATGATTAAAAAGAGACGTGAAAATTGCAGGTATATATTATAGCAACCTTGCAAGTAGCGTCTCTTTTTGTTGTGGAAGTAAGATAAGATAGTAAACATGCAATTTTTAATTATAGTAATTGTTATCAAAAATACACATTGCGTATTGCTGTTCTGTATGGTATAATATACACGCTGTGTGATATTATATAGATTGTTAGAAAAAATTAATGGGGGAGGGAGATGTGTGGAGTATGTTAAGGTTGAAGAGATAATTTTTAAGGGGAAGCAAAATATTAAGTGGGATGAAGTTGAAGAATATATTAAAAGATACATGGGGGAAGTTTATATTGTAAAAGAATATAATGATTATATTCATTTCAATATGATATCGGCTGATGAATTTTCAAGTTCAAGTTATACGGCTAAATTAAAAGGCGGGCTGGCAAAAACAAAAGCTAATATAGCAACAATTATACCTGAGTTGATTGAAAATGCAACTAATAGAAGATGGGTTGATAATAAAAACGCAAAACATGATAAAAATGCTTTGAGAGGTTGGTATAGGTACGATGTATTTTTTGATATGCCGGTTAAAGCTGAAGGTGAAGAATATGTAAGATGGAATAATTATTACGCAACAATGATTGTTAGAATTAATGATGAAGGATTATTTTTCTATGATATTATTAATATAAAAAAAGAAGCGCGTACGCCACAAGAATCAAGTGATTGACCTCCTGGTAAAAAACCGCCCCTTTCTTTGCGATACATATTCTATTTGATTTTTATACATATGTCAAGAAAAAAGAAAGAAGCGCGTACCCCGCGAGAATCATACTAATGACCACACGGTAAAAAACCGCCTCTTTCTTTACAAACACATTTTATTTGATTTTGATATTGATGTCAAGTAAAATAAAAAAGAAGCAAGTAAGCCGCTTGAACCGAAAGGCTGTACGGTAAGAAACCGCCTCTTTTGAGAACTATAGTAAACTATATAGAATTCATTGTCAACGACAAATTAACAAATAAGAATGGTAGCCGATTACAAAAGTGCGGAACCAAAATAGGAGGAAGAGAGCAATGAAAAAGGATTACAGTATTAAGGATGGAGAAAAGCTGGTAGAGTCTTATGATAAAACATCCATCAGTCAGGAGAAGATCATAGAGCTTAGAAAGGCAACGGGCATGAACAGGAGACAATTCTGTGATTTTTTTGATATTCCTTATCGGACTATGACGGAATGGGAGAGGGGAAACAGGACAATGCCTGATTATGTCTTAAGACTGCTTACGTATTATGTCAGGATACATTTTCAGAAGGTCAGTGATGATGTGTTGGATATCTCGGATCATGATATGTAAGATGAATGAAACGAGGTTTCAGATGTTATATATCAATGTAGTTAAGTTAAGCTCTTTTCTTTTCATTCAAAGAGAAGGCTTAATTGAATGACGTTGTGTTATATAAATTGGGTTTATCTCATGATATACGATATATGAAAGGTCGTGCCTGCGTTACATAATAGTTGTTTCTTTGATGTGGCACAAGGATTATATATGAGCGGATTGTCAAAACACTTAAATCAACGTGAATATAACAACTCATCAATTCTTTCATCAGCATTTGTTGGAAGGAATTTTTTGGTATGCACCATCTTATTTCTTCTTGGTGGTATTTTACGTGCAGTATTTTCTGCAACAGATATTATATGGGCATATAATGGCTTGCATGTAATGATATATCTTGGAATTTTGTTTGAGTGGCTATACAGTATAAGAGTCCGGTTTATCAACAAAGAGGTGAGAAGATATCTTACCATTGTTGCAGTTCTTATGGTTTTCTGGTTCGTGGTAAGAATTATCAAATATGATTTTGTTGCTGAGGATTCGCTATGGATAAGATATCTGTGGTATGTATATTATATACCCTTTACACTTACCCCGGTTTTTATGTTTATGGCAGTACTTCATGTGGGGAAAAATGATCGCTACGAGATAGACAAAAGGTGGAAGCTTATATACATTCCCACAGTTGCTGTTGCGGCAGGAATACTTACTAATGACCTTCACCAGCTTGCATTTGGATTCAGGGAGGATATGGTTAACTGGAACATCGATTATTCGCATGGGGTGTTGTATTTCCTTGCATTAGCAATCTTAGTATTATCACTGTTGGGAATAATGTTTCGTGTGTTTTACATTTGTTCGAAACAGAAATTTTTTAAGAGCCTTTGGCTTCCGACGGGGGTCATGATTGTCGGAATAATATATGAGCTTGTATACACTACTACAAGTATTGATGACAAAGCTGTTATCCAGCATATGTATGAGTTTCCTGAGTTTATATGTTTTTTCCTGATTGTTTTTTTTGAAAGTCTTGTTATAACACATCTTATTCCGTATAATTCCGGACACGAGACATTCTTTCGTAATTCCGCCATTTATGCAGGGCTTACGGATGAGGATTATAATATATGCCTGTCTGCTTATGGAGATCCTATGAAGGCTTTAGAGGATGAATTGCCAACACCTGAACAGATTCATATGGCAGAGGAATCGCCCTTGCTTTTTGGTGATGTGCTTCTTAAATCACATCCTGTTTCTGGTGGACATTTCTTCTGGCTTGAAGATGTGGAGGATCTTTTGCAGATTAACCGTAAGTTAGAGGAGACGGTGGATTATCTTAACCAGGAACATGAAGTCCTGGATGCATCCGCTAAGCTGTCTGAAGAGCACAGGCGTATGAAGGAAGAAAACCTGTTGTACGATCATGTTGCAAAGAGCCTGCAGCCACAGCTTGACAGATTGGAGAGTATCCTTAATGACCTGCCTGAGGATGAGGAGGAGTTTCGTGCGCGCATGCGTTATGCGGGGGTGCTTAACGCATATATAAAACGCCGTTCAAATCTGTTACTCGAAGGCGGGGATAAGATGCTCGACAGTGGCGAACTTAAGATTGCCATAGAAGAGCTCATGTCTTATGTAAGGCTTAATGGCATAGAGTGCTTTGCTGATGTGGTAACAGGTGTGGATATGCCGGTTTTAACTGCTCTTAAGCTTTTTGAAATGCTTGAGTGCGTAATAGAAGAAGGCATATTGGATATGACGCACATTATGGTCGTTGTTAAAAGAGATGGAAGCAGTCTGACTCTTGTTGTAACAGTTTCTCCATGCAGGGAATCATTTTCTGATGGGTGGATAAATGATTTCAAAAAGCGGTATTCGGATGATGCAGATATTGATGTAAGCTGTGATGATGATGAGATATTCGTCACCTGCTGCTTTTTTATGGGAGGTGACAGAAATTGACTATAGGAGCGTTATCCTTTGGTGGATTAAGTGCTTTAGGTATTATATTTTTCCTGCTTTCAGGTGTGTCGCTTATGGAGTGCGTGAGGGCTGTCAATGAGAAAATGAAGGCCGGACTGATAGCTGTCATGATTCTTGTATTTATCATATCTGAAGGAATTGTGCTTTTTCTGGGAACATTTTGCATACATATAGACGCGGATGTGGAATATAATAATATGCAATTATTGTTTCTGAAATCAAATGTATTGGTTTATATAATTGTTCTTCTGATAATTGCAGCCATTGAGATATACACCTGGAGGCGGGTAAGCCGGGAGATCAGGAAACGTCCGACACCGTCATCATTGCAGGAGGGACTTGACCAGCTGCCGGATGGACTTTTGTTATGCACTGATGAGGGTATGCCGCTGCTTGTCAACCGCAAAATGCAGGATATAATGTTCAACATTTTTGGTGAAGATAGTTATGGGCGGGTTAATGCGCATATGATTAATGAGGATAATCTTCTTCAAAGAGGTATTAAGGTGATCGATAATGAATCGGGGTATGTGATTATTCTGGGTGATAAAACCGTGTGGAATATAAAAGAATTTGATATGCCTTCTGAAAAAAATGCATTTGTATTTCATAGGAGTGCCGGAATGAAAGAGGTACTTGCTTTTGATGTAACGGAGCTTTATGAAAAAAGGAAAGAGCTTGAGGTAAGAAATGAGCACCTTGTTAAGATCAATTCTCAGATCAGAGAATACGGTAAGATGCTTGATGAGAGCATAAGAGAGCAGGAGATGTTAGCGGCAAAGGTAAGGCTTCATGATGATGTGGGAAGATGTCTGCTGGCTTTAAGGGCTTATTTGTCAAATGATAACGGTGACAGAAAAAAGCTTGTTGAACTGTGGAAGACAACGGTATCAATACTTAAAATGGAGTCAGAGCGTATTGAGAGCGACAATCGAATGACAATACTTGATAAAGCAGCGGCGGCTGTTGGAGTAAGTATAATATATGATGGAGATATCCCAAAAGAATTGGAAAATCTGTGTGCAACAGCTATTCATGAGTGCCTTACTAATACTGTAAAGCATGCTGATGGATCAAAGCTTTTTGTTTTATTTGATGGTGACAAGGATTGCTTTACCTTCGAGATAACCAATGACGGTAAAGTGCCGGATGTGGAGATAAAGGAAACGGGAGGTTTACATAATCTTAGAAGGGTTGTTGAGAATGAAGCTTTGATAATGGAGATAGAGTCGCTGCCGAGATTTGT
This sequence comes from Lachnospiraceae bacterium, assembly GCA_017470935.1. Taxonomy (GTDB): domain Bacteria; phylum Bacillota; class Clostridia; order Lachnospirales; family Lachnospiraceae; genus CAG-590. Next base: position 6,946 of record JAFUXG010000073.1, read on the forward strand.
TTTGAGAATTAAGTCTGGTGAAACAATATTGGATCGAATGTACACATAAAGTCGGCGGGCGGCGTGATATAATAGTTAGGGGTGCGTTTGTTGAGAACGGAAATAACAATAGTAATGAGAGGTTAACATAATGAAGACTAAAGTGATGATAGTTGATGACCAGTCTATATCAAGACAATTATTTGAGTTGTATGTGAAAAACTCTGAAAGCTATGAGCTCACATTTTCAATTGAATCTGCCGGAGTTGCAGATGTGTATCTTTTGAGGAATCACGTAGACCTGATACTTATGGATATACTTATGAATGACGGTTCTAACGGAATTGATGCGGCAGCACGTATAAAGAAAGAGTATCCTGAAATAAAGATAATTGCAGTGACATCCATGCCTGAGCAGTCATTTATGGAACAGGCAAGAAGGGCTGGCATTGACAGCTTCTGGTTCAAGGAAACGGAGGAACAGAGCATAATAGAGGTCATGGACAGAACCATGAATGGAGAATCGGTATATCCCGATAATGCACCCTTTGTAAGACTTGGCAATGCTGACAGTTCAGAGCTTACCGACAGAGAATTAGAGGTATTAAGGATAATAACCACCGGAGCATCTAATACTGCAGTTGCAGAGGAGCTTGGAATTTCTGAACATACGGTAAAGACCCATGTGAGGAGCATGCTGACTAAGACAGGCTTTGCAAACAGAACAGAGCTTGCAATTAAGGCAAGGGCGCTTGGAGTTGCCATTAAGCTTGGCGGTGAGGAATAAATAAGTTTATGATTAAGAAATATCGGTTAGTGATAGACGAGCCGATATTTTTGTGTTACAATGAGCAAAGGTGTTGATTTCGTGCTTGCACGAATAATCAACACTTTTGCGAATGCATTCACGGAGCCGCCAGGCGACGTGTTACAATGAGCAAGCGAGCAATGTACCGTACTTGTGCTTGCACAGAGGGCGGTATAATGCGAGCGTTTACACTGAGCCGAAGGCGAAGTGAGCAAAGGTGTTGAATATAATATGTAGTCGGAGGAGCAAAGCAGTGGATAGTATTGTTCTGAAAGTAAAGATATGTCATAGTGATAAGAATATTGAGAAACTCCTTAAGGAGGCAGAGCCTGTTAATAATGTTTCTGTTGAGTTTGAGACAGTAGACAGCTTTGGCAATTATGACGGACAGCAGGATGTACTTCTTATATCTGACAGTATCAAGGCGTTGATCCCATATTTTTCAAAAAAGCAATCGGGGATTATGATCATATTTGCCGGAGATTCAAACCTTATTTTCCGGGCGCTGAATTTCTTCCCTCAGAATATTTTGAATATATGGCTTACGGGAATGCCGGACGAATATATTAAGTTTGAATTCAACCGTGCCATGAGACTTATGCTAATGCGTTATGATTCATGGTTATATAAGAATTGGCTGCTTTCGCTTATTGACAGTTTACCGGATCTTGTCTGGTTCAAGGATAAGGCAGGACTTCATTGGCTCGTGAATGACAAGTTTGAGAATACCGTTCATAAGACAAGAGAGATGTGTCATGGCAAGGGACATAACTACATATGGGATGTTCCGCCTGAGGACGGAGGCAAGTCTGAATTCAAGTGTATGGAATCAGAGCGTGAGGTAATGGAAAAGAAAGAGCTTGTCATGGCTGATGAGCTTGTAAAGACTGATGTGGGTATGAGACATTTCATGACCTATAAGTCACCTATATATGACAGGGATGGAGAAGTGGCAGGAACAGTAGGTGTTGGTCATGATATGACAGATCTTAACAATGCAAGTCTCGAATTATCAATGCTTATAGATAACATTCCCATGGCTATTATGATATGCAATGAGGAATGGAAACCGGTACAGGTCAACAGCCGCTTTGAGGAATTTTTTGGACTTGGTGACAAGGATGTTGTTAACCTTGATTACAGCAATTGGAAGAGGGAGAATTCAACCACTGTCAAGCTTAGACAATATGATGAAGCTGCTCATCTATATAGAAGTGAGCAGGCATTTGTAATAGATGGAAAACAATACATAATAAACTGCACAGAGCAGGAGGTGCTTGATTATTTCGGTAATATTACAGGTTATTACTGTTTCTTCCGTGATATCACCGCAGAGCGTGAGTATGAGAATATAATTCTGAAGTTTGCCAACGAAGACGGACTTACAGGATTATATAACCGACGTTATTTCTTTGACCATATTAATATGCACTCGGATGAACCACTTACAATACTTTTCATGGACATGGATAATTTCAAGAAGGTTAATGATACATTGGGTCATAACAAGGGTGATGAAGTGCTTATTGCCACAGCAGAAGCTATCAATACTGCATTTGATGACTGCCTTGTGGCAAGACTTGGCGGTGATGAGTTTGCAGTGCTGGCAGATGAAGATATTCCGGAGGAAGAGCTTAATAAACGCTCTAATGAGCTTATCAGTAAGCTGGAGGATGAGTACGCACCACTTAACCTTGGTGTCTCCATCAGTATAGGAATGGCTCATTCTGAGGGTCATATAGAGGACATTGATGCATTTATTCATGAGAGTGACCAGATGATGTATGAGGTCAAGCAGGAGAAGAAGAAGGGCAGGGCGACAAGATAGTAGCATTGTTAAACACACAATTGAAGATGTATTTTGAAACTGTCCTGTTATAAGTTCAGGGCAGTTTTTTTATATGATAAGAAGTCTCAAGGGGCTCTTTGTTCTTGATTGTGCAATATTAACCAAATATATTGTGCAAAATGAGGACTGATAATTTTATATATGTAATCACTTGTGGGGATGTGAGAAATGTTGATTTAATATAATATATAAGTACGATTATTGACAATATCAAACAGATAGATGATAATATTGTATGTTGGATAGAATGTCAATTAAGCTTTGATAAAAAACAAATTGGAGGGAAAGTGAATGGGTCTATTTGGAAAGGTGTTTGAGAAAAAGCAGTGTTCTATATGTGGTAATGATATAGGACTTCTGGGGAACAGGAAGTTAGAGGATGGTAA
>JAFUXG010000034.1 GCA_017470935.1 Lachnospiraceae bacterium
CGGCGGCACCTTCATCTACGGCTATGATAATTACGGAAGGTTATCAAGGATAGAAAGACCGGATGGCTCTGTTGAGGAGAGGACATATGATGCGGCAGGACAGCTTACAGAACAGGTCGACAAGGATAAGGAAGGCAACATCCTCCAGAACAACATATATAAGTATGATGTCTTTGGAGAGATAACAGAGAAGACCACCAGCACTGAAGGTGATCTCAGCAAGCTTATAAGCGTCACCATGGAATATGACGCAGCCAACCGTCTGACAAAGTATAACGTGAGGATGTCATCTATGACGTCAAGGGCAACATGACATACGGCCCGGTTGACGGGGAGATGACAGAGTTTACCTATGACGTAAGAAACCGTCTTGTTAAAGCAGGCAAAGTAAGCTATACTTATGACTGTGAGAATACACGAATCGCCACCACAGAGGATGGTATTACAACTGAATATGTGACGGATACAGGTGGATCATTAAGCCGACTTCTGATAGCTTATGAGAATATAGGAACGGCAAACACTTCTGAGACGCATTACTACTATGGAGCAGAAGGATTAGCGGCGCAGGTAAGCGTTGAGGGCGATAACGGTAATAACAGCAGTACCCAAAACAATGCGGAAGCAAAAGAAACAGGAAAAAGCAAAGAGGGACAATACTTTGCTTACCACTATGACAACATAGGCTCAACAACCCTGATAACCACAAAGGATGGCAGGGTAGCAGAGAGATTTGCCTATTATAGTGGTATGATATCTACTGCATATCCATTAAATACAGCGTCTAATCTACCGGTATATGGAGGATTATGTGTATGACAAGATTTGGGCAGAGCTGTCACAGAAGGATAGAGGGGGGCTTTATGCAATTGCAAGTACGACCGGAGGGAAAATATTTGATATTAGGAAATATTTAGACATGGAGACTAATGAATTTAACCCATATAGGAAACGGCTTATTAATAAGGGATTAATTCAAGGTGACAGAAGGGGATATGTCTTTTTTCAGCTCCCTTATTTTGAAGATTATGTACTTGATACTTACGTATAGTACTTATGACTTGTCAATAAAAAATACTTGACAGGTCTTTTGATTTTGTATATACTAGCATTTGTTGTTTGTAAAGTATTTTTGCTTTACTCATATTTTTAGCAATATAGATGCATTGTTAAGATATATAGCTGCTTTTTGAGCATATCACTTGAAGGATGTGTGTGTCATGGAGAAGATCGTAAGACGGGCATTATTATTTGACTTTTACGGAGAGCTTCTTACAGAGCATCAGAAGAATATATATTCAGATCATGTGCTTAATGATCTCTCATACACAGAGATAGGCGCCAATGAGGGAATAAGCAGGCAGGCGGTATATGAGCTTATCAAGCGGTGTGATGGTATACTAGAGGACTATGAGAATAAGCTTGGTCTGGTTGCCAAATTTCTTGATACTAATGAACGTATCAGCAGGATTCATGACCTGGCTGAAGAATTGATGAATAGCACTACGGAAAAAAAACTACAGAAGAAAATAAGTGAGATCGAGAAGATTTCTAAGGATATATACGAAAGCTACTGAATAATTTGTAACACCTCATCTGTCGGCTTTGCCGACACCTTCACCTAAAAGGTAAGGTAAAGGATATTGATTATCAAATATTTCGGAGGTTATGTATGGCATTTGAAAGTATATCGGATAAACTACAGAATACTTTTAAAAAATTGAGAAGCAAAGGAACACTTACCGAGGATGATGTCAAGGAGGCAATGAAGGATGTCAAGAGGGCACTTCTTGAGGCGGATGTTAACTTTAAGGTTGTTAAGCAGTTTATTAATGCCGTAAGTGAGCGGGCGGTAGGCGAGGATGTGCTTAAGGGTCTTAATCCAGGGCAGATGGTGATTAAGATCGTTAAGGAAGAGATGGATAAGCTTATGGGCTCTGAGACGGAGGAGATTAAGCTGCTTCCCTCCAATGAAGTTACTGTTATTATGATGTGTGGCCTTCAGGGTGCAGGTAAGACGACAACAGTTGCAAAGCTTGCAGGCAAGTACAAGGAAAAGGGTAAGAGCTCGTTGCTTACAGCCTGTGACGTATATCGTCCCGCAGCTATCAAGCAGCTGCAGATAAATGGTGAGAAGCAGGGAGTTCCCGTATTTACCATGGGAGATCAGAACAGTCCTGTTGATATAGCAAAGGCAGCAGTAGAGCATGCCGCAAAGAATAATATTAGAATAGTATTTCTTGATACAGCAGGCCGTCTTCATGTGGATGAGGAAATGATGGATGAGCTCAAAGCCATTAAGGAGAATGTGGCGGTTACATATACCATTTTGACTGTGGATGCAATGACAGGTCAGGATGCGGTCAATGTAGCTATGAGCTTTAATGAGCAGATAGGAATAGACGGCGTAATTCTCACTAAGTTGGACGGTGATACCCGTGGCGGTGCGGCACTCTCAATCCGTGCAGTTACAGGAAAGCCCATTTATTACGCAGGTATGGGGGAGAAGCTGTCAGACCTTGAACAGTTCTATCCCTCAAGAATGGCAAGCCGTATTCTTGGAATGGGTGATGTGGAATCCCTTATTGAGAAGGCAGAGGCAGCCATTGATGAGGAGAAGGCAAAGGAGATGGAGGCAAAGATCAAGAAGGCTTCCTTTGACTTCAATGATTTTCTTGACAGCATGGCGCAGATGGAGAAGATGGGAGGCATACAGGATATGCTTTCAATGCTTCCGGGAATGGGAAATCAGCTTAAGAATGTTGAGATAGATGAAAAGCAGATGAACAGACCGAAGTCAATTATACTTTCCATGACTCCGGAGGAGAGAAGTAATCCTGATATCATTAATCCGAGCCGTAAGCGGAGAATTGCGGGCGGTGCCGGAGTTGATATAAGTGAGGTCAACCGCCTTCTTAAGCAGTTTGAACAGATGCGCAAGATGATGAAGCAGATGGGCGGTATGATGGGAGGAAAGCGTAAGGGACGGTTCCGTATGCCATTTGGATTCTGATGTGCAGAATAAGAGGTATGAAAGATCTGTTTTGTATTTGCAAATGAGACTTTTGAGTTGTTAATTATGGCTGTAAGAACCATATCGGTTTTATATGAACACCCCGTTAACTGTATTAAAGGGGGATAATATATGACTTTGTGGTGTTACACATATACAAATAGCAGCACTATCGGTGCAGAATATAAAGGAGGTGAAAGATAAAATGGCAGTAAAGATGAGATTAAAGAGAATGGGATATAAGAGACATCCTTTCTATAGAGTTGTTATCGCAGATGCACGTTCTCCAAGAGATGGCAGATTCATCGAGGAGATCGGAACTTATGATCCTAATCAGGAGCCTAGTGTTGTTAAGATCGACGCAGAGGCAGCTAAGAAATGGCTTGCAAATGGTGCACAGCCTACAGATACTGTTGCCAAGCTTTTAAAGCAGGCAGGAATTGAGAAGTAAGACTTGGGAGGAATTCGTAGATGAAGGAATTGGTTGAAGTTATTGCAAAATCCCTAGTTGATCATCCGGAGGCTGTGGAGGTCATTGAGACTACGAAAGATGACGCCATTTATGTTGAACTTAAGGTTGCCCAGGAGGATATGGGCAAGGTTATCGGTAAGCAGGGAAAGATTGCTAAGTCAATCCGTACAGTTGTTAAGGCTGCTGCCTCTAAGGGTGATAAGAAGGTAATTGTGGACATAAAGTAAGTCCAATTTAATAATGATTTTATGATGGACGCCCCGGACTACGTTTCCTATAGCCTGGGGCTGTTTCTCTGATTTAAAATTCATATGATTACTTTATGTCTATATCATATAATAAAAAGGAGCTTGTATGGAGGATATGTTTCAGGTGGGGATTATTACGTCTCCACATGGTGTCAGGGGAGAGGTAAAGGTATTTCCTACAACGGATGATAATAAAAGGTTTAAGAAATTAAAGGAATGTTTTATTGAGTATAATAATGAGCTGATGCCTGTTAAGGCATGCGGCTGCAAATTCTTTAAGAATATGGTGATTCTAAAGCTTGAGAATTTTGATAATATGAATGATGTTGAGAAATTCAGAAAATGTAAGATATTTGTTGATAGAGAGCATGCGGTCTCTCTTGATAAGGATGAGTATTTTGTTGCGGATCTGTTAGGGATTTCTGTTGCTGATGAAAATGGAAATGTACTTGGGGCTTTAGAGGATGTCATAGAAACAGGTGCAAATGATGTGTACGTTGTAAAGAATGAGAGCGGGGATGAGATATTAATTCCTGCCATAAAGGACTGTATTCTGGATGTGAATGTTAATGAACGGGTTATGATAGTTCATTTATTGAAAGAGATGGAAGAGTAGATATATATGTTCTGATTTATAATTAAAGGATGGAGATTGCTATGAATTTTCATATATTGACATTGTTTCCGGAGATGATAATGCAGGGGCTTTCCACATCTATTACAGGCAGAGCCATGGATAAGGGTACAATTACTGTTGAAGCTACCAATATAAGGGATTTTTCTGAGGATAAGCACGGACATGTGGATGATTATCCATATGGCGGCGGAGCCGGGATGGTCATGCAGGCAGGTCCTGTGTATCGTGCCTATGAGCATGTCATTAATGAGATATCAGTAAAGAAGAATAATGATACTAGTCTGAATAGAATAAGGGTTATATATATGACACCTCAGGGAAGGGTTTTCAATCAAAGAATTGCAGGTGAGCTTGCAAAGGAGGATGACCTGATATTTCTCTGTGGACATTATGAGGGGATTGATGAGAGAGTTCTTGATATGATAGTAACGGATAATATTTCCATAGGAGATTATGTTCTTACAGGAGGAGAGCTTCCGGCAATGGTAGTCATTGATGCAGTATCACGTCTTGTACCGGGAGTCCTTAACAATGATGTAAGTGCGGAATTTGAGACATTCCATGATAACCTGTTAGAGTATCCCCAGTATACCAGGCCTGAGGAGTTTATGGGGGTAAAGGTACCGGAGGTCTTGCTTTCGGGACATCACAAGAATATTGAGGCGTGGAGATTAGAGAAGTCCATTGAAAGGACAAAGGAAAGAAGACCGGACCTGTGGGAGTACAGTAAACATAATGTATAATATGGGATAATATAAAATTATTGCGTATATAGTTTATGTTTTAAGGAAATGAGGATAATTATTTTTTATTTAATTGTAGAGGTATGATATGGAGCTTGGTGGATATGGTTTTGAAAAATCTGAATTGATTCAACTTGCGGAAAAGATTTATGAGCTTAATGGCGAGAAGCAGCAGTTAGAACTGCAATTATTTAGTGAAGAATTTCATAGGAAAAATATTCCCAAGCGTGAGGATATGACATTTAGAAGGATCATGGCTAATCTTCCGATAGTTATAGTTTTTCTGCTTTTGTCATTTATGCTATTGGTATTGATTATTCTTTGTATTTTTGCAAAACAGGAAGAGAAGATTGGCTATGCTTTTCCAATGCTGAATGTGGGGCTTTTTCTTGTGTTCATAGCAGGTGCCGGCTGGAAGCTTCTAAAGGAAGAAATGCAAATGCTTGTGCTTTTTGCATATAATTCTAATTCTGATAAGGCCATGAGGTTTGCAAAAAAGCATGGTATAAGAACATTTCAGGATGACAGGATAAGGTGCGAAGACAGAATTGCAAATCTGAAGGTGCGGATTAAGGCAATAGATGATCAATTAATGGAATTAGAAGGTCGTCAGGAAGAAATAATTAATGAAAAGAAAAAACGTGAGGATGTACTAAAGAAGTATGATGTAATTAAAGACGATCTGAAGGATTCTGCTCCTTCTGATAATAAAGGAATCTTATCGCTTAAAAGTGATGATCTGGATGGGGCTGATATTTCTGAGCTTTTCGATTATTATGACAAGGAGGAAAGCTATGCCAGATATATAATGAAGGATTATCAGTTCAAGCTTGATTCCATTGATAAAGAGATTTCCATGATCGATGAGGATTTTGACAAGGTAAAAAAGAAGATTAAAATATATCTTATTGTGTTTGTTCTGGCAATAATAATACAAGGTGCTATACCGGGTATTGCCGGAAATGTTACAAGTGTATTATGTCTAATAGTGGGACTTACAGCCTTTTTCGCGTTGGAACGCGCTTGCAGAGGGTCTGTAGTAAGATATCTTGTGGAGCAGGAAAGCCCATTTGTCAGAGAGTATTGTCTTAAGAATGATATTATACCTGCAAAGTACAGGAGACAGGAGATAGTTACCAATCTAAAAAATTATGAGGATACAATAAAAACTATTAAAACCAAAAAGAAAGAGCTTGATTCACTATGAAAAAAGTACTTGAAATATTTATTAATATGTGGTATATTGTCAAAGTTGTGACTTCATTTATATGAGATTACATAAATTTTGATGGTCCGCTACAGGTTATATTAGTGATTAATAAGTCCTGCAAGAACGTCTTATATTTTAAGGAGGTTCATTATGAACGATATTATCAAGAACATTGAAGCAGCTCAGCTTAAGTCTGATATTACTGACTTCAAGGTAGGAGATACGGTTAAGGTATCTGCAAAGGTTAAAGAGGGTAACAGAGAGAGAATTCAGGTGTTTGAAGGGACTGTTATTAAGCGTCAGGGCGGAAGCAATCGTGAGACATTCACAGTTCGTAAGAATTCTAATGGCGTTGGCGTTGAGAAGACCTGGCCATTACATTCACCTATCGTTGAGAAGATCGAGGTTGTTAGACGCGGTAAGGTAAGACGTGCAAAACTGTATTACTTACGTGACCGTGTTGGTAAGGCAGCTAAGGTTAAGGAGTTAGTCAAATAATTCTAGGCGATTTATATTCAAGTTTAAAGGGGCTGGAGTAGGTTTACTCTAGCCTTTTTGTTTTTTTCGTGTTATACTAGGCTGTGGCTTCAATAACGCCAGCAACACAGGCATTTGTAAAAATGAGCATAGTTGCGACCATGCTTGCATGAGTCGCAATTATGCGAAAAAAGCATGGAGACGTCAGTCGACATGTAAAAATGAGGGTATTATTATGAGGAGACGTCGAAGATATAGAAGCAGTTATGACAAGGATCCCTTTGATATAAAGATTTTTCTTGCAGAGCTTGGACAATGGGCAATTGCTGTCTTTGTCACTATAATACTTGCATATAGTATTGTTACATTTGGAGTGCAGTCTGTTACTATGATAGGGCAGAGCATGAATCCTGTGTTAAATGATCAGGATGTGCTGCTGCTTAACAAGGCTGTCTATAGGTTCAGCTCTCCCAAACGGTATGATATTATTGCATTTAAGCTGAAGGAGGATTCTGACTCCTATTTTAATATTAAAAGGATCATCGGACTTCCGGGAGAAACTATTCAGATCAAAAATGGAAGGGTATTTATTAACGGTGATGTATTGACTGATCTTCCCTTTGACAGTCTGATAATGACAGAAGGACTTGCTCTTGATACATTAACACTTGCTGAGGGTGAGTATTTTGTAATGGGAGACAACTGTAATAACAGTGAGGATTCCAGGTATGTTAATATAGGCAATATCTCGATAAAAGAAATAAGCGGGAGAATTTCTTATCGTATATCTCCCAGAAGTGAATGGGGAAGGCTTGAGTAAGATAATTATAAGAAATATATGAAAGGCAATAGGGAATAGTATGAACATTCAATGGTATCCCGGTCATATGACAAAGGCCAGGCGTATGATGCAGGATAATATAAAGCTGATCGATATAGTCATTGAGCTGTTAGACGCGAGGGTTCCTGTTTCCAGCAGGAATCCGGATATAGACCAGCTTGCAAATAACAAGTATCGTCTTGTTATTTTGAATAAATGTGATCTTGCAGATGACAGCGTGAATGATAAGTGGAAGGATTATTTTTCTCATAAGGGAATTAAGGTTATAACGATTAATGCCAGAAGCGGCCAGGGTATGAAGAACATAACTGATATTGTGAAAGAGGCATGCAAGGAGAAGATAGAAAGGGACAGAAAACGAGGCATAATCAACCGGCCGATAAGGGCTATGATTGTTGGAATTCCCAATGTTGGAAAGTCCACATTTATTAATTCATATGCAAAGAAGGCATGTACAAAGGTGGGTAATAAGCCGGGAGTGACAAAGGGAAAGCAGTGGATCAAGATCAATAAGAATGTTGAGCTTTTGGACACACCGGGAATATTATGGCCGAAGTTTGAGGATGAGACAGTTGGAAAGCACCTTGCATTTATCGGTTCCATCAATGATGATATACTTCAAAAGACTGAGCTTGCCTGTGAGCTTATATCATTTTTGATATCCGCATATCCTGGGGTGCTTGAACAAAGATATGAGGCTGATGAGACACTGGAGGCACCGGGCATTCTTGAAGGGATTGCGAAAAACAGAGGATGTATCCTTAAAGGTGAGGAGCTTGATTATGACAAGGCCGCATCAATACTGCTTGACGAATTCAGAGGCGGAGTGCTTGGAAGGATAAGTATTGAGACGCCTGTGGACAATAATATATAATTTAAAGGAGACTTAGAACGTGGCAAAGAAGGATAAAAAAGTTAAGAAGAATAAAGAGATGAATACTGATAATCTTGCGAATAATAAGAGGACAGATGGTACTGCTAAGGATGAAGCAGATGCTTCTGAGATCAACATTGTTAAGGAACTGGTTGGAATGGTGCTTTATATGCTGTTTGTTATATTTGCTGTATGGTTTATTGTTCATTATGTGGGACAAAGAACAGAGGTGAGCGGTGAATCTATGTATGATACATTGGATGATGAGGACAATCTCTGGGTCAACAAATGGACTTATCATTTTAAGGATCCTGAACGGTTTGATATAGTTGTATTCCCGCCTTATGACGACACATCCGTTTATTATATTAAGAGAATAATTGGTCTTCCCGGAGAATGGATAAGAATTGATGATGAAGGGACCATTTATATTAATAATGAGCCACTTGAAGAGGATTATGGATTTGAAACAATTGAGCCATCCATGATTGGCAGGGCAGATCATAATATCGTTCTTGGTGAGGATGAGTATTTTGTAATGGGAGATAACCGTAATAACAGCTTAGATTCAAGATTTGAAGAGGTCGGCAATGTTAAACGGAAGGACCTGATTGGAAAGGCTGTATTCAGAATGTGGCCTTTATCAAAATTCGGTAAGATAGAGTGATCAATAACTATTAATGGAGGATGGATATGGGGATACAGGAGATTAAAAAGCTCTTTTCTGCTGCAGATATTGAGACGCTAAGGGAGCTTATTAAAGAATACGAAAAGGATGAAAGAGCAGGTGTTGTTAAGACTGTTGAAGCTGCAAAGAAACGGGTTAAGGATTTTGAAGCTGAGGTTGAACGCACATATCGGATGAAGGAGTATGAAAGAAAATACGAAAGCTGCCGATATATATGTGGGATAGATGAGGTCGGAAGAGGCCCCCTTGCAGGTCCTGTAGTGGCATGTGCTGTGGTGCTTCCAAAGGATACTGACATATATTACCTCAATGATTCCAAACAGCTGTCTGAGAAGAAAAGAGAACAGTTATATGATGAGATCATGGAAAAGGCTGTTGCTGTTGGAATTGGATTCGCAGATGAGAAGTGTATTGATGAGATCAATATATTGCAGGCTGACTATGTGGCCATGAGGCAGGCTTTAAGTAAGCTTAGTGTAAGACCTGATATTTTATTAAATGATGCGGTGATTATTCCTGAGGTTGATATTCCCCAGGAAAAGATCATCAAGGGAGATACAAAGAGTGTATCTATTGCTGCGGCAAGTATTGTGGCAAAGGTAACAAGGGACAGATTCATGGTTGAGATGGAGAATAAGTATCCGGGATATGGCTTTGCGGGCAACAAGGGCTACGGCAGTGCAAAGCATATTGAGGCTATTAAGACCATTGGACCATGTGAGATTCATAGGAGAACATTTATTACCAAATTTGTATGAATGATTATTGATTGAAACATGGAGTCCTTTGATAGAAGTGTGTTGATACAGGCATACGAGAGTTGAACTATACATAATTGTTTATAGGAAATGAGGGGTGTGCATGCAGATTGGAAATCCTCTTATAAGGAGTTATGATCAAAATATTCAAGCAGGACGTGGAACAGAGCAGACGAAGGGGACTGAGCAGTCAGGTCGTGTTAACGGACAGACTGAGCTTGCCAATCTTTCAGAGGGCTCTGTTTTTCGTGGAGAAATAACTGATATTAATGGAGAGCGTGTTACAATTTCAACTGATAATAAAGGTCAGATCATGGCAAGACTGCAGGCAGATATGGAGCTTACTGTTGGGGATCAGATGCTTTTTTCTGTTAAGGAAAATTCCATGAATGCTAATAATACGGCACAGATTTTGATAAAACCGTTATTTGACTCATTATATAGTGCACAGACACAGGTGCTTGAAAGAGCTCTTGAGGGAACGGGTCTTTCTCCGACGGAGAAGAATTTCTCGGCAGCGAAGGAGCTGATGGAGGCCGGAATGCCTCTTGATAAGGCCAATATGGTTAAACTGCTTTCCCAGAGCATGAAATTTGAAGGCACATCTATGCATACTCTTGCAGCTCTCAATAAGATGAATATTCCTGTAAATGCGGAGAATATTGCACAGTTTGAGAGGTATCAGTCCCTTAATCATCAGTTAAGCGGTGATATAAGGCAGGTGGCAGATGGAATGGGTGATTTTGTCAGTGCATTTCCAAGTGAGACATCAGGTGCAGAGCTTTTGTCTGTGGCAGGAGAGCTCGTTGAAATATTTCAGTCTGAGGAAGCTGCAGCAGCTGATGGAGAGGCATTAAATGCTGCCTTAGCTGAGAATAATGAGGGGAGTGCTGCTGTTGAAGGAGGTGCTGACAGTACCGGTTCCCTTGAAGGTGCATCACAAGGCGAAGAGGTGGCGGCAGGCAATCAGGCTGTGCAGAATGAAGCGGGAGCTGTCAGGCCGGCAGAGGGCAATGCAGATAAAACAGGCATCATTTCCACTGAAAAAATGAATGAGAGTGCTGATGCTAATGGTAAAAATGCCGGAGAACTAAAAAGTGAAGATAATTTGAAATCCATTCTTAGTAAAGCTATGGGCGGGGCAAATGATATTAGTGGGGCTCATAATAACATGGCTGCAAATGATGGTGTTGCGGGTGATAAGACTGCCGATGATAGCAATATGACAAACACTAAGATGTTCACCGATTCACAGCTTGAGAATATTTCAGATAAGACGGGTCTTACAAAGGAAGAGGTTAACAATGTTTCTGATATGCTGAAAAATGCAGGAATGAACAGCGCACAGATAAAGGAGCTATTAGATCAATCTGATAGTAGCGGGGATATGCTGAAGAGGATGGTCAGTGAGCTGCAGGATTCGGCAAAGAATGACCAGGCCGTGAAGAATCTTCTAAGCTCCAATGAATTTAAGAAGATGTTTTCTGATATGGTCAAGAAGGAATTTGCCCTTAATCCAAATGAGATGAAGGATCCTAAGGAGATAGACGATCTGTACAATAAGATATTAAAGCAGACACAAAGCTTCGAGAATACCATAACTGCAAAGGGAGGAGATGCCGGACATTTCCAGGGTAATTCCCAGAATATGCAGCAGAATATGCAGTTCATGCAGGAGCTTAACAATCAGATGGTATATGCACAGATGCCCCTTAAGCTTTCTAATCAGAATGCCAATTCGGAGCTTTTCGTGTATGCTGACAAGCGTAAGCTTGCAGGCAAGCGTGATGATATCAGCGTAATGCTTCATTTGGACATGGATCATCTTGGTGCAACAGATATTAAGGTTACGCTCACAGGAACCAATGTGAATGCGAGGTTTTACTTAAATGATCAGGAAAGTGTTGATATTATCAACGATAACATGGGACAGCTGGCAAAGCAGCTTACGGACAGGGGCTTTTCCCTTACCAATGAAGTGGTCATGAGAAGCCCTAAGGAATCTCCAAACAAGGTTGTTGACGAGATTATTGATGAGAATGCGGAGAAGAGTATCAAGAGGTTTACCTTTGATGCGAAGACTTGATAAATTATTGTCTATACAGTAATTGATGAGAGGTATAATTATGGAAAGTAATCAGAAAGACAAGAAGAGAAAAGCGGTGGCTCTATCATATGATCCTACGAATGCTGCTCCTCAGGTGGTGGCTGCAGGACAGGGAGCTATTGCGGACAGGATAATAGAAAAGGCAAAGGAAGCGGATGTTGCAACCTATAAGGATGAGGGACTTGCCGATACACTTTTGAAGCTTGAGATTGGTGATATGATACCACCTGAGCTTTACGGAGTTGTTGCAGAGGTTCTTGTGTATGTTGACAGGATGGATAAGATCAAGAGTAAGCTTAATCGATAGATAAAAGCATGTGTGATTGAGTAGCTGCAGACAAAGAATCGATTGAAGTACGATATAAAGTATTTTTGGAGGGTTCAGTGAATAAAAGACTGGTTGGGGGAGAAAAGGAACAGAAGATACGCTCTTATATGGAACAGAAGGGATATATAATTCTTGAAATGAATTTCCGCTGCCGGCAGGGCGAGGTTGACATCATTGCACGAAATGATGAATATCTTGTCTTTGTTGAAGTGAAATACAGAAGCGATGCTGCTAACGGATTTCCCGAGGATGCAGTTGATAGAAGGAAGCAGAAGAGGATATGCCAGGCTGCCAGGTATTATATGTATATCAATAACATGAATGAGTATACGCCTGTCAGGTTTGATGTGGCTGGAATTTTAGGTGACGAGATTAAATATACGGAAAATGCTTTTATATGGTTGGGATGAATTGTTATATTTTTTGACAAAACAGTAAAAACAGTAAAAAATTTGGGAACAGTAAAAAAACAGTAAAAAATGAAATGAGTGATAGCATGAATATTGATATCAAATACATTAAATACCACGATAAATGCTGCAACATCAAAGAGAAAAACGAAGTTACATATATCACATTTCCAAAGCTTGAAGAGTATGAGGATGACCTGCTCCATGGTTTTTCAACAAGGCTTGGGGGCGTCTCCAAGGAACATTTATCTGCTATGAACTTAAGCTTTACAAGAGGCGATGATCCAGATAATGTAATGGAGAATCACAGACGATTTGCGGCTGCCCTTGGCTATGATGAGAATAGGCTTGTGTTTTCTGATCAGGTGCATAAGACGGAATTTCATAAGGTTACGGAAGCGGACGTGGGAAAGGGAATCGTCAGGGAAAGTGACATTAAGGAGATTGACGGGCTGGTTACTGATGTGAGGAATGTTCCCATTATCACATTCTATGCTGACTGTGTGCCTCTTATGTTCTATGACCCGGTACATCATGTGATCGCAATGGCCCACTCAGGATGGAAGGGGACAGTGGGGCGTATCGGTGAAAAGATGGTTCGCTATATGGGTAGTGTTTACGGCTCAGATCCGTCAGATATTATATGCGCCATTGCACCCTCTATATGTCAGGAATGTTATGAGGTCAGTGAGGATGTGGCGGAACAGTTTATAGAAATGTTTGGTCTTGAAGATGATATTGAAAAAGGAAGTATGTGCGATAAAGAATTGCTTTATAAGAAGCCTAATGGCAAGTATCAGCTTAATCTTTATAAAGCGTGTGAAATGATCCTTCTTGATGCGGGAGTGCTTAAGGAACATATTGATATTACGGATATATGTACCTGCTGTAATCCTGAATTTCTTTTCTCTCACAGAGCGAGCCGTGGCATGAGAGGGAACAACGCTGCTGTTATGATGATGCGCTGATTATGAGTGATTATTTTGTGCTGAAAATAAGAAATGAAAATAAGATATGAATATAATTTCGGGATTGATAAAAATATCAGTTAAAATATATAATTGACGTGAAAAATGATGTGAAAATAAAAAAATATTTACAAAAAGTATTAGTTGTGGTAATATACCAAGGTATTCAACCTTTTACTCAGATTTGGGACACTCCGACCTTAAGCCGGGTAAGAGGCGATTATTATTAAGGCTTGGTAGCAGTGTATGTACCCTGCCGGAAAGAAGGAGGAAGCGAATATGGTAACAACAGAGCAGAAGAAAGAGATCGTTGAAAAATATGGCCGTGGCGCTAATGATACCGGTTCACCGGAGGTTCAGATCGCACTTTTAACTGCAAGAATTCTTGATCTTCAGGAGCATTTTAAGGCTCATCCGAAGGATCATCATTCAAAGAGAGGTCTTCTTAAGATGGTTGGCCAGAGAAGAAATATGCTGGCTTATCTTAAAAAGATTGATATCAACCGCTACAGAAGTTTGGTTGAGAGCTTAGGATTAAGACACTAAGATTTAAGGCAGCATTTGTGTAATCACATTTGCTGCCTGCATTTTATATCTTTGAACTGAAGTACTATTCTGAAAATTGTTATATAAAGTATCTATATTCGACAAATATCCCAATATTCAATTTGAAAAGTAACTAAGACTGTCAGGAGCTGATGGGTCTTTGGTTTTTGATATGTATTATGGCGAAAGGAGAAAATATACATGAATTATAATGAAATGACTCTGGCAGAGCTTAAGGCTGCAGCCAAGGAGCTTGGTATTAAAGGTGTTTCGGGCATGAAAAAGGATGAATTGGCAAAGCTGTTAAGTACTGTGAAGACCGGGCAGCATTTAACTAAGGAAACTGAGGAAAACAAAGAGCCTGAAAGCAAGAAGACAAATAATAGAAAATCAGAGAACAAAAAATCCGGGAATAAAAAACCTGAGAACAGAAGAGCTGATAATAGAAAATTAGATAGCAAAAGGGCTGAGGACAAAAATTTTGAGGACAAAAAATCTGAGGGCAAAATATCAGAGGATAAAATGCCTGAGAGAAAAAGGGAAAATAATAACAGGAGACCTGAGAATAACAGACAGGAGACATTAAGAAATCAGGAGACAAATACAGAGGAGACAGGCATTGATAAAGCGTTACATAATGATAAGACAGAGGATGGTGAAAAGCGTAATGCTTCTGTGGATTCAAGCCTTGACAGTGGCAAGGAGGCAGACGGAATATTAGAGGTTATGTCAGATGGATTTGGATTTATCAGATGTGAGAATTATCTTCCGGGAGAGAATGATATATATGTGTCCCCTGCCCAGATAAAACGGTTCAACCTAAAGACAGGCGATATTATCGTAGGCAACCAGAAGGTTAAGACAGAAAGAGAAAAGTTTGCTGCATTATTGTATATTAAAACGATCAATGGTTATCCTGCGGAAGAGGCGGTGAAACGCAAGAATTTTGAGGATCTCACACCTATATTTCCTGATGAGAGGATCAAGCTTGAAAATGAACACTCCAAAACAATCTCTATGAGAATAATGGATCTTCTTGCGCCTATTGGCAAGGGCCAGCGAGGTATGATCGTTGCTCCTCCAAAGGCAGGCAAGACAACACTTCTTAAGCAGATTGCAGTAAGTATTAGCAGACAGTACAGGGATATGCATCTTATAGTTCTTCTTATTGATGAGCGTCCGGAGGAGGTTACGGACATAAGGGAGACTATTGAGGGACCTAATGTTGAGGTAATTTATTCGACCTTTGACGAGCTTCCAGAGCACCATAAGCGTGTGGCTGAGATGGTGCTTGAGCGTGCTAAGCGTCTTGTGGAGCATAAGGAGGATGTGGTAATACTGCTTGACTCCATTACCCGGCTTGCAAGGGCTTACAATCTTACCGTTCCCCCAAGCGGAAGAACACTTACAGGCGGTCTTGATCCTGCTGCGCTTCATATGCCGAAGAAATTCTTTGGTGCAGCGAGAAACATGCGAGAGGGCGGCTCTCTTACAGTGCTTGCAACAGCTCTTGTGGAGACAGGCTCTAAGATGGATGATGTGGTGTTTGAGGAATTCAAGGGAACAGGTAATATGGAGCTTGTGCTTGACAGAAAGCTTTCTGAAAGAAGAATATTCCCGGCAATTGATATAGCAAAATCCGGAACAAGACGCGATGATCTGCTTCTCACTCCTGTGGAAAAGGAGGCTGTCAATGCCATGGCAAGAGAAATGAGCTCTTCCAGGGGAGAAGAGAGGATGGAGGAGATATTAAAGCTGTTCCTGCGGACTAAGGATAACAGGGAGTTTCTTGATTTGATTAAAAGATCATTGTTACGAAGGTGATAGGCGTTATATTAATAAAATAATTGCAAATAAGAGGGTTGAAAACAATAGTTTTTTGTTTTTAGCCCTTTTTGTTATGTAATATAATTAGAAACTATAATTTATAATTGAAATACTTATACTTTTATTATATAATAATTAAATCCTAAAATAATAAATTACATCTAATTCAGCTATATAAAAAACAGATATATAAAATGAGGTATAATACTATGGGCAGTAGAAAAGAATTATATATAAACTTTAAGAGAATAACAACATGGTTAATGATAATTGCTTTGGGAATTAATTGTTTTAGTACATATATATATACGCCCGTAGTGTATGCTAACAATATTTTTGAAGAAAACACAGTTGAGGAGAGTACAGTTGAAGAGCATATTACAGCTGATGAACATACAGAAAAAATAGAGGATACAGATGGAAAGAGTAATTCCTTGGACAAGTCAGATAATGTAACAGAAGATAATATATTGCAGGAAAAGACAGAGGATTTATTACAATCAACGGAGAAAAATATGCCGAAAGATATTGAAATATCGGATGAGAACGTATCGGCTGTTTCGAATGATGGAATGGAAGACTTCTTCGGAGATAATGGTGTTATACATGGAAATTATGAGAATTCGGCTCCTATCAAACTGATCGAGGATGTGACAATACAAGGTACATTCACCGTGAATTATCCGGTTATGCTTAATGGACATACGCTTTATGTGAATGGAGATGTAATTATCAATGATTATTTGTATGTGAATGGTGATCTTAATATAGGATGCAATCTAAAAATTAATAAGGGATACCTTATTTTTATAGGGGGAAGATTGACCTGTAATGGCAGCTTTCTTGATGTTGGAGAAGATTTTAAGGCTATCTCTATGCAGTCGGATTCTGATTACCTATATGTTGGTGGAGATTTCATTCTTGCAGAAAAAAGTGCGCTACAGACAAGTATAAGCGCCGGTATAATCAGATTGGATGGAGATTTTACCCAGAGGGCATATGTAAATTATGATAAGTACACATATGGAGAAGGTAATTTCATTATGAGTGGCAGCAGTAGTTTGATTCTGTCAGGAACGGAGCCGCAGAATATCTTTATCGGAAAGGAGAGCTCAGGCTTTAACGTGATAGAGGTTGATGCAGAAGGACTATATGAAGATGAAAATGGGAAACTTGATTTTGGAAATAGAAGAATTGGGTTTTCCGGTTTATTTAACTGTAATAATTATATAGATAATGGATGTCCTACCACATATGGTTATGCTGTTTATGATGAACTGGCTATAGATGATAGAACATATAACTGGGAATATTTCTATGGTTCAATATATTATGTTGGTGATCCTTTAAAGCTTGAAAAAAAGTATGTTGGAATAATTGGAGATCTCATATTGGACGGAGATATGAGTATTTCTTATACAACTATGTATATATTTGGAAGTCTGCGTATACAGTCTGTTGATAATAATGGAAATTATGGCAGCACAAATGCTTCGCTTTCTGCGGATGAAAGGTCTTATATGTATATCTATGGTGACTTTGTCACAGAATCTAATGCAGACCATAGTGAGCTTTTAACAGAAGGGTGGTGGTACGTATATGGAAGCATCAGACAGATTGGAAAGTATGCAAAAAACCTAGTGTTTAGGGAAAGTACACACCTTATTCTTAATAAATATATTGATGATAAGGATAAAGAAATTCACATTACTATGGATAATCCGATTGGTAATCCAATCGGCAAATATTTTACTAATTATGCAGGTACTATTGTTATTGATAGTGGTGCTGTGTTTGATTATCCGAGAGGAACAGGTAATTATAAAGGCGAGGTATGGATAGCGTCAGATCAGGATTTTGTAGATTTAAATGGTCCGGGAAGAATAGTTGCGCCGGTAACAATAGGAACTGTATTTTCAAGTTATGATGTAATTGTGGATGCTGACTTAGAAATATTAAGAACTTTTAATATTTTCGGCGATATAATAGTGAATAATGGAACATTTAAATTAGGAACCAATAACACCCATGTTATGGCAAATAATGTAATATTCCCTGATGGGTGTACAGCTATGCTTGATATGCAGGAAGCAGGAAGTTTTCTTGAGTGTGATAATTTTACATACGGAAGCTGTTTGCCATCCGGAAAGCTTACAGATGGAAGAATAATCTGCCGGGAAAAGTTCATAGTTAATAATACGGGAGCTGAAGATAACTTTGTGACATCAGATAATCACAGGGTTGATATGAGTGGCAGTAAAGGATATATAGATATAAAGAATCCTAAGTCATGTATTGAGAATGTATATTGTAGTGATGTTGTTATCGCCTCAGACACAACAACAATACATAATATTACTCCTAATTCGAAGCCTATTGTCAAAGGTGGAATTGAAGGATATATATTGGAGCATGACGAAATTATAGAGGGAGACATGATTCTTGCAAGGGGATGTCTTGATCTGAATGGGCATTCTCTTACTGTGTTGGGGGATGTATATGCTGTCAGCGGTGATATTAAGCTTAATGGCGGGGCGTTTAATGTTAAGGGGAATCTGAACTTTGCATATAGAATGGTGGAAGAGGATAAAGTCACCGTTATGCCTTCATCTGCATATCTTCACATGGATAATGATAAGGATATTGTGAATATAGAAGGAGATATATATGCAAATGTTAACAGATATAGTAATTCATGGTTGAATTATGCAAAAGCAGGCAGCATAAGACTAGCTGGAGATATGTTGGTTGAAGCAAATGCAGGTGGTTCAAATAGTTCTGAACAGATTAATGTGTGTAACGGAACATCTCTTTATCTCATCGGCAACAGAAAGCATACACTTAAGGCATCATCATTTACTGTCAATATGACTCTTGATGACCTGATAATAGAGGATAATAACAGTGTCGAAACAGATTATAATATACAGGTTAATGGATATATAGATCTTACTAATGGGAAGAACAGAATTAATAAGCTGACATTAACATCGCAACAGAATGAACTTAGCGGATATTTTAATGGAAATCTTGAACTGCATGATGGAGTGCTCGCTGATGATCTTCATGTTACCGGAGAACTTGATATTATGGGAGAACTTGATCTTGCGGGCAATAAACTTTATGCAAAAGGAATTAATATTCATGGTGGAACATTTCTTAACGGTGGAGAGATGGTTGCAGATGAGCTTTTGAAGCTTTATGGAAAGCTTATTATGACAGATAGTAATGATATTGTAAGAACAAAGGACATGTATGTATATCTCTCTGAGGATATTACTGACTATATGACAGAGGGAACCATATATATTAATGGTGACTTTAGGGATACAACGTATGAAAGCCGTAAATTTACGCCTTCAGGAAATAGTCTTGTTGTGTTTGAAGCATCCCAGTCAAGTACACATTATATAACATTAGAAAATGAGAAATCCCGATTTAAAAAAGCAGAATTTGTGACCCCTGTAAAGGGGTATGTGATAAACCGTTCTGCTTATGAAATAGCGGATGAAATAATAGCCTCATATAAGGATGACATTCCACCAACAGCACCTCAAAAAGTTACTGGTAAAGAGGATTATCTTGTGGTTATGCTTTCGTGGGAAGAATCTGCAGATGACAATCTGTTGGACCATTACGAAATAATTAGAGATGGGAAAACTGTTGGAACGACTAAAGATACGAATTATTCAGATTCCGTACTTAAACCAGGAACAGATTATGAATATATTATTAAAGCGGTGGATGCGGTAGGCAATTATTCAGAAGAAAGCATTGAGTATGTAGGAATTACAAAGGAGGATAAAGTTAAGCCCTGGAGAATTCATACGCCAACGCCGAAGGTAGAAAAAGATTCATTTACAATTGATTTGACTAATGTATTTATCGATAATGTGGGTGTGGATTATTATGTGATAAATAAGGATGGAGCTGAAGTGGCCAGACTCCCTGAATATCTGATCTATGAATATATGACAGATGACGGAGCAAAACAGAAGATAGAGATTAATACAGAGCATCCAATATACGAAGATGGCGGGTTGAAATATGGATCAAAGAATAAGTATTCAGTATATGCTGTAGATATGACAGGCAGACGTTCAGAGGAGACATATACATTTATTGTATATCCTGACTATGCACCTAAGGCTCCTGATGATGTAAAGGTTATATCAGAGAATGGGTATAATACTATAACAATAAGTGGAAACGATATTTATGACTGTGAAGCATATCAGATATTACGAAATGGCGATGTGATTGCAGAGATTAAGTGCAATGAAGGTTATGATAGTACATATATAGATGCCGAAACTGAGGTTGGTCAGGAGGTATCCTACAATGTACGTGGTATAGGACATCATGGAACCTTGGGAGAGCTGTCTGAGCTTCAGACGATAATAACATCATCCGATGATGACATGCCGGTGATTAAAAGACTGGATGCGTCTATTAATGGAAATGTACTTAATGAGAATGCTGATTTTGATCTCAGGGTAGTGGATGCAGGAGGAGTAAAGCGTGTATTGGTATCGCTTGAAAAGGATGGACAAGCTACAGGACTTGCATCATATGAAACAACGGATATAGTAACATATGCAGATTTGAGATTTAATATAAATGTTGATGAACTATATGGTGAGTATACGCTAAGAATCGAGGCTGAGGATTATCGTGGTAATGTTATGGTTGAATCGAAGGAATATAAGATTAATATAGCAGGCATTGCTCCTGTTAACTTAATTCGAACATATCCTGAGGCAACCAATATAAAATTATCGTGGGAGGAATTAGAGAACGTATATCGTTACGTGATAGAACAGGTAAATGATAATGGTTTGGCTACAAAATTAGCTATTACTGATAATACTGACCTAACTATAAGAGGACTGACCCCTGAAACAGAATATGTATTTCGAATTATCGCATATGATAAAGAAGGTGTTAGAGGTCTGCCATCAAGAAATATATCTGTTACAACCACCGCAGACACAACATCTCCTGAAATTACATATGTATATCCAAATGATAAGATAATAGGATATAACGATAAGTTAGCCCTACA
The DNA here is from genome assembly GCA_017470935.1 of Lachnospiraceae bacterium. GTDB lineage: Bacteria > Bacillota > Clostridia > Lachnospirales > Lachnospiraceae > CAG-590. Next base: position 21,213 of record JAFUXG010000034.1, read on the forward strand.
ATATAGTGATAATGTAGGAGTAACCTCTGTATTTGCATACTATAGAAAAAGTGGAGAGGATACATGGTCTGTTATTGTCGAAAATTTTAAGGACAATCTTGATAAAGGGATTTTGTGGAATAAGGAAGGACTTGAATCGGGAACGTATGAAGTATTGTATCGTGTAAGTGATGCAGCAGGCAATCTTAGTGAGGATATTATTGGCTCATATATTTTAAAACTTGATGGTCCTGCTATACATGGTTTTGAGCTGACTCCAGGGGACTGGAAGATTAAGGTAAGCTGGGACAATTTTGAGGATAATAATTATATAAGATATCAGTTAGAACGTATTGAGGCTGAAAGATATGATTCCGCAATAGGTCAAGGTATTAATATACATGGTATTAAGGGTGCGATAATCAAAATAGGATTTGACGAGGTATATTACGAAGAGGTGATTGCTCCCGATAAGGAATATGTATATATTTTAAGGGCTTATGATATATATGGTAATGAATCAGATGAAATTGTACGAGGAAGAGCAATAGATAAGGATCCTATCCCGCCGATAATTGATGGGGTATTTGATATGTTTACAAGTACGGATACACCATTTGTTTTATCGGCCGAGGGTTGTACTGATAATGATGAAATTATCTCCTATATGTGGGAGATGGGAAATGGTGACGTTGTAACTGGGATGGAATGTGAGTATGTATATCAAAATCCTGGTAGTTACAATGTTACACTTACTGTTACGGATCGCGGCGGCAATTCAACATCTCAGACAACTTCAGTGCTTGTGGGTAAGGATGTTGGACAGGTACAGGTAACAGTCAAATCAGGTGGAAAAAGAATTGAAGGTGCAAGTGTTGCTGCATGTATTAATGGGGAGATATATTCTGATGATAGTAAAGGCTTTACTGATTCCAAGGGAATGGTTACACTTACACTACCTGAAGGGGACTTTCAGATTACTGCATGTAAGGAAAATTATGAATTCTATTATGATATTGTAACTGTGAAAAAAGGTGAAAGGACTAAGGTAGAGATTTCTCTTAATGAAAATAGTCCAATAACAATGGATACAAAAGTAAAGGAGATGACGCAGAAGGAGATTAAAGACGCCGGGCTTGATATATCTACGGTTGGAAAGAATGTGTATAAGATGGATATTGATCTTACATACAAAAGTGAAAAGATACATACTGTAATGTTAAGTCTGGATAAAGATATTGAACTTGTCAAGGATGGTGTGTCCGGAGGATGGAGCGGCGGTTCTCCATATCTGAGTAATGGGGCAGGTTCATATAGCGGCTCTTCGGGAGGCGGATCAGGTTATACTTCTGAAACTATAAGAATAAGCAATATTTCACCTGACCCGGAAAATCCTGTATTTATAATAACCAAAACCGTCCCAGTGAGTATTTCATGGATGAAGAATGTGTATCAGGTTGATGTTACTCTAACTAACAATGGTGCAGAAATCTTTCGGTTAGTTAAAGCAACAGCAGCACTGGAGCTTTCAAAGGAATTGCATGTAGTGACATCCTCAAAAAAGAAATCCAATGAATGGGAAATTAATGAATTAAAGGGCGGAGAGAGTGCAGAGCATACATGGTATGTTACCGGAGATAAAAGTGGAAGCTATCCGTTTGGACTTACTCTGGATGGAACAATAATGCCTAATGATTACGAATTTCATGAAACTCTTCTATCGAGAAATAATATAGAGATTACGACAGGAGAAGGTCTTCATCTTTATATCTATCCTGAAAGTGAAGCATACATAGGAGAGAATTATTACATACAGTATAGACTTGTCAATGAGTCGGACAGGGACTTCTATTATGTGACGACTGATTTTGGAGCGTTTAGGTCAGCTGACAGAATACAGAAAGCAAGGACAATAGTGACACAGGGAGAGGATTCTGAGTCGGTAGAACATGTTACTGATACAGGAGTGCAATATTTTGTTCCTGAAGAGGCTGTGGGAAAAGCTAGGGTAATACTGCAAAATGCAGATAGCATGACATTAGAGAAGTTGAAGCCCGGAGACAATGTATACGGAACATATGTATTTCAGTTCAATGCTATGGGGAATAGAAGAAAGCAGTATTATAATCTTGTGACAGCTTACAGCGATGAGATGAATGCCAATGGTATGGGATTGCAGGTTACATTAATTCCTGTTATTGGACATCTGTCAGAGACAGTTGCAGAGTTAAAGCTTCCTGCCAAAAAGAAGAAAAATGATCAAACCGGAACAGGGAACACCGGAAATAATCCGTACAAAAGGCCTACTCCTGTAGATGAGAGCTATCTTAATAGCCCTCAAACAGAATCTGATACTGAGGAGGTAAAGGATCCTGTCAATCTTATGACAGGTGCGTTTACTGTCACTCATTCTCCTGTGGCAGTATCAGGCGGAATGGATTTCCGTTTCAATATGTCTTATGATTCAAGATATACAAAAGGGATTGGGGAATTAGGTCATGGATGGCATCATAACTATGAAATGGATATAGAACATAACGGTTCTTTAATTACGCTTCACACCACTTCCGATGACATTATGTACTTTGCGGAATCTGATGAGACTGCTAATGTTGTTTCAGGAACAGTGGACGGAGATCAGATAATACTTTCAGCTGAGGATAATGTGGACAGAACATATTATCAGACCGGTGACAGTACCAATAAGTATGTAATAAGAAAAATGGGTAACTCATATATTCTTACTATGGGGACAGATACCTATACCTTTGATACAGAAGGTGTGCTTACAGGTTATCGTGATGGTGAAGGAAAAGAACTCATTATCTCAAGAAATGAAGAGGCTCTTACTATCACAGATGCTGCAACAGGCAAGAGGATTACCGCTGGTTATAATGAGGATGGCAGAATCACCTCCGTTACAGATCCGGCAGGCAATGAGACTAAGCTTGACTATGAGAATGACTGTCTTACCACACTTACCGCAAAGGACGGCAATGTACTGTCATATACATATGATGACAAGGGGCATATACTTACAGGAAGTGAGGGAGAACGTGTATATGTAGAGAATACCTACGACTCAGATGGTCGCGTCACCTCCCAGATAAGCAACGGAGATACTAAGAATAAGACTGCATTCGTTTATGAGACAGATGAGGATGGCAATGTCACCGCAGTCATGACCAATGCTGACGGAACGACTGAGGCGGGTATGTCTGACAAGTACGGACATGGCTTACAGTATAAGAATGCCATAGGAGGGGTGAGAAAGTATCTCTATAATGAACAGGGAGATATGACGGAATTCTCTGACATGGACGGCTCAGGGAAGA
>JAFUXG010000035.1 GCA_017470935.1 Lachnospiraceae bacterium
AGAAATAAATGTCTCAATATCAAAGGACTCTAGAAAATTTTTTAATACATATGCCAAATCACAACTTTTTGATTTAGACCAACTTATAAAAATCTTTCGCATTTTTTTCTCCGCTTTTATAAGATAATCATCAATTATCCTTTATTACTACTCTGTACAACCAGCTAATATCTTGAAACTTCTATCTAATAATTTAAAAATCACTATCATCTTTTGAGTAATGATGTTACAGATTTCTGGTATCTATATTATTTTGTAAATAAAAATTGTCCAAAGCATCATATGCATCTTTATATTCATACGCTGATTCTTCAAACAGTTTTAAATTGTAATCATTAATATCTATTAAATGTTTTGTATTAATATTATATTCTATCTCAAGGTTTTGATAATTTTCATCAGCATGCTCAAAAAACAAATTATGCTGGGCCCTGTGCTCTTTCCTTGATCTGTTTCTTATAAGCTTTGAAGCAAGGAGCTCACCATAAATCCATGGCGATGTAGTCGCTGAATCATCAGTGATCATATCAACCCATTTTAAGGATGACGGAGTATTAATAAACATCAGACACTCTGTTCTATCGATCATTTTCATCAAAGCTGTATACAATATCATATGAACATTACTTGTTGATCTGTTCCTTGTTTTGTAATCATATGATTTAATATTACCATTTTCATCACGCAAAGATACACAGTACCTATTATCAATTTTCCTGAGTAAATCATCGGAATTATGCCACACTCCTGAATCTATAAATGCCTCTATTTCAAATTTTTCATACAACCAGCCGGCAAAAGATATAACGAAATCCAAATCGTTGTGTGAGTGCGAAAGAAAAACATGTGCATTTATGTCCGGAAACCACTTTTCTTCAATTATCCTCTCGCATAATGATCCATCAGGATTAATATATTTGCCCAAACTCTCATTAATAGCCTTTTTTTGATTAGTATACATTTCATCACCAACTTTATAATATTTCCGAAAACCATCTTTATCATCTACAAGAACATTAAACCCAGCAAACATCTTTATCTCCCTCCTGCTATAGACTTTTACTATCAATACAATTAGCTATAACCTCTGTCTTCTTTCCATCTTTGCCACATTCCTTGGTACAACACATTAGTCGATTTATGAACAAGTTCCTCGGCCAGAACATTAAATTTTCTTCTCTGGGCAATATATGCTGCAATAATCAACATCATATTGTTGTATGCTACATGCTCAGAATTCAAGAATGCTAATTTGGCAATAGTTTTTTCATCAACTTTTTTATTACACAGGCATTTCATTCTTTCATATATTTCTTTGATAAGCTGATCCGTCTCCAACTTATTAATACCCAAAATATCGTTGTTTGCATCTAATCCATTATTGGATATTCTGGCATAATCCTTTTCGTACAAATGTAAGCTGTCACAGTAATGGCTATATGCTCCAACATCCAACCCAAGCCATCCTGCCATTATTTCCTGAATTGTTGTAAATTGAATAAAATTATATGGCATACCTCTAAATATGTCATTACTTCTCATTATTTGAGACCATTCAAGTTTTTCATCCCGTATCTTGAGCATGGAACATATATTGCATGGAATATCTTGGCTTCTTGGTTTTCCATCATCTAATGGCATATCAATTTCTGTATCATAAATCTGTATCACTACTTGTCTGCTTTCCGGAACAGATTGTAGTGCATAATATGTACGTTCTAATTGGTCAAATCCATAATGTTTTCTTATTCGTTTCCCGTAAGCACCATAATATCTATCACCATTACCCGCATAACTAGATAATAATGGATTCCATTCGTTAATAACTTCTGATTCATCCGTTCCATTCAATATCCATATTATTTCAGCAAGGGCAAAAGCGATACTCATGGATGGAAATCTGTCATATACCCATCTTTGTCGTGGATCTTCAATCGTCATAAGAACATGCAGTATTTCCTGTGTATCTCCTTCTCTACTAATACTTTGTTTCCCTTTTGCCTTTAAGTAAGCGAACGCATCCTTCCAGACATCATTTGCTGTTAATCCACAGAAAGCATTTGCCATATAACATCAACCTTTCTCCATGTTTTGATTTATTTCCCACTTTGGCGGAAAGTAGTATTGAATCTGAGGCAAACTTCTATTTTTATATTGCTGCTTTATTCTTTTACCCTTCACTTGACAAAATTCCGGATACGCCACCCTTGCATACTTATCAATCTCGCAAAAAAGATTCTGGCAATCAATCAACTGCATTTGTCTTCCAAATAAATCTCTAAATTTTAATCCTCGTTCATTAAACTCCTGCTTCTGTCTTTCACATACTAATCGGATGATATCCTCTTCAAGATAATTATCAGCATTTTCAAAACATTTTCGTATCCCTCTTTTAGCCCCAGGTCCAGCTACAACAAACGACATCTCACTAAAATCGCACAGTTCACTATAATTAATATCTATTAAATATTGAAACGACAGAAAATCACCCAACATGGGATAATCCTTTAAATGATCATATATCTCCTGCATAGATTTTGCTTTGGCAATTTTAATTGACAGACCATCCTTCATTATAAACTCGAGAAGTTCAAGATTATTCTTGTGTTTTTTGCCATATCCAAAACTGCTTTTTCCGGATGGCATAATGTAAGCAGCTGAATATATCGAAATCCCATTCTTCAACAACTCATCCAACAATATATCGTATGATTGTTTATTAAAAGATTTATATGATATATCCTGGAGCCTTTTTTCCAAATACTCCCATGTTTCAATCTTATTAAATATTTTATACAGTAAAATACGGAATAACATATCTTCAGGACTATACTGCTTATTGCTATATATAACATTTTTTATCAAGTACTGACTCACACGATCAGACGCCCTATAAACATTAGTAAACTTATATTTTTGTAAAATCGGATCATTTGTCCATGGTGAAGGCATATTATTATATCTGTTAAAAAATATCTCTTGCCTTTTATAAGCAAACTCCCAATATGTATCATAAACTTTGGTTGGTTTTAATTCATTTAAATCCATTGCGGCTCCTCACATACTAATCTTTTCCAACAATTTCTTAATCATTAGTCTGTGATTGATATTATAAAACAGCATTTCATTAAAATCTTTACCCCATGAATTTAAATCATCCCATTCATATTTGCTTGAATTAGTAATAATCTCATGCGCCATTTCACTGGATCTTCCGCCTACCGTCCCAACAAGCGCAACTGGTATCCCAGCGTCCTTCGCCTTCTTAACCTCATCATCAACGCCTTGTTGTCTAATATCTTCTTTTATCTTACCACCCATGCAAATAAGCATATCCGCAGCGTTATCGGATATCATCTTTTTACGCATATTATCTAATCCGTCTGATATGATCAAAGTACATTTATCTTCTATACCCGTGTTACGATATTCATTCATATGTATACTATCCATATGCATCTCGATAGATTTTCTAACATCTCGCGAATATAATCTGCCTATATCGAAAATCAAATTCTGAAAAGTTGGATGTGCACCAAACACCAATGTATAACCATTTTTTATTATCTCTCGCGAATAGACAATCAGTGCTTCTAGCAATGAATTCTTATATATCTCATCACAATCTGGAAATGCACCTGAAATTATTATCTTCCTGTTTAAAAAATCCCTTTTTGTTCCGGTAACGTTTTCCAAATTCATGATGTAATCATCATAGTTTTCTTCAATAAACTTCCCATTCTCATACTTGTCTTTTCTTTTTCCGTGATTTGATAACAGGAAAATATTATCGGCATTCTTACAAAATTCAACATCTTCCATTCGCTGCAAAAAAATATCTACATCATTTTTTTGGGGATTCCTACCAAAACATTGTATATAATGCTTAATATTATCAGCATACAAATCCACAGAATCAGATTTATATTGGATATTATATGATAATATAGATTTTTCATCTGGTATCATCTGTATTTTATTGCATTTATCCATATCACTAAGATACTCAATATATGTAAAAACTTGATCCGATGACTGCATTATCAATTGAAAGCACATTTCTTCCACTTCATTAACAATCTCTTCAAGTCTATTCGCATCATCAAATTCTTCTCTTGAATATCTCAAACTTGGCTTTTCTCCTGGAATAATATCCAATTTCTTATATGGTGCATCATCTATCTGTATCCATAACACTGGGATATCATTCAATAGCGCATAACTTAATTCCTTGATAATCCAGCAGGATTCTGAGGATTCTTCGGTCTGCAAAAAAATCAATACATCACTAACCGATAGATGTTTATCAATATCCTCTTGGGCTTCCTGTCCCACTTCAACATTAACAACATCTCTGTATACATTTCTTTCTCGAGTCAAGTTTCTAAGAGCATCTGCCAATCTTGCAGCGAGATGTTCTCCATCACTTCTTTTATGAGAGATAAAATACAACACTTCATCCCTATAAAAAGGAGATAATGTCTGAGATATTACTTTTCGTGCAAAAATCTGTGCAATAGCACGCATATTATTTTTTAAAGGATTTCTATTTTCATTGCGGCTTGCTACATCAAAACTCTGATATTTATCAATAGGTTTTGGCGGTGTTCTGCACTCAGTATTTCCCTCCGTTGCAATAGCCCACACTCTACATTGTGACCTTTTACATTTTTCAAAAAAATCGATGGCTGTCTTAGAATATTCTCCTGTCTCAGATGTAAAAAAAGCAACTATATCATCTTTATCTATAGCTCCTGCACAAATCTGATTAAATTGCATCAAAGAATCAACATATACGTATGATGTCAAATATTCATCAAATATCTCTTTAGCCCCATTATAAAAATCCTTTGCCTTATCATTTATACTCATGGTAATTTTAGGATTAATAAATATAAATTTCATTATTATTGTTCTCCTTTATAATGTGCAAACTCACCTATACGTCTGTTAAACGGAGTACCATTAATGCCACATAAGTAATTATTATGAACGTATCTGATAAAATCGTTAATCAGAGCTGTATCTTCATTAACACCATGACCTCTACCACACCTAAATAGTGCTGAAAACTCATCAGGAATATCAATTGCATTATTACCAAAATAATAGTAATTATCCGATATTAAAACTCTGTCTGTACCTGTATCATGATCCAGATTTACATAATTGACACTCCCATCATCTTTACTATGATGCGACAATTCCTGGTACCATTTTCCATCAACATGATGATAAATATTATCACCATATGCTTCGTTCATACTTCTGTTAAAAACCGGCTTCTTTTTTCGGTATTGTTCATTCATCCAGTATTCATCATAAGAACAAGCATCTTGGACCTGCATAAGCATCACAACTTTACCGCTTACCGGTGTTGAAGAACCACCTATTGCAGCAACCCAATCACCTATCTGTGCTTTTCTCCTGATAACAGGCTTACAAGTCGCCAGTGTACACATTCCCCCATAAGGATTTGGTGCAAAACCATAATCTCTTGTTATAATATACGAATACAATTTCATTAACACCATCTCCTAACATTCATAGTGATCAATTCCGTCCGGATTATTGGGTCTGGGTGTACCATCTGCCTTTTCCCATTCTAATTCTTCACCATTAATAGCATCGACGATCTTTTCACCATTCCATCCCACTAAATTACTGCCATACTCATTTAATGCTGGCGGAACATCCTCCTCCTTTGCACCCGGAAGGAAAACTCCCACTATATTTTTATCCATTTCTGCTGCAGTCTTTATCTCCCAATCTACATAATCACTATTGGCTGTCTTATCACCTATCAAGACCACTACGGTACCTGCCCACTGTATTTGAGGTTTTATGAGTTCATATTTGATGTAATTCTCATTAGTTGCGTTATTCTTAAGTTTTGCTTCATATATAGAGCTATCCCTCATATCCACTCCATGTCTTCCAATCAAATCTTTTAACCCCTCTATTTTGTCAGCATCTGCGTGATAATGTGATACAAAAATATTTTTCTTTTCATCTGCCATATCAATTGACCCCCTTCATACATATTAATAGATAAAAAAATCAACGTGCCATCCAACAAAAGTACGTTGATTTTCAGTATATATAGCAGAATACATTTGATAGCATTCTATTTCTCAAACATTAATACTATCTTATTCTGCTATATTTCTTTGCCTCTTCAGGATATTCCGGCTGGTTAAACATCCAAAGGCATGCAGCATTTGATGTTTGGATTACTAATATCATTGCTAATACATTAATCGCTGCTAAAGCCTTGTTAGATAAATTGAATTTTTTCAATAGACTCACCTCCATCTTCATTTTATATTAATTATTTATAACATCAATACGAATGTCGATTTTTGTAATTTAAAGTACAATATTTGCTAACATTAAAAAAAGAACACTATTATTTAATAATTAAATAGTGTTCTTACTTACTTTTATAGCACATATCAGTAAACTATTGACCGTTAGTAACAACCTCCTCGCAAAAATTAAAAGCAGGACATCCTCCCATGCATTGTTGTATATTCTTACATTTTTTACAATTCTTAGACACTAAAAATCTTTTTTCTTTTATTGTTTCGTTTAACCATCTTTTTCTTATCTCATCAATGGAATCACATGTAATATTCCCCATTACATGTGTTGTAAGATAACCGCAAGGAATAACAGCTCCTGTAGGTTGAACTACCATCATTCTGGAACCAGCTGGACAAGATGCAACTTTAATAGAATCAGGGATTGTGGAATTTGGATTTACTGTACCTTCCATTAGTTTTATTTTCAAGCCGGGAAACATATTAGAGTTTTCTATATCTAAAATAGATTGTAGCGCTTCTGAGCGTTCTGCTATATTTGTAAATAATTCAGTATGTTTTAATGAATTACCCGCTGGTATAATATGTTTTATCTCCCAATCATATACACCCAGTTCTACAACAACTTCCGCTATTTCTTTTAATTCCTGAAAGTTTAGCTTATTTACTGTCGTTCTAATGCTAACTACAATTCCCGTTTCAATCAAAAAACGGATACCATTTAAAGTTTTTTTAAAAGATCCTTCACCTCTTAACAAATCGTGGGAAACTGAATTAGCACCATCTAAAGAAACTCTTGCCTCTTTAATTCCTGAATCTAGCATTTTTTGGGAAAGCGATGATGTAATAAGTGTTGCATTTGTTCCTATAATGATGGGTATTGATTTTTTTGATGCGTATGATGCGTATTCTAATAAAGAGGGGTGTGTTAAAGGTTCTCCACCTGTGAAAAACAAACGAGGAGCTTCTAATTCAGCAAGTTGATCAAATAGATTGTACCACCATTTATCATCAAGTTTTTCCCCCGAAATATCTTCTGTTGCAAAACAATGCCGACATTTCTGGTTGCAGTCATGCGTTATTGCGGCAAATAAGGTAAAAGTATTTTTACAAGAAGGAAACCAGGGATCTGAAGTATATACAACCTGCCTCACTATTTATCCTCCTTTAACCGTATGGTATTCTCAACAATTTGTTTTCCTAATTCCTGAACCGCTTTGATCCCATTTATATCCTTTTCAGCATCCCCATATTTAGTTGCTATAATTTGCGCGCCAATACCAGGATTTGATTTGATAGGCACAGCAATCATTCCTTGTGAGCCAAAAAAATGGAGTATAGTATCGATAACATTAGCATGTCCCCAAACCTTACCTACAGCTATAGCTCCCCCTATTTTCCCACTCAATTGATTTCCTTGTAGTTTTAATGGACGACACCGATCAAGTAAACATTTTAGTCCACCAGAAATACCGCCATAATATACAGGGCTTCCTATAATTAAAGCATCTGCTTCTGCTATTTTAGGTAACAGCTTTTTCATTCCATCATCAAGATGACATACTGCTGTTTTACATTTCCCACACCCATCGCATGGATATATTTTGTAATCAGTCAAACATATCTCCTCAACGTCAGCACCTAAATCTTGAGCAGATTTCAATGCAGATTGAACTGCAAACTCTGTGTTACCACCTTTTCTTAAAGAACCAACAATTCCTAATACTTTCATACTTACCTCCATTCTTTAAATAAACTCATTATTTATAATTCTTTTTGCTTTAGAATTATATTGAGAACTTGCCTTTTTACAACTCTAACCGCTTTAATGCGCAAATATTAAATTTAAAAGATCAATATTTGGTAATAAATATCATAAGTTGATTAAATAAGTACTATACTAATCAAAAATTACTTTTTCTAACTCTGTTATATTAGGTTTTGATTCAGGGCTCCGAATTACCGGACGCCTTTCTTTTAAATTGATATCTGCTATAAGCATCCCCTCCTGTTCTTCATTATTGAAAGATATAATTTGATATTGGTATTTATTTTCAACCCGTTTTAATTTAGTTAAGTATATCCTATCCATAAACCCAAAAATGCTAGATAGACCATCAGTATAAAACCCATCCGTTGAAAATAGGCAGTTAGAATAAAGTATATATATACCTCTCTGACAATTTTGGCACTTTAAATTCATTTTTTCAAAAAATCGAGGAGAATCACCATTCATGCTTACGACACAAAGGAAATCAATATCACTATTACATACGTCCTCTACCAATGAATCATTCAAAAAATCAGCACAAATCAAAACTCCAAAGCTACCCACAACAGTATTCAAAAAGACAGTAACCTCTGAACCTTTAACGATTCCAGTATCTTTATTCGGTGATATTTCAAATGGCGAGGGATGTATCTTTTCTATGATATACGGTTTATCTCTACCAGGAAAGGCAACCGGACAACAATTTACTCGCCTTTTGTCATAATAGCTACCACCAATTATTACCATATTATTTGCATTTGCAATCTGTTGGAGATGTTCATTTAACGACTCATCCCCTGAAAGTTCTGGCATTATAAGAAAATTTAAATTATACTTTGATGCTTTCAAAAACACATGATCTAGAACATTAGGAAGTTTCAACAAATCAGGCTTATATAGTTGTTTTTCGTTCATAGTCAAAATGCCATTTAAATCTAATTGGGTTATACCTACACGAATATGGTCCTTTTTCTTCTCTGCAAAATCAATAACTTTTACATTAGATTCTTTGGCAACATTCAATGCATCTGAAGCGCCAGGAAATATATTATTTTGTATCTTTTTACCATTATCAAGTAATACAGTTGCTTTTTTCCAACATGATATTAATTGTTGACGGAAATAATTTACATATACAGGATTATTGTCAGTCACAATATAATCAGAGGACAAACCGGAATGTATACTTGTAAATACTGTTATTCCATCAATTATAACCATGTCTAAAGATTGGGCTTCATTAGTCTGTTCAGAATATGCTAACGAAAAATGTATATTTCCTTCAAATCTTCTTAATTCATCTAATACTGTAACCATACTAATTGGATAATTTCCTACAATCACGCACTGACAATAAATGTTTCTTAGCATATCTGGTGTTAAACAGTTAAGATATTCAATACATGCAGAGCAAAGTTTATTACTATCAGAATAAAAAAATAATAATTCAACGCTTCTTTTAGCATTAAAAACGTTATTAAACGACTTAACAGTAGTTGAAAAAATACTATCTTTAGAATATCCCTTTAAAAATTTACCCACAAGAAGTTTCCCTTGTTTTTTCTTATCGTTAGTGTCCATAACGTATGTACTCGGTACAATATACGGTTCACATTCCGGTGTAAATTTGTCAAATAAAGATAACAAAGTTTCACTAGTAAAGAATTGATGAACATTTTTCACTTCTGGTCCTGTTGTATCTAAAAAAGTATTATCATCTATCATAGTTCCTGTTCCATATCTATAATCATCTGTTGATAGAACAGCTACTAAAACTCTCCCCCCAGGAATCAACGCCCTATATATTTGCTCTACTAGTTCCTTCGATTCACACGGTCGGGCATGATGGATCGCTGTAGCAGTTACAAATGCGTGTATGCTTTCGTCTTCAAACGGGAGATTATTTGATGTTTGATGAACCGTTTTGATATCGAGATGTTTATCATATGCACGTCCTTCTACAGTTTCTAAATGCAATTCAGAAGAATCATAAGCTATAACCTCTAGACCTAATTCAGCTAAAGCAATTGAATTTCCTCCTACTCTACATCCCAAGTCAACAACGACATTTAATCCAATTCGGCGCAATTCGTATCCGAAATCAATGATACACGGTAGCGGATCTTTCCATATAAATTGATTTTGTTGTCTTTTGGTCGGTTCATAATTATTCATAGTACTATCCTCCTGTATTTTCGGACCGTTTCATATTAAAGCAATAACTTATAATTGGGTTAAAGCTAAAAAACTTGTCTCTTGCAATATCCATTACTGATAAATTTTTGAATAATTTTTTAACCGATAATTGGCTATTACCCTTCATACATGTATAATTTTTACATATATATACAAATTGTAAATCTTTTCTAACCCACATTCAATACGAATGTCGATTTTTGTCGTTTTAAGTGCACCTTTTTGCAAAAAACACCACCCTACTCGGATGGCATTCTGTTATTCTTCTATATTTTTAATATTGTCAATACCGATGTAAATATCCCATCTTCTACAAAGCTTTCCATATATCCTCCATACTTTTCTGCTATCTTATCTACACTTTTTAAACCTATTCCATGTAAACCCTTTTCCTTTTTGGTTGTGTGATATTTACCATTTTCTTTTTTGAGTTCTCCCTTATAATGATTTGTTATCTTTACAATATTGAAACTCCCATCATTATCGGTAAATATCCGAATGGTTACTTTTTTATCATCCGTTTCTTTGGCTGCCCGTACGGCATTATCTAACAGATTTCCCATCATTGCTATTAAGTCTGCATCCGATACCATCTTCATGTTTGTTCCGGGCTCCACATATATATCCAGCTCCACTCCCACATTTTCTGCCTCAGCATTCTTCCCTGACAGGACTGCATTTAATACAGGATTGTCACTGTACATATATACTGCATTATTATGAAGCTCTATTTCAAGATCATTCAGTACTGATACTATGCTTTCACTATCTCCATCCTTGGCAAGCTCTCCTATGGTCTTCAGGTGGTGGCTTATGTTATGGATGAATTCCTGCTGCTCTTCGTCCTTATTTTTGATATGGTCATAATATGAGAGATCCATTTCCTGACGTCGTATCAATAATGTCTGTTCTGCATTCTTATATAACTCTTCTGCATATTTGTTAAATGCATTGAATATGAATATATTGCCCACCAGCATCAGCAAAAAACTTATGCAGAGTAACACTTTGCTATGATACTGCATACCTTTAACTATTCCGGAATAATATGTCAGCATCATTATTCCAAAACATGCTGTAGGTATACATATATAATACATGAACAACCTTCCGTTCTTCATTAGACTTTTTGAATTTCCATAGAACTGTTTTACCAATGCAAATACCACATACGTCAACAGCTTCATGGCAAATATAAACCATAATATTTCAGTATAAATGGCAGTTCCACTTTTCTTCTCTATATATGATGGCATATTTATCAGTATACTGAACAAAAATTCACATCCCCATCCCACCATTACTACGATCGAATAATACACAATTCTGGTTCCAATATCCGTCTTGAACAGCAGCGTGAAATATATCCATGTTACGGTCAGTGATGTTATTAGATTTATATATGAATTGTCCTTTGTATTAGCAGTAAACATTATACCTACTGCCGTCATACTTATTATCAGTCTTTTCCATGCTTCTTCAAATTCACTTCTATACTCAAAATAAGCACTGAAAAAATCATAAAAGATATATATATCAAATACACAACCTGCCAGCAGTATAATTTTTTCTATATATTCCATAACCACTCCTAATATTTCCGTGATTTATATTTTGCAAACGCCTGCCGTAGCTGTTTTTCTTTTGATCTGGCTATTGACAATATCGTACCATCACTTAATTCCAGCTCCTTTGTGCCTTTTCTTTTTATATGATCTAGATTTACTATGTAACTATTATGGGCATACTCAAATCCAAAATCTTTGAGTTCATTATATAGCACATCTATCTTTTTCCTGCTTATCAGCCGCTTATCATACTCAAATTTTACCGCTTCAGGACTAACATATATTCTGCTTCCGTTTCTTGCAATTGCTATGTACAGTATGTCGCATAAATTCAATTTTACATCCTGATATCTGAAAGTTCCAATCACTACAGGCTCTATTACCTTGCTTTTCATTTCCCTGATCACAGCTTCAAGCTCTTTCAGCATATGTTTCTCTGTGTACTCTTTTAGCAGATACCTGAAGGGCGTTGTCTCAAATGATTCAACCGTTGGCTGGCATACCCCGGAACAAAATACTATTACAGATGATGGAAATTCCTGTCTGAATAGTTTTGCCGTTTTGTTTCCATCATATTCTTTTAACTGCATGTCCAATATCAGAAGGTCTATTCTTTCTACGCTTTTTGTTCCATTTATTAATTCTTCTCCCGACTCATACTCATAGAAAAGCACCTCTTCTTTATTAATGCCGCTGTCCAACAACATTCTCTTCATGTACTTTATATAATTAATATCATCGTCACAGATTGCTATATAATACATATCTGCCTCCTGTATATAATCTTAATGTATAATTAATATATTTTTCTCTATCTGATTAAAAGCTTTATTATACTTTATGATTTTAAGTAGGCTTCTATTATATTGTACAACCTTTGTTTGCTGCTGTTATCTAGTTTTTCAGCCTCTTTATAATAATTAGACATCTTTATCCTGCACTCTTCATCCAATACATCCTGCAAAAGGTCATCCGATGTAACCTTTAATGAATTTGCTATCTTTATTATGACCTCAAGACGTGGTATCTTCTCACCACGTTCAATTGTTCCCAAATAATTTGCGGAAATACCTGCCATTTCTGATACTTCTTCACGTGTCAATCCCTGCTGGTCTCTTTTTTCCCTGATTCTTTTTCCTATGCATTTCAAATCCATCGGCAAGTCCTCCGTATGTAATAATAGTCGACTAATAGTATAAATGATTTGATTTTCATTATACATACTCTAGCAGTATATTCAAGCTTCTAATGGTGTATATTAAGCAAGAGCTTTTCATTTAAAAACTTTAATCTATAAATACTATATAAAAGCCTAATTAATTATTTCAGGATTTGGAGTAAAATTCTATTGACTTTTATAATCTATTTGCATATAATAAAGATACAAGGAAACCCTTTTTCGGAGTGAATTGGGTATTAATATGATTTCAACGAAAAGGGACTTAGGATGAGTCCCTTTTTTACTTTGTCATCCTACACCGTCACGATTTACACATTTTTTTATCCATTAATATATGTGATGTTATGGATCAGGACAATGCAGAATACAAGAGATGGTTCTTTTCTTGTTCGCATAGCACAGGCTAGATACTCCAAATATACACAAGCATTTCCACTCACAAGCAAAAGGAAATCCTTGAAAACAATCATCCACGCAATAGCATGAAAGTATATTAATTACCCATATTAATAAGGCGCACATTTTATTGTGCGCCATCAAAGTAATTAGCTATATATCCTACTCCCTATAAAACACCTCATCAAATATATGCCTGTCCGTCTTCTCCCCCAAGTGCGCCGCCATGGCTTCACTTCTTATATCCTGATCCTCATGACCGATCATCCGGGTTATATATTCTTTCCTTTCCGATTCATCAATCCATTCCAACCTATTCAGTCTTCGAATGAAATATATAATGCATCTATGATTATCGCTGTTTGCTATCTCTAGTATTTCCTGCTTATATGGCAGCACGTACTGATGTGGCAATTTCAAAATGACATCAAACACCCTTGCATTGTATGTATTATTCTTTATTGCATCAATACATTCCTGTATCAGGTCAGGATATTTCTGCAGATATGCAAGCATGCCCCTCCTTGCTGCTTTAGACAGCTCTGACACCGGATGCTCCATATATGAATATATCTCCTCTAATGATAAATGATCCCATAGAAGAAATACATCAAAAAAAACTGCAAAGGGAAGGCTTCTTCCTGTATGGCATTTGGGACAAAAACCTCTTTCGTCAAGCTGCACTGGTGGTTTACATGAATTACACATTAGAGGCTTATTAAGCCAGCTACGAAACTGTCTCTTTACATCAGGCATTATACCTTTGATAACCTCATCCGAAACATATTCATTTATATTCATCTTAAGATACTTAAGCACTGCATTTACTACATACTCTTCATCACTCAATGCCTTTTTAATTATATCCGCCCATTGTTCAATATTACCTATTTCTTTACACATAGATAATCCTTCAAACAATGAGGAATATAAGGGCTTATCAGGCATCGTCATTCTATCCATAATAATCTGTGCTGCCTCCACCGGCTCCTTATAAGTGTATATAATCATAAAGCTCTGCATCATCATAACCAACAGGGCGGCTTGTCACTATCACCTGCACATTATCATGTCCATTACTCCATTCAGATATATCCTTTGCAACAGTCCTGCTTATATCTCCGCATTCATCCAAACCATCTAAAATCAGTACCGAGAATATATTATCCAATTCAGCCTTAGATAGGCAAAATGAAAGAGGCGCCGCCATAGCCATACGCAGCGACTCCTCAAACACCATCCCTTGCCTAATATACTTTGCAACATCCCACAGCCTTACTCTAGCTGCGCATTTACTCTCACCAAGCGCTAGCATGAAAAGCTTCTTACAAAGAGTACTTTTACCCATCCCCGGTCCTGCAAGAACAACTGTATTCCTTTCGTATGCAATTATTGTATTAACATTAAAGCTACTGCCCCTCTCCCCATATACCTTGTACTCATCATATACAGACAGGGGACCTGCTTGTTCCCCCTCCTTCTTAACCTGATTCCTGTCATCCACATTTAATAGCTTAAGCTGTATCCAGACATTATCAATGGGCAGACTGTTTCTAAGACCTAGGATTTTGATGAAACCACTTTCACTTTTTTGATGATCTATATATTTATTAAGCCTATCGTTATGTGTATCCTGCTTACCATTCCCCTGAAATATGTCAAGCTCATATTCCAAGTAAGAGGCTATCTCCTCCAGCTTCTCCGATTCTATATTCTGACAATGCATCAAAAGTGTTTGAAAATCCCATATATTATCCTGCTTGTCAAAATGAAATAAGGACTGAGCTTGGAACTCCTCCTTGATCTGATAGGTTTTCTGCTTCCGCCCTAAGACAAATACATATATTTCTGAATACCTTTCATATACCTTATTACGGATTATCTTATCCAAGCTTGAGTTCACCTTATCACTCGTATGCTCTTTGGTGACCTGAACACCGATTCTTCTCTCCTTATCTCCAAGATCGATTCCCGGGTAATTATTGGTTGATTTGTTGAGGTTCACAAGCTTCCAGGAATAAGCAATGTTAATAACCCTGCATATCACATCCTCCCATGTCCTGCTATCATCGTTATACCCCAATATTGCTTTGTTATTAAGCATGTTCTCAGCCAAAGCAAAATAATCTGCTATACGCTTTATATCTGTCTCTCTTTTACTCATAGCCTGTCTCCGATATGGTTATTGTACTTGATTAACTTTTATCCATCAGCTCGGAAATTGATCACGCTCACTCATCGCCCCATTTCCAATCATTTTTGTTATTCTGTTATTTTATCTTATTCCTGACTCTTATTATATTCTTCTATCTCACAATCATGAATCTTGGTATTATCATCATAATTTACACCAACCAAAAGGATCTTGCCCCCATAGTTTGCGAGAAGCTTTGGATAATTTTTATCCTTAATCTGTTCTATCGCACCATGAGCATCCTTATTCCATTTAAGCTCCACGATCATAGCCGGGAGCGTGGATCTGCGTTTTGGCAGGAACACGACATCAGCTATTCCGTGCCCGCTGGCCATTTCTTCCACCTTTGCATACTGATCTACGCAGGAGATGTATGCCATCTTCACAACATAACGCAGGCTTTGCTCATTACTATAAAAGGTCGGAGCATATTCAGAATCATGTACATCAGCAATAGCCTTTGCAACAGCGTCACTATTCCCGACAATTGTATCCTTTAAAAGCTGGTCAGATCTCTTTACAAGGGCAATCAAGTCCTTATGTTCAGCTTTTCGAAGTATTTTATCAAACTCTGTCCGTACCTCCTCGTTTGGAATCCTCACGAGTCCAACCGTCCCGTCATCATCATACGAATCCGATTCCTCCTCATAAGTCAGATATCCCAAATGAGTCAGCAGTGTGAGAACATCGTCCTTACATGTAAATGTCTCAACATCATTTCTAAAGGAATCCGTATCCACCACGACGCTTTCACCGGCAATCAGCCTCGCAATCGTATCCTGAAGCTCATCTTGATCCATATCGATATATGTGATCAATGTTTCTGCTGCGGATGTTTTCTTCCAATAGGATTTATATTTTCCCGTGCTTAAAGCCTTCATCACAGAATATGGATTATAGACAGAATGTTGTTCTCCAACAGTATAGCCGTCATACCACTCTTTCATCTCGTCAAACTTTTGATTTCTGTCTTTACAAATCCGCTTCACTTCGTCTTCCGTAAATCCAACGTAGCTTGCAAACTGTTCAGGTTCTAGTACGGAATACTCTATAAAGTCCGATATAGCCGATTGAGAACCATCCTTCTTAATGGGCAATATCCCCGTCATATATGCAGCCGCTACAGCTTCCGGGGTAAAATTATTATTCTTAAACCATCCTCTTAAGAGATTGAAATAACTATCCTGAGCCTCTTCATCTTCCTTTGCTTCTCGTATCATTGAATCCCATTCATCAATTACAAATATGATCTTTGTGCCGGTTTTTCTTACAAGCTCCAACAGACACTCATTTAAATCTGTTATTTGATCTAATTCGGGATATATCCTTTGTGTTTCAGACAAAAGTGCCGAATCAATTTTTTCAGGAATGTCTCTAAGCGGAATCCGCTTCTTTTTTGCATTTGAAATGAACCCTGTAATATCAAGACTTATCACATGATATTTATTCATATGCTTATCATAGGACTCATCATTTGATATTTCATACTTATCAAACAACTCATGCGAATCACAGGTTCTGTCATAATAAGCGCAGAGCATCTGAGCAGCATAGGATTTTCCAAATCGACGAGGTCTGCTGATGCAGGTTAATTTCTTTTTTGTTCCAATGGTAGAATTAATTATACTTATCAAACCTGTCTTGTCCACATAGTCTGATTTCAGTATCTCCGCAAACCCACTATTACCAGGATTTAAGTATGTTCCCATCTGTCAGACCTCCTTTCCATCACCTTATCAATAAGACTATCACATATTTGATTTTGTTACAATGATTTTTGAGGATTTTCATTAACACATTTCATAAATGATATAGTATAAAAATACAACAAAAAAAACAGAAGAACATCAACCTGTGATGGACGAAGATTGAAAGAAATCCATAACAGGAAGATGCCTCCCGCATTTGTTATTATATTACAATATTTGTAAAAAATCCAGTATTATTTACAAAAATTTGATTTTTTTTGCAAATTTTTCAAAAATCCCTTTATTTTCCTATGTTTCATAGCATTATTTTTTCATGACCGTAAGGTCTGCCCTCTTCTTAAGATAAGCAACATCCTCTTCATTCCTGCTGGTGTATAATACATACTGGTGCTTGCGATTGAACACAACAGAAAGCTTCTTGGTATACAGACCTTCCTCCTTAGATAATTCGTCAATAAAGAGGCTGGCACCACATTTACTCAGAATCTCATAGGTCTGCATCATACCAATTCCGCTGCCGCGGTCATCTGCATGAGTTGTGATCTGCTGTCTGCCATACTTCAACAGCACCTCTCTGTCAAAGGGAATACCGCTATCATAAACGTCTATAACGTACTCCTTCTTAGCCATGCCAAAATTGACAAGAATGTCCTTTCCATCATTATAACCTGTTGCTATTATGGCATTCTCAATAATATCTGCCATCAATGTGGCAAGGTCCTCCTCAGAGATAAGCTTATCTGTGAGCTCCTTAAGGCTGCAATTCATATTAACACTCAAGGAACGTCCATCCTTCTGTGCCCGCTCATACATATATGACAAAATGTAGTCAACTCTCTTAACACCGGATGCATCTATCTTTCTTGAAGTGTCAGCACCTTCATTGTTGACAATGTCAGCCCACTCCTCATTCATTGTTTCCAACTGTTCAATGAGCTTGTTTCCCTCTTTGATATATTCTGCCATATCAATTCCCTTAGCCGCAGCAAGCTCAGTAAATGCAGGATTATCCGCACCTTCTTCAAATAATGCGTTTATGCCATTAAGATAATGCATCACCGCTCCCTGCATTGCCGGCACAAGCTTATAATTCTTGTGGTTAAGCTTCTCCAGCTGCTTCTTGTCTGCCAGTATTGCTTCGATATACTTATTCTTCTCCATTAGCTCTGCATTCAGGGAATCGATATCGCGAATGCTCAATCTGTCTAGGTAGCGTTTGGTGATGGAGTATCTACAATATAGTAAAAGGAAGAGCGAAACACAAAGTAATATACTATATATAATAGCATAAAAACTATTTTCTGCTCTTTTATTAAGAAAAATAGAACTTATAAAAATAATAATTCCTAATAATATAATAGGGTATACATAAATTGTATTATTTAGTAATTTTATTGCATTTTTTATTCTTTTCACTCTAAAAAGAATGTAAATTAAAATTAATCGAATAACAGAACAAAACAGTAAACCATACTTTGTCAAAATGTCTAATGGGTACAAAACATAAAGGAAACCCATAATAAAAGCAGAAATCGTAAAAATAACATAAGTAATTGAAAAAGCAAAAAACATGTTAATGAACTTTTGATGATTACCACCACGCAAAACTATATTTATTATTACAGACATCACTATAAATATTAAAGGTATTGCTACATATTCATTTTCAACATCAAAGAATGTAATAATTACTGCTACCATTACAGAAGAAATATAAATAACCATTGTCTTTGTAATATTTGTTTTCTTATTACATATTTTTAAATAAGAATAGATATAACATATAATAAAAGTTAAATTCTTAACATATACTTCCATAAACACCCTCAAACACTTCTAAATAATATTTCATAAACAAGCACACATAACCCTACACAAACCAATATCCATAACAAATATCAAAATCGTCTAACAAAATGTATCCTTTCTTTATTAAAAGATAAGGAGGAGCTCATTATGTGGGATAGATTTTGGGATATGGTTCAATATTTAATGACTGGTCGTCGTAAATAAAACATCAGCAATCCCGAACAACCATCTTGTTCGGGATTTTCATTTATTCACATCAACCGTCAACTGCTTCACTAATCTTATTGGCATAATGATACACTAAGGCTGTGGTTGTTGGGGCACCTCTTCTCGGATCAACTCTGGGAGTATAATATTTCAGCAGATCGTCAGGATCAGTTACCTTCCATGCCCTATCAATTGCATGCTGCATTGCTCTTTCAACGCTTGAGCTTGTCTTCTTGAATATTTCACCAACGACTACAGGAAGTGATCTTTCTTCACCATTTATTACCGCATATATCGCTTCAGTCAGATACTTATAGCCCACCGCTTTGGGATTGATTCCTATGTAATCCAACTCCTTTGTTATCATAGCTCTTATAAGCTTCTCACGGGTCTTAACAGAATCAGTTATGTCATAATTCTTATCAGCCTTCTTAAACATCTCCTGGATTTCGTCCTTCATGCTCTCAAGAAATTCCAGCACTTCCTTTTCTGAATAGCCCTTCTGGTGTTTGGAGAAAAAGAAGTCTATTCCCATAGATCTTACAATCTCCTTGGTCATCTGACTTGAATTATTGGTTGTCACAACAACAAATGGTCTATATGGCAGAGATAGTTTCTTCATGGATTTTAAAAAGTCAATACCGCTGCCCTTACCCTTGTCAAGCTCCAAGTCAAGAATAATAGCATCAGGAAGATACTCCTGTAATAATTCGATTGCTTTTTCTGAATCATTTACACATGCCACTATTGTAAGCTTGTCCGTTGCTGTAGCATAATTCCTATAGCATGCGCAAACCTCCTCATCATCTTCAACTACTAGTACATTCAACTCTCTGTTCATATACGTCCTCCTTTGTTCATGCTTCTTCAATTCTTGTCAGAAGCAAAAGTGCAAATTATCAACATTTTTTCACACTTCACCTACGCAAACCAACAAAAACCTACACTTTTCTACATAAATATGCAACATAAACCAACATATTTTTACGGTTTATTGTGCTATCATGTATTTGTCTTGCTTAAAAGTTCCTTTTAAGAAGCAAAAAGGGATGGCTTATGTGCTTTGTCGGCCAAACAATTTCGCCATATAAGCCTGAGCGAGACAAGCCTATAGAGATAGCTAGCTTTTCATTGCACTTTGCGTAGCTAACTCTTTTATAATCCAAGGGACCTATGTGTGTTCTGCCACGCATAGGTCTTTTTGTTTTTCATCACCTATGCCTGACAACCTCAAACCGCTGAAGCTTGACTGGCTCATCCTCTCCTATACCCGCCTTTCGTTTTGCTATTGCAATCTGTTCCTCTACTGTATCTATTGTATCCAGGTTGGGAAGCAGTAGTCCTCTTCTTCCGCCATTAGTCACTATTACACCGTATCGTTTCACATCAAGCTGGGATGGTGAATCTATTGGTTCCGCTGGGCTTAGCACATCCACACTATATTCAAGGTAATTCAACTCCCTTACAGTCACAGGATCAAATCGGGGATCCCTTGTGGATGCCGATATGGCATTCTCTATTATCTCCTCTGCAAGGGTGTCCCTTGCAGGTGATATGGTTCCTATACATCCTCTGAGCCGTCCATCCTTGTGCAGTGACACGAAGGCTCCTGCTCTTGTGGATATGAGCTGCTGATACTGCTCATCTGCAGCCTCTATTGACACACTATCAGCACTACCTTCATTTGTACCTGCCGCAGCTGCTTCACCTGATTTTCCTTCTCCATCCAATATGGCTATGCCGTCCGACTTCTCCTTTGCCCGGTGATTTCTCTGAACTGCTGCTTTGTACGCTTCAACCAGCTCAGCACCTACATCCGAAAAGCTTATCTCCTTTCGTTCCTTAATATATGTTTCCAGGGATTTTCTGGCAAGCCGGACAAGAAGATCCTCATTCTCCCGCTGCTTATATCTGCGCTCACTATCCTTACGTATATGGTCATCGAGGAAGCAACGTTTGCTTCCGTCTTCATCAGCACATACCTCATAGGTACACACTCCATATCCCACGCCAAATGGCCCCTCATGGGATAAGCTCTGCACCTTCACCGCAGTCCTATCCAGTGCTCCTGCCATCATAACAAAGGACCTGTGCCCGCACTCTGCAACCTTCTCCAGGAACAGCTCGTCAAAGTCGAACAGCTCCTCAAAGGCAGCCCGGCCCATTACATCCATTATCCTGTCCTCATACATGGGACCATCAGGAACAAAGCCATACGGTCCATCCTCCTTCAGCTTGTGGGAAAGGTCTCCGCTTGCGATATACACCACCCGCCTGTTAAGCTCTTCTGCTGCCTGTTTGATCAGCATTCCCAGCCTGTAATGCTCTGCTAGCGGAAGTCCTGAAAGTCCTATCCTTACAAGATTGAAATCAACATACTTCTGCGTCACAAAGTATAGTGGAATAAGAGTACCATGATCCAGCTTCGGATCCTTCTCACCGCCTGTCCCTGCATCCACTCCGTTCTCTGCTGCGAGCATGCAAAGCTTTTTAACAAATGCCGTGTCATAATCAGCACTTATACCCACCTCAGGCACACCAAAACGTGAAAATGATCCCTCTGCCGTTTCTCCGGGAGAAATATGAAAATAGTCGGAATACATCACGCTGTGAGGTGTGGATATAACAATGGTATCCGGCTTCATCTCAGCCACCATATCAGCTACCCTTTTATATGAATTAATGGTCGATGCTATCCCGCTTTCATCCCCTCTGCCAATCTCGGGTATTATAATGGGCGGGTGGGGTACCATAAATCCTCCAACAATTCCCATATCGCTTCTCCTCCTTTTTTCATTATTATGATGTTTGTTTTCTCAAAACGTCAAGTGTTTTTTGGTAATTTTACCCTTTTCTTTTATAAATGATAACAAAAAGTATGCATTTTCTATCATGCAGCGAATATATCGGATTAATATTCTATTATTTATGGATGCAACTAGATTTATATTACTTGTTTTTTTTCCTAATATAATATATCATGTCAATATATTGATGTTTTCTTGATACTGGAAAGGAGATGTTATCATGCCATTACCGCAAAAACAGCTTTATACACATGATGATCTTATTATTAATTTTTCTGACTTCGAGCTTTAGACAAAAAACCTCCGCTATGGAGCACCGGCATTGGTCAAGCCGCTCCACAACGGAGGTTTTACTACATATTCACATGTATCCGATTCAGATCATCAGCCCTTGAAATCGATGCTCTGTCCCACGGTCTTCTCCGCAGCGGTCTGAACACTTCCGAGAGACTGGGTGTATGCTGCACTTCTCACTGCACTTACAAGATCCTCTAGAGAACTGCTGCTAAACTCTGTGTAAGAACGGTGAGCACGGCTGCGTCCCCTGGCTTCTGTCACTCTCTCTGTCTCGTCTATTCCTTCAGTACTGTTGCTCTTATCAGCCTTGTGGCTGCGGACACCGTACTTAGCCTCAAGTCTATCTTCCTTGTTACTGCGAACATCATGCTTAGCCTCAAGCCTGTCTTCCTTGTCCTTTCGCTCAGCCCGCTTCTCTTCGGCCTTCTTGTCTGCTCTCTTCTTATCAAGCTTCCTTGCTTCCTCTTTCTTGTCAGCCCTCTTCTGCTCAAGCTTCTTAGCATCAGCCTTCTTAGCCTCTTTCCTTGCCTCTGCCTTCTCAGCACGCTTCTTCTCAATTCTCTCAGCCTGCTGCTTATTAGACTTCTCCATTACTGCAAAGTAATCTGTGGAGCCATCAGCATTTACACTCATTCCAAAGTTCTTGATGGCTGCACCACTGCTGGAAAGATCATTCTTCATAGATGCCAGCTGGTTCTGTGCCATGGAAATGATTCCCTCATACTTCTCCCGGAAATCCTTATCTGTAGCCATTCGTTCCAGCTTCTCATCATCAATCAAAACCACCGGCTTCTTTGCATTGCCATACTTGGAAACGTTAGCCTGAACTGCCGCCTTCTGGTCCTTGCTCACAAGAACAAATTCCATCCCACCATACTTTGCCTTCAGCTTGTTGTAATAATCACTTGCTTCCTTTGAAAGGCTCACATCACCGATAACCACACCGTAATCCTTGTTGTAGCTTGGTACCGGCGCCTGGCTTACACCCTTATTAGACCACACAGAGGTCTTGACATTGTTGCCAGCTGTAACCTTCTCTGTACCTGCCGCTGCCGAGGTCTCTGCCGCAGACTGGCTCTTACCTGTGCTGTCAGTCTTGCCAGTCTCCTTGCCCTCTGCCTTGGCCAATCGTTCTTCTCTTCTTGCCTCTGCCGTCTTAGGGGTACCGGATTTGCCTCCCTTGTTCCACCATGAGTTTGTCTGCTGGTAAGCAGCAGCAGCGCCAAAGGCATTACCTGAAATATTACTCATAAGCATTCCTCCTTGAACTATTATAGTGTTGTAAATCCATTTACACCTGTTATTGTACCACAAAGCAACCTACAGCACAAGAAATATCTGAAACTTACTTGAATTTTCTGAATTTTTTAACATAAATGTCAAGGAACCTTAATTCCGTTCTCTATAAGGATTTTCATATACCTTTCCGCTCTTGCATTCGCTTCTTCCGCTCTTGCAACTGCCTCATCCGCTCTTGCATCCGCTTCTTCCGCTCTTGCATCCGCTTCTTCCGCTCTTGCAACTGCCTCATCCGCTCTTGCATCCGCCTCATCCGCTCTTGCAGCTACTTCTTCTACTCTTGCTTCTGCTTCCTTCATTGCTGTGTTCAGCTTCGCGATCTTCTCCTCTGCTTCTTTCGCTTCTGTGTTCAGCTTCTCAATCTTCTCCTCTGCTTCTTCCGCTACTGTGTTCAACTTCTCGATCTTCTCCTCTGCCTCCCTCAGCCTGTCACTCGGCAGCTCTATGATCTCTCCGCCCATCGCCTTCACCACCTTGTCTTCTATATCATTGCCGTCTGTTATATGTCTCGCCACGACACGCATGCAGCTGCTCAAGTCCGCCAGCTCCACATCCGTAATCTCACGATCCTTTTTCCATTGTAACATTGCTTCATACAGAAATTCAAGGTCTTTGAGAACTTTTTCATAATTTTTCTCAGAAGTCAGTTCCTTCTCATAACGTATTATATAGAACGGCACATATACAAACAGCTTCTTCTCTACTATCTCCTCCTTGGTGATGTTCTCCAGAAAGATATTATTCTCTGTGTGGTCCACCCTCTGTCCGTCAGGAAATACATAGCTTACAGTGGTTGTCTTAGGCGTCTTCTTACTGCTTTTCAGATAAATGACAGAATAATGCGGGAAGCTCATCACCGCATGTCCCTGATCCCAAACCGCATTCTGCCTCGCTGCAAGAAATGAATACTCCGCAATCCTCAATGCCATGTCACCATCATCATAGCTCTGGCATTCTATAAGATAATAATCTTTATCTATCCGTATGATAAAATCATTATCTCTCTCCTCAAGCTTCTCTTCATTGCTATCTAAGTTATTGACAATGAAGCCCTCAGAGGGAAGCACCTCTATGTCAGCATTAAGCGGGTAATCTTTATTGAATGCTTCATTAATGCATGAGATAAAAAGCCTCTTATGTCTCAGCTTCAATGTCTTAAATGTATTATCATAATCCTTTGTTTTTTTCATAAGCATAAACTCCTACTTGTTATTTCGGATGCGCATCTGATACTGTAATTGTAGAGAAAAAAATTATGAACTTCAATGTAAATTCAATGAAAAATTATGAATATTTAATTTTTATTATGTATTTTTGATGTAAATTATGAAAAAATATTCATAAAGATGTAATTTCTATGTATTTTAATATTTTCACGTGAGCTCAACCAGGATGCCAACTGAGAATAAACTCTATTATACTTACTCTAGTATTCGGAGAACGAAAAACTCCATGCTAGAAACAGACCCTTGCCCTAACAACAAAATGAGACTCTTACCAAAGAATAAGAGTCTCATTAAATACATTAAAAGTATCTTTATGAAATGGCAAAGCCTTATTTATATTTATATGAAATTCAAAGCACTATCCCCTTCCCACAAGGGGT
Source organism: Lachnospiraceae bacterium (assembly GCA_017470935.1). Classification (GTDB taxonomy): domain Bacteria; phylum Bacillota; class Clostridia; order Lachnospirales; family Lachnospiraceae; genus CAG-590. The sequence continues at coordinate 25,363 of JAFUXG010000035.1, forward strand.
GATCACAGACATATACATGCAACCGTCACATGTGAGTTCTGCTATAACATCATCCGGCAGCTGTCACATATCAATATATTATCCGCTCAGAACTCATCATCCCATCGCCGATAGTCATCAAAGTCCGCCTTAATGCACCATTTATCCACAGCACTGCGGTAATTCTCCGTGGATGAAAGCATGGCAGCAACGACAGACTTTTCTGCCTTATCAGCATTCATACCGTCACGTCCAGCTATTTTAATACCAGACTTTTCCTCATTCATGCTGCCACCTTCAGCAGCATCACTCTGGCTATCCTGCCCATCTGTGACCTGTGCTCTTCAATCCTGAATTACTATCTCCTTGTAGAACTCGCAGTAATCCTCCCTGCCCTCGTTAGTAAATGCGATAGCAGTCCTTGGATGCTGGTTGAGGATTCCAGTCATGAGGTACTGGAGGTCATAGCCCCATTTAACCCCATCCTTGGCGAGAGGCTTCATGTAGTTCTCGATGAACTGAAGCACAGGATAAATGTTAAACTTAGGATTTCTAAGGAAGCCCAGCAGAAGCTCCATCTGGCAGTTGCCTGCGCCACGTCCCATTCCGGAGTATGTGGCATCAAGCCAGTTAACGCCATCACCAACAGCCTCAATTGTATTGGCAAAGGCAAGCTGCTGATTGTTGTGGGCATGCATACCCACCTGCTTTCCATACTTCTCAGCAAACTCCATGTAAATGTCGGCAATACGCGCGATCTGCTCAGGATACAGGGCTCCAAAGCTGTCTACAATATAGAAGGTCTTAACAGGTGACTGTCCAAGTACATCAAGGGCAACCTTCAGATCTCCCTCCTGGGCATTGGAGATGGCCATGATATTACAGGTCGTCTCGTATCCCTTATTAACAGCATCCTCGATCATATCTACTGCCGCCGGAATCGTGTTGATATATGTGGCAACTCTTATCAGATCCACAGGGCTCTCTGACTTAGGCGCTATATCCTGCTTATAGTTGCAGCGTCCCACATCAGCCATCACCGCAAGCTTAAGACCTGTGTTCTCATTTTCTCCTATGACCTCACGGATCGCATCATCATCACAGAACTTCCACTTGCCAAACTTATCCACGTCAAACATGGTCTTGTCGGCCTTATAACCAATCTCCATATAATCAACACCGGCTCTTATATTAGCCTGGTATAAATCCTTAACAAACTGGTCAGTGAAATAGAAATCATTCACCAATCCGCCATCTCTTAATGTTGCATCAACCACCTTAACCTCCGGGCGGAAGCCCATCAGCTTTGATAATTCCTTCATCCTTATCTCTCCTCTTCATAATTATTATATAAGGCTCCGTCACAGCACAGTATCCAGCTTATGTTGTGACAACGCCATGAATATTATTATTACAGCACATCTTCTTTAACACTTTAACGCGTAAAAGTGCCGGACTGTGTTGTACTATACCACGAATCAACATGATTGTAAAGGGGTATTTTAAATTATCAGAACAAATTAAAAGAATAGATAGAATTTTGTAAAGAACTATTAAATCAAGATCATTTATCTTTATTAAAATAGTGCATCTTCTGATCCTCAAGATCAGATCCCCTGAAAACAGCCTTTCTGGGCTTCTCCCCAACAGACTCCTTCATAGATTCACTTATTGTTTCAGAAAATTTCTTTGCGCAGTCCGGACATATCCGCCCAAAACGAATGGCACATCCGCACTTCTCACAGTGAAGAAAGAATTTGGAATTCTCCACCAGTTCGATTCTTCCCTCTTTCAGCAGCTCAACAACTATATGGTTTGCCACACCTGTTGCAGCAACAATCTCCGGAGCCGGAGACGGCCCATTCTCATAGAGGAACTTCCGCACCTTGCCAAAATCGTCAAAATACTGCTCATGACAGTCCATGCAGCGGTATTCACCGCCTCCAATATACTTCAGCTTACCTCCACACTCAGCACATATAACAGGTCGTTTTTGGATTATTTCTTTCGTCAATTCTTTGATCGTCATAATCTCACCCCCGTTAACAAGCAAGGCACTTATAAAGTGCCCTGCTGCTTATTACAATCTCCAGTCTATCCCCGGCATACCTTTGATATGCATATCATCACATAATTACCATGCCTTGCAGTCGGACTGCATATCTCTACATTTCATTATCTCTTGCAGTCAGACTGCATATCTCTACATTCCATTATCTCTTGCAGTCAGACTGCATATCTCTACATTCCATTATCCCTTGCAGCCAAACCACACATATGTATATATCCTACAGCCAGTCTACATGTCCGTCCTCAATATCATAGATTGCGCCAATAACATCAACCTTTGACAGATCCACCTCATGGCTGTCTGCAAGGCCATTCTCTATAATCTCAACGCCCTTCTTAACATTAAGGCCGCAAGCCTTGTACTCATCCTTTTCTCCACCTATCGCTTCGAGAATAGCATCTGTCAAGCATTTCACATGACCCTCTGCGCCACCTGCAAGAGTAGCCCCAACTGCTCCACAGTGCGTGTGCCCTAACACGATAATAACCTTGCTTCCAAGATGTCCTGCTGCATACTCAACACTGGCAAGCTGTGTCTCACCAACCACATTACCTGCAACACGGATAGTAAATATCTCACCGATTCCTGCCTGGAAAATGGCCTCAGGAATAACCCTGGAATCTGAACATGTGATCACGATAGTATCCGGATGCTGTCCGTTAACAGTAGTATCCTTTCTGATCTCAGGTGAAACATCACCATCATTGCCCTTAGCTGTAAGATACTTTTCATTACCCGCCTTTAACTTGTCTACGATTGCCTGATTCTTCATGTTTATTTCTCCTTTCTTTCATCCGCATATATGATATGTTGATTATAACAAAGATACTAATAAATGTAAAACAAAAGATATCATCCCAATCCAAATACAATAGATTTTGAATAAATAGATTATTCATGAATATTAGTAATGAAAAAGTCAAGCATTGATTGAAATGTCATAATTGTACATGATATAATATATCCGTTGTCTACCCCACACTGACAACAGGAAGGGGGTGAACAAGTGCTTGGTTTGGTTCTTTCTTTTTTGATCTCTGTTATGGCAGGAATATTTTGTCACTATTTCTGCAAACGGCTAGACGGAGATGACCTAGACAACTAGCCTCGGATGCACAACCGTAAAATGTGAAGAACTCCCATAAGCTGCAACTTATGGGAGTTCGGTTTGTGAACAAGTACTGTGTTCTTTCTTTCCTTGCCTAGGCACATTATAGCATATGCATTATTTCGATGCAATATTCTTTTTAAATTTACCATATTTCACAGCATAATCAAGCAGATAATCCTCCCCGCTTTCAAAAATAGCTGTTACTGCCTTCTCATCAAAGGGAACGATAACATCAATGGGCACCTTGCCCACATGATCCACACCTGAATCTATCATTGGCGTACCTTCCGCATCCACGGCAGGCACTGCCGAGAAGGTAAATGACGCCCCATTAAGGGAAACACTTGTCACCGCCTGACATGAGCAGTTGGATTTGGTAAAGCCCATAATGGTCACATTGGGATATTCCGACATAAGGTTGGTCATATCATCTCCTGCACTGACTGTCTCAGCATTAACGAGAATGATTATATTGCCATCTGCGAACAGATCCTCGCCATCATAGGAAAGCGCCTCACCCACAGGATATTTCCCGTCACCGTTGCGCTCATAAGACGCTGTCTTTTCATTGATGATGGAGCAGTAGGAATATATATGCTCACCCTCAGGTGCGAACAGGGATGCCACTCCCGTCACCATAAATGGGCTTCCACCCCCATTTTGTCTGAGGTCAAAAATTATATTCTTCACTCCTCTTGCCTTCTCCTCTGACAGCTTGCTCCTCACCTCATCAGTCATCTTACTGTAATCCGAGCCGGAATAGCTTGCCTGGTCATATGCCATCTCACTGATTCTTATGATTGCAGTATCTTCATTAATATCCTGCCACTCAAGATTGGTTATATTAATTCCTTTATCTAAGATATTAATTGTCTCGTATAATCTTCCAAGATATGCGCCAAGTGCGGGTGCAGTAACGGTCTTTTCATTCCCCTCGTCATCAAGGTAGGATATAGAAACTGCATCCTCACTTCCCCCTGCCGCATACAGAGGACGATAAAACTCCTCGTTGTCCCTATCAGGGGTCTGGAAAATCTGTGGCGGAAGCTTTCCCTTGACATCCTCCATGTGTTCATCAATAGGCTTTCCATTCCATGCAGTTATGACAGTTCCGTTCTTAACACCTGCATTTTTCAGTGTAAGCTTATTAGCCTCTGCGTCATCCTTAATGTAATATTTAAGCTCTTCAAAATCCTTAATGTTGTCGAACACACTGTAACAGTTATCGTATCCTTCCACATTTACTGCCACATACCTTCCATCAGCAGCACGAAGCAGCGACAGACCATAGTCGTTACCGTAGTCCTCACACATCGCCTGCACAGCTATGCCACCATTGTTTATGACATATGAAACATGACCATCATAGAATTCCCTGGTAAAACGCTGCCATGTGTTATAGTTGAGTATGGCATCACTATTCTTTGTTGCCTCTGCGAAAACGGGCTTGTACTCATCATAGAGCTCATCCCAGTCAATGCCCTTCTCCTTATCAAGTATGTAATGCTCCTTCAGTATATCGAAGGCCTTATCAAAATCTGCTGCAAAATCCTGTTTGTGGTAGGCAGGACTTATAGCGCACAGGATCATTGTCACCACAATGATACACGCCGAAGCTACAGACATGGCTTTACGAATAGCCTTCTTATCAACTAACAGCTCTGCCATCATAATAAATGCAGCCACATACACACCAGTATAAAGCCAGTCCCATCCCACAAATGCCACCAAAAGCACTGCTATGATCACAGGTCCCACATTAAGGAGCTTCCACTTATTGCTTGCGTATCTCTCCGATATCTTTGCTGTGGCAATCAGCCCTATGGCAAATATAAGTTCAAGTATTGCTAATGTATAGTCCATTATTACACCTCTTTTCCGTGTTATTGCCCTGCATATTATATAGTTTCAACGCAATCATCATTATCCTCTTATGGAATCTACATAATATGCACAACCTCTATATTTTTGAGATAATACATAATCAATATAAATATCTTCACCCAAGATCGTCCCTGCGGAAAAAGGCATAGCCCGCAAGCATGTATACGAAGATCATGAGCAGAGACACCACAATAGTTCCGATAATAAGCTCAGGTGTCACGGCACTTTTATATGCAGTGTATTCGATAACTCCTCCGTTACCGCTTACGTTATACAGGCTCCAGCCCGGGTAATCGGTAAGCAGATTGAGATTGAAGAGACTGATCAGATAATTTTTATTGTTGGTTATCATATCCGACATAACCGCATGGGCATTGAACACCAGAAAGCCAAGTATCATTGTAACAAAATTACTTTTCACCATAAATGTTACGAACACGAAAAATGCCGCAAGCCTCATAAATGGAAATACAAACAACAGCTGTCTTATTATTATATCTCCAACCGGAACGAGATCACCGGTATCAAAAATAATGCTTCCCGAAATCAGTGGCAAAAAGGCAAGCAAGGTTCCGCCAATTCCGGCCGCAAGGATTGCCGGAATACTTCTGCCAAGAAATATCTGAGCCCTGGAATGTCCCGACATGACCTCATAATTCTCGGTCTTATCCCTGAAATCCTCTCCGCAAAAAGCCGCCACAATAAAGCCTATTATAAATACCGAAAAGGTTGTGGGCAGGGTAGGATTACCCACTATACATCCCTCTGCCGACCTAAACCCTTTATCATCATTAATAATATTGACCACTGTCACCAGTATCATAATAAAAATAAACAAAATATATATCCTGATGGTGGTTCCGGTTTTTCTTATACTGTATAATTCCGAACTGATTATATCCTTCATACTGATCTACCTTTCTGTCCCTATAACCTGACTGCTCCTTTCTCGTTATCATTCATATTGACCATGGTTAAATTCCTCCGGCCGGCTTAGTCTCTGTCCTTCTTCTTAAACTCCGCATATGCTATATATGTGTATATAAATGTGGCAGCCACCGAAGCCACAATAGTTCCTATGGCCATCCCTGAAGGCAGTGCTGATTCAAACCTTGTAACTGTCTCACCATCTATTACTATATTCCTGCTGTTCTCAAATGAAAGAAGATACATTACATTGCTAAATGCAAACTGCCATGTAATATTAAGATTTAACACATCCTGAAGTACTGAGATAAGAATCACCATCACCATGATAAAACCATACCCTAACGCTATGCCCTTTCCTGAGCTTCGCAGCACGCTTGCGGTCATCATGAAAAATGCCGATAGCCTTATGACAGGCAGCAGTGCAAGCAGCAGCCTTATGACTGCATATTTTAACTCAAGCTCCTGCCCCCATCCGTTAACTGCTGATAAGGCCACAATGGGAAGATAAAATAATGCCATTGTTAAGATAACACTCCACATTATTCCTGCAATTATTCTTGCCCAGTATATGCTTCCCCTATTATGGCCTGACAGGAACTCATAATTGATGGTCTTGTCACCGGCATCCGAAGCACATATCCTGCAGGATATAACAAGTATCACAAACATCACTATAATGAAATTCTCACCAATCTGGGTAATATAATATACAGAACCCGTCATACCACCATAACTTTCTCCCTCCAGCTGTCCCACAACAAACATCACAAAAAAGGGGAGCACAATAACGGTGATCAATGCAATAATTACAGCCATATCACGGCGGGCGTTGTAGTTAAGAGATCTTATAATATTATACATCTGTTCCTCCTTCTTATATACTTAACACAAGATGTGCAGCAAGCTTGCACGCGGGTTATTTCTGAGCCCTCGAGATGTGCAAGCGAGTTATTTTGTGCCATCCTGCACATCCTGTACCTTGTGCATATAATACTCCTCGAGATTGACTTCATTTCTTGCAAGCTCTATAGGTATTACTCCGCCGTCATAAAGCGCCCTTGATATATCCCTTATCTCATCAAGCCCGTCAAATATCCTTATGCTGCCATCCTCCAATACCTCCAGCCTGTTAAGCTTACAGGTATTGGTCAGTATTGCAGCCGCCTTCTCATTATCATCTGTGTTGATGTGATAATATTCGCTGCATTCCTCCTTAAGCTCATCAGCGGTGAGCATTCCCTTGATCTGACCGCCATTTATAAAAATGTAATCCGTACACAGAAGTGACAGCTCGCTTAGAATATGCGATGAAATAACTATTGTAATATTCTGATCCTTATTGAGACTTCTGAAAAGCTCCCTTATCTCCACGATACCCTCCGGATCCAGTCCGTTAATGGGCTCATCAAGCACCATAAGCTCCGGCTTCCCAAGAAGCGCATTGGCGATGCCAAGCCTCTGTCTCATGCCGAGAGAGAAATTCCTGACCTCCTTCTTCCCTGTATCGGTAAGCCTTACTATCTCTAGCACCTCGTCAATTCTGCCCTTATCAGGAATTCCCTTTTGAAGACGCTGCTTCTCAAGGTTCTCTCTCGCCGTCATTTTCTCCTTCATGTAAGGAGTCTCGATCATGAAGCTCATCCTGCTTCTTGCATGGTTAAGTCCCTTCTCATCTGTCTCCCCATAAAGGGAAAGCTCCCCTGATGTGGGAAGAATAAGCCCTCCCATGGTCTTCATAATGGTGGTCTTTCCTGCACCGTTAGGCCCAATAAGTCCCACGATCTGTCCCTGTTTGATATTAAATGAGACATTATCAAGTGCCTTCTGCTTGCCGTACTGCTTTGTAAGCTTCTTAACCTCTACTATTACTTCTGACATGGCTTCCTCCCTGATTATTGATGCTTTAATTAATCTGCTCTATATCTGAAATGCGTATATACATTTCTTAAGTTACCTACACTATAAAATCAAATATTAAAGAATTTCTTAAATTTTTATATTTAAAAGACCACCCTGCTACTTTAATGATATGACACCTCCCAAATAGGCAGGGAGCATATCATAACATGTGCCGGGTGGTCTTATCATTCACATTAGGCAAGTCAATCGAACAGCTCCTCCATCGTAATGACATTATCAAATGACCATTTATACTCATTATCCTTAATCCCATAGGTCGTTACAAGAGTATTATGAATAACACTCTTCTTCGGAAGCTTCTCATAAAGAATTGTCTGTCGGTTTCTAAGCAGCTTGTCATATGCTTTATCAACCTCGAACTCATCGCTATAGAATTTCATTTCACACATATTGGCCACATTATCCTTGCGTAAAATAAGCATATCTATCTGTGTTCCGCTCTCACCATCATTCATCTTGGTCCACGCTGATTCTGTTGAACTGATTCCACTAATTCCAAGAGCCTTTTTAATCTCCGGTATATGATTAAAGCATACATTTTCAAAAGCATAGCCTCTCCATGACACTATGGACTGCGAATCAATATTCTGCTGCCAGAAACCGTCAATCATTGAGTTTTTATTCCAGACGAACTTGAGATAAAAAATACAAAATGGATCAACCAGCTTATAATGTGCTTCTCTTTTAGCACATCCAAAGGGTATATATTTGATCACAAAATCGCTGGCTATCAGCGCAGTCAAGCTCTTTGAGAGACTGCCGCCATCCGGGTATCCAGACTCGCCAATTATCTCTTTCCTCGTATATCCCTTGCTTCTCTTACTCAGTACCTTAACAATCCCCTTGGTCATTTCAGGATTTGAGAAAACAGATGAGAATAGCCTGTCATACTCAAGAGACAGCTTTGCTCCCTTTGTAAAAAACAGTTCATCAACGTTTTGAGCAAGGCTTTTTCCCCTTATAAAGTAATTCATGTAAAACGGAATACCACCAAAGATCATATAGCTCTGTACAATATCATATCTGGAAAAGGAAATCCCTCTTTCTTTTAATAGCATTTCGCATTCTTTAAGTGAAAATGGAGAAAGCTTTATCTCATGTGTAACCCGTCCATATAATCCACCATGATTGTTGATCAGCTTATTTTCCATCCATGAATTGGCACTTCCCGATATGATCACCATTACATTTCTGTGACACGCCCAGCTATTCCAAAAGGCTTCAAATCCTGTGATAAATCCCGACTTAGGAGTATCCATCCACGGCAGTTCATCCAAGAATATCAGTTGTCTTGAGCCATCATCAATACTCTGCAGATGCATCTCTAACATAAAAAACGCTTCAAGCCAGTCCTTCGGACAATGATCCTTCTTCATTCCCTGTGCTATAAGTGAATAATAAAATGCCTGCAGTTGTTTTTTCAATGGCTGTCCGTTATATTGTTCATCTTCTTTTATCGGAGAAAGACCCGCATGTCTAAATGTTATTATGTCTTTAAAGGTTTCATCCACAAGATAGGTTTTCCCAACACGGCGCCTTCCGTATATCGCAACAAGCTCAGCGTTGTCTCTGTCGTATAATTCAAGTAGTTCTGTGGTTTCTTTTTTTCTGCCAACCATATCGATACCCCCGCACACAGTATTCAAACACAATAATGTAATAAGAAAAATTTATTAAATTTATTATATTATACGGGATAATCAGCTGTCAATCATGATTTTTACCTCATTCCAGCTGATTATCCCCCATTTTTATACTGATAACGAGCTGAAAAATAACATAAAATAACAAAAGCATATTTATTCCCTTACATTTTTATAATTTATCTTGTGCAAAAATCATTTTTCAAAGCTCATACTAATTACCAGCATATCCTCCTTGATTTCCGCCGCCACCTGTGCCCCCTGCTTGTCTGCCAGAAGCTTCACTATATAAAGACCAAGTCCTGCGCCGCCGGAAGGGCGCGCCTTGTCACCACGATATGTCCTATCAAACAGCTGCGCCACATCAAATGTGCTGTCTGCCGCAATATTGTTGGAAAACACTATGCTGACCCGGTAGTCTTTATCATTCATATCTGACGTTATATGAACCTTCTCCTGATCAAACACCGGAGTGCATCGGAGTGCAACCTCAAACTCATCCTCAGCATACTTGAGCACATTGTTAAGAAGGTTATTGCACATCCTTCTAAGGAGCATTTCATCCGCTTTGATAAATATGCTCTTTTCCGGCAGATCTATCTTAGGAGTAAGTCCCCGATCCCTTATTACTGCCTCATTGTCTATAACGAACTGCATAAGAAATGCCGTGGCATCAATACGTTTCAAATCCACCGCTTCTGCATCACTTTCAAGCACAGACATCTCAAAGAAATCATCCACCATCTCCCGAAGGCTGTCTGTACGTTCCATGCTGATACGCAGATACTCCCTTCCCCGTTCTGACAAGGTCTCCTCCCTCTCTAACATCTGGAGATTGCCCTTCACCACTGTAAGGGGTGTCCTCAGATCATGGGCAATGTCAGAGATGGACTGTTTCAGATTATTCTTATTCTGTTCCGCCTCCAGCTTCATGGCCTTCTGATGATCCAGATTCCTGTTGATCTCTGCCGCCAGCTCATTTACATCCTTATCAAATAAGGCTATCTTCAATTGTCTGTTATAAGATGTTCTTCTTGTCTCCTTAAGCTCTGTCTTAATACCCCTTGCCTGTCTTCTCATGGCATAAATGTAGACAAGAAGTATAATACATATAATTACAAGGACAATGCACACAATTATTATCATATCACTCTTTCCTCATCTACATACATTTCCGTTCCCGCTGGCAATTCTATCTCTCTTACTATTCTTGTTAATTCTGTAACATAATCAATATCATATATTTCCAAATATTCATGATCACTTCACATATCCCTTTCTTTCAATCGGTACCCAATACCCCACACCGTCTCTATATAATCATTTCCTGTCTGTTTTTTCAGCTTGCTCCTTAGATTGCTCATATGCACATTGATGGTGTTGTCCTCGTAATAATAGGTATCATTCCACACCGTTTCATACAGGTTCACCTTGGTAAAGGTCTTAGTTGGGTATTGAAGAAACAGCTGCAGAAGTGCCAGCTCCTTGGCAGTAAGTGTCAGATTCCTGTCCTCATATGCAGCCCTGTTCTCATCAACATATATCACGAGCTTTCCGTCGGCCGAAGTAATCTTGACCGCAGTCAAATTATTGCCAGAACCACCACCTGAAGCTGCACCTTGTATACTGCCAGCTAATCCATTGTAGTCCTTTGTGTTTCCACTAATCATCCCCTTAGATACACCTGCTGGCACTCCGTTATCCCCTGCCCCCGGTGCCCCGGTTCTTCTCAATACCACTTCTATCCTTACTAATACCTCATCAAGATCAAAGGGCTTAATAATATAATCATCTGCCCCGACCCTAAGCACCTCCAGCCTTGTCTCCATCATGGATTTTGCAGACAGAACAATAACAGGAGTATTAGAATACTCTCGAAGCTCCCTGATCAGATCATCTCCGCTTCTAAAGGGCAGCATAAGATCCATTAGTATAAGAGAGAACTGCTCCTCCCTCATGATCTTACCTGCGCTGCTCCCGTCAGATGCGGTAACTATCTCGTATCCATTTTCATTTAGAAAGTCCGACAACAGAGCTCGTATCTCCCTGTCATCCTCCACTATCAAAATCCTGTCTGCCATTTCCCCATATCCCGTTTACTTATTCGATTAATGATTATAAAAAAATATGTCATTAATTATTAATAATACATAACCAAAATGATCTTGTGCTTATCATACAAGACTATATCTTTTCAATTACAATGTCAACTTTTTTACCCGCACAAGCCATATCATCTTTGACACTGAGGGATACAGGTATTATAATACTTGATAATACTATAATATTAAGGGGGAAAACCATGAACGATACATACAATCCGTTTGTCCAGATAGCTAAAGCCTATGAGGGCTTTGTACATTCTGATGTATACTACAAGCTGCGCCGCCAGTCAACCAAGAGCAAGATACTTTGCGCTATTATAGTGACTATCCTTGTGAACCTCATTTCCTTTGGTATCAGAACGGCAAAGCTTGTAACCAACAAAAATCTTGCTGACACACTGAATGAAATGCCAGATTTCTCTTATGATGATGGTATTCTATCCCTTGACCAGAAGTATGAAAGTGCCACCTCTGACACCTACATTTCCATCGATACTGACGTGTCCTATTACTATAGTGGTACAGGCGGTGATGGCTATATTGATCCTGTAGATGTTGCACCTCTCATAAGCAAGCTTAATCAGACTGGCAGCAGCATCCAGCAGGCTATGTTCGTCAGCCAGTCCAATTTCCTTATGGTCAATTACCTGACGGGACAGGTTCAGCAGATGAAATTCTCTGAGCTTTCCCAGATATTTAATATTAGATCCTTTTCAAAAGCAACAATACAGTCAGGCTACAAGGGCTTTATTGCTAAATGGGGCATCATCCTCGGCCTTTTGTATCTGCCTGTGAGGTTTGCACTGTTATTCCTGGTGGCACTTATTTTCACCCTTTTGGCACAGGTTGGCAAGTCCATTACAAAATCAAATGATGATTTCAACACCATATACTGGATTGCCTTCTATATAAACATTGCCTTTGTCATCATCAAGGTGCTATTGACAAGCCTTCTTCCAATTGGCGGCAGCATGCTCAACACCCTGTTCTTTGCACTGTTTATATTCATTATTCTTAAGACCTTGAAGGCTGGAGATCCTGACGCCAAGAACGCTTATGATGCTACCATGAGAACCATTTCATATCCCGGCATGACAGCTGCTGGCACATTCTCAGGCGGTAATGATGCCTCCTCAGGCAGCAACGATGCTTTATCGGGCAGTAATGATGCCTTCTCAGGCGGCAACGATGCTTTCTCGGGCAGTAACGATGCCTTCTCAGGCAGCAACGATGCTTTCTCGGGCAGTAACGATGCCTTCTCAGGTGGCAATGATGCTTTCTCAAGCGGCAGTAACAGTTCTTTTGGAAGTGACACACCAAAACAGACTGTTGGCACAGTTATAGAGGATGATTTTGAAAGCTTTGAAAACAACAGTCCTTTATAAATATATTGGAACCTTTCATAGAATTTATGCATCATACTTATGGAGCCTTGCAGGCTAATCCTTCTAAAATACATATTACTACGAAGCCAAGTATTGAGGGCTGCTTACAAGGCAATATTTTTTACATGATTCATTTAATCAAAGAAAGGAGATTCATTATGAAACTAACCAAAAAAATGAAACTGACCATGGCAGGACTGCTTTCCTTGAGCCTGCTTGCCTCCATTGCACTGCCGATCAATGTTAATGCCGAGAGCACCGAAACCATTAATGTTGTCACCACCTTAACAGGTGATAATGACTACTCAGAAACCTATACCTACGACAGCAATGGTCTGATCACAAAGAAGGCTAACTCTTATGACGTAGTCAGCAAGTATACCTACAAGAAGGGCCTTCTTACAAAGATGACCACAAAGTCATCCGGCTATACTGATAAATACACCTACAAGTATGACAAGAAAAACCGCGTGATCAAAATGTCAGGCAAAAGCTCTGACGGCTTCAAGACTACAAGTACCTACAAATATGGCAAGAAAAACCGCGTAGCAAAACAGGTTTACAAGGAGTCAGGTCCTGAGGCAATTGGAACGCCCCTTAACTACACCTACACCTATAACAAGAATGGTTATATTACAAAGGAAAAGCACAGCGGCTTCGACAAGAATTCAGTAAGCTATGCCTATGACGCCAACGGCAACATGACAAAGTCGAAGGACAAGAATACAGCCATAACCGTCGAAAACACATACGAGGATGGTAAGCTGGTCTCTCAAAAGATCACAACCAAGGCATATGGCGAGGTGACTACATCAACCAAAACATATACATACCAGGAGGTTACTGTTCCTAAGAAGTATGTTAATACGGTAAAGGCTCAGCAACGGGCAATACTTAATACCAGCATACCACGATTTGTATATTAATAACCTACTGTCAGGCAATTACCAGGCTAATGCCAACACTTTATTTGTTATGAATATATAATATCAAATTAACATTAAATGGAGGAAGTAATAAGATGGAACCGATCAAGAGACTGAAAAGAGAACTGCGGGCACAGGGCACAGTAATCGGATTATACAAGGATACTGTAGAAATAAATGGTACCACTGCCGAATGGGACTACATCCATCATGACGGAGCTGCCTGCGTTGTGGCAGTTAATAACAATGGCAAGCTTTTGATGGTCAGGCAGTATAGAAACGCTCTTGACCGGTTCACCTTAGAGCTTCCTGCCGGAAAGCTGGACTCACCGGATGAGCCTACTATAGAATGTGCAACAAGAGAATTAGAGGAAGAGACCGGATACAAGGCAGGCAGCATGGAATATCTTCTCACAGTCAACACAACAGTTGCCTTCTGCAATGAAAGGGTGGATGTATATCTTGCCACAGATCTGGAAAAGACCGCACAGCACCTTGATCCCGAGGAAGAGATCAACGTTGAGGAGTGGGATATAGAGGATCTGAAAAAGCTCATTTACGAGGGTAAGATGACAGACGGGAAAACCATAGCTGGTATTATGACGTACGCTGCAAAGAAGCTTAGTTAAGGTTATTAAAGAGCTTCGCAATTAAGCACATATTACCGAATAAGGAAAAAGTAGAGAAGCACCAGTACACCAAGTGCGATCCTGTACCAGCCGAAAACCTTGAAATCATGCTTCTTAATGTAGCCCATAAGGAACTTGATGGCAAATATTGATACTGCGAAGGCAACAAGCATTCCAACCAAAAGAACAGCAAGCTCCGTTCCGGTAAATGATAACCCGAACTTCAAAAGCTTCACAAGGCTTGCTCCAAACATTACCGGGATGGCCAGGAAAAATGTGAATTCCGCCGCAATCTCACGGGATGCTCCAATAAGAATTCCACCGATTATGGTTGAGCCGGAGCGGGAGGTTCCGGGAATTAAGGAAAGCACCTGGAAAAGTCCAATAAGAATAGCATCCTTAAAGCCTAAGGCTTCGAGACTTGTAATCTTAGGCCTTCTATTTTCATTATAATTCTCAATAACAATAAATATCACACCATATACAATAAGTGCTATGGCAACAACTGTGGCATTATAGAAATGCTCATCCATCCAGTCGTCAAGTGCCAGCCCGAAAACCGCTGCCGGAACACACGCCACTGCAATCTTAAGCCACAGCACGATCTTATCCATGTGGCAGTAGTTATTACAGAAGCTCTGAAAGCCCTTCATAAACCCACTCTCAGCCTCATGCACAAACCAGCTCTCCTTAGGGGCATTTTTCCTTGTGTGGAAGGGCCACAATTTATCCCAGAAGATAACCACAACAGCAAGTATGGCACCAAGCTGGATTACCACATCAAACATCTCCATAAATGCGTCACTCTGCTCTAAGTGGACGAACTCATTTACAAGAATAAGATGTCCTGTGCTGCTGATAGGCAGCCACTCAGTAATCCCCTCAACAACTCCCAATAAAATTACCTTCAACCATTCTATAAATGCCATTATGTTATCCTCTCATATTCGTATATCTGAGACGTTTGCAAAACTAATATGCACATGAACCTTGTACAGTTCCAACGCAGCATACGTTATATATGAGCTTTGCAAATGTCTGTCGTGTATTCATTCTATGCAATATATACTGCCTGATATTCCAACATTAGCAGCAGTAATTATTTTGTATCCATGCAATACTATCACATAAATACCAACTTTGCAAATTGTTCAAGCCAGGCTGCAGACATAGATTTTCATTTTCTTCTCACACGTTCCAGCTTCTCAAGCATGGGCTCCGCAAGCAGCCACAGAAAAATAAATGTGGAGGCCGCGTGAATACAGTCAATAGGAAAACCCGGCACATAGCTTGCGATCAGCATTTCCCATGTAACATTTTCCTGATACATTAGAACTGAGGCAGGATTCATGATCCCGCCATATATGATAAGAACCGACAGAGCTCCGTATATACATATAACAAGTAACCGATTTTCGTTTTTCACATCAGGTTCTTCCTTGATCGTCTCCTTCGATTCCCTGTCTTCCCAAGCTCTCTTTCTATTTTCTCTGTTAAAGATCATACCTGCCAGAAAACCCAGAAGTCCCATGGCAAACATCTGCCAGGGTGTCCACGGTCCCTGGGAAAAGAAAATGTCCGACACAAGCATTGACAATGCTCCCACCACAAATCCCTGTATTCCTCCCAGCCCGATTCCTGATATTATGGTCAGCGCCGCCATTGGCTTCACCGCAGGAGTCATATAGAACATGGCTCTGGAAAGTGCTGTGATGGCACTCATGACCGCAATCGTCATTATCTCCTTAAGCTTCGGTCTGCTGCCCTCGAAGCCTATTAACATTGTACCAACAGCCTCTAATATAAGAAGCACCGATATAAAATAATACTTTCTCTGATGCAGCACTCCATAACCAATGTATATCGTAACCGGCATAACTACAAGAAACACTATAAATGGAAGCACGGCAGAAATATGCTTCTTAATATTTTCTTTTCTTCTATCTGCAATTCCCTTGGATTCTGCATATTCTTCTGCATGTTTTTGTAATAATGCTTCGGATATATCATGCTTACTTTCTTCTTCCTTTGCACCTGTCTTGTCGCCGTCTTCGTCATCTTCGCAGGTCTCTGTTTCCACTAATACTCCCTGCCCGTCCACTGCACCTGTCTTGTTGACACCTTCTCTTTCTTCGCAGGTCTCTGCTTTCCCTTCCGTTCCTTGCTCATCCACTTTACCAGTCATGCTGTCATCTTCGCAAATCCCGTTTTCCCCTGTAATTCCTTGCTTATTCCTTGTACCAGCTGTGTCGCCTGCTTCTTCTCCCTCGTAACCCTCATCTTCGCCACTGCCTTTATCTTTCTCGGCATCTGCATTTACACCAAACAGCGCAAGCACATCCTCCACAGTCAGGGCATCAAGCATACCCCTGCAC
Source organism: Lachnospiraceae bacterium (assembly GCA_017470935.1). Taxonomy (GTDB): domain Bacteria; phylum Bacillota; class Clostridia; order Lachnospirales; family Lachnospiraceae; genus CAG-590. The sequence goes on from JAFUXG010000035.1 coordinate 42,321, forward strand.
ATCCTTCTTACTGAAGTTGTGTAGAATGAGTTTTGCAGGAAAAATGTCCTTGTGTTATTAAGCGCAACAATATGGCCGTCAAAAAACATGCCACAATAGTCTGCATACTTAGCACAGAATTCTATGTCATGGCTCACCAGCAATATAGTCTTGCCCTTACCGGCAAGATCTGTAAGATATGCACCAAGCTTCTCCTTAAATGCATAGTCCATTCCCTTTCCGGGCTCGTCCAAGAGAAAAATGTCATAATCCATCAACACCATTTTCGCCAGCGCAAGCTTCTCCATCTCACCACCCGACAGATCAAATGGGTGCCTATAAAGACAGTGTGAAAGACCAAAATACCGGATCACGTTATCCAGCCTATAATCTTCTATGTTTTCACCAGAACAATCAGCTCTGCCTTTGAGCTTCCTTATTTCTTCTGAGTATCTTCCCGGATTCAGCTCATCCCCCACTGTCTTTTCCGCAAACATAGCCTGTGGATTCTGTGGGAGAAGTCCTATGGTGCATTCATCAGTAATTTTCACTTTCCCAAGATATGGCTGTATATTGCCCATGATAACATGAAGCAGGGTGGACTTGCCTGCTCCATTTCCTCCAAGAATTGCTGTAATACTTCCTCTAGGGACATCAATACTGCAGGCCTTTAAAACATCCTCCCCATCCTTATCATATCTGAACCATGCCTCATCTATCTTAACCACAGCATTCTTCTTATTCCCTCTGCTGTCAGGCTTTTCTGCTCTTTGCTTGCCATCACCATTGCTACTAAGCCTTTCCCTGCTTTGCTTACTGTCAGCCCTGTCACTAAAGCTTTCTTTGCTCCTCTTTTCATCGACCCTGCTGCTAAGATTTTCTATTCTTTGCTTACCATAAACCTCATCGGCACCTTCTATGCCTTTTTTATTATTAAATCCGACACTATAACTTCCCCCATCATCATCGAACAATTCCGCTATAAAGCTTCTACCCTCATTTACCGACAATGGCATCCCACTGCCCGAGGTCTCCAGACTGCAATATATTCTTGCTGCTGCAGGCATAGAACGAAAAAGAGGAAGTCCTTTCTCATATAGGTATCTGCATATATCCCCGGGTGTACTCTCCTTAATAACCCGTCCCTTATCAAGCACAAGCACCTTATCCGCCATGGGAAGAATATCTTCCAAGCGGTGCTCACTAATAATAATCGTTGTTCCAAGCTCTTCATGGATCTTCCTTATCATGTGAAAGAATTCCATAGCAGAATTGGGATCAAGCTGGCTGGTGGGCTCATCAAGTACAAGAATTTGCGGCTCCATTATCATAACTGCGCATAGATTGACCAGCTGCTTCTGTCCTCCTGACAGCTCCGACAGCTTCTTGTGGTATACTGATTCCAGCCCAAAAAAAGCCACCATTTCTGCAACCTTCTGCTGCATGTAGCTTTGCTCGCAACCCATGCTCTCAAGTCCAAAGGCAATCTCATGCCACACCTTGTCAGTCACCTGTGCTTCATCCACCTGCTGCCCTACAAATCCAACTGTAAATGAGAGCTCCTCCTCAGAAAGGTCCTCGACGCTTCTCCCATTAATATATATACTGCTGTCAGCATTACGGCTTCCAACAGGTGTATGTGACGGCTTCAGATGTCTAAGCAGAGTTGTCTTTCCACATCCCGACTCTCCGATCACAAGCATTATCTCACCCATCCCCACATCAAAGGATACATTCTTTAATGCCGGTGTCTTGTCACCACTATATGTAAATGTAAGCTTGTCAACTGATACTGCCTTCATACGCTTCCCTAATTGCTTACCCTTCCTCTATGCTTACTTTTTATCTATATAATACATTCTTCTCGCCAAGCCTATAACACTCTGCCTGTATAATATCCTCAACCCGCAAGCTTCCGGCGCTTGAACTGAACATTTCTCAACAGCTCACCTGCCACCGGCTGTACGCAAAGCAGCGAATAAGCGATATACACACTTACTGAATAAGCCTCAATCCCTGCCCCATATGTCACAGGGTAATAGTACCATGACAGTGCTCCCCGCGCACTGCCTATTATCACATACCCTCCAACTAACAGAATAAATGCAAGCATTCTTGCGTCTCTCTTTGTAAAACGGTAGATGGTAAACTGTGTTCTTCCCGGAAGACCATAGCCTCTTCCCCTCATGCTCTTTCCCATTTCCACAGAATCCTCAAGCATCCATGTCACCAGGATGGAGAGGGTTTTTATGTAGTTCCTAACAAACCCAATCCTGCGTATTATCAGGCTCTTTATATCACATCTTCCATTCACAGCATCTGAGGTCTTATGTATTCCACCTTTTCTCTTCTCTCCATTATTATCAACATCACTTACTTCATTTCTTCCCAGAGATAGAATCCGCTGCTCCTGACCCCTGCACATTGTGATCTCCGCATAACGCCGCCTGACCTTTGGTATAAATCCCAGTATCATGGAAAGCAGCAAGCCCAGAACAGGAAATGTCCTTCCAAAAAGATACACAATTTTATCCGCAGTCAATATCTCACTTACGATACGGAACCACAGCAGTGTTGCCCCCAGCATAAATGCTGCCCCTATCCCAAAGAATATCGATTCTAAGGTCAGCATATTTCCTCCCGGAAGCTCACACAGCTCTGTCACTCCCTGATGGCTGAAGGTAGGATTGATTAGTGCTGTCAGAAGCATTAGTATAAAAACACCAATAAAGCCCTTACATGCCCTTTTCGTTCCAAACATAATAATTGTATACGCTGCCCCACAGGTGATACTAATAAGCAGACAAACAGGGTGCAGAAATATCATACTGCACCCGATCACAAGACCAAAATATATAAGATTGATTATAGGATGATGCTGCTCCATACCTCTTATCTCCCAGTTACACTATCCTTCGCAAACATGATCTATCGTCATATTTTCGCAAATTTACATAGTTTCTAACTATCTATCAGCCATCAGCATAATCTCCAGTCTTACTCTCATTCACTGACATAGCCTCCCACATCCTTACCAAAGCTGCAGGTATACACCCATTTAATACTGTCACCGTCACTGACCTTATAGCCCGAGCAGCCCACTCCGGGAAACGCGTCATTGACACTATACATCCATCCGGAAAGATTCCCCGCATCAAACTGATACAGATTACCTATTCCTTCAATATAGTACGTCTTATAAGCCGGTGTATAATTGTACTCGAGATGCACCTTATTATCCCTTGCTGCCTTCTGCAGCACATCAAAAACAGTGGAGCCCTTTTTAATTTTAACCTCGGTCAAATTCAGTATGATTCCATCCTCTGGAATAATCTTCCTGGTGGAATCGCTAAGTTTATCCATATAATTAAGCACACTGGCACAGGATATGTAAATGGTACATGTAATTATCTCCGCATTGTCATCTGTCTCGGAGGTCGATTCATTGCTATTGTTATCTTCGCTCTTGCTATCAGCTTTTCCACTGTTTGTATCATCATTTTTATTATCAGATTCCTTACTATTTTTATTAGTATCTATACTTTTATTATCAGCTGCTTTGCTGTTGTTTTCATCTTCATCTGCTGCATTCTTACTTTCAGTGCTTCCACCATTTGAACTGCTTGCGGAACTATTACTCTTCTTATTTTTCTCCGAATTATTATTTGAACTGCTGCTGCCAGCATTATTATCTGCCACAGCACTTTTTTTCTTCTTTGCCTTGTTGCTCTTATCAACTGCCTTGTTGGCATTCTTCTGGGCCTTCTTATTGATCTGAAGATTTCGTTTCTTATTCTTACTGCCCGATGAACTAAGCTTCTTGATCTTCATTACTATGCCGCTTAAGAAGCCTGTTTTTTTATCCTTCCCGGAATCCGAAAGCTTCTTAGAAGCTTCTGTTGTATTTCTGTTCCCTGCATTTTTTCCCACAGTCTTTTCGGTATCTTCCGAATTATCAGCAGCATCGCTTACATTTCCATCACTAACTTTATCAGCGTTTTTGCCTTCACTTCCATCACCGACAGTGTATGCGCTGTCATTTACATCATCAATTGAAAATCCCTGTAATCCCGGTGCATCACCGCCATACCAGAAGGAAAATACAAGCACCCCCAGAATCAGAAATATTCCAATTAGTTTTTTCCATTTATTCTGATTCATGGGGATGCCTCCTTTTCTTTATGTCAGTTATCACCTTGGATTGTATGTCACTTACTTATATAAAGACGAACATTCTTGTTATGACATTACTTTTTCTTCTTATATGTGAACTTAACCTTCTTAGCGCCTGACTTCTTAATAAGCTTGACCACCTTTTTATAGGTCTTCTTGTTCTTAGCATATATGGTGAACTTAGCATTCTTCTTAACATTCTTAAATGCATTCTTACCCACCTTGGTGAGCTTGTTACCATTTAGCTTAATATCCTTAAGCTTCTTGCAACCTGAAAATGCATTCTTATCAATGGTCTGAAGCTTATTCTTGGACAAGTCTATGGATGTAAGTGCCTTGTCGCCACTGAATGCCGATTCACCTATAACTGCTATATTAGTACCTCTAAAGCTGACAGTTTTGAGTTTTGCACAGTCCACAAATGCTTTTTTACCAATCTCCGTTATATTCTTCCCAATTGATACCTCAGTTACAACTTTATTATAATAAAATGCATTTTCCGCTATTTTTACAACTTTATATTCTTTGCCATTATTATAATCATCTTGAACTACATCAGGTATCAAAACCTTCGTCTCATATACAATCGGTTTATCAAATTCTGCTGTTCCTGCTTCGTAATCCAAAACACTGCATCCAATATTAGCAAGCGGAGCCGGTCTGCCTATAGGTTCCGTCTTGCCTGTAGCAGGCACATCCTTCTGAGCTTCCAATATCTCACCACATACGGAGCACTTCTTACCTGCTGTCTTACCTGCTGTCTCCTCTGTAGGAGCAACGGCTGGTATCTCTACAGGAGTGTGTCCCTTAGCAGCGATTTCTTTACCCTTCTCAATTACTTCTTTACAATCATCGCATACCTTATCACCGGTATATCCCTTTTCGGTACATGTAGCTTCTTTAGTATTCTTCAGTGATGTTTTCCCAATATGATTATTGGAATTAATATTGCCATATTCTAATCCGCAGGCTATACATTCTGCTTTATTAACACATGTTGCCACTCCGCCGGAATGACCCAAGGCATCTTTTCCTTTAGTTTCCGTACCAGGCTTAATCTCTCCACATACTTTACATCTAACTGCCTTTGTTTCATCTCTTAAACAATTTGCAGCCCAATATGTAACAGAAATTTCATCTCCCCAATCGTGTCCGTCCTTGCATGAATATATATCAAAAATAAATCTTTGATTTTTTAAATATCTATCATATGCCACAAGTGCATAGCCTGCTTGAACAGTATCAAATTGAAGATCAAGCTCCCCTGTCCATGAACTGATTACGCCTCCTGTTTTGTCATCAATAAAACTGCACAAACCATCTATGAGATTATTTCCATTCTTGATAAATCTGGTATCCTTTGTAGGATCAATTCCAACAGATACTAAAGCACATATCACCTGCGCTGTTGAACTAGCATTAGGATTACCATATGACATCACACGTCCATTTTCATCAACACAATTCTTACTTATAGTTGTAAGAGTATTATCTATTATTGATTTAATCTCTTCATCATAATTATAATAATACGATAATCCCTGAATAGCCTGGGAAGATGTATCCGGATCAGGGGTCCAAACCTTTGTGTTATAGTCAGGACCTCCCCAACATTTATGATCCTTATCATAGTACTTTACAATGGAATCAATAAGTTTTTGTTTTGTTGTCTGTTTGTCACTTTCAATTGCTGTATTATTAAATACGGAATCATTTCTTAATCCAGTTCCCATCAAAATATATGCCATAGTAGGAACAGCATATATACCAAAATCAAGAGATGAAAAATCTGAAAGTTTTTCATATAAATTTACACCATTATAATTTTCCGGAGAAAAACCTAGAGCGTCAAGAGTTAATATTACTCTAGCCCATGCATTAGATTGCATTTCTGCAACTTTATCTTCGTTAGCAAGCTGAAGCTTCAATGATTCATCATATTTTTGTTTTATTTCAGAATTAACCCCCTCACCTCTTGCCTGTTGTATCAATGCCCATTCGTTGCCATACACCGGCTCAACATTATCATGCAGACATTTCGTAACTGCAGTTAATTTTGTTTGATAATCTGCATCCGCTGCCTTCACTGCCAACGCGCTTCCCGGGGAAATCACACTGATTACCATTGCGAGAATCAGTACCCAGGAAAAAACTAGTTTCTTTCTTGTTTGTGTCATTTTTCTTCCTTTCCTTTCTTCTCCGCCATACTTTGTTTTTTAATTATTTTTCGTTCAGCATTTCTTGCTCTCTTCTGTAAAATCCGTTTCTGTTCTCTTATCTGTTTCCTCGTGACAGGCTTTGGCTCCTTGACTCCCGCTGCCTCTAAGGCTCTCGGCCAGGGACCTAGGAAGGATTTGATCCGTGCCACCTCCTGCTCCGAAAAATCTGATTTCTTGGGCAGTCTTCCAAGCTCATAATTTTTTCTCTGAAGCATGCTTATACATTTCTCTTTAGTAAGCACCATACCAAAACCTTCCTTTTACCAAGCGCACTGCCAGTCCCTCATTCATAAGCAGCGTAAATGTATATTACAAAAATCGATAATATTTAAAAAATACATTTGCCGCCACCTTTCCTCAAAAAGAAAAGACATATGCAATTAAAAAATGCCAACACATTGCAATCAACAATTGCAATATTGGCATTTAAGCTTCCCATGAATAATACGGCTCACGCAAAGAAAACATTCCGAATTCCTCGAAATGAACAATTCGCTTTTCCTTCACCCAAAAGCTAAAATGCCGGAATATGCGGGTAATCTGGCTTAAAGGAAGCATCTGATCCTTAACACAGTAATGGCGGTTGCACCGGATTCACACCGGGTTTCCCCCTAATCTGTTTTATGAGAATACAGCCGAACACATTAACATATACTCTCCGGCAGCAGGCATTATTAATACAGCCAGTTCCCTTCTCACAAACAGAGCAATATTCCTTTGAAATTACATGTCTTATTGTACCCACAGGCTCCCACATTGTCAACGCAAAAAGAAAGCTTTGCCATCATTTTTTACAATAACCTGCGAAAGCTTTTAACTGTTGCGGCTTATTTCATTGCATTAACAAGTTAGGGAGCGGACAACCTAAGTCATCCACTCCCTATGATTTGCTCAATTGCTCATGTCGCCTGACGGCTCCATGTGGTAACTCGCAAAGGTGTTGATTTTTGTGCAAGCACAAAATCAACATCCTTTGTTCATCTTGTCAAATACCTTGTTCAATCTTCAGCTTACTTGAATGTATTCCTCCGATTCTTACAAACCGGCAAGCTCTACGAGCTCTTTAATACTGTCTTTGCTTACCATCTTCCCATGGTACTCTATAAGATCCTCCTTGCTACCTGTAAAAATATCACACGGAGCATATTTCTTGAGCATTATCGTGTCCCCTTCCACAAAGATCTCAACAGGGTCTTTGATATCCAGGTCCAAATTACGGCGCAACTCAATCGGTAAAGTAACGCGACCGAGATTATCTAGGTTTCGGACAATTCCCGTTGTCTTCATAGAATCTCCTCCTTTCGCATACAGGTAAGTTACGCTTTTGTACAATTCTAAATGTAACATAAAAAAATCATAAAAACAACAAATAAATGCATTATTTTACAAAAAGTTCATCTTTACAAAATTTGGATATTCCTTGATTTTAGGCATGTTTGCACATACTCATTCATAAAATATAGTAAGAATTACCAAGAAATAAATGAGGGAATATTCACTCATGTTAAATTATGTATGGTCAATATTAATTTTGACAGGAATTGTCATTGCAGCAATCACCGGTAACATCGAAAATATGAGTCAGGGCATACTCACATCTGCCAAAGATGCAGTAGACCTGCTCATATTGATGGCGGGTGTTATCAGCATGTGGAGTGGATTTCTTAAAATCGCCGAAGAATCAGGACTTACATCATATCTCTCTGAGAAAATGAAGCCGCTCCTGCACTTTCTCTTTCCAAATATACCACGAAACCATATTGCAAACGACTACATATGCGCCAACTTTATAGCCAACATATTAGGGCTTGGCTGGGCATGTACTCCGACAGGACTTCAGGCGATGAAGGCATTGAAGCAGCTTGAGTGTGAACGGCAGGACACCGCCAGCGATGAAATGTGCACCTTTCTCATACTTAACATCTCCTCCCTGCAATTAATCCCCATGAACATGATAGCCTACCGCAGCCAGTACGGAAGCCCTGCACCCATGGCAGTCATAGCACCGGGACTTATCACCACCGCCCTCACCACCATCATCGCTATAATCCTGTGCCGCATTATGTGTAAACGTTCATAGCTTACTGTTTAGTCCAGAAAGGAGCCCACATGAAATTAGTATCCTATCTTTCCATGTTCCTGATACCCCTTGTAATCTTCTACATCATAGTGTATGCCCTTCTAATGAAAAAGCCGGTTTTCGAGCTGTTTCTTAAGGGGGCAAAGCAGGGACTTATAACTGTTGCAGAGATTGCTCCCTCCATCATCGGACTTCTTGTTGCGGTGGGAATCTTCAGAAGCTCAGGCGCCTTAGACCTTATATGCAAAGGACTTGCATCACTTAAGGGTATACTCCCCTTTCCAATCGAGGTAATACCCCTAGCAATACTGAAAATGTTCTCTTCATCAGGTGCTAATGCACTGCTGTTTGACATTTACAGAAGCTATGGCACAGACTCCTACATTGGCTTTACCGCATCCCTGCTGCTATGCTGCACGGAAACCCTTTTCTACACGATCTCCATTTACTTCACAAGCGTACAAATCAAAAAGACAAGGTGGGTTATTCCTGCCGGAATATTCCTCGCCCTTGTCTCTTTGATCTTAAGTGCATGGGTTGCACAAGTGTTTATTTCCTGACCTTCTTCACGGAACTCCATTTACCATATACTTTATTACCATCTGTGCCCTGACTATAGGCTCTTACTCTCACATAATATGTTTTACCCTTCTTAAGTTTCGTAATGACATATTCCAGCTTGCCTGATGTGGCCTTTTTACTGTTTTGGGTAAACTTCTTGTTTGTAGCATACTGTATCTGGTAGCCCTTTGCATTCTTAACCTTTTTCCATTTAATAACGATCTTTTTTTTCTTGCTTTTCTTTGCAGAGCTAATGGATACTTTAGCTGGTTTAGTTATAGTCTGCTCTGTTGTTGCCACTACAGCAGATGCTTCGGTTGTTGCAGGTGTTGGCGACGCTGTTGTTGTAGTATTGTTCCCATTATTACTGGTGCTTTCGCTTCCACTACCTCCACTTACATTGTTATTTCCAGTGCTTTCGCTTCCACTACCTCCGCGTCCATTGTTATTTCCAGTGCCTCCATTTTCACCATCTCCATTTCCATTGTTATCATTCACGTCACTGCTTCCGCTATCATCCTTAGTCATTTCCTCATATTTACTTTCCGCAGCCTGTAACACATTGTAGTTTGTCACCAGTGACCGGGCATTCAACGGCAGTGCATCATAGGATTGTCTTGCTATAGAAATGGCAGTTTTACTGTCCTTACTTACTGTTCCAATGTCAGATATAAGCTGGATCACCTCATCCGCTTTTTCCTGTGCTTTTTTATTTTCAACTGCATCATACCAATCTGATGATACAGTACCGACAGGTTTTACGTAATCAGATCTTAGATCCACATGCAAAACAGGTCTAACACCATAATACTCACCGCTATAACTTCCATTTGCATAGATCGAACCGCCTAAAATATTCGCCGTATCATCACTTTCCCGACCAACTGTTCGCAGCCACCAAGACCATCTTCCTGTATCCGAACCACTCATCCTGTCATTTATGTCTGCATAATCCGTAGTCATTGCAATCCTTGCTTTATTGTATTCACTGATATTCCCACCAAAACCATAAGAGCCGGCAGCCGCTTCATCCACAGATAACAGGTATATCTTATCTGTCGTGTCATTACCGCCATCCGTACCGGTAACGGGATTATCTTTATTTACGACCGTTGTCTCTTTGATCGCCTGGATCTCCTCAGCAGAAAATGCCGTTTTGATAAACGAATCGCTATCCTCCTCATCATTTAACCACTTACGAAGTGTACATTTATCCCAATTAACCGTTGACCAATTTTCAACCGTCATATCGGCAACATTATATTTTTTATAGCCAATTATTCTATCGGCAAGAAGAAATGCATCATCTCCGTCTACAGAAAGAACTCTCCATTCAATAGGTTGTTTATTGTCAAATGTTGCATTTTGATTATATTTTCCAAAATATATACAGTCCCAAGTCATCACTCCAGTGTCATCCTTCACCGGATCAGAAAGCTTAGTAACCTTGGTACCAACATTAGTAACATTGCCTTCTGAGTCCACCTTTCCGGCATAAGAGAAACAAGAGGAGGACTGCAGATTAATATGCAAAACCGGGCGGACAGCATACCGGTCCACATTAACATAGTTACCACTACTGTTCGCCATGCCATTAACTCCCACAGCTGCCGCGTGATCGCCGCCATCACCTGGAGAGCGCAGCCACCAATCAGTTTTCCCATTGTATATGGTAAGATGATCATGCGTTCTTTCTGCTCCATTAAGTATCGCATAATCTGACACTTCTGATTGTCTTGTTTTGTTATATTTATTAATTGGTCCTATTGTCAACTCTTCATCAAGACCATATGAACTATTCAACGCTTCTTCTAATGACAGCAAATACACCTTATCCATTGTGTCATTACCACCATCTGTATCAGAAGCAGCATTATCATTATTCACAACATTTGTATAATTAATGGCCTCTTGTTCCTCAGGAGTAAATGCAGTGCTGATAAAGGATGCGCTATCCTCAGTATCATTTAACCATTCACGGAGTGTACATGTCTCCCATGTACATGAATAATCAGTATATAATTCTCCATCTTCATCCAGCCCGGTTATCTTCTTTGAGTTATATTGCTTGCAGTCAAGGGCAGTGTCAGCAAGAAGAAAGGCATCTGTTCCATCCTCACTGACCGAAAGTATTCTCCATTTGATCAGTTCCTCGCTAAATTGCGCCTCCTGTGGATAATGTCCGAATGTTACCTTGTCCCACGTTACCGTTCCGTCCTCGGCAATTCTCGGATCTGCTATCTCCACCTCTTCAGCTTGTACCGTTGCCGTACTTCCCATTACCCCACCTAATACCGACACAGCCATAATAAATGCTGACACATATGCAATGCCGGTTTTCAGAATTCTTTTTTTCATTTTCTTTTCAGCCTCCTAACTCTTTCCATCTCACATACATCTAATGTTTTCCTCTTAGGATTATAGATAACATCAGCTACTTATTTCTTCACCTTAGCCTTCTTACTTAAGCCTTTCTTTACCAGAAGCTTTTTATATGCAGATACCTTTTTCTTTGGCACCTTTACTGTCATTTTGCTTGATGTCTTTGAAAAAGCATTCTTTCCAACGCTTGAAGCTGTAAGCTTACTTGTATTTATTGTAAACTTGCTAATCTTCTTATCACCATAGAAAGCCTTCTTGCCTATTTTCTTAACACTCTTGCCTATGGTTACAGTATTAAGCTTCTTACAGTTTGCAAAAGCCTGTGCACCGATCGTTTCAACCTTTGCTCCGATTTCCACCTTCTTAAGCTTGCTGCAATTGGCAAATGCACTGTTTCCAACACTGACAATATTGTCACTTATCTTAACTGTTTCTATTGTAGAATTATTTTTAAATGCATTATTTGCGATCGATGTGACCTGATACGTCACATTATCAATGGTTACCTGTTCAGGTATAACAACCGTCTTTTCTGTATTAGAAGATGACGTATTGGAAGCTGCATTGTATTCCACAGTCTGCTTACCTGACGTATCCTCTGTAACATTATAGGTTGCCCCGTCTTCTTTACTAACTATCGTTTCGCCCTTAGAATGATTGATAGTCTCACCTGTTTCGGTGCTTCCACTTTGGTTGGTATTATCTCCCGTTCCGGTACTTCCACCTGTACTAGTATCATCTCCCGTTCCGGTACTTCCGCCCGGGTTAGTTCCATCTCCGGTTCCGGTACTTCCGCCTGGGTTAGTTCCATCTCCGGTTCCGGTACCTCCCGCATTGCCATTATCAGGAATATCCTCATATAACGCATACAATGTTATTCCACGTTCACCCATTGTGTATGTGATTTCTGCTTTGTCAGCTTCCTGGAGAGAAGCAGTACTGTTATTCGTCAGCTTACCATTCCATGCTTTGAATTGCTTTCCCTCCGCCGGGTCATTGGCACGAACCTTTATCATATCACCCGTTGCATAGAAGCCTGAATTTATTTCCTCCGTAATAGCGGCTCCGTTAACCTCAATGATCATACCATTTTCTACTTGAACCTTATATGCCTTAACATACTCTGCCACAATCTGGGTGTCTCTATCGGTGGTAGTAACCGTAGTTTCTATCTTAGTTGCATCCTCAATCTCAGCTTTTCCCGAAACCACTGTCCACTTGTCAAATCTTGTGTAATCATCTGCCGGGTCTGCCTTAATAGCAACCGTCTTTCCTGCCGCATAATAACCGCTAATACTTCCCTGAGAACTACTATCAGCAATTGTTCCTTTTTCAATCACAAGTGCATATGTAATCTCGGAAACAGTAACCGTAAATTCCTTCTTAACACCCAAATATTCAACAACAACCCGCTGCTCACCTGCTTTATATGGGTTGTAATTCGTATTCCCGCTGCCCGAAAGTGCCAAAGTAACAGGAGTCTCCCTGTCGGCAAACTTTATCTTAACGGACAGACCGGTCAGATCAAATGCTTCACCATATGCATACTCTGTCTTTACCGGATTGTCTGCGTCCTCAACAAACTCAACTGATTCAATATCACTTCCTGCCTGCCAGCATAATATTGGCGTCATCCCCTCGTCATTTTCATCCACCATGAACCATATACCATTAAAGTCAAATCCACGGTAGGATGATCTCTTCGTCATACCTGCAGCGTCAATAGATTTACTTGTAGAAAGAGACTCCCCATTCGGTGTTCCGGTAAGGGTATATGTAACATCGGCTCCGTCCTCACCTGCTCCCTTATCTGTCATCGTCATAGCTGCATATCGGCAATAAGCAACCGGAACACTACCATTGGCAATTCCATATACATATCGCTTTTCCGAACCTGACTGGATTCCAATCTGTCCTGACAATGATCCCTTATTATAACAGTACATTATCGGTCCGGATGCTGTGGATGTGGAATATCCGACTATACCCGCTGCATAGCCGATAGCCTGTGAATTCACCGGTGCACTCAAAGTATATTCATCTAATAATGACAACACCATAGTAACCAATCCCAAGTTATCTCCATATCCGGCAGGCAATGTCAGATGTGTTTCAGTGGTTGACCAGCTCTTAACATATCCTGTATTATAGCAATTCATAACAGCCGTACTCTTGTATAAGGTTCCTACAATACCGCCTGCCATGGTGTCAAAATGAGATGTGACATTAAGATCAAACAACGTATGTTCATTGACCATAAGTGCTGCCACCTCTCCGGTATTACAGCATTGCTCCACTGTACCATTCTCCGCTGCAACACCCAATATACCACCAGCCACAACCACATCATCAGTTCCCTTTAATGCCATTTCAACAAAATCACCCTTTTTTGCAGTATTAAAAATACCTACAAAATTACGATATCCGCTTACAACACCATCATTACTGCACTGTGATATTACTCCTCCGTTATTCAGATATCCTGCTATACCACCTATAAATCGCGAACAAGAGCTTGTGGGTGCTTCCTGAGCATTGGAAAGATAACATGTCTTTACATCGGCAAGCACCTTACATCCACTTACCTTTGCCTTTCCCACATAACCGATAACTCCTCCAATTGAAATATTATTTGTGGAAACTGCCTCATCAGCCGTCATGGCTGTCATGCCCGACTTTATGATTATGTCTGTAATTTCTGACATATCACCTGAAGCATTCTCATCCACATAACCTGCAAGAGAGCCAACCCTGACTGAATCGGTTCCTACTTCTATGTCAACATTTTCAAGTGTAAGGTTATTGATAACACCGCCTTTAACTCTGGCAAACAGTCCGATATCCTTATAAGCTGTATCTCCTTTGATGGATAGTCCGGAGATTGTATGTCCGTTACCATCAAATACTCCGGTAAAACTATCTGCTGAGTAATCTACTGTATCCTCAGCAACAATCTTCTTAACACCAATTGGTATGAATCCCCACTCTCCAATATTAACTGCATCCGTTTCCTCGGTAAGACCTGACAGAACAATATCTGCAGTCAGTTTATAACTGCCTGCAAGATCATTTCGTATCTTACTAAGATCGGCAGCACTTCCAATTTCAATAACCTCTTTCGGAGTATCATCATCTGCCTCCGGAACAATTGGCTCTCCGTCAACAGCCGTCGTCTCACTTCTCCACACCGCTTTCAGAGTAAGCTTTTTGTCTGTTCCCGAAAATACAGGCACATCATTTGTAGCGACAACAGAAGCTGTTGTTCCATCGGTACTCCAGCCCACAAATATCTTTCCTTCCTCATTAATTACAGGAAGTGTTCCGTAAGGAAGACCAACATATATGCTCCGGCTTGCTACCGTAAGCCCCTCTATTCCTGTATCAAATGATATCTCACCCTGACCATCAACCGGCTCAAAGGAAAGAGTCACTGTTTTGGAATCACTATTTTTTAATGTCTTATTATTTAACTTTTCGTAAAATAGATATGCATTGCCGGAAGCCTTACCAACAATGGTAATTTCAGAAAGAGCCGTCTTATCCAGTGCTCCCTCATCTACCATAGCTGCCGTATCCGGTATATATATCTTTTCAAGCACCCTATTTCCGGAAATAATCTGTGAACCGATTGTTGTAAGTCCTTCATTGAGCGTAATAGTCTTCAAGCTGCATGCATTAGAAAACACTTGCTTCGGAAGCTCTTTAACCCCTGCGGGAATATCTATCGCCTGAACAGAAATACAGTCATCAAAACAGCTCTGACCTATCGTTTCCAAGCTCTCAGGCAATCTTATCTCCGTAAGATTTCTACATCTCTTGAATACATTCTTGTTAAGTGTCACAAGACCTTTCGGCAATGATACAGACCTAAGCCGCATTGTTTCATTATTTGCTGAACTAAATGCGCCCACACCAATCTCTGTAACTCCATCAGGAATTATTATAGATTCAAGCGCAAAGCAATCCAAGCACATACTCTGTGGAACAATCGTTACTCCCTTAGGGATATTAAGCTCCATCAAATTATTACATCCTTGGAAAGCACCCGTATCTATAACAGTCACGCTATCAGGTATCACTATTTTTGTAATGAATGTCTTGTTCTTGAAACAGCTTGTACTGGCATCGATTTCTGTCACTCCATCGGGAATTATCACCACCGACTCATTACCTGTATATTTCTTTAATACGCCCTTGGTAACAGTAAAGTCATTACTTTTTCCTGCATAGATCTCTTCTCCCGGCTCAGCAGCAGCATTCCACTTTGCATATAAGGTAACTGCGCCGGATTGTATTAAGGTCGTTGTCTTTACCTGCTTCTTTAATGCCTTGTCCGAATACCATCCCGCAAAATCATAACCTGCAAGCTTTGGAACCGGCATCCATCCGTATGTCTGACCCACAACGCCACTCTTAGTTCTTTCATCTTCCGCAAGAACACCTCCACACGCATCAAATGTAATCACTGCATCATCCTTAATCTCAGTGTAAGTAATCGTATCTGTTACTGCTCCAATCTGTCCATAGGATTCCTCACTGGCATTTAACGCCTTTGTATATTCTTTTGCTATTGAATCTGTTTTTCCTTGTATCTCTTTTATGCCGCTTATTCTTTGAAGTCCCCTGTTATCAAAATATTCGACTGACGTAGGAATATATATACTTGTCAATGAACCCTTTGCAGGATTACTTCTATTCATTGTATCAAATGCCTGATTATGTATCATTTTCAATGTATCAGGAAGATAAACCTTTTCAAGGTTATAATCTCCGCCAAATACATCATTTCCCAAAATAGTAACCCCGGCAGGTATTTTTATTACACTCATACCTATACAATAACTAAATGCTGAATCACCTATATAATCCAAAGAATCAGGTAGTTCTATAGTTGACAATGCATGGCAATTACGAAATGCCGCATATTGGATCTGTTTTACTCCCTCAGGAATATTAATTCTTCCGAGACGCTCACACTCTCCAAAGCACTGCTGTCCCAGCATAGTAACCGTGTCAGGAAGTACCACACTGGTAAGATTAGAACATCCATAGAACACACTGTTGTCCACCAATGCTATTTTTGTAGCCGACAAATTCACCGACTGTAGATTGGTACAGCCTCTAAATGCATATGCACCTATTGTCTTAACCCTGTATGAAAAGGATACAGTTGTCAGACCGGTACAGCCATCAAACGCATTCTTATCAATATAGCACACAGAATCCGGCAGATTAATTCTTTCCACTGTTTCCTTTGTGCTCTTAAATGCGTTTGAGCCAATCTCACGCACCCCATAAGGCACATCTACAATAATATTATTTCCCTTGTAATCCGTGAGCACATCGTCCTCAATTACAAATCCATTCTCATCTGGTACTGCGGCAGCATTGACGGTCACGGCTTTTCCGTAGGGCGCCAATATGAGCAGCATAAAAACAGCTAACAAGCTAAGCCGCATAACCATCAGCCTGTCACACATATTTTTTCTTTTCTGCATAAATATAATCCTCCTCTTCCTTATGATATGCGCAAAGCAATCATCAAAACTGCCTTTCTCATGGCGGTCATCATTGTAGCTCTGCACCAATATCTGAATCATATCACAGGAAAAAATGCAATAAAATAGACTTGTAATTAATAACGCACACTTGTAATTTTTGACATTTAATAATAGAAAATCTTCTCACCTATCCCATCCAAAACTAATATATGTCATACACTTTTGGACTTAATTTTCGTTTTTTCTGTCCAAAAGCTTCATTAAATTTCAATTTTTGGATATTTTTAATGTTTATTTTTAGCCAAAAATATTATATAATAACCATAGCATAAAACGATGTGCAAAAGCATGGAGGGATCAGATATGAGCAAGACAAGCATTATTGGCAGAGCGAGTGAATATCGCAAGCTAGAGCGTTGCATGAAAAGTAATGAAGCAGAGCTTGTTGTCGTATACGGCAGACGTCGTGTTGGAAAGACATTTTTGATAAATTCTTTTTTTGATGAAACATTCAGCTTCTACCTGACAGGAGTATGTGGTCAGCCCCTTAATATTCAGCTTTTTAATTTTATAGCCGAGCTTAACAACAAGACCCGTTCAGAACACGATGTCCCTAATAATTGGATGGAAGCATTTCTTCTACTTAGAGAGTATATCGAAGCTCTTCCCGACACTGAGAAGCAAGTATTCTTTTTTGACGAGATGCCATGGATGGATACCCCGCGTTCCGATTTTGTTGCAGCCTTTGAGTGGTTCTGGAATTCATGGGGCTGTCGCAGGAGTAATCTGATATTCATTGCGTGCGGCTCGGCAACTTCCTGGATGGTTGATAATATTGACCGCAACAAAGGCGGGCTATTTAACAGAGCCACCTTAAGATTATATCTTAGACCATTTAATCTTAATGAGACAGAGGAATTTCTTATATCCAAAGGAATTGAATGGTCTAAATACACAATTGTTGAGTGCTACATGATAATGGGCGGAATACCATATTATCTTAAGCAGCTTAACCCTGAACTTACCTTCCACAGGAATATTGACAGCTTATTCTTCACTGAAAAATCAGGCCTATGGGATGAGTTCAACCATCTCTATCAGACATTATTTACAAACAGCACACAGTATATTATGATAGTTGAGGCTTTGAGCAGCAAGAAGATTGGTCTTACAAGAAATGAGATAATTAAAGCGACAGGAATTCCAAGCAACGGCAATCTCACTACTATTCTAAATAACCTTGAGTATTCAGGTTTTATACGAATCTCTAATAATTTCGGTATGAAAAAGAATAATGTGATATACCAACTGTCAGACTACTATACTGCATTTTATTTTAACTTTATTCATAACAAGCCAGGGATTGATCAGCATTATTGGTCAAATGCCTTAGACAATCCTTCAAAAAGAACATGGGGAGGTCTTACATTTGAACAGGTATGCTATGACCATATCCCCCAGATAAAAATGAAACTAGGTATCTCCGGTGTATTGTCAGAAATCTCCACATGGAAGAAGAAGGGAACAAATTCAGAAAAAGGAGCCCAGATAGACCTTGTTATAGACAGAAGGGATAATGTCATTAACCTATGCGAGATAAAGTACTCTATGAATGAATATACAATAACAAAGGATTACGACATGCTTCTAAGAAACAAAACCGAAGCCTTCCGAAGTGATACAAAAACCAAAAGCGCTCTTCATCCTACAATGATCACAACATACGGCATCAAGAAGAACAAATACAGCAGTTATATAGTAAAACAGATCACTTTGGAAGATCTGTTCAAGGAAGCAGAGGAAATGTAATCACAGAGGTTCGGAGTGTCCGTTGATATGTCATACCACACCCTCAAACAATACCTTATCGCCTACATTTACACTCTCAACGCCTGATTTCTTATTCAGAATACATTTTTACAAAGAAATAAAGACAAGTGTGAGGAGATGATTCCCACAGGAATCCTCCTCCTCCATTCTTCACATGTACTATAATGCTTGTAATTATTGATTTCTTTTAATTATCATTTAATATCAGTATACCGATATTTCACTTATACACGTATCATCATATTTAGTTCCAGCAACCGCGCCTGTAATAGTTATTGTTATTTGATCTGTTGATATTGGTTCATTACATGTTATCTTGCAAAGACACTTTTCTTCTATATCCCCACTCTCCGATACATCATCCCCTTCATCTATATAAGACATATCATAGTCAAAAACCCTATCATTTCCAAAATCCACCTTAACAGATGAAACCTTTCCGTTCTTATAATAGGTCTCCCAATCCTTTGTGTACCCATTAACAATATCAATACAATTAATCAATTTTTTCTCGCTGAAATGTATTGTGATGGTTTCTCCAACACCGGTTCCCGAAACACCATCAGCCCATGCTGTGCTGTAATCACCATCTATCATATTATCTGCACTATAAGTTCCATAATCATCGGTGAGATAAGATGATGCCTCAATACCGGAAGGATATATTCTCTTAATAATCTCTAATATTGTGTATTTATATGAATAGGTTCCGTCTCCTCCTTCAAATTCAAGAACAAACTCATCCCCTACTGTTTTATACATAGCCTTTCCAACATTCTCATCCAATTCCGCAGGTGATAACTCATAATCACACTGTTGAAATTCAAAAGTATCATATGCCACTTCAAAACTAGTTTCACCCATATCAGTCCAGTCCTGATTAGTCGCTCCCTTAATCATCTGCTGATAGGATACTCTGATGGTATCTCCATAGTCCACATATATCGATTTTTCATAATTTTCCTGCGTTATCTCATCTTCCGTCATCTCGTCTTGCGTTTCTGATTCTTCGGTTCTCTCAGTGGTAATTTCCTCTCCTTCTGTTGTCATTTCTTCCTCCGATGATATACCACTGGCAGACCAGGAATCTGAGGAATCTTCTCCACAGCCTGCAAGACCTGCCACAGCCAATGTAGTTATCATCAGTCCAAACAATAATTTTTTCATGATCTTATTCTCCTTATTTTATGTAGACGAAAGGCTCCATATGTTTTTCACATCATAGAACTCCCTGCATACATTAATAACTCTCTGTATCCTTTAAATACTCTTGTAATTATTACTCCTCACCAATAAGTGCATCATATGCTTCATACACATCAGTGTAAGCGCCTTGAATAGGAATCCATACACCATTATCAAAGTTTCCGAAAGAGTCATAAAAGGATAGAAATTCTGACCGCGACACATCGTCACCATTTACAACAAAAGACATATCATCTCCATATTCCGAGTCTGAATAGCTATAGGATGAACAATCTCCCAAAATCTCACCCTTCCCATTTTCAAATGTAAAAAACGAATATCCCGTAACATCCCCCGAAGGACTTTGGATAATTCTCCCGGTAGAAGTTGATTTTATAAATTGGACACTTTCCACAAAATACAATTCCTCATAAAAACTTACTATCTCTCCATTCTTATATGTCATTATCTCAAAATCACCATTTTCACTATTGTAGATACATTCAGGAATTTTATCATTATCTAAGTAAGCCAGATTGCAGACTATCTCTGATTCAAGGTTTCCGATATACTCATCATATGCAGCTA
Source organism: Lachnospiraceae bacterium (assembly GCA_017470935.1). GTDB lineage: Bacteria > Bacillota > Clostridia > Lachnospirales > Lachnospiraceae > CAG-590. Next base: position 62,819 of record JAFUXG010000035.1, read on the forward strand.
TTGCCTGACTGACATTTGCCGTCTCCGAGCCTTCCCTATACCACGTTCTTCCTTCCACCATCCTGCTTCCCCTATCAAGGTAGAAATATTCCAGCTCATCGCCATTCAATGTGTATATAAATGCATCATATCCTGTAAAAACATCATATTCTTCATATGCCTGACTGATATCGCCATGGTACGGGAATATGTATTTCAAAGTATCCTTTCCGTCATACAGGCATGTAAAATCACCGGAAAATATTGACCGATCCTCTTTTGTGTCATATATAAGACCTCTATTAGAATCCAACTCCAATTCCAGAGTATCACCGCCATACACACCAACCCACTTACCTTGGAAGCTGTTAAGCACATCCTCAGAAATCCCGCTGTTGCTTTTTTTAAAAGAAAAATTCAATTCAGGTTCATCATTATAGCTTTTATAGACAACATCAATATTATCCTTATCCTTAATGTTAAATTGTATCCGGGACTCATCATTTAAAATACCTGTTCCCTCAATTTTCTTGTCACCAACATTCAAATCAAATGCGTCGGGGAAAACCACATCTTCAAATGTGCTGTATATGACAAACTGATCTGAGCCCCTAAAATTATCAAATCCGATATACATTCCTGCACCATCTGCCTGCCAATAACCTGCAATAGAAGAATTGTTATCTACAAGTCTTGCATAACTAAGCTCGGACTGTACATCCTCCGTTTTAACCTTTTCACCGCCGCTGCCCTTATCACCTGTTTTGTACGACTCGTCTAATTTAGGATACATGACCCATTCATCCAGGTAATTGTCTGATGCAACGAATACATTTATAACATTTTGAGAAGCGTTTAGATATAATGCAAAATCCCGTCCACCGAATCTGGTATTATAAACCTCCGGTATCTCGCCCACCAGTTCCTTTATCTCATCCTGAAAACTTTGGGGGAGATTGGGAAGCTCATCCCTAAGAACAAAATATACCCCGCCATATACATGCATAGCATCATATACCTTTTGGTTTGAAAGAGCCGTCTGTATTGCCGAAGCAATATGTGAGCCGTTTTCAGCATCCTTCCCTGCCGCCAAATTGATCATCAGATCCATGCCATCCGGCAGAATATACCATCTCCCGTCAACCTTATACATGAACATTTCCGTATTGTCAGACATTTTCACAAGACTGACATCCGAATATTTCATCTTAATACTCATATCCTCTAACAGAAGATCAAAATATTTTTTAAGCTTATCATCTCCGTGGTTCTTTTCCGCAATCTTAAGAGACTCAACGTCTTTTCCACTGAAAAATTCGTCCAGATGAGGCCCCAAATCGATACTGTTATTAGAAAGGTATTTTTCAAATGCCTCCGTATCCGACTTAGGGATCATAAGTGAAACCACCTTATCTCTTGATCTATTGGTAAAGGCTTTGGCAAATCTGCTCCATATCTTTTCCTGATTTCCTACAGTAAAGGCAGATACGATCAATACTATTGCAACACATGCCACAAGTATCGACCCACAGACAATGACCTTTTTCTTATTAGCCTTAAGCTTATTAACAAATTCATCTAACTTTGGCTTCATCTTTTCACCGGCAGCCCTGCTCTTTTCCTTTGCGTCCCCCGCCAGCTTTTTGCTTGTCTTTTTTGCCACCTCAGCAAATACCTTACTTTTCTCCTTCGTTATTCCTGCTAATTCCTTGCTCTTTTCCTTAGTTGACTCTGCTATCTGCTTACCTGTTTCCCTGGCACTTTCAAGCTTTTCCTGATATTGAATCTTTCTCTCGTCCCGTTTTCTTTTTTTGATAATTTCTTCGTCTACCTTTGAACCACAAAATTCACAAAAGACCGAATCATCAAGAATCTCTTTTCCACACACTTTACATATCATATTATTTCTCCTTTGAAATACCTATTCCCGCCAAATGCATAACACTTAAGATCTGCTCTTTCCACAGTTTCCACATACTTGAGCAGACATATCCTCATTCGCAGTACCGCAAAACCTGCAATACCATACCTCTATATCTTTCTTTGTCTCTCTTTCCTTTTCATATTCGGCAGCTATCTTTGAAAGATCAAATTCCGGGTTTGAAAAATGCTGTGCCTTAGAAGTCAGTCCACTAGTTTGACGTGTAGCACCCGGGGCGACGGGCTTTCCTGTTTTCAAAGTCTCTCTAATATCCATCACATTATTACATAGTTCCACAAAAAGTCCGAAGAAGAATACCAGTAAAAGACCGACAACCAGAGCCAAAAGGAATATCAGCAAACCTACTCCTCCATCATCCAGTCCAATTCCGAAGGTAAGTCCAAGACCTATCGCCGCCAAGACAATCACTACCTCAAAAAATATTAATACTCCCCTTGCCATTCTCGTAAACATATTCATATCCTCCTTATTATGTGCACAACACATTTGCTATGCGCATCATACCACAATGGAAAATATGTTAGAATAGACTTGTAATTAATAACATGCACTTGTAATTTTTGACATTAAAACCCCTTTCATCAGACTTATCTATTGCCTGACAAAAGGGGCGTAGCTTCTATTCTATATTCAAATGCTCTACCGAATCCTCCTCATGGATTTTGATTGACTCAGCAGTTGATCTTTCTATATTTTTCTTCTGCTTATTCACAGTGGTTTGTTCCTGTGTCGTTACCCTGGCAGCGTCTTTCGTATCCTCCGAATTTGCAGAACCTGTACCCGTCTTCTTCCCTGCTGTTGTATCACCCACATCATGAATTGTGGATTGCTCTGTTGTACTCGTCGGTACAGAATCATTTCCCCTTGTATCTAAACCCTCCGCTGCATTCTCCTCAATATCATTACCCTGTATATTCGTTGTATTTCGCTCAATATCATCACTTTGTCCTTCTGACGCCTTATAAGCTCCTTCGGTCTTGGAAGAACTCTCCTCCATATCTTGCAAAGCTCCGTTCTGAACTTCATCCTTCTGCTCTCTTTGCTCTGCGATCAGCACACCTACGATTGCCGAAAGAACCAGCACAAGCATAAGACTTACTGCTGCAAGCACCAGTGGCAATCTTCTTCGCAATGCGTTTGTCTGTATATGATTCTTTATCAGCTCTGTATCTCCCTCTGCAATTTGACTTCCCATTACAGTAACATCATGCTCAATCGACGGCGCAACGGTCAGTGCCTCATAGAACTCCTCCATATTGGAATACCGTTCATCCACAGCAAGCGCAAGTCCTGTAAGTATCGCCTTTGCCTGCCATGGAAGAACACGCTCAGATCCTGAGGATTCATTATAACTATTCAAGGGCTGTTCATTACTACTGCCTGTAAGCATTGCATATAATTCTTCCCCTGTTTGTTTCTCTCCACGCTGCAGGCGCTCAACCGTATCAATGGGCGCTCTGCCTGTTATTCCCATATACAGCGTTGCCGCAAGTCCATACACATCTGTCCATGCACCAAGCCTTCCACCCTCAATATATTGCTCCGGCGGCGCGTAGCCCGTCTTGAGGATTACTGTTTTCCCGAAGTGACTGTCATATCTCTGCTCTTTTTCACAATTTTCAAGCGTTCCTTTACTTGATATTTCATGTGTTTCATATACTATACTGTCATCCCCGCTCTCAGCATTATTAAATATATTATTTCCATTAACAAGTCCCGCTGCCCCAAAGTCAATAAGCCTCGCCTTATTATCAAGCCCTATGATTATATTATCCGGGCTTATATCTCTGTGAATAACGCCATGTCTGTGAATCTGAATAAGCGCTCTCATAACAGGTGATATAAGAGACACCAGTTCATTATATGTAAGTACTCCCTGACCGTCCACATACTCCTTAAGAGTAATTCCCTCTATATATTCCATGACAATATATGCTGTATCATTTTCTTCAAAGCACTCATATACTGACGCGATTCCGTCTAAATGCTGAAACTGCCTAAGCACCTCTGCCTCCTTGACAAATCTGCGCTTTCCCGTATCAAACTTATCCTTTGTCTCCGAAAAAATATGAAGCCTGCCCCTTTCACGCACAGCAAAAGAAGACGGAAAATACTCCTTAACTGCCACAGTCCTTCCGTCTTTATTCCTTCCCATATATGTTATTCCAAAACCACCCTCGCCAAGCACCGACACTATCTCATATTGTCCGATAAGTACAGTACCCTGGGGCAGTGTTCTACTCATTTTTTCCATATACTGCCTGCCTCAATAAATGTAAGGCTGCATTCTCCAAGCCGAATCACGTCTCTGTCAGACAATTCCTTTGTACCGTCAATGAGTTCATCATTAAGAATAACCTGCTTTGTCCAGTCCATATGTTTAAGAACATATCTATCATCTGTATACTCTATGATCGCATGCTGCTTGCGTGATACGGTGGGCTCTGCCGTTAGTGCCACATCCATATTGGAGCTTCTTCCGATAGAATTGCTTCCCTCCTTAAGAAGAAATCCGGCACCTGTCATCTCGCCCTCCGTTACCACCAGCATACCGACTGCCCTCTTCTTAATCGACGCTCCTACCTCTGCTCCTATTGCCAGCTCAGCAAGCGCTGTCTCCACATCCGACTGGTTTCTGCCAAAGGTATCTGACGGCTCCTGTCCCGCAAGATTAAGCTTTGAACAATGCGGGCAGCTTCGAAATTTCTCTGCATTATAGATATGTCCGCTTTCACATTTTGTAAGCTGCATTATACCTACCTCTTTATAAACTCGTAGCTTCCACAGATATACGCTCTGTTTCCTAATTACTCTCTTATCACACCGATATAATACTCATATCAACATGAATCATCCCAGCTTATACACTACACTCTTATCACCAAACATCAGCATTGCACCCGGCTTGATAATATACGTCTTATCCCTCTCCAGCCTTACATCTCCATCAGTAAATGTACCATTAGAAGAACAATCCGTGACCTCGTATGTATTACTTTTCTCATGATAAATGACTATACAATGCTTTCTGCTTACAAGGGGAAGATTGACTATCATGTCTGCACTGCTTCCGTCCCGGCCCACAATAATCTCCTGCTCAGGCACAACCCTCACTATCCTTCCAAGGTATTCACCCCTGATACACACCAGCGCTCCCCTTGTGTCATACTGCTGAAACAATCCTGAAGTAAGATAGAAATGCTCATCCTCTCTCTTATCTGAAATCTCATCAACAGGCATATATTCGGTCTCTTCAAGTGCCGCTTTCACATTATCCTTATATCGTCTGCTGACCGGTATCGCATACTCTCCCACCTTGAGCATCTGTCCGTCATATACGGTTGTATGCTCCTTTGACACAAGATAGCTCTGATGACACCTGAAAAACCCTTGATTCTTTAGTGCCTCTGCCAGATTATCAAGTTTGTCATAATACTCGTATTCCTTGTTAAAAGTATGCACTATTATCTTACGATATTTGCTCTCAAGATACAAGATAGTATCTAAGGGAATTCTTGTGATTTCACTGCGGTTTTTGATGTTGAGAAATTTGGGATTTAATCTGATCTCCTTAATATAACGGCTGATCTCACTTTCCAGATCGCGCTCCACCATGGGCTTTAATATGTATGCAAATGCCCTCTGCTTAAAGCATTCAAAGACGTGCTCCCTAGACGCCGTTACAAATATGATATCCGTATCCACATTATGCTTATGCATAAATGCTGCAAGCTCCGGACCGGATTCATTTTTCTGATAAATATCCATAAAAAGCAGATTGCAGTTAAAGCTTCCATCCTTGATCGCCTGTATCACACTTCCGCTGTCCTCAAATATAACAGCCTCCCATCTGGCATATTCAAGCATAATCTCTTCAAGTATTTTCACAAGCCGATCCACAAACCCGCTATCCATATCACAAATGCCAATCCGAAACATTCTTCTATCTCCTCAGTTCTTTTGTATTTGATAAATGTTAAGAGTTGGATAAATTAATAATCTACTCTTATTTGTCACTGTATTTCGTATAATACCATAAATAATATAAATCTCCAAAGGACTTGTAATTATTAACATGCACTTGTCATAATTAACCAAATATTTCTCAAATTACTTCTACACATTATCAAAAAGGAACACCCTATACAAAGTGTTCCTTCGTGATTTATCTGGCTTTTATTATAAGCCTTGTATATTTTGCCTTTTTTCCCTTGGGAACTGTAATATCTACCCCCTTGGCGCCAAACCTTACGCCCTTGAACGCCTTTTTACCAATAGTCTTAAGCTTTGATGTTTTTATTGACATCTTCTTAAGCTTCTTACAGTTCATAAATGCCTTCGCACCAATTTTTTTCACATTCTTACCGATAGTAAGCTTTTTTAATTTTGTATACCCCTTCAATGCACCGCTTGATATTTCTGTAACCTTATATGATGTACCTCCAAGCTTAACCGCTCCAGGAATTTTAACCGTAGTCAATTTCTTATTCCTTCCACCTGCATATGAAACAGTCGTAGATGTAATTATCCTGTATTTATTGTCTCCTACCGTATATATTTCACCGACGATATATACTGCTTCATCCGTTCCGCTGCCTGCTGATACTGTATCCGTGTCGGTCGTTCCGGGATCTACTGGAATTATACCCTTATCCGTTTCGGTTGTTCCGTCTCCCGTTTCACCTCCTGTATTTCCCGATGTCGAAGCTTCTTTGCCGTCCCCTGTCTGTGGTGTCTTATCTTGTTCTGCCGGTTTATCAGTTAATGGATTATCTCCTTGAGTATCCTCTTCTGTTTTGGAATTTGTATATGTCACATAATTGTTGACACTATTATCAATAAAATATTGAATAACTGACATATCCCCTTCATATACCTTGATCAACGCATCAGCATATACATTGATTCCAAGGGACTCAATACTGCTGATTCCTTCAGGCAGAACAATGGACAAAGCAACAGCAGCTTCAATACTTTCAATGCTTTTACCGGTATCCGCCCCCGAATTGCCAGTCCATATATAATTTGTCAATAAAGCCCTATCACCCAATGTTTTAATAGTTTTCGATAATTTAATCTCAGTTAGATTTCTACAAGCCATAAATGCTTCAACTCCTATAGAATCCACTGATTCTGGCAATTCAACCTTACTGAGACTGGAGCAATTGTAAAATGCCACATCTCCTATACCGGTTAGCGTCGATGGAAATGCAATTGATACAATAGCACTGCAGTTTTTAAATGCCCCCTTGCCAATATCCGTTACCCCCTCTGGTATAACAACATTTTCAAGCTTTGTACATCCTAAGAACGCACCCTCTGTGATCTCTTTAATCCCCTTACCGACTATAACACTTGTAACGGAAGTGCAATTGGCAAATGCACAATACCCCAGAGATGTTACCGTATCCGGTATAACAATGTTTTTCAATGCGGAACAATCAACAAATGCATACATTCCAATTTCAGTAAGACTGTCGCCAAAAACAACAGAAGAAAGACTGCTGCATGCTGCAAAAGCCTGTTCTCCTATGGATTCAACATTGTCAGGTATTATAACTGTTTTCAATGATGTGCATTCTTGAAATGCTTTCATTCCAATATTAATAACAGAATCGGGCAGTTCGATATTCTCAAGAGAGGAACACAGCAAAAAAGCACGGTCTCCTATATCCGTAATCCCATTTCCAAAACTCACCTTCGTAAGCTTTGTGCAGTTATTGAAGGCTCTTTCATGTATTGTGGTTACCGAGTTAGGAAGCCTTACCTCCGATATTGCAGCGTTAAAGAAACACATCGCCCCTATGGATGTTATACCCTCTGAAACCACTACAATATTAACCCTGTCCACATCCTCGGTTTCATTTCCCTGCTCATCTGTTGCAATTCCCATCCCTTGAAATGCACCCTTTTTTTCCTTGTTATCCTCGGAAAACTCCACCTCATCCCTTCCAAGCTTTAGAATTCTGTAACCATCTACTATCGCCGGAATAGTTAAGGTTCTTTCATTGACACCTCCTGTCACAGGAATTTTCACTGTTCTGTTCATACTGACGATCATAGCTGTTTTTGCCGTCTCATCAAGCACCTGATAATACCAAAGCCCATCCTGACTGAGTGTACCATCCGCAGACTCTTCTGCATATGAAACCACATGTCCATATAACAGCATTCCCATACATATCATCACCATAAAACTAATACACATCACTGTAGCCTTTTTAACACGCCTTATCCTGTTCATATGCTCCACCTGTTCTCTTTCCCAAACGGTATTTTACTATAAAATAATTGTTATAGTCTTCCAATGCTTCATTCTACATTTCCAATATCCTAGCATGCGTCTGTCGTGCTATAATTACCTTAATTATACAAAAAGCAAAATATTTTCACAACAAATATTTTATTCACATTCACATTTCACACATTTATTCTGGAATTTTCGTGATTATAATCACATGATTTCCAGAAAATATGTGTATTTTTATTTGTAGACGTGATATAATGAGTAAAGTAGTTATGTATTTTAAGGAGGATGCCTTCTATGAAACGATATATATTAAATGATCTTGAAGCCTGGAAAACATCCAAAAGACGTAAGCCTCTCATCCTGCGCGGAGCCCGGCAGGTTGGGAAGACGTGGATTCTGAAGGAATTCGGAAAAACATATAAGAATGGTTATATTTACATCAATCTTGATCAGGAAGAAAACTACGTTCAATTATTTGAATCTACAAAGGATATTGACAGACTCGTTGACATGATATCCATGGCATCAGGCCATCAAATTACAACTGACACGTTATTGATAATCGATGAGATTCAGACGTCTGGTGCAGCACTTAACTGTCTGAAATATTTCTGCGAGAACAGACCCGAATACCATGTGGCTGCCGCCGGTTCCTTACTTGGACTTCACCTTTCTGATGGTTTTCCTGTAGGAAAGGTCAACTTTCTTGAAATGTATCCCATGACATTTTCAGAGTTTCTTATGGCATGTGGAGATGACAACCTGTTAGCATACATGGACTCAATATCTGAGATTGCACCAATACCTGATGTATTTGGAAAACCCCTTATGGAAAAGCTTAAAATGTATTATGTTGTGGGCGGTATGCCTGAGGCTGTAAAGGAATGGAGCGAAGAAAAAAACTCCAACGAGGTAGATACCATATTAGATGAAATACTGCTCTCATATGAACACGACTTCGGAAAACATACTGACTCATTTGAAGCTCCTAAGCTCAAGCTTATCTGGGATTCCATACCCTCACAATTAGCAAGGGAAAATAAGAAATTCCTATATAGTGTCGTTAAAGAGGGCGCCCGGGCAAGAGAATACGAAAATGCACTTAACTGGATTGTAAATGCTGATATATTGAACAAGATATATGCCATCAGCAAACCGGGTCTACCCATAACTGCCTATGATGATCTGTCTGCATTCAAGATTTACATGAATGACGTGGGACTTTTGCGAAGAAAGTCAAGGCTCTCCACCTCTGCCGTTATAGAGGAAGACCGCCTATTTACAGAATTCAAGGGGGCTCTCACAGAAAATTATATTTTACAAAGCCTACTTACAAATCTAGATATGACTCCACGCTATTGGAAGGACACAAAAAATGAAGTTGATTTCATTATCCAGATTGAAAATGATATCCTTCCAATAGAGGTCAAGGCAGGAAACAGTGTCAAGAAAAACAGCATCAAAAAGTATGAAGAAAAATATTCCGACAACACAAAGTACATGATAAGGTTCTCCCAAAAAAACCTGTCCTTTGACGGAAAGCTTCTTAATGTACCTTTGTTTTTGGCGGATCATTTGCTGCAGCTGGTAAAATGCTTATAAGCTATGCACATACAAACCAAAGCTATTGAGACATGCTACTGCTCAAGCAACGCCTGGTATACCTCTCTCTTCCCTATGCCTCTATCCTTCGCGGCATGCTTCATGGCTTCCTTCTTATCAAGTCCCTGCTGCTCCATGTAATATGATACATGCTCCTTTATTGTCATGTCAAGAAGCTCCTTAAGCTCTTCCTCCTTAAGCTCCTCCCTGGACAATCCTTGTATCACCAGCACATATTCCCCTCTGGGTTCATTTTCCTTATAATATTCAAGAGCCTCTTCAATAGTTGTCCTGAAATTCTCCTCATGCTTTTTCGTAAGCTCCCGGCAAAGCGAAATCCTTCTGTTCCCCAGCACCTCGCTAAGCTCCTCCAGGGTTTTTATTAATCTGTGGGGTGCCTCATATAGTATTATTGTCCGCGTCTCCTTAGACAGCTCTTCAAGAATCGCCCGCCTTTCCTTCTTATCACTTTTCTCATTTGGCAGAAATGCTTCAAAACAGAACCGCCTTGTCTCCCTTCCTGATATGGTAAGTGCCGTTACAAATGCAGATGGCCCCGGAAGGGATGTAACCTGAATCCCTGCCTCATGGCACTGCTTCACCAGCTCCTCTCCAGGGTCGGAGATGGCAGGAGTACCTGCATCCGTGATCACAGCTACATTCTGCCCTGCCAGCATTTTCTCCACCAGAACCTTCGCCTTATCGTACTTATTGTACTCGTGATAGCTGGTCATAGGTGTCTTTATGTCAAAATGATTCAGAAGCTTTATGCTATTCCTTGTATCCTCCGCCGCAATCAGATCTGCCTCCTTGAGGACACGGAGCGTACGCAGCGTAATATCCTCCAGATTCCCTATGGGCGTGGCACATATATATAACATTCCGGGCATATTCTTCCCTCCCTATTTTGCAATTTCCTTACTTTCCGTAGATCTCGTGGATCTCATCCGAATACACATTAGGCTCACTGTAAATGACAAGAGGCGGCTCTATGGTAATCCTCTGACGGCCACCCTTAGTTCCCTGTATCATCACCATGGTGGGCTCCTTGTTGATATAAGGATGGATGAGCCGCATCCGCTTGGGCTCAATGTGGTACCTCTTCATTACATCAAATATCTCTGCAAGGCGAAAGGGCTTGTGTATCATAAAAAAGCTGCCGCTTTCCGGAAGCACATAGCTGGCTAAGGCTATTACGTCCTCTAAGCAGAGCGCCACCTCATGCCTTGCTATGGTCTTCGGCTCATATATGTTCTTCAGTCCATGGTTATCTGTCATGTAGGGCGGATTAACTGTAACAACAGAAAAAGAAGCCGGTTCAAACAGCTCCTTTCCATCCTTTACGTCACCACAGACAATATCTATTCTATTCTCCAATTGGTTAAGAGCCACACTTCTGCCTGCCATATCGGCATACTCCTGCTGCAGCTCCAGACCCGTAAAATGTTCACCCTCTGTTTTTGCGGCAAGAAGAATGGGAATAACGCCGCTGCCAGTACAAAGATCAAGCACCCTCTGTCCCGGCTTAACCCTTACAAAATCAGAGAGTAATACTGCGTCCACACCAAAACAGAAGCCCTGAGGCTTCTGTATCAGTTGATATCCTTTACATTGCAGATCGTCTATTCTCTCATCCTCATGTATATGATAATTACCCATTATTATATCCTGCTTCTTATTATTTATTAAATGCACGATCGATAATACTTTCCTTGTCAAAAACAATTTATATTTACTTATGTTCAAAGGCTCTGTCACAATTCACGGATATCCAAATGAATCTAATCTATCCTTGAGCCGCTTTCCTTCTTCTCCAATGCCTCTAACGCCTTAAGCTCAGCATCCACCTTCTCATTGTTGCGCTTCTTCTTAGGCTTGAACTTAAGCTCCTCCGCGTGATACTCCCGGATCTCCTTCTCATCATCAGGCAGATCAACAATAACCTTTACCTTCTGACGGATGACGCTGACGCTGCTAACCTCACCACGAAGTCCGTCTATTGTCTTAACGCGATCTCCTACACTCGGAAGTCTGTCATTAAGGTACTCATAGGTCTCCTGTTCATTCTTGAGGCAGCACATAAGCCTTCCACATACTCCTGAAATCTTTGTTGGATTAAGGGAAAGATTCTGCTCCTTTGCCATCTTGATAGACACAGGTACAAAGTCCGATAAATGCTTATTGCAGCAGAGCTCTCTGCCACATATACCGATTCCGCCAAGAATCTTAGTCTCATCCCTGACACCGATCTGGCGAAGCTCAATCCTTGTACGGAACACTGCCGCAAGGTCCTTAACAAGCTCTCTGAAATCCACTCTTCCATCTGCAGTAAAATAGAATAACACCTTATTGTTATCAAATGTATATTCCACATCTATGAGCTTCATTTCCAGGCCTCTGGCTGCAATCTTTTCCTTGCAGATGTCAAATGCCTTCTTGCATTTCTCCTTATTATTCTCATACTGCTTATCATCCTCCGGCGTAGCCTTACGTATCACCGGCTTTAGCTCACTGGTCATGCTGCTCTCGTCAATCTCCCGCCTTCCGAGAACCACCTTGCCATACTCCACACCGCGGATGGTCTCCACGATGGCAGCATCTCCTACCTCTATCTCAATATCCTTAGGCGCAAAGAAATATATCCTTCCGTTCTGCCTAAATCTTATTCCTATAACCTCTGTCATTATGCTGTCTCCTCGTATTTGTATGATTGTCAGATATTATTATCTGTCGGATGACTGAATATGTAACACTCCTGCATGCAGTCGTTAACATATTCATGTCTCCTCGTATCATACGATTATTATATATCGTCTATTGACTTAGTATGTAACATGCCTGCAAACAGCTGTTAACATATCCTCATCATATTATTGAACACCATGCTTATAAATTATAAGTAATGAGCCTGTAATTTGCAAGTGCCAAATTAATGAAGCTTACTGTAATAATCCTCCTATAGCAGCTGTCAGATCATTAGTCTCTATCTCATATTATCCTTAATGGTCAGCATCAAAAGCTCCATTGCTATATCAAAATTAACATTAGCCTCTAATCTCACCTTAACCTTATTGAGCGCCCTGATAACCTCCTCAACACCCTCATAGGACATCATGCTGGCCTGCTTCTTTAACACAGAATACTCGTCCTTGAAAAGCAGCTTGTTAGGGGAGTTGGATATCTTCACCATCAATATATCCCTAAACCACATGGTCATAATATCCATGTAGTCCGTCACATCAAGCTTGTACTTTCCGAGATTCTTGACAGCGGCTATAACATCCTCCATCTCCATATCCTGAATTCTTCGAAGAATCCGCACACTGTCCTCAAGAAGCTCGTTGTATTCCGGTGATATGGCAAGTCTTATTGCCTTTCCCAGATTACCCTGGGCAAAATCGGTGCAGAATCTTGCCTTCCTCTGGTCAACATTTAACTGGTTAGTTAGATATTCAACCACGTGAAGTGGCTCCACAGGCTTGAAATTAAGTATTATACATCGGCTTAACACTGTAGGAAGGAACTTACCGATACCATTGGCAAGCAGCAAAATGATAGCATACTCCGGCGGCTCCTCCAATGTCTTAAGAAGAGCATTCTGAGCCTGAGGATTCATAAGCTGTGAATCCGGTATGACATAGATCTTATACCTGCTGCTGTATGGCTTGAGATCCACATCATTTACTACCTGCTCCCTGATCTCATCCACCGTAATAAGGTTAGGCTTCTCGTGCTTCACCCATATAATATCAGGCTGGTTATTAGACTCTGCCTGAAGACAGGAGCGGCACTTTCCACACGGATCGGGACCGCCCTCCTCACACTGCAGCGACTTGGCAACCACTGCTGCCATCGTTCTCTTACCTGAACCCTTTTCCCCATTTAATATATAAGCATGTGATACCTTGCCAAGCTCTATGCTGTTCTTAAAATGCCTGACTATATCCTCATGTCCTATAATATCACTATAATTCGCCATACACCTCATCCTCTCTGTATCTTTCCTTCTCTAAGCTTTCCTTATCAGGTGGATATATCCATGAGCATTCCCCTGATGTCATCAATCTTTCCAAGAATTGCAAGATTATCCTTCTCATCCTTAAGAAGCTCCTGTGCCAGGTCATCCAGAGACTTGTCAACCTCCTTCACGATGCCGTACACACGGTGCCTGCCCCGCCTGTCCAAGAAGTTCTCCCTTGAAAACTCATGGGAGTTGGCAGTAACCTCATTCATGAACTCCTTAACAAGAGTGCGGTATCTCTTCATGTCCTTAATGTCCATGTGCTTTGCGATCTTACTTCCCTGCTCCTCAATATCCTTCATAAGGTTGGAGAGCTTTTCTTTAAGTTCGCTATTTTCAATATGACTTACCAGGGTAAATCTAAAGCTGTCATCACCCTTTGGTGCCTGTGTCTGTGTCTCCACAGGAGCCTGGGGTGTCAGCTGGTTGATTCTCATATCCATAATCATCTCTCCTTCTTTTCTCTCATTTTCTTTTCTGTTCTATCTGAAGCTATCCTCTAATTCTTCTCCCTGTTCTATCTGAAGCTATCCTCTAATTCTTCTCCCTGCTCTATCCGTAACTATCCTGTCATTTTCTCTCTGTTCCATCTGTAACTAATCTCCCGACGACCTATAATAAGTAAAAGGTCATCAAGCAGCCGTTACATATTAATGTCTTCTCAGAAGAATCTCTTCTCAACCTCATCAATAATCTTACTATGTATCTCCTCCACTGCAAGGGTGGCATCAATTGGAACTATCCTCTCGGGATAAAGCTCCGCCAGCTTCCTGTACCCTTCTACGACTCTCCTATGAAACTCAATATCCTCCTGCTCCATACGGTCAAGGGTGGCCTGCTGCTTCTTTCTCTTAAGGCCGTCCTCAGCGTCAAGGTCCATGAAGATGGTGAGCTTTGGCTTGACCTCTCCTAACGCATAGTTGTTCACCTCATACACGGTGGCAACACCAAGGCCTCTGCCGATCCCCTGATACACTGCTGATGACTCCACAAATCTATCGCATATAACAGCCTTGCCCTCCTCCAGTGCAGGTCTTATTATCTGATTCACAAGCTGTGCTCTGGCCGCCGCATAGAGAAGCAGCTCCGTCATATAACTCATTTCCATATACTCCGGATTAAGTATAATCTCCCGAATTGCCTCGCTGATCTTAGTACCACCGGGCTCCCTTGTAACAACGCTGTCGTAGCCCTTCTTCTCAAGGTACTCCTTAAGGAGCTCAATCTGTGTCGACTTCCCAGCCCCATCCGGACCCTCTATAGTAATGAAAATTCCTTCCATATCTCAAATCCTCTTCTTTCTCCTTGGAAGCCATCCGTTCCTTGCTTCCTTTACAACATACACATAGCCTTTACCCGGTCCTTCCGTTTCCACTCCCTTGATATTCCTGCCTTGCTCCAATGCCCTTCTGATCCCCCTTATTATATCCCTTGAAAGAATCTCTCCCGGTGTCACAATAGGTATTCCCGGAGGATAAATGTAGATAAAATCGCTGCTCACTCTGCCAACAGCATCATCAATGGGAACTCTGATCTCCATTCGGGATTTGGCATCATATATCTCCATCCTCTTTTCGGGAGGAGTCTCATATATTAATGTATCGGCTTCCACCTCTAATTCCATTAACTGTTTATCAATAGTTTCCATGGCAAGATACAAGGCTTCAAAGGCTTCCTTTGTATCCGCTATGGTGGCAATGGCAACCACATAATTGTCTCCTGCCATCTCCATCACCTGGCCGTATTCCTTCTCTAGCATTTCAGAAAGCATCTGGCCGGTAACCCTGACGGTTCCTTCCTCTGTCTCTATTCCGCAGCTTTTGACTGAGAACACCAGTCTGGAATAATCATAATCACTATTGCTATATTCCTTGAAATCATCTCCATTTACAAGATGGATGTGGTCAAGCTCCCCGAACCTTTTCCTGTATTCCATAACAAGCTGCTTGAATACTATAAATCCACCGTCCCTCTCAAAATCCATCTTCTCAATACATGCCTCCATTGTTGCCATAAACACATAGGAGGGGGATGTGCTCTGATACAGCGACACATATTCGTCAAGCCGCTTCTCATTTACAAAGCCCTTCTTCATATGAAGTATGGCACACTGGGTCATGGCAGGCAGGGTCTTATGAAGACTTTCCACCACTATATCCGCTCCAAGCCGTATTGCCGGCCGGGGTACATTCTTGTAATTAGTGGAGGATATGGTTTCATTTACATTAGACATGAATTCAAAATGTGCGCCGTGAGCCTCATCCACAATAAGCGGCAGCTTTTCCTTATGAACAAGCTTTGCAATCCTCTCCACATCAGCAACCACTCCCTCATAGGTGGGTGATACGATGAGCACCGCCTTTGCATGGGGATGCTCCTTAAGGGCCTTCTTCACCAGATCAGGTGACACGCCGCCAAACATGCACAGGTCATCATTCCACTCCGGCATCATATACACTGCCTTGAGGCCAAGTAGCCGGATGGCACTATACACCGACTTGTGGCAGTTCCTGGAAATGATGATGGTGTCCCCATGGTCGCACACCGTGGATATGGCCGCCATAATGCCGCAGGTGGCGCCATTCACAAGATAATAGCTCTTATCGGAGCCGTACACCTCAGCCGCCCGCTGCTGCGCACGAAGTATGACCCCCTTAGGGTCATGCAGCTCGTCAAGCTCCCCAACCTCCGTCACATCAATAGAAAATGGGTTATCCACCATGTCAGGAAAAATGGTATTAAGTCTCCTCTTATGTCCCGGCATATGCCAGGGATAGGAGCCCTCTGTATTATATTGTATTAATCCGTTCAATATCGGTTGTTCCATATATATGTCCTGCTTTAATTATCGTTACCTTAATTATTGCCATCTTAGACGCATCTATGCCTGTTATCCATCATGTCGCCTGACGTCGACCTGTAGGCATTCGAAAAAGTGTTTTTCTTTCGTGCAAGCACGAGAAAAACACCTTTGCTCATTATATCACATGGGCATCAATATAGTAACGATATTGTAGTCGTCTTGTCAGACAAAAATGTATAATCTTAGCTATTATACCAAAGTTCCATAAAAAATGCAAAAAGAAAACCATGTATGCTGTTCCTTATTGATGGTACCTCATACATGGCTTCTACAAGTAACATTTTAAATACTGTTAAAAAACTTTGTGATTTCTATACCGGTTTTTTCAAACCATATTGAATATACAAGCTCTCCCTAAACGGAATATCTGTTGTTACTCTTGGGATATCCTTATCCCTTCCAACAGAAAGCAGCTTATTAATTAATGCTGCAAGTAGATTTTCACCTTCTTGTCTGCCTTCTTGTCGTCCTTGCTGTCTTCCTTTTTCTCTCTCTTCAGCCTCAATCTGATCAAACGCCAAACACATATTGTAATTCACCTCTCTCTCATCACCATTAATATACTTCTCACGTTCCTCCCATAGCCTGGGGGTTGATGCCACGACTGACATCGTATATAAAGTCTCCTCTTTTACACTATTATAATCTGTGTCATTCTCAAGCAGCTGCCTCATAGCTTTACTGCTATCTCTGCATTTCATTAGCTTAAACAATTGCCTTAACTCCGTATGAAACACACTCATATCGTTAATATCATTAAGGCATATTACATTAAGCTTGTAATCTGAGAAATACCTTCTGAACTTATCATCCTCAGGGAAATTCATCATATCTGATAATGACTTTGGTCCGTCATATGGCTCTGTGCCATAATAAAACCATATGGTATATGTAGGATTCAAATGGTCATCCCTTCTCATCCCAGAGAATAATTCAGATTTACTAAGCTTCTCCTTATTATTATCAACACCTGCTTTCAGGTGCTTCATC